>NVWZ01000050.1 GCA_002746365.1 Thiotrichaceae bacterium
GTTAAATCTACGCCATTTTCGGATTTTATTCGCAACGCTTCCTCTGGTAAGAAAAAGCGTGTGTATTCTGACGTGATGAAAAAGGCGACAGATAGACAGCTTGATATCATTAAACGGGCGAATTCTGATAAGGAATAACTCTATTTGAGATTATTTACCGGTTCATRTTTTTTTTGGTTTTACTGGTYGCCTGTGCGGTAAATGGATCATCCGGCCAGTAATGACGTTTGTATTTTCCGCGCAGATCTTTTTTTACATCATGATAGGTGGTTTGCCAGAAGCTGTTTAAATCYTGYGTTACCTGCATGGGATGCCGCGCCGGTGATAACAAATGCATCATGAGTTTACAGTGACCATTTAATACCGTGGGCGTGTCGAATAAACCAAAAACTTCCTGTAGTCTGACAGCGAGAAYMGGTTGAACBGGGTCGCTGTAATCAATGCTGACYGCAGATCCACTAGGTACGCTGATTTTTTCGGGTGCTAATTTTTTGATTAATTGTTGTTGCTGCCAACTCAGTTGATTTAAAAGCAGGCTGTGCAACGCTAGTTTTAAACATTGCTTCAGGCTGTTCTCTTTGCTGAGGTGTGGTTGTAGCCATTCTTCCAGTGTGTTTGTCAGTGCTTCTTCTGAAAAATCGGGTAGCCTATCTTTATAATTATYATCTTCATGCTGTTTTTTTAACGCCGGGTTGTTTTTGAAATGATGATTAATAAATTGTACGCGTTGTTTTAGCASRTTCGCCTGAGGCGTCCAGTTTAAGCAATCGATGCCACACTTTTTTATTGCCTGAATCAGGCATTGCTGTACGGCTTCTCTGGTTTCGCTGCTATTAATWATGGATTCTTGCAGTATTATATTTCCAATACTACTGCTTTGCTTAACCTCRACACGTTGCGTTTTTTCATTCCATTCAATTTTTTCTTTTTTCTGAATGTTGTCGATAAAATATTCTTGTAATTGCTCGGCGTGAATTTCCGCTGCCAAATAAATACAGGCTTCACCTTGTCTGGCATCAAGGTTGGCTACCACGATGTATTCATGAAGATGCTGTTGTAAATGTGGTGGGATGACCGCGCCTTTACCGTTGCTGAGTAGATAGCGCGCATCGTKGCCGCTACGTTTTTTGGCAATTCTGTCGGGGTAGGCGTAGGCCAGAAGTACGCCACTTAAATTATTATCTGGCGTTTCTTTGTTTATAGTCGCTGCTATAGTCGCAGGTATAATTGATTGGCTACAACGTTTAAGCCGCTTAAAAAAATCGTCGGCGGTTTGTAAAATGCGTTTGCATTGTTTGCTGTCGATGCCGTGTTGATTGTTTTTAGAAGATTGCGCTTGAACCTTAGATTSTTSWKWMKCNNCTGCTKKWMTACRTTWWKCCRGYYGWGAWTMTMRSYSYWWWWYYCTRYSKWTWYATTGGCATGTGCCAGAAATAAATCTTTCTCTGTGAGCAGGCTGGCAATCAGGCATGCRTGGTAGGTCTGTTTTAACGCTATTGAAGATAACATCATGTGYGCGAGGCGTGGGTGCGTGCCCAGTTTCAACATGTCACGACCATGGGGTTTTATTTTACCTTTGTTATCAATGGCGCTAAGTTGTTGCAGTAATGCTTTTGCCTGTTCGCTGGCACTGTCTGGTGGGGTGTCCATCCACTGCATTTCATCAAGTTCAGTCACGCCCCAGTTTGCCAGTTCTAGYACCAGTGATGATAAGTCGCTGTGCATAATTTCAGCCAACSCATGTTTTATTAAACGAGGCTGTTGTTGTTCGGTCCATAAACGGTAACAGACACCGGCGGATAATCGCCCGGCGCGACCACTACGTTGCTCGGCGGAGTCCTGTGAGATTTTCTGTGTTTTTAAGCGGTTCATGCCAGAAGCAGGGCTGTAATCTAGCAGCCGTTCCAGACCTGAATCAATTACACAGCTAATACCTTCTATGGTGATACTGGTCTCGGCAATATTGGTGGCAAGTACGATTTTACGGTTGGTTTTATCGCGAGGCGATGTGATTGCCAAATCCTGTTGCTGTTTATTCAGGCTGCCGTGCAGGGGTGCGATTAAAATATTGTTTATGGCTTCGCTTTCAAGGGTTTGTTTTATCTGTTTAGCCAGTTGGTTTATTTCTTTTACACCGGGCAGAAAGACCAGACAGTTTCCCCGGTGATTGTGAATGAATTTATTTACCGCGTTCATCAAACTTGAAAGCAGTTGCTGTTGCGGACTTAAATGGCTGTTTTGATTGCTACTCTCATTGATCGCTTTATCGAGATAGTTAATTTCAACCGGAAAACTGCGACCTTCACTCTGAATGATTGGTGCGTTATCGAGCAGGTTGGCAACGGCATCGGTATTAAGCGTTGCCGACATCACCAAAATTTTTAAATCTTCGCGTAAAACTTGCTGGCTTTGCAAACACAGTGCCAGTGATAAATCGGCGTGCAAACTGCGCTCATGAAATTCATCAAAAATGACTAGCGCGGTTTTAGTAAGCTCGGGGTCGGCCTGTAATTTGCGCGTTAAAATACCTTCTGTAACAACCAGTATTCTGGTTTTATCGCTAAAGCAATTGTCCTGACGTATCTGGTAACCCACACTTTCGCCCACTTTTTCATTGAGCAGAAAAGCCATGCGCGCAGCCGCATTTCGGGCCGCAAGTCGTCGCGGTTCGAGTAGTATGATTTGTTTATCACCTAGCCATTCCTGATCGAGCAGAGCGATGGGCACGGCCGTTGTTTTACCCGCACCCGGTGGTGCCTGTAATACCAGGCGTGTGTGATTATTTAATGCGTTTTTAATCTCGGGTAAAACAGCATTGATGGGCAGGGTTGACATGGGTTTAGTATAACGGAAGGGGAAAGCTGAAGAACAGATAAAACTTGATCCCGAATGTTCTTTTTTGTCTTTCGCGCCTGTTAGCGCTATACCAATGGTCAGACCACTAAGAGTGGGATTTGTAGAAATATAATTGATGGCTGTCCAGGATTGTGCTGCTGGATCTCCAATAAAAACATTCGGAGATGACGAATATGAAAGACATGAAAAATTATATTTTTATGTCTTTTATTGTTAATAGCATACTTATAGTTTGCTAAGCCGTGCCATTGACTTGATAGCTCATAAAGTTAACGGGGCAGTAGTAAAAATACAATAAAATAACCTGCCGTATTTTTACTAATTGTTATCAATTGTTAAATCTTAAGTAATCGYATTGCTTACGGTTTTYAGTTTTCCTATAGTGTTAYTCAACTTCATGATTTATTRATCATGTGCTGTTTKTGAATTGTTATAGGTGAACYCGTTGAATTTTGYCCAAACCTGTTTTGAAGAACGTATCTGTGACTGTRTTGAGTGTCTTGAGAACGTTGGATTTTCTGTTGATCACATTCTTTGTTTTCTGCCTGAGGCAGCTTTGGGGATTCTAGATGCAACGCAGACTCTAAGTTTGTATCAGGCGATTACCTGTATGCAGGCTAATAATCCTACTTACTTGCTTAGAGTGATTGATGTGGATGCRATGGCARCTAAGTTAGATATGGACTCTATTCAAGTGACTAATGGATTGCGWGCTGTTGTCCCTATTTTACTTGATGATTTGATAAAACAGTGTGAAGCATTTTCATACATGAATAAAGGTAACGATTTAGAGAAAACTTAAAGTTTTTGTAATAATCGATATAAATTGAAATAACAAATAATTTTTACAATAAAGAGAGGATAGAAAAATGTCTAGAAAYATACAAGATGTAGAAGGTATTGGTCCAACYTATGCGCAARTATTAAAGGATAACGGTATTACGACTACTGCTAAGTTTCTCGAAGAATGTGGTAGCAGGAAAGGGCGTAAAGATCTGGTTAATAAAACTTCACTTAATGAAGGTAATATTTTAAAGTGGGTGAATATGTGCGATCTGTTTAGAATAAATGGTGTCGCTGGACAGTTTGCTGAATTACTTGAGGGTTCTGGTGTTGATACAGTTAAGGAATTACGAAATCGTAATGCGGAAAACCTTTCAGAAAAAATGGGTGAAGTGAATGCTGTGAAAAATCTATGCAAAGTATCACCGAGTACGGAAGTCGTATCGAAATGGATTGATCAGGCGAAGGAACTGGATCCGATGGTTAGTTATTAATCTTATTATGGCTGTCACGCTAACTGGGTCATTCTGGTAAAGGCCAGAATCCATCTATCAAAAAAATAGAGAAATTCTGGCTGAATGCCTCTTTAAACAGTGGATACCGGCCCGCTTTTTCAACTATTTAGACATGCCAGTATGACGGATTCCATTCATATCATCTTTAGTACAATGTGCCGTTATTTAGATAGTGTCATCTCGACTATTGCTTAATGTCATCTCGACCAAAGGGAGAGATCTTGTACTGCGGCATTTAAGATCTCTCCCTTTGGTCGAGATGACAGTGCTGGTTTAGATGACAGTTCTGGTTGAGATGACAATTCTAGTCGAGATGACAATTCTAGTTGAGATGACAATGCTGCTAAATATAATAATCTAGAGTCTATGTGGTCTTTGTGTTTTTCTTTATTCGAGTACCCTTTTAAGAGTTAACAATTGTTAACACTATTCGCTCTACAACCAGTCTAATGTGTGACAGAATGGCGTTCTGTAAATGTTCTTAAGAGGATAGTGATTGTGCGTATTGGGTTACTGGAAGATGATACAAGCCAGATTGAATTAATCAGTCTGTGGGCTGATGAAGCCGGTGACCAATTACAATCTTATACTACCGGTAAAAGTTTTAGAGCAGCGATGGCTAACCAAAGCTTTGACTTGTTGGTTCTTGACTGGCATCTTCCCGATACCACAGGTATAGAAGAACTGGATTGGCTGCGTGGCGAAAAAGCCTCCAACACGCCGGTTATTTTTATTACCAGTCGAGACTGTGAAGAGAGTGTGATTGAAGCGCTGGAACATGGCGCGGATGATTACATGGTTAAACCGGTAAAAAAAGATATCACACTGGCAAGAATCAAAGCGCTGCGTCGTCGATACAATATCGATGGTGCAAGCTATCAGGAGACACAGGCATTAGACAATACCGTATCGATTACCAAGGGTGTCGAAGTCTTTGAGCCTTATGTGATTAATGAGCAGGAATGCACTATCACCGTTAATGGTGAGGCGATTAAATTAACCAAYAAAGAATTTGAACTCGCGGTTTTTTTATTTCGAAATGCYGGMAGTTTRATTTCACGTGCTTAYCTKATGGAAACYATCTGGGACACCAGGGCTGATTTAAATACGCGTACTGTCGATACTCACATCAGTCGAATTCGATCAAAGCTAGGYATTAACCCAACCATCGGTTGGCARCTCAGTAGTATTTATCAACGCGGTTACCGCTTGTTTAAAATTTCTTAGTAGGAAAAATATGTTACCTCAACGCATGTCATATCAATTTACGGCATTWTTATTAATGCTAGTCTTTTTCATGCCTGCKRTGGTTTCGGCTGAAGAAGATTATTGGGAATATACTTTTAGRCCGGGYGACACRATYTGGGATATTGCTAAAAAATATACTACCTCAGTWAATAACTGGGATGAAATTCAAAACATCAAYCTAATACGYCTAGGTGCCGACAGAAAGATACGCCCCGGTACACGCATCGTTATTCCTGTTTCTATGTTAAAGCTGCAACCCACACCTGCGCTGGTTATCGCACTGGATGGTGAGATTAGTGTGTTTCGTGCCAATGGTGRTNNNAAACAAACTTTAACGACGGAATCAAAATTGTAYAGTGGTGATCGCATTGTAACCGACGCAAAACAAAGTGTTCGTTTACAGTTCGCTGATCAATCTGAATTACAAATTTTACCGAATAGCGAAGTGGTGCTAGACAAACTCAGCCATTACAAAAAATCCGGCATGGTCGATACGCGTATTCGTTTGAATAGCGGTGCGGTTAATACACAGGTTGAAAAGCAACGTCCCGATAGTCGTTATCAGATTACCACGCCATCCGCTATTACCGCAGTCAGAGGCACATCGTTTCGACTATCGACGGATGAGCAACAGATAAGTCGAACTGAAGTAACGGGTGGTATGGTTGCCGTGTCGGCAGGGCAATCTGAAAAATCCGTTAAAGATGGTTTTGGTATTGTCGCTGAAAAAGATAAACCTTTGCCAGAACCGGTGAAGTTATTAGCTGCACCTGTCATTACAATTAATCAACCTGCTGATAAAACGAAAGCCTCTGTTAGCTGGATTATTCTTGATGGTGCGAAACACTATCGATACCAGATAGCATTGGATGAAAACTTCAACCAGGTAATGGTCGATACCGCGACTAGTGAAAATACAGTTGAATTGAATTTGTTATCACCCGACAACTATTATCTGCGTGTCAGGGGCGTCGATCAATATAAGCTAGAAGGGCTTGATAGCATTGAGACGGTTGAAATTAAAAAAGCACCACCGCCTCCGCCACCACCGCCGCCCGTTGAGGAAGACGGGTACTGGAAAATCATTATGTCAATTGGCTTACTTATTCTCATTCTTTAACTTTCGCTGCAAGTTTGATTCTGCGATACTTAAGCGGTGAAGTGGATTACTAATAAAAATAAAAACAGTAAAAATATAGGCAGTGCCCAATATTCTGCGAAAGTAGAGCATTACCTGTTAATTATTCTGTTAAGTTTAACGGCCGCGTTATTTACACATAACGATGTACTCTGGCGCTGGGACAATCTGTTATACGATGCGCAGCTATCCTTCTGGTCGCGAACCGTCAGTGATGACATTATCATCATCGATATAGACGATGAGAGTCTGAAACAGATTGGGCGCTGGCCCTGGCCAAGATCCATTCATGCCGAACTTATCAATCAACTTGATAAGGAGTCCCCGCGCGCTATTGGTCTCGATATTATTCTCAATGAGCCTGACAGCAATAACCCGGTTTCAGACGTGTTACTGGCACGTGCCATGCGCAAGAGTGGCAAAGTGGTTCTACCTGTTTTTATGGCGCAGGAAAGCAGTAACGCGACGCCGATAGAAGCCTTGCCGCTACCTGAGTTTACTTTTAATGCAGCGGCTCTCGGTCACGTACATATTGATGTTAGTGATGATGGCATTGCACGTCGTGTGTTTTTAAAAGAAGGTATCGGCGAACCTCACTGGTTACATTACAGTCTGGCCGTATTAAGTGTGAGTGATAAGGATATTAAATTTATTGCTGAGGCAACTCAAAAAGACTTAAATACGTCTTATTCACCGATGCAGTGGTCCAGAGACTATCCTTTTCTTATTCCTTATGCCGGCCCTCCCGGTCACTTTAATCATATTGGTTATTCACAGGTACTCGCAGGGCTTTACGAAAAAGATTTATTTCGTGACAAGATTGTATTAATTGGTGCCACGGCAGAAGGCATGGGTGATGCATTGCCGACGCCGTTATCAGGTAGCAGCGGCAAAATGAATGGTGTCGAAATTATCGCCAATATTATTAATGCTATTCGTAACGATATTCATATCACCGAGATTAATAAAACCTGGTTAATACTTATAACCCTTTTTTTGGTTGCGTTACCGATTTTTATTTACCCTTATCTGCATCCGGCGAGCACGTTGCTTGCRCTGTTTGGCGTGGTTATCTCAACCGTACTTTTGATCGCMGGGTTGTTRTGGTTTTTTGGACTCTGGATTCCGCTAGCAACGGCATTGTTGTTTCAGGTRCTMAGTTACCCGTTATGGAGTTGGCGCAGACTGGATCATGCTATGCGTCATATTAATGCAGAATTGRATCARCTGACAGCCCGACAAAAATCRTTAAGTGTGCGCACACARAGAAAYCTSATTGATGAGATTCGTTTCRTCTCGCAGTTCGTTCCCATCAAAGGCTGGGTGCTTCARGAYAAAAAAGGTAATGTCATTATTRACGATGGYGCGATACCGCTATTAAACCTCACTATCAAAGCCGAGGGCTGGTGTGTTGATGGTTATCGATACTGGTCACATGTTWCAYACAAWAATAAGCCATGCTGTTTGGGGCTGAGTATGGGKGTYGAYGCRATTATTACTGATGAGGAAATGCGCTTGCTTAATAGTTTGCTCAGTTCATCATTAACCAATGACAGCGATAACAGCCGCCGTTACGTTGAAGATGTTTTRCAGAGGAAGATTCAGCAAGTTCAATCAGCGRGTGTCGAGTATGAAGAACTTCGACGCATCATTGATGATAGTTTGTCYGGCATGGCTGATGGTGTATTAATMTGTAGCAGCAGGGGACAGGTTATGCTGTCTAACCGTCGTGCTGGATGGTATYTGTTTGCAGACGATGATGCCGAGATAAATGGTTTATCGTTAAACGATGTATTGCCGCATGTCCACCAGAAGGACGGTGAAAACTGGAAAGCCTTATTGCAACGTGTTTTGTTTAAACGAGAACGTGTGCTCACGCATGTGGTACACAAAGACGGTCGAAACTTAATGGTGGAAATTAGTCCACTGCGAATCATCGGTGATGTACTTGACGGTTTTATTTTCAATTTTTCAGACATCAGTCAGTTAARAGCCAGTGAGAACAAACGCACCGAAGTGCTTAACTTTTTGTCACACGATTTACGTGCGCCACTGGCATCGATGATAGCTATGATYGAACTGGCAAAAAACAAAAMMGGTGAAAATGATTTACAAAAYATGCTYGAAGGCATGGAAAAACAGACCAAYAAAACCTTGCACCTCGCTGAACAATTTCTACAACTKTCGCGCGCAAATACGACTGAAAATYTAAAATTTTATGATATTGATTTTAATAGCGTGGTGTTAAATGCCATTGATCAGTTATGGGCTTTATCAAATAAATTACAGGTGACAATTAAACATGAGTTCAATCAAGAATTATTATGGACAAGAGGCGAACCCGATTTGCTGGAACGTGCCATCATCAATTTGCTGTCCAATGCCATTAAACACAGCGCACCTAAGACAACAGTTCAGGTCAAGGTAAAACAAAGTCGGGAAGAGATTCATTGCTGCATTATTGATCAAGGTAGCGGCATCGCGACAGAAGATGTGCCGCACCTGTTTGAATTATTCCGCAGAACAAAAGGTGCGGGTGTCGAGCGTATACAGGGTATTGGTCTGGGRYTGGCGTTTGTTGATGCGGTTGTTAAACGACACTCCGGGCATGTCAATATCGAAAGCAAATTGGGRGAAGGCTCAAGCTTTTGTTTGWTAATRCCGATGTTGGMGACTGAGGAGCYTRTCGATRTSGAGGGGTGAGRGGGATATTAATCARTGGTCATGTTACTGGTTAGYYCTGTCATACATACKGGCAATCGCGGATTACAATCCGCTCCTACGGAGCGTGAAATGGTAGGAGCGGTTTRTAATCTRCGRTGCAAGTGTTAAATTAAGCCAMCCAACCCRATAACAAAAAAAYCATGAAGCCMTCTGACCTRAACAAYGARTTYTCGCTAGCWGTCGCTAACAATAMCCTGCACATYAAATCAGGTAAAGGCGAYATTCCGATAATAGAAGTTGAAAACATTCATGCCAGTGCCATTATAAGCCTGCAGGGCGCACACATTTTAAGTTGGATACCCAAAAATGAAGAAGAAGTAATATGGCTTTCTGACGATGCCAGCTTTGCACCCAGTAAATCTGTGCGCGGTGGTATTCCCATCTGCTGGCCCTGGTTTGGTGCACATGAAACTAACGATGGTTTCCCCGCGCATGGTTTTGCTCGCACCACAGACTGGCAAATTATTAGCACCGAAGCACTTGCCGACGGCACTACCCGAATCAGTTTTACCACCCAGGCCACTGCCAAAACTCAATCAATGTGGCCCGCCGACACGACTGTGCAATACCAGTTAACCATCGGYAAAAAATTAGAACTAGAACTYATYACCCATAACAATAGYSAGCAGCCCATCAYCATCAGTCAGGCTCTGCATACTTACTTCAAAGTAGGCGATATCAGCAAAGTCTATCTACATGGCTTGAATGACACGGACTACCTCGATAAACCCGATAACTTCAAGCGCAAACACCAGCAAGGTCCGATTATAATTAGCGAAGAAGTTGATCGTATTTATCTCGACACTGCCAGCGATTGTGTAATAGAAGACAAAGTACTAAACAGAAATATTATTATAATAAAATGTGGCAGCCATTCGACTGTGGTATGGAACCCCGGTAAACAAGTCGCTGATAAAATGGGCGACTTCGGTGCAGAAGGCTATAAAAATATGCTTTGTGTCGAAACTAGCAATGCGGCAGAAGATGCTGTGATAATCGAACCAGGAAAAGCGCATCAACTATGGGTTCAATATGAAGTTCAGGGTCTATAGATTCTCTAAATTTCTCTTAACTGGACAGGCACTTGTTAGCTAAATAGAGACCTTTGCACGATATAGTTTCTGTCATTCCCGAGTGCTTTTATCGGGAATCCATTGTCTTTTATAAACGCTGGATCCCCGATAAAAA
>NVWZ01000051.1 GCA_002746365.1 Thiotrichaceae bacterium
GGTGGTAGAGGCAGCGACACCTTAAACGGCGGTGCCGGCGACGACACCTTTATTCAAAACGAAGGCGACGGTAACGACGCGTTCTTTGGTGGTGAGGGTACGGATACCATCACCCGCGGTGCTGGTGACGGCGATATAGGCATTGCAGGAAACTTTGGTGCGAGTAATTCTATCGAGAACATTGATGCTGGTGGCAATGATGTGGTCGGTGACTGGCGCAGTCAAACCCTGGACTTTAGTGAAACCGAATTAGAGGACGTGGAGCAGATTCGAGGCGAAGGTGGAAACGATAAAATTACCGGTAGCTCGGCTGATGATACCATTTCAGGCGGCTCAGGAAATGATGATTTATCAGGAGGTGCGGGCGATGATGTACTTATCGGTGGTTCTGGTAATGACACGGCATCCGGTGGTGAAGGTAATGATACTTATGTAATGAATCCGTTTGATGGCAGTGATTATTTTTCTGGTGGCGAAGGTGGCGGTTGGATTGATACGATTGATGTTTCAGAAATCGCCGCGAATGATCCTGATAATCCGTGGACATTAGTCGTTGATGGTATGCAGGTAGAATATGATCTTGCTGCGGGTGCGCTAGAACTTAATCCTGAGGCAGCGGGTGTTGTTTCCTTTAATGATGGCAGTGAATTGAGCTTTGATGGCGTTGAACGAATAGAGTGGTAGGGGTCCCGCGCGCGAGTAGAGGTGAAATATCTCACCCCGAATCCAATTTGAGGAAGGAGCCAGAATGGTTATCAAAGCAAACTACATCTGTGTGCCTAAAATAATACCGTGTTGCTGTAATTCTTCAAGTGCCGCTTTGCCACCCTGATGGACAACTTCAGGATTAGGGTGATTCATTTCTTTTGCGATATGATCGATAGCATCGGTTCCTGTAAAATTTTCATTGTCCTGCAATAAACTGATTAATCGGGCGGTAACAGGATTGATTTCGAGAAATCGTACTTTGTCGCTTCTATCTCGATATACAACCAGATAGGTTGGCAGCTCAGGCGCTTCGGGAAGGTTGTCTGGTCCCATTTTATGAACAGGATACTGATATACCAGTGGCCATGCCAGTGAAGAAAATAGGGGATGTCTTGTCAGTAGATCACCATTAGCATTCACGCCATCCATGTTTATTTCGTCATCAGAAACATGCAATGCCATTTCTACCCATTCGTAATGAGCGAGCTCTAAAAGACCTTTGGGGTCTTCATTATTAGGTTCTCTTTCATTTTCCAGATAGGTTAAAAATTCCTGTGAAATTTCAAGAAAGTAGGGGCTATGACTTTCGTGATTGGCAAAAAAATCACGTACCATTTTATGCCAATTTTCATCGCTAAAAATTTCACGAATAACGGGAAAGCCGCTGGAGATGAAACCTTCTATATTGTTAAACAGTAGTTCGCGGTAAATTCCCATGCGACGATCTTCAATACCTTCAGGCATTTTATTTTTTTCAGGATCGCGGATATGGGCAGTAAATTCGTACTGATTTTTTTTGAATGCGGGTATAGTCATGGTTATTTCTGCCTGACAGTCGAATTTATTTCCTGCCATTGTTTTTGCATGTTAGCAATCTTTTTGACTTCGGACAGTAATTCGGGAACGGCCGGGATATTAAAATCGCGTTCAAGCAATGTTGGAAATACACCAAAATGTTCATAGGCTTTATCAAGAATATCCCAAACCGGATCGATGATATCTGCACCGTGTGTATCGACAATAAGGTCATCCGCCTCGTTATAGTGTCCGGCAATATGTGCATATCGAATTCGTTTGGCCGGCAGTTGCTTTAGAAATTCTATAGGGTCGTAAAGGTGGTTGATTGAATTAACGTAGATGTTATTTACATCGAGTAGTAAACCACAGTCTGCTTCATCCAGAACGGCATTAAGAAATTCAATTTCTTCCATTTCCTTGCCCGGTGCTGGCGTGTAGTAAGAGGCGTTCTCCATGGAAATTTCTTGCTGCAAAATATCCTGTACACGTCGAATGCGTTCAGCAACATAATGTACCGCCTCTTCCGTGAAGGGAATCGGCAATAAATCATAGAGATGACCATCATCTGAACAGTATGTTAAATGTTCACTGTAATGGTTAACGTCGTGCTTTTGCATGAAGCGCCCAACATCTTTAACAAAGTTTTCATCTAATGGTGCAGGGCTGCCGATTGATAATGACAGACCGTGACACATAAAATCATATTGTTCTGTGAACTGTCTGAATTTTTTACCAAACGTGCCGCCAACATTAATCCAGTTTTCCGGTGCAACTTCCATAAAATCGACGGCAGTTAAATCATTTTCCAGCATCTCGTCGAGCTTTTCTCGTCGTAAGCCAAGACCTGCACCAGAAACGGGGAAGGATTGATTTGTCATACTGTAACTCTTACGTATTTATTAATTGAGCGGTCTGTTAGCACTGACCAAACTTTTTGTAGATAAGGTGATCAACGCTGGCTTTTCCAGGGCCGATAAAGAATAACACAAGCAGCATAATGCTGTAGGTTGCTGCAAACTCGATACCGTTATTTAAAATGACCAGATTACCGTTTTCTGTTAACCAGTCATAATTTGCATTTTCACGCAGAATGTCTTTTGCTATATCCAGTCGCTCTACCGCGCCAGCCGTTCTGTCTGAGGCAAAGAAGCCTGAACCTTCCGCAATCGCTAACCAGCCATTTTGCAGATGCACAGTAACGGCAGCAACAATCATGGTAATCATAAGTGGGATTGATATCCATCGTACGCCAATACCAAAAAATAACATGATGGCGCCACCGGCTTCGGTTAACGAAGCCATCCATGCCATTAATTCTGGAAAGGGTAAGCCTAAACCCCAGTCAGGATTACCAAACCAGGCGGCTGTGCTTTCGATATCGGCTAATTTTTTAGTACCGGCCATCCAGAAAATAGGAACCAGATATAAGCGCAAGGCAAGAGGGCCGAGAAAATCGACAGCGCGCGTGGAGTTAAGAAGAGTTTGAGCCTTGCCGGCAAGTGAGCATAGTTTTCCCATGAGTGAACCCTTGGTTGTGGTTAGTTATTTATGATGTATGGTTAGAATCATCATATATTTTTCTCGATGTCTTAGTGGACACAGCTAATTAACCAATAGTTCACTCATGTTAATGAAATTACTCGATTACTATGCGCTTTTGTCCATTTTTACGCTTTGTAGAATCACGTCAGGGTAAATATCAGCCAGCGTGGCTGAAGTGCCATTATCCTGAACTACGCGCGCATGTCTTCGACTGAGCTCACGCGGGGAACGCACACCACAAGAGTGCGCAATGAGGCCAACTTCATAAGCCATATTTTTGATGTAGTTGGCAATGCGTGATGATTTCTGTTCGGCAACAAGACCGCCTTGTAGTTTTTTATCGTGTGTGGTGATACCGGTTGGACAGGTGTTTTGATGGCACTGCAATGCTTGAATACATCCGAGTGAAAACATGAAACCGCGAGCAGAAGTAATAAAGTCGGCACCCACACATAAAGCCCATGCTACTTCTGCAGGGTTGATTAGCTTGCCGGAGGCAACCACTTTTATTCTATCGCGCAAACCGGACTGGCAGATTGTGTCTATCGCCATGGGTAGACTTTCATGAATCGGCATGCCGACGTAATCCAGTAAGCTCATCGGCGCTGCACCGGTTCCACCATCAGCACTATCTATGGTAATAAAATCGGGTGCATATACACGGCCACGCTTATTGACTGCAGCAAGAAATTCTATTAGCCAGGTCTTATCACCCAGCACCGCTTTGAAGCCAACAGGTTTTCCTGTGACCTGCCGTATGTGATTAATCATATCGATTAAGTCTTCATTGTTTTCAAGTTCGATATGGCGGTTTGGGCTAATTGAGTCAGTATGAAGGGGAATACCACGAATTTTTGATATTTCCTCATCGACTTTTGCTGCTGGCAACATACCGCCTTTACCGGGTTTTGCACCTTGTGACATTTTGATCTCAAACATGCGTACAGATTCATGTTTAGCTACTTCACGTAATTTTTCGTCAGACAGATTGCCATCCTTATCACGCACGCCATATTTAGCCGTTCCGATCTGAAATACAATATCGGCGCCCCCCTCCAGATGGTAAGGCGATAAACCGCCTTCTCCGGTATTTATCCAGGCACCGGCTTTTTGAGCGCCGTAAGATAATGCCTGTACCGCAGGTTTTGAGATAGCGCCAAAACTCATGCCTGAAATATTAAAAAAGGAACGAGCTTTAAAAGGTTTTTTGGCTGAATTTTCTCCGATAACAACGGGTATACAGTTAACCGCATCTTTACCCAGTGTAGGGAAGGCCRTGTTTACAAAGAGTACAGTACCACTTGATTTTAAGTCGCGAGTCGAACCAAAGGCGATGGTATTATCAATATCTTTAGCRGCACGATAAACCCAGGATCGTTGAGCGCGGTTGAAGGGCATTTCCTCGCGATCCATAGTGAAAAAATACTGGCGGAAAAATGTACCCATGTGTTCAAAGTAATATCGAAAATGGCCAATGACAGGGTAGTTGCGTCTGATCGCCTGTTTGGTCTGCGTGACATCGGCGATGTAGACACCGATAAGAAAAATAATGAGCAAGCCTAATGCGAATACAAATATAGTCGCCATCCAGCCGAGAACGTGCAATCCAAACGATTCAGCAGAAAACATATTTTTCCCCTTCTAGTTTTTTACATTTAATGCATGTGGAATATAACTATAAGTTTTGTTCCATAAGTATATGTATATTTATGCATTTTGTTGTAATAAATAATTGTTTTCTAGTTGTCGGCAGTAATAAAGAAAAGTTTAGTGGGTGGGGTTATTTTTATGGAGGCGTTTTTAGGAATTTGTCAGGTGTCGATTCTTAGCGGACATCTAAAAGATTAAAAACGGTTAGTCCGCGAATAACGCAAAAGACGCGAAAAAAGCAAAAGAAACAATATTTTATTTGCGGTTTTTTTTGCGTTCTTTGCGTTATTCGCGGACTATCTATTCCCATCCTTTCACCAGCACAAAAAAGCCCGGCACAAGTGTGCGGGGCTTTTTAAACAAAAACTAAATGAATAGTGTTTTGATTATACGCTGTAGTACATATCAAACTCACATGGGTGAGTAGACATACGTAAACGTTGTACTTCTTCGTTCTTCAATTCGATGAAGGCATCAATCATATCATCATCAAATACATCACCTTCTGTTAAGAAGGCACGGTCTTCATCAAGTGCTGCTAAGGCTTCGTCTAGAGAAACAGCTACTTGAGGAATTAGCGCTTCTTCTTCAGGAGGCAAGTCATACAGGTCTTTAGATGCTGCTTCACCTGGATCAATCTTGTTCTTAATGCCATCAAGGCCAGCCATCAGCATTGATGCAAAACACAGGTAAGGGTTAGCTGTATTGTCACCAAAACGAACTTCGATACGACGACCTTTAGGGTTAGGGATATGTGGAATACGGATTGCAGCAGAGCGGTTACGTGCTGAATAAGCCAGCATTACTGGTGCTTCGAAACCCGGCACTAAACGTTTGTAGCTATTAGTTGAAGCGTTAGCAAAAGCGTTAAGTGCTTTGGCATGTTTGATGATGCCGCCGATGTAATAGAGTGCATCTTGTGACAGACCGCCATAAAGGTCGCCATGGAACATGTTCTCGCCATCTTTGAAGATAGACTGGTGAACGTGCATGCCGTTACCGTTATCGCCAACGATAGGTTTAGGCATAAAGGTCGCGGTTTTGCCGTAAGCATGTGCAACGTTATGTACAACATATTTGAAAATCTGAACTTCGTCAGCTTTGCGAACCAGTGTGTTAAATACTGCACCGATTTCACACTGACCTGCCGTACCCACTTCGTGGTGATGGACTTCAGATTTTGCGCCCATTTCATCCATCACTAGACACATAGATGAACGTAAATCCATTAATGAATCAACAGGCGGTACCGGGAAATAACCACCTTTAACGCCAGGACGATGACCCATGTTGCCACCATCAAATTGTTCATGGCTTGACCATGCCGCTTCTTCAGAGCCAATTTTATAACTGACTTCGCCCATGGTGTCTTTCCACTCAATGCTGTCAAAGACAAAAAATTCATTCTCAGGGCCGAAGTAAGCGGTGTCACCGATACCTGTTGAGTTAAGGTACGCTTCTGCGCGTTTGGCGATAGAACGAGGGTCACGGTTGTAACCTTTCATGTCGGAAGGCTCAACGATGTCACAGCGGATATTCATAGTCACTTCTTCACAGAATGGATCGATAACCTGTGAATCACAATCTGGCATTAAGATCATGTCCGATGCATTAATGCCTTTCCAGCCGGCGATGGAAGAGCCGTCAAACATTTTACCGTCTTCCAGTTCGCCTTCATCGATGGTGTTTGCAGGAACAGTTACGTGCTGCTCCTTACCTTGTGTATCAGTAAAACGGAAATCAACGAATTTAACGTCGTCTTCCTTAATCATGTTTAGAACGTCACTTACAGACATTTTTGGAGCCTCTATATTTAATAATAAGTTAGTCGTTCCGTACAAAAAGCTAATGGCATCAAACCATCTGATGCAGTGAGCGTTTTGCCCGGCGTTTATAGTGTTGTTTTATCCCGGCATCGGGATAAAGAACCTTTAATCAATTCTGTTTGGCTGAACAGTCAAGATGACGAAGTTGAAGCAAACAAAACTCATCAAAGGCCCTCTTTTACAGGAGTAGATTTTGCACGAAACATGCCAATAAGGGAAACCCGATATTATAGGGTCTTAGGCGGTATTCCAGGGTGTTTGCGCACAGAATAAGTGCGAGTCAGCATATTCTGCA
This sequence comes from Thiotrichaceae bacterium, assembly GCA_002746365.1. Lineage (GTDB taxonomy): Bacteria > Pseudomonadota > Gammaproteobacteria > SZUA-229 > SZUA-229. The sequence continues at coordinate 6,820 of NVWZ01000051.1, forward strand.
CCAAATTAGTGCGTTTCAGCGAAAATGTAGGCGACTGTCACCAATGCAGTGAATTTGTTTGTTTGCTTGAGCAAAATCTTGCTTCAAGTTATCGATTTCTTTCAGGTCATGGATATAACGTATGGGCAAACTCGCTTCCACCGAAATACGCCCATCCAGATAGTGAAGCGTCACATCATCAATATTTTTTAGAATGTCATGTTTTGCCCACTCATGATTAAGCGTCTGTAATAATTCACTGCGCAAGGGTAAGTCTCGGCAACTGGCCGCGGCTTCATCATCTTCCGGGTCGATGTGTACCGTCACATCATTTATTTCGTCAAATTTTTCGATAACGGCTTTTTCGACGCTTTCAGAAATATGGTGACCTTCAGAAACGCTGAGTTTAGGTGAAACTTGAATGTGGACATCAACCAGCGCATTGTGTCCCATGCGCCGACTGCGTAATAAATGCAGCTCGCGTACTTCATCTATTTCTAAAATAGTTTGTTTGATTTGGTCAACAATTTCAGGCGCCAGCGCGGTATCAACCAGCTCCTGTACGCTCTGTCGGCTTAGGTCGAGTCCAATTTTAGCCACCATTAACGCGACCAATATAGCGGCAACCGCGTCCAGTAAGGGATAACCAAAGTAGGTGGCACCAATGCCAACAAAAACCACAATAGATGAAATCGCGTCACTTCGATGGTGCCAGGCATTAGCCTCAAGCAGCGGGGAACGAATTTTATCAGCGACCGCGCGGGTTGCATGATAAAGCGCTTCTTTACTGAAAATAGAAATCACAGCAATGACCAGAGTGTAGAGTGCGGGTCCGACTATTTCACCGGCATCTTCCAGGCGAAGCATTTCAAGACGCATTATTGCATCATAAGCAATGCCGACTGCAACACCAATCAAAAGAAAACCCAGCGCGACCGTCGCTAATGTTTCATAGCGCGCGTGACCATAAGGATGATCTTCATCGGCATCTTCACCCGCATGTTTGGAGGCAAGCAGCACCATACCGTCACTGGCAAGATCGGCTAATGAGTGAATGCCATCGGCAATCAGCGCCTGTGACTGYCCCAGGRTACCGCCRRCAATTTTGATAAYAGATAAGACCAGATTAACCGCTACGCCCCATAGCGTGATGCGATTGGTCTCTTGTTTGCGTTGTTCTAGYGTYAGTTCCATARATAGTAYTYCARCAATGTAGGTTTGAWGGRCTCAGCGAGTCAGGAAGTGGTCATTCACATCGTTGGATGTACTAGTTTGATTCGATAGGCGRATGGACGCAAGTCATTTAGATGTTCKAAAATGTGATGCATTCCTTAGAAATTATCTTAGTATTTGGGGTATTATATATTTAATTTCATAAACATAGCTTCTAAATGGTTGTGTTATTGGTATTAGGTTAAAAAATCAAAGGGCATAAGATAAAAATGAATAACAAAAAAATTCGCCAGTTTTGTCAAATTAGCTGCTTTTTACTGTGTAGTCTGGTGGTTGCTGTGGCTCATGCAGACGAAGATGTACTCACCAAAGCAAAAGCATTGCATCAAAAAGGGCAAGCTCAGCAGGCGTATCAGCTATTACAATCTAATGCCGATGAATATGCCGGTACTTTCGAATATGACTATCTTTTAGGGCAAACAGCCATTGATGCAGGGCAACCGTTAGCAGCCGTGTTTGCGCTAGAACGCGTTTTAGACCAGCATCCTGCTTTTGCGCCAGCCAGAGCGGAATTAGGAAGAGCCTACTTTCTCATCGGTGAAAATGAAGCAGCTAAGGTTGAATTTAAGCAGGCGAAAAAATCTGACATGCCGGAAGAATCAAAAAAGTTAATTTCTAGTTATATTTCAACCATTGATGAACGAATACTGGGTGGCATTTCGGACACATCTTTTTATATCTCAGCAGGTCTAGGTTATGACAGCAACGTGAACAGTGCAACCTCTACAAACCAGATTGTGGTGCCGTCTATTTCACTTATCCCGCTYACAGGATTTGCRCAGGACAGGGAGTCACCCGTTGCTCTGTTAGAGGGCGGTGGTCGTTTCAGCCATGCCATCAAACAGAAYRTSAATGTCTATGGTAGCGCTRATTTGCGATTGTATGAAGCCATTGATGAAAGYGATTTCTCAACACAGRTTTTYGATGGYGTWGTYGGWCTGCATTTTTTGCAGGGWGTCAATCAATATMGAGTCTCGCTCRTCGGCCAGRTTTTTGCTTTAGATGGCAGTGCAAATAGAAACTTGTTGGGTCTAAGTGGGCAATGGACAAGGACGATTGACGCGGCMAATCAGTTTACCCTGTTYGGGCAATTTGCCAGCTTACGTTTYCCCGATGCWRGCCGCTTAGATGTMAATCAGTTATCGGCRGGKGCTACATGGTTACATTTATTTGCTAACGCTTATCAACCTATGATGTATCTGACGGCCTATCTGGGTACAGAAGATGAACAAACAGATCAAGTTGGTTCGGCATTTATTGGTCGAGATTATRTTGGACTACGGGCGGGTGTTCGCTTTAAAACATCGGCACGACTTCTATGGTCTGCTGTATTAACGTACCAGAACAGTGARTATGGCGGTGAMCATCCTTCCTTTCTGGAGACACGRGAAGACGATTTTATYAATGTAAYTGCTGGCGCGGATTATATATTYAGCAGYGGATGGAGYCTGCAACCAGAGTTAACCTATAGTGATAATGAATCAACTTTGGAGRTTAAYGCTTACGATCGTTTTCGCTTCATAGTGACTGCTCGTAAAGAATTTTAGGAGAAATAATGATGATAAACATGAAACTAAARATATTATTAATTAGCGCAGCGTTGTTATTATCAACAAACAGTGTCTATGCGAATGTCGGTAAAATTGTTTATGGCTATGGAAATAACTACGCATTAGATAATGACGGTAATCGCCGGGACCTTAAAAGAGGGGATGCCATACAAGAAGGTGATACCCTGGTAACAGGTAAAGGGCGAATACACGTAAGACTAATTGATGGTGGCTTTGTCTCTGTTTACCCTAACTCAGAGTATCGAATTGATGAGTTTAAATTTTCAGGAAAGAAAAAGAACGTATCCGCATCAAAAAATAAAAAAATTCAGCAAGCGACTGAAAGCAAGGAAGACCGGGGTTTTTTCAGTTTGTTAAAAGGTGCTGCAAGACAAGTGACGGGTATCTTAGGGAGAACCTATAATGATAATTTTAAATTTAAGACATCGGTTGCCACTATCGGTATTCGTGGTACCGGATTTTTTGCAAAATTATGTCAGGCGGACTGTTTCGATGCCGACGGTAATCGCCGGGACCTTAAAAGAGGGGATGCCATACAAGAAGGTGATACCCTGGT
>NVWZ01000017.1 GCA_002746365.1 Thiotrichaceae bacterium
ACGCCTGTCCTTATCCTACAGGTTCCACTTTACCTGATTAGGCACAGTTTATTGGATAACCTGACTGGCTCGTGCGAGTATTTGACACCTTTAGTTACGCTTAGCGAGACGAAGCCAGGTATCAACAATCGTATCTGGATTCAGGGAAATACTGCTGATGCCCCTTTCTACTAACCATTCCGCCATATCAGGGTGATCGGATGGCCCCTGACCACAGATACCCACATATTTATCTTCTGCTCTACACGCTTTAATAGCGAGATCAAGCATCGCCAGTACCGCAGGGTCGCGCTCATCAAAAGCCTCCGCAACCAGTGCAGAGTCTCTATCCAGCCCGAGTGTTAACTGCGTCATATCATTAGAACCGATAGAAAAACCATCAAAATATTGTAAAAATTGCGACGCAATTATCGCATTAGAAGGTAGTTCACACATCATGATAAGACGCAGGCCGTTTTTGCCACGCTCCAGTCCATTCTCTTTTAACACCTGGACCACCTGTTTGGCTTCGCCTAATGTACGCACGAAAGGAATCATCAATTCAACATTGGTAAAGCCCATATCATCACGCACACGTTTCATGGCCTTGCATTCCAGTTCAAAACAGGCACGGAAATTGTCAGACACATAACGTGAGGCACCACGGAAACCGATCATTGGATTTTCTTCCTCAGGCTCAAAATCCTTGCCACCGATTAAGTTTGCATATTCGTTTGATTTGAAATCAGACATTCTGACAATAACAGTGTACGGAGAAAATGCCGCAGCAAGAGTCGAAACCCCTTCGGCAATTTTACTGATATAGAACTCGATGGGATCACCGTATGCACTGGCTCTCTGCGCGATAATTTCTTGTACATCAGCGTCCATGGTATCAACACTCATCAAAGCTTTAGGGTGAATGCCAATCATATTATTAATAATAAACTCAAGGCGCGCCAGACCAACACCACGGTGTGGTAGTTGTGCAAAATCAAATGCCCGATCAGGATTACCCACGTTCATCATGATTTTTACAGGTATCTCAGGCATCTCTTCTACCGATTGCTGGTCATAATCAAAAGCCAACTTGCCGTCATAAACAAATCCTGTATCCCCTTCTGCACAGGACACGGTAACCTGTGAACCATCAGGTATCGTACTTGTTGCATCACCACAACCTACCACTGCTGGCACGCCGAGTTCGCGGGCAATGATTGCCGCATGACAGGTTCTTCCGCCACGATTGGTAATGATTGCTGATGCCCTTTTCATTATTGGTTCCCAGTCCGGATCCGTCATATCGGTCAGTAACACATCACCTTCAGCAAAGTTTTCCATGCCCTCCAAACTATTAAATAACTGTACTTTACCCGCGCCAATTCTATTGCCGATTGAACGACCTTCAGCAAGAATGGTATCGCTGCTTTGCGTTAAGGTATATTTTTCGATGATGTTGTTCTGACGACTTTGTATCGTCTCGGGTCGTGCCTGAACAATATAGAGTTGATTATCGATACCATCTTTAGCCCATTCGATATCCATCGGGTACCCATAATGTTTTTCGATAGTGACCGCCATGCGCGCTAGTTCAGTCACTTCTTCATCATTGAGACAGAACAATCGGCTATCAGTGAGATCATTCTTCACAATTTCGACCAGCTCTTCACTATCGGTATCGGCATAGATCATCTTTTCAACTTTGCTACCCAGTGTGCGACGTATCACTGAAGGGCGATTTGCCTCAAGCGTTGCTTTATGAACATAAAATTCGTCAGGATTGACTGCACCTTGCACAACCATTTCACCCAGACCATAACTGCCTGTAATAAAGACAACATCACGAAAACCGCTCTCTGTATCCAGCGTGAACAATACCCCACTCGTGCCAATATCCGAGCGGATCATTTTTTGAATTCCGGCTGACAGTGCAACGTTCTCGTGGTCAAAACCCTGGTGCTCACGATAGGCAATCGCCCTGTCGTTAAACAAAGAAGCAAATACTTCGCGAATTTTTAATTTGATATTTTTTAAATCACTAACATTAAGATAGGTTTCCTGTTGACCCGCGAACGAAGCATCGGGCAGGTCTTCGGCTGTCGCTGATGAACGTACTGCCCAGGTAACATCCGAACCATATTCTTTTTCAGCTTCTGCATAAGCTTTATCTATCGCAGCTTCCATAGCAACGGGATAGGAAACTTGCATAATCCAGCCACGGATGTCGGCCCCTGCTTTTTGTAATGCCAGCACATCGTTTACATCAAGACCCTTCAGACGGTCGGCAATTCGCTGATCCAGAGCATTAGCAAATAAAAATTCTCTATATGCATCTGCAGTCGTAGCAAATCCACCAGGAACTTTTACACCCAGGTTGCCAAGATTTTGCAGCATTTCACCTAATGATGCATTTTTACCACCCACGCTCGGCACATCGTTCATTCCCAGTTTATCTAGTGATATAGTGTATGTTGTCATTATATTTAGTACCGTGGTTTTTATAAATCTATCGCGTCACATATCTCGTGCAGAAAGTTTTTTTATTGCTAAAATATTTTTTAATAATTACCTATCGATTTCATCACTGAAGCGGCAAGTTCTTCGATAGAAATATTGGTAGAGTCAAAAAATGGAATGCCTGCACGTTGGAACATGGCTTCAGCAATTTTTATTTCATTTTTACAATATTGCAGTGATGCATACTTACTATTCGGACGACGTTTTTCACGAATACTACTTAAGCGTCCAGGCTGTATTGTTAAACCAATTAGCTTTTCTCTATATTTTAACAGCACCTCAGGTAATGTATCTACATCCAGTTCATCCTCTGTCAGAGGATAATTACAGGCATTGATAGAATGGCTCATCGCCAAAAACAAACTGGTCGGTGTTTTACCACAACGTGAAACACCGACTAAAATAATCTCTGCTTTATCGTATTGGTCAGGCCGTACACCATCGTCATGCGCTAAAGAATAATCGATAGCGTCAAGTCTTTTTTCGTAGCCAAGTTTACCAATAACATCTTGAGAACGACCTAGAGTATGAGCTGATTTTTCGTTTAAAGACTTTTCTAGCGGATCAATAAAAGCACCAAATAAATTGATAACGCAAGCGTCAGCACTTTCGATGATTTTTTGTATTGTTGGTTCCACCAATGTGCTAAACACGATGGACTGTACTTTGTTTTTCTCAGAAGCTTTATTAATTGCCACTACCGACACTTTTGCTTGTTCTACATTATCGACGAAAGTATGTTTTATACTTTCAAACTCCGTTTCAGGAAATTGTGACAACAAACTACTGCCAAAAGATTCCGCAGTTAAACCCGTTCGGTCAGAAATAAAAAACACAACCCTTTTTCGTTTTGGCATCACAACAAGCCTCTAGACACAGTGGTAAACATAGGCATACCAGGATACCTCTATATAATTACTGCTGATAATCATAGACATCATTCACCTAATTATCAGATAACGTTCAGAGCATGCTCAGAATGTGTAATATTACAATTAAAAAAAACGAAGGAGTTATTCCAAGCCTGCTGCTTCACGAATACGTTCCTGGCGCTCTTGCTCTTCGGCGAATGCCGCTTTAATTTCTTGCATTACTACATCTACATCGGCAGCTTCTTCACTGTCTTCAAAGCGCCCGGTTAACTCGGTTTCTGGATGTAATTCGCCATCTTCAAATAATGCCCAGATTTCTTTGGCGTATTGACTGCTCAGCAATTCTGGCGCGAACTGGCCGTAATAGGTGCTTATATTGTTAACGTCACGCTCTAGCATTGCCTTTGCATTATTATTGCCCGCGGCATCAACCGCCTGAGGCAAGTCGATGATTACCGGGCCATAGTCATCGACCAGTACATTAAATTCTGACAGATCGCCGTGCACGATACCCGCACAAAGCATTTGCTTCACATAGTTCATAACTACGGCGTGGTCTTTTACAGCGAGTTCTGTGGTCATGCAGACATCGTTCAAGCGAGGAGCAACATGACCTTCGTCATTGGTAATCAATTCCATCAGTAAGACACCATCGAAACAACCGTAGGCTTTGGGCACCCGTACGCCGGCATTGGCTAAACGATAGAGTGCGTCGACTTCGGCATTTTGCCAGGCAGCTTCCTGTTGATTACGACCAAATTTGGAGCCTTTTTCCATGGCGCGAGCGCGGCGACTATTGCGGCCCTTGCGACCTTCCTGATACTCCACTGCCTTTTTAAAGCTACGTTGATTGACCTCTTTGTATACTTTTGCGCAACGGATCTCAGCACCGCAGCGCACAACATAAATCGTGGCCTCCTTGCCACTCATCAACTGGCTAATCACTTCATCTACCAGACCATCATCAATTAGCGGCTGGATACGTTTAGGAAATTTCATAATGCATTTTACACTGTCGCTAAGTAAAGGAGGGAAAAAGGGTCAGAGTAGAATGGCACTTACTTAAGCTAAATACCCACTTTATTTCAATAAACACGTCGTTGCGAGGTACGAAGCAATCCCTTTCTGGCAGGTAGTACACACTAGGAGATTGCCACGCTATCGCTCGCAATGACGGCAACTCCGACTTATCGGAAAATTATTCTATTTGATCACAGTGGTGGGATAACGACCTAATAGGTGTACGCCCCACACGGTTGTGGCGACAACCAGCGCACCTACACCCTGATGTGATACTGCAAGATGTATGTTGACACCTGTCAACACAGTCGCAATGCCGAGCACTATCTGAGTACCATAAACACTGTGGATAGCAACCGAAGCTTTTCTGGACTGTTCACGTACGCGCCACGCTAGTATGGCGAGAAAAGCAACGGTAACCCAGGCCCACCAACGGTGAATAAAGTGAATCACATAGGGGTCATTATTGAGTATTGGCCAAACACCCCCCGCCCAATTTATTTTGGCTGGTATCAGAGAACCATGCATCAACGGCCATGTGTTGGAAACATGCCCCGCGTTCAGTCCTGCTGTATAAGCGCCAAATAACAATTGCAGAAACAATATCCCGAAAACCACTACCCCAAAGCCGATTAATTTTGCCGGCTTATTTTGACCGCTAGCGACTTGCCGAAGATCAAGCGCAGTCCAGATCAATCCGCCGAGTATAAGAAACGCGGTCAGTAGATGGGTGGCGAGCCGAAAATGACTGACATCCGTGCGTTCAGTCAAGCCAGAGCTGACCATCCACCAGCCAATCGCTCCCTGAAATCCACCCAGCGCCAGCAAAGCCACTAGCCGCCCGCTATAACCATTAGGAATTGCGCGTTTAAACGCAAACCAGGCAAGTGGTAAAGCAAAAGCAAGCCCAATCAACCGCCCCAAAAGACGATGCGTCCACTCCCAAAAATAGATGAATTTGAAATCATCCAGCATCATACCCGCTGGACCATTTATCTCCAGATATTCGGGAATTTGCTTGTATTTCTCGAACTCGGACACCCATGCCGCTTCACTCATCGGCGGTATAGCGCCGGTTATGGGTTTCCATTCGGTAATTGAAAGTCCAGATTCGGTTAGCCGCGTGATGCCGCCAACGACGACCATGATGAAAACCAGAAACGCAACGGCATAAAGCCAATTGGAAATAGCAATTGGTCGCTGTGCTCGACGCACATCATCATTTGTATCAGCTAGCATTTGGCTCATGGTAGGTCAGTGCTGTCATGCACAGTATGATAAAAATAAAGCGCACGTTATCCGTGCGTATCACAAAAAATGTAGTGTAATTTAACACGGTTTCATATATCTACGAAATCGGTATCGGCAGAATAGTGCTGGTTGAATCTCCTCTTTTAGTTTTTGTTGCTTACTTATTTTAAATCACTCTAAATTACTACAGATCCATCCCCAGCCTTCTTGTTTCTGTACAAATTCAGCCGCTTTATCCAGGCAGTAATCTCTGTCTGAATTTGCTGTCCATAATGTTTGCACACCTGTTGATTTTTCATAATTCACTTCACAGATAGTGTCTGTCGCTTCGTTGTTATAGACTACTGTGATGATGCGAACCTGACCGCCATTTTCACATGTCGATGTTCGGTTACCTGAGTCGCTAGTTGCAACTGTAGTTTCTGCTGTTGCCGTTATTTCAGCAGGGGCTTCGCTTACTTCTTCTGCAGGTACATCTTCTTTCATTTCCTGCATCTCTGATTTTGACTCTTCCATAACAGCAACTGACTCATCTTTGCTTTCATCAACACCCATATTTGCTTCATTTGATGCGCACGCACTAATTATTGAAAACCCCATTACTAGTATTAAGTTTTTTAAGTTCATTATTGAACACTCCAGATATTTATTAAAATTATAGTTCCGGATATTTTAACTGGAATTTAAGCGTTAGGAGAGATTGAATTTCAATTACTGATAATAGTGGCAGGGGTTAAATTTTGACCGTTTATGAGGGTAGGATCCTTTGCACCCGGACATATACCCGAAAAAACAGCCTGTTCATTTCTTTCTCTTAATAAAACCTTAACAATTTTGCATTATTCATGAGGAATTCTGCAATTGTTTGTTCTAAAGCAATGATATTATTCCTTTCCGAGGTTAATCTTATGCTTTTCCAGCAACCAGAAATAAATTATGAAAAAAATATTTAAAAGCGCTGTTGTCTTGCCACTTATTATCGTTGTGGCTATCGCTATTGTTGTAATACTGGTAAAAACAAAAACACCTGTTAATCATCAGAACGTGGGTTACCCGGTAAAGGCGGTCGAAGTAATTACTGCTGAGGAAATCCCTTTTCGTGCCAGGGCGATGGCATTTGGCAATGTTGAACCTGCCGTTACGCTTAATGCAAAATCTGAAGTCAGCGGCAAGATTAGTTATATGCATCCAGACTTAAAAAAGGGTGCCAGCCTTGCAAAAGATACGGTTGTTTTACGTATCGAACCAACCACTTTTGAATTTTCATTAACTGAAAGTCAGGCTGCATTATCGAATAGTCGTGCAACACTGGCGCAGTTGAAAGTTGAAGAGGCAAGCGCAAAAGACTCTTTGATTATCGTGCAGAAAAATTTAGCTGTAGAAATAAAGGAAATGGACCGCAATCAGGCACTGATGGACAAGGGCATTATTTCACAATCAACACTGAATAAAGAGAAACAAAAAGTATTGGCGCTACAGCAACAGATACAGGATATTGAAGGAAAAATCGCCAGTTTTGAAAGTCGTGCTAATTCAATTAGAGCGCAGATAAAACAATCTAAAAGTCAGGTCGATAAGAGTCAGGATACGCTGAAAAGAACAGAAGTGCGGTTACCCTTCGATGCGCGAATTGGAGCGGTCTCTGTTGAAAAGGATGAGTTCGTTCAAGCTGGTAGCATGCTGTTTGAAGCACTGGGTGTACAGGCCATCGAAATAAATGCGCAAATATCTACACGGCAATTCCGGCCACTGATTTCCGGCCTGAAAATTATCGAAGATAAAACGGCCAATATGCAAAATCCCATTGTACTGCAAGCCGCATTATCCAGTATGAAGCTTGAGGCTCGTGTTCGTTTGGTTGGTGATGCCAGTCATTTAACCATCTGGGACGCTACGCTCATTCGTCTAAGTGAGTCAGTTGATCCTACACGCGACACTATCGGCCTGGTGGTCGTTGTCAATAAACCCTACGAAGGCATTGTTCCCGGCAAACGTCCGCCATTATTAAAAGGTATGTATACGTCGGTTGAATTTTTTTCGCCCGCTAAACCCACACTTGTTTTACCGCGTAGAGCGGTACATCAAGGACGTGTTTATGTGGCGACAGATGAAAATACTTTAGCTATTCGTTCCGTCAATGTTTTATTTACGCAAGGTAATCTGGTTGTTCTCTCAGATGATGAAGATGCAGGATTAAAAGTAGGTGAAAAAGTTATTATTAGTGATGTTGTTCCTGTTATTGAAGGTTTGCCATTAAAAATTATCATTGCTACAGAATATGAAAAACAGCTAAGAAAAAATGCTTTAGGTGGTCTAAGTCAGGGTGAATCCGAGCAGGGTAAATTCGGTCAGAATGAATCAGACCAGGGCAGTAAATAATGATTCGTTATTTCACCGAGCATCCAACCGCAGGAAATATTCTGATGATGGCAATTATTGCYATCGGTTTATTTTCGTTARCCTCTTTAAAYAAAGAGTCYTTCCCACTTCTTGARCCCAGTAAAATAAAAGTGACTATGGCCTATCCTGGGGCCAGTGCTGCTGATGTTGAGGATGGTATCTGTTATCGCCTGGAARACGCCACCGATGGTATCAGTTTTTTAAAAGAGCAAAGCTGTGACGCCAGAGACAATATGGCTATCTTTATAYTGGAGATGCTKGAAGCCGGTGATATTGAYGACTTCTAYGATGATATYAAGTCAGCTRTTGATGGTGTTTCTGATTTTCCTGAGGAAACGGAAGAYGCCRTCATYGAGCAATTAGGACGTATCAGTCTGGTCGCCAATGTCGCCATTACTTCTGAGAATTTGAGCACAGCTGAACTGAAAGCACTCACTGAATCGTATCGAGACAAACTGCTCGCTATTAGTGAAATACCCATTGTCACRGTTGGYGGTTTTTCTACACACCAGTTGCAGGTATTAATCGATCCGGACAATCTGCGTAAATATCAATTAAGYGTGCTSGATATAGCTGACTTGATTGCCGCGCAGGCGCTCGAACTTCCAGYCGGGTTGTTGGAAGSRCATGAGACCTCCTATCAGATACGTTTTGATAATGTTAGAAAAACGACTGAGGAGCTTGCAGATTTAATCATTCTAAAYTCRCCWGGTGGTGGCGAAATCAGTTTGGGTGATATAGCAAGAATAGAAGATAGGTTTGAAAAACGAGAAGAGCGCATAGAATTAAATGGTGTMCCCGCCGGTTTATTAATAATAAGTAAAAACACCACTGACGAYACTTTAAAAGTTTTTAACGTGCTGAAWGATTTTGTCGAAGCAGAAAACGCAATCCTGCCAAACAGCACACGGCTTACTATCACACAGAACAAAGCATCGATTGTCAGTGACAGATTRCAACTATTRATAAAAAATGGCTGGCAGGGTTTAATTCTGGCMACACTGGTATTGYTCTTGTTTTTTAATTGGCGTTATACGTTCTGGGTTGCGCTTGGGTTACCCATTTCATTTCTCGGCGGTCTGGCAATGATGGTGATGTTTGGTATTACCATAAACATGATCTCTATGATTGCATTATTGATGGCGATAGGCATTTTAATGGATGATGCTATCGTGCTCTCTGAGAGTATTGCGCATGAGTATAATAAAGGAAAGTCACCACTTGAGGCAGCCATTAGTGGTACGCAGCGAGTATTTACGGGTGTCTTTGCCTCTTTTCTTACATCCGCATTTCTGTTTGGCAGCCTGCTAATGATGACGGGGGATATGGGGCAGATTCTAGGTGTACTACCGGTCGTTTTACTTTCGGTATTAACCGTTAGTTTAATCGAAGCGTTTTTAGTATTGCCGCATCACCTTAAGCATTCACTGCAGCATGCACACCATAGAGAGCCACCAGAATGGCGCATAAAATTTGAAGAAAATTTCAGCCGTCTACGTGATGGCTTCGGAAAACTGGCAGATATCGCCATCGATTTTCGCTATGTCACTGTTGGCATCGCACTGGCTTTGCTAATTTTTTCGATAGGATTGATAATGACCGGCACGGTGAAATTTAAAGCTTTCCCCGACCTTGAAGGTAACACAGTTGATGCTCGTATCTTAATGCCTCAGGGTACGCCTTTGGCAGAGACTGAAAAAGTAATAACAACACTTTTAACTGCACTCGATAACGCAGTTGATACATTAGATAAAAATGAATTAACTAAGAATCCAGAAGCACTGATAAAAAATATACAGGTTAGTTATGGCGTGCATGCGGATGCACCGGAAAACGGTAGCCATCTAGCAACAATCAGTCTTGATTTGCTGAGTACAGAAATTCGTCATACTAAAATATCTGAACTCACCCATTTATGGCGTGAGAACAGTGGAGATTTGCCTAACGTTATCAGCGTCCAGTTTAGAGAACCCAAAGTTGGCCCGGCGGGTCGTGCTATAGAAATCCGTTTAAGCGGAAATGATCTGGATCAGCTGTCACAAGCTTCCTGGGAATTGCAAAACTGGCTACGTGGTTATGCTGGGGTCTCTAACTTGCTTGATGATTTACGACCGGGTAAACCTGAATATAGCATACAGTTAAAACACGGCGCACTGGCAGCAGGTGTTGATGCTCGCAGTATTTCATCACAACTTCGCGCTGCTTACCAAGGCATTAAAATAAGCGATATTTACAGGCAACGTGAGGCCTATGAAATTATCGCAAAGATTGATAGCAAAGAAAAATATGAACTACATGATTTTGATAATTTCACTGTGTTTTCTAAATCAGGTGCGCCCATTCCGTTAAGCAGTGTGGCAAGTGTCAAAGAAGTACGAGGCTTTGCCCGTATCGCCCGTATCAATCATCAACGTACTGTTACTATCTATGGTGATGTGGATGCAGAAGTTGCCAATACTTCTGAAATTATTTCGGGAACCGAAAAGAATTTTCTGCACGATTTAGAACAGCGTTACCCGGAAATTACTTTTAGTCTTAAAGGTGAAGTTGAAGAAGGATCTAAAACAAAATTTTCAATCATCAGTGGTTTTGCTCTGGGCGCACTGGGCGTGTTTTTATTGCTGAGTTTAATCTTTCGCAACTATAGTGAACCGGCAATTGTTATGCTGAATATTCCTCTGGCACTCATCGGTGCTATCTGGGGGCACCTCATTATGGGGCTGGATTTTACGCTTCCGAGCATGATCGGATTTGTTTCACTTGCCGGTATCGTGGTCAACGATTCTATCTTGCTGGTGGTATTTGTTAAGCAACATATAAAAGGTGGCATGGCTTTACATGATGCAGCAAAACAGGCGGTACGTGATCGATTCCGTGCAATTTTCTTAACCTCGATAACGACAGTAGCAGGCATGACACCATTATTATTTGAAACCAGTACACAGGCATTGATACTGGTGCCACTGGTTACCAGCATCGTATTTGGTATGTTGACATCAACACTTCTTATATTATTGGTGTTACCTTCTATTTACGCTATTTTGGAAGATTTTGGCGCTATGAGGAAACTTAAAGAAGAGGCACGAGTTTAATTAAGCGGCAATTTGCCATAAACATCCGCAATTTCTTCAGCATTGATACATAGAAGTAAGCAGGCTTATTCTGTTTTATGATTTAGCCGATGATGCCTGATAGCATCCGGGTGTATTCTAAAAATCCCGTGTGCCATTTTGAATAAATATTTATTATGTTGCATTGCATGCCGACCGGCTTCGATAGTGACCGAAGGCAAGTAGCTACGTAAATAGTCTTTTTTACCGGCTTCGCCAAAGAATTGCGTAAACTCCTTTGTCGTCACGATAATGCCGTTGTCGGTGTGCCTGCCTAATTTACCGGTAATCACCGCATCTAAAAACTTATGCTTTAACTTTTTTTCCATTTGCTTTCATCCCTATCTTTCGTCCCTGTTTAAAGTCGGCATAAAATTCATGACCAAATCTTTTTGCTTAACCTCTCGCATTAAACTCGATGGCTCAATGTGAATACCAATATGCGTTTTGTCCGCTTCATTAAATTCTATTAACAGCGGGTGATCTGATATATGCCCCGATAACATCCCCGTACTGCCAATATAGATAACCGAATAGCCGAATCGGTCTTGCCGCAATACAACATAAATTACACTCGAACAAACCAGTAACGTCTGCCAGGGATAAATTGTAAAAATATAAGAGCGGTCACTCGCTCCATTTAATAAAATGGTTTTCTCTTTATCCATAAGCCCCTTCCTTTTGTACTAAACCATAAGGAACCTCAGATCAATTTGTGAAAGCGTATCTTGCAAACTGAATAATCCATTTTCGGCGTTGTAACACTTCGCAATAGCCAGCTATTACGTGCGTTATACGCCTTGAACCTGAATCATTCAGCTTACAATCTACTTCATGCATAATTAATCAGAGGTTCCATAAGTTGATTGCACCACTGCTAAAACCAAATCACATATTCAACAACGGCGCAAATCGCACCACTAAATCCATCTGTTTCTTATAACGCTCCGTAATGGTGGCTTCAATATGCACACCAATATGTGTTTTTCCTGCCTGATCGAATTCAGGCATCAATGGGTGGTGCCTCAAATCCTGATACAAAGCACTTGATCGCCCAATATAAATAATAAAATACCCCGTCTTATCAAGGCGTAGCACAAGATAAACCGCGCCAAAAGAAACCAAAGTAGCATTAAACGGGTAAATGGTGAAGGTGTAAGCGTTTTGGCTGGTGCCTGAGAGAATTAGTGTTTGTTCGTTTTCCATTTTTTCGACTCCTTATGTTTCTATTTATTGCATTCCTTTGCCGAAGTTTAACTTCGTTAAACTAAAAGTGCAACTTCTATACCATAAAACTTCAATTTCATGAAGATTTATGTATGAGCCAACTAAAAGAAGATTTCGGAAAACGACTACAGACACTAAGACTTGAGGCTGATATGACACAGGAAGTGCTCGCTAATGAGATTGGTTTGACCGTTGAATCTATAAGCAATATAGAGCGCGGAATTCATGGGCCAAAATTTGATAATCTGGAAAAGCTAGCAGATATTTTAGGGGTGCCGGTACGTGAGCTATTTGAGTTTTGACTTCTTTATGCTGGAAGGGGTGTTATTGGGTTTGTGATGCTGGGGAGTTGTAAAGGGCTGTTAACACCCTTGCTTTGCATAGGGGATGTGTGTAAAAAGAGACTTCCTGTTGCTAATGGGTTAACTTAAAGTAAAGCCTTCATTCTCTGTCTAGTTAGCCCACTATTAAAAAGTTAAATGATTGATTTAATTAAATTTCAAGTTGTTGTATGCCCTAAAAGACGCTTTACAAAAGTGCTTTTTAGGCGTTCAAATTGTAGTTAACTTCTAAGAAAATACACATGACAGACATTGAAAATAAAGACTATGATTACGATGTTTGCTTTTCCTTCGCAGGAGAAGATAGAGAGTATGTGAGTAGTGTAGCTGAAGTACTTAGAGATCAAGGCATCAGAGTATTTTATGATGAATACGAAGAAGTTGAGCTTTGGGGTAAAGATTTATACGTACATCTAGATGATGTATATAAAAATGCAGCGAGATATTGCGTCTTATTTATCTCTGATAACTACTCGAAAAAACTCTGGACAAATCACGAACGAAAAAGCGCTCAGGAAAGAGCGTTTAAAGAAAATACGGAGTATATCCTTCCAGCTCGTTTTGATGATACGCCCATACCTGGTTTAAGAGATACAGTTGGTTATATTGATATCTCTCAAAAATCACCTGAAGACTTTTCAGAACTAATAATTAAAAAAGTAGGTGGGCACTGGAAAAATAATTATTTCCCACCTGTGCCCGACTCTCTTTACAAAAGTTTTAACGTCGAAGACGATGAAGACGAAAAAGAAGAAATTTACCTAGTTTCACACCATTTTTTCTTATCCTTAAAAAGAATGTCTGAAGATGAAAAGAATTTAGTATTTCATTTTTTCAATAACGCATGCCCTGCAGAATTACCAGAAAACATGCATGTTAATATCGATCTTTTAAGGCGTATTACAGGATTCACGCCATCAAGAATTTTACGATTATTTTCTGGTATGAAATCGTTAGGCTTTGAGTCTTTTCTAAGAGATGATAACGAAACTGAAGGTCACATTGGTAACGAAAAAGAAATGCTAGTTGTAAGTTGGAGTGATTACACAAGAGAGGACTCGACAAAAATAGCATTTGCAACACTTTACTATGCCCAAAATGGTTATTGTGAAACGCATGCGATTGAAACATTGCAACGACTTGATTTTTCCCAGTTATCTAAGGTAACTTATGAAGACGACATACACTAACTGCAAAAAAAGTTAACAAGTAGCTTAAGCGGACGTAAAAAATACGCCGCTTAGCAAAGCGTTATGTGAAAACACGATAATAAACTATTTAGAAACTAAGGAGAAAACATGAAAAATATAATACTACTAAGTGCCGCATTATTATTTAGCGCATCTTCACCTGCTCAAAATTGGTATGCCGGAGGTGGCGCTGGCTTTGTAACTTTTGACGATGGCACAGATACATTATCGCCTACTAATATTTATTTTAGGGGTGGATATCAATTTAATCAATATTTTAATATCGGTTTAGAGTCGAGTGTTACAGTGTCACCAGATCAAATTCCATCTGCACCCAGTGTTGATTTTGATGTAACCGCAGTAACATTTTATGTCCGAGGCGGCATTCCTGTTAATGAGAGTATATGGTTGTATGGACAGCTGGGAAGTACAAATACAGAATTAACTGGCGAGTTTCAAGGGGCTGAAGCAAGTGTTGATGACACTGACACCATGTACGGACTTGGTGCAGAAATCGACTTAGGAAGCAAAAGTACATATCTTGCATTAAATTATTCTGTTTACAATAATAATGACGGAGCGGATGTAACAGCGTTTAATCTTGGCGTAGGCTTCCGATTTTAGCCATGGTATAACTTAAAACACTTAGTATCAATTTTGAAGTGCGATACTAGCCGTCTAACTTGACCGTTCGGCGTACAAAAGATAGGACAGTCGTAAATGGCCCAATTGGTTTTGATTACTGCTGGTGTCATCGTCGTGAGCGCTGTTACGGCGGTTTTGACCGGGCAGGCCCATGAGTCCTCAAGGGTCGAGCAAATGCTAACAACTCTAAGCACGCACGAGACCCAGCCAGCGGGAGGGAATATCGATTTTGCATCATTTTCCAAACTCCCATCCCCAGTTGCCCGTTATTTCCAACATGTTCTAAGCAATAACCACGGTCTGATCAAAGTGGCGCGGTTACAGCAATTAGGTGTTTTGCGAACGAATACTGCTACTGAAAGTTGGTCACCATTCTCTGCAAGCCAGGTCGTAGATCCAGGTTCAAATGCCTTTTTATGGAACGCTAAGGTCGAGATGCCTTTGRCYACACATGTACGTGTSCTTGACAGCTACRTTGCYGGTATTGGYTCGGGYMGCGTAAGCCTCTTGTCTWCCTTCTGCATCGCATCRGMAGCAGGCACGCCAGAGCTGAATTCTGGTGCGTTGCACAGGTATCTGGCCGAGGCGGTTTGGTTTCCGACSGCYCTCTTGCCTCAGTCSGGAGTRRAGTGGAGTCCKCTGRATRATCAYTCTGCACTKGCCACGCTAACCCACAAAGGAGTGACTGTGTCACTGGAATTTCGATTCAATGAAGTCGGAGAGGTCACGGGTATCTACAGTTCCGGCCGTTTCGGACGATTCGATGGTGAATACAAGAAAGTCCCATGGCAGGGACACTTTCAGGACTATCAAGTCAAAGCGGGTATGCGTGTCCCGTTATATGGTGAGGTGGGCTGGTATGATGATGGAAATCTGCAATTGGTCTGGAAAGGACACATCATTGATGCACAGTATGAGTTTGAATTGTAAGTCTGTGGTTCAATAAGTAGCTGCAGCAGGTGCTACGTAAAAACAGTGATACATTTTACTGGCGCTGCTTAATTATTATTCGGGGCAGAATCCATTTATAATTCTAATAGATATGAAGCATTTAAATTATATTATCACGTTACCCCTTTTTTTTATTCTGGTTGCCTGTTATGGAACAGATTATAAAACGGATGCTTCTGGTGCCGGTTATTCGGTAGACGATCTGGCAAAAAGTCCTTCAGCAAAGATTACTCACGAGGGCGGCTGGACTATCGTTTCAAAGATAGAGAACGGAGACCGTATTTACTGGTTTCTGGTACCGGAAGTGGATAAGGTTTCTCCCGCGATGTTCAAGAAGATCGTTTATACAAAGAATAAGAGTGAGCTGCAAACTAAGATTGTAAGCCAGTGCGATGCACCTAAGCAGATATGTGATGACCTTATGAAGAATTTCAAAAATATCAGTGAAAAATATAAATAATTAAAAAAATTAATATTTGTTACTACTCTTTTTTACTCAATGAATCAGGCTTGAAATATAATTTTTACGATTGTTTAAAAATGATAAAAGTAACTCGGGGTACTCTGTTGATACTGCATTTTGAACGGGTGCTCGTTGTTGTAATGCATTTCGCCTTATTTTGGCTGTCTGTGTAACGTGATTTTTTCATAGAAAACTCCTCAGTTTAGTTTACGAGTATTTTCTACTTTTGCTCCTGTTATTTTTCGAGAGGATTACAGTGCGCCTCGTGTTCCGCCTGAACGATACTTTTATCAGGTGTGAAACAGATTTCTAACCCATGTGCATATGCCCACCGCTTAGGGCTTTAGTTAAAATAAGCACGCCGAAAGCGATGAGTAAAATGCCTGCTATAGAACGTGTCCACTTATGGCGGGTGAATCGTTGTAATTTTTCAGCGAAGCCACCCATTAGCAATAACATTGGTAATGTGCCTGCACCAAACGCCAGCATTAATAACGCGGTGTTGATGGCGCTACCCGAAGTCGCTGCCCATGCGAGTGTACTGTACACCATTCCACAAGGCAGCCACCCCCATAATAGTCCCAAACCTAGAGCCTGGGAAGGTGATTTAACCGGTAAAAATCGACGTCCTAAAGGTTCGATTTTTCGCCAGAAAATAGTGCCTATTTTTTCCAGCCAGCTCAGAGTTTGTAACCAGCCGCCGATATAAATACCCAGTGCAACCATGAACAGTCCGCCGATAATACCACCGACAGGAAATTGACCAATCTGGAAAAAATCACTTAGTGTATAACTTAATAAGCCAACGATTAGTCCTGCTAAGCTATAACTAATTAAACGTCCAGTGTTATAAGTGAGTAAATAGGGCAATAATTTTAGCGGGGACTGCCTGGTAGTTTCGGGCAGTCCCATGGTAAGCGCACCGACGATGCCGCCGCACATGCCTATACAATGTGTAGAGCCTAAAAGACCTATCATAAAGGCGGCAACGATTGATAAATTTTCAATCATGATGTTATTTTTTTCTTAGAATCGAGTCTGTAAAAATTATTTTGATTTCATTATCGATATAATCATAAAGGCGGTTAACAATTACATGGAGTACCGTTTTGCCACCGAGTCGCATATAAATAGCACCTTTATTAATTGAAATATTTATTACGGTTATATCGCCTAAAATCTTTTTCTTAGTGGGAGATCCATAGGCTGTTTGATGCTGATGGCACCACGTAGGTCACCGATTTTATAATTACGTGCTTGATCGAAAGGGTACATAACATCAAGTTCTGCTTTGACGGTTTCAGGTATCTTGTCTTCACTGCCATGGCAGTTTAAACAGACGGGTTTAACCGCTAAGGGTTTCATGAATCGAAAATAAGATTTCCCTGCTTCGTTGACCACTTCTGCTTTTGACATGTCTACATAGTGCTCGCCATTATTCGCACGTGATGTGAACGAAGCCAGTGTTTCTCGTTCCCATTGATCGGGTGAACCTAATAGTGGGTTACGGGGTTTTGTTGATACACGTGTCACGCGCCAGCCGGTTTTGATTGATAAATCATTGGCTATTTCTGGCGCGATCTCTTTACATACTTTAATCGCTTTTACAGGACCATTGGTTTTCATCTCACTTTTCAGGTGTCCGCCAAGTGTTTGCGTAAACTGCTGTGTCACTTCTTTAGCAGCTTTGGTGCGTTCAGAGTGGGTACTATGTTGTATCAGCTCACTAGACAGAACGGTGCTTGATATAAGTATTAGCCACAAAAATACTAGCTTGTGACTGATGAAATTATTGCTAAAAAACATATGCTTATCCTGTTCATTTATTGATAAACATCATTATATAGCTACTTACTAATATAGTAATTGATAAAAGTCATGCCACTTAATATGGCATTATGAGGCGGGGTAGCCGTTTAATTATAAAAGTTTAATTATAAAAGTAGAAATCTGCTGATTTAGCAGTAAACTTAATTTGCGACGATAGCTTCTAAACCCGCTACATTTAGATCATAGTGGTTATGGCTGATTTCTTTTATCAAACCTAGACGTTTAAATTCTGAAATTGTACGGCTGGCGGTTTCAATGGTAATACTCAATATTGAGCCTATATCTTCCCTGCTAAATATATAACAATCGGTCGAATCTTTACCTTCGATTAAAAGTAATAATAAGTTAGCCATGCGTTTTTTCGCTTGACCTGTCGAAAATCGGGTTAGCCATGACTCGGCTTCATTTAGTGCCTTCTGCCAGCGTGTCATTAAAGTTTTATGTAAAACAGGGTTATCTTGACTCAGGCGTGATACTAGCTCCTTAGGGTAGCGACACAACTGTGTAGTACGCAACACGATTGCTTCATGTTCATATTGTTGCCCGACCATCATTTCTAGTCCCAGTACGTCGGCATTTTTCACCAAACGTACGATGCGTTGTGTGCCATCGGGTAAGTATTGAACCAGTTTTATTAATCCATCACGTATTGTAAATAGATGGTGTCCAGACTCTTTGATTCTGTAAAGAATGCTACCGGCAGACAAAGTTAATTGCTCGACCGGCTCATGCATGGTCTCAAAATCTTGTTTGGTTAAACCGTTGAACAACGCYGAACTTCGTAAAGAACAGTGGAGACAATCCGTTTGGCTGCCATCCCATGCCGTTTTTACTGTGATTCGTTTTGACAAAATAAGCGCCTGACTTAGAAAACTTAAGAAGGGGTAGTATAACGTGAACGGTTAATTACAGGTGAATTAGTATAAACCGGCTGCAGAATGAGTTCTGTTTGAATGGCACATATATAGGTTCTTTTTCAATAGAAACACTGTTTCCCGGTTAACTTTATGAAATATTAAGCCAGCGCTCTGCTTAGCAAGCTAACAATATACCGTTAATTATTCAAAGCATATAAAGGTTTTGGCAAAATTAGTTGTTTGAAAACATATTTCTATTTCAATATAAACACTGCACTGTATACTTTTTGTTATTCCTGAATGTTTTTGGCAGGAATCCGGAGGTTTTATGTTTCTCTTAAAGGCTGGATCCCCGATAAAATCATTCGGGGATGACTGTTAAGGGGGATTTGTTTATAGCTTTCATTGTATGATATCTGTACAAGTGTATTGCATCTAACATGATAATAAACTTATGGGTACAAGCAATTAATATAGGTGCTCTTAAGTGGAATTTTAAATTCGTATAAAATAATTCGATGAGTTACAACCGGGAAAAATTTGATCAGGCTATCTGGAAAACCGTATCGGGTATCAAAAAAGGGCGGGTGATGAGTTATGGCACGGTTGCTCGGGTTTCGGGTTTTCCCCGACATGCACGAATGGTAAGTCGCGCGATGGGTCGGTCAGTTGAACCGCTTCCCTGGTATCGCGTTGTTAGATCTAACCATACATTGGCATTTGAGGTAGATAGTGAGACATACCGGAAACAGCGTCGTTTACTGGAGGAAGAGGGCGTGAAATTTATAAAGGGAAAAGTTACCCCGGTCGAATTAAAAGATGAAGTAGATTTAGATAAACTACTCTGGGGGACTGAGGTGTAGTGTGGTGAGTCGGATGAGATGATAGATATGTGATGCGCAGATTGATTGTTTGAGGTTGTAAAAGAACCTGAATTATTTGGTCTGCTTGACAGTAATCACAGTAATGTTTTTCTGGTCAGAGAAAGCCGTCAGGTTCTGTTTGATCTTCTGCAGACGTTTAAGAGATAGTTGGCCGTCGTCAGTTTGCAGTTGGAAGTTGGAAGAAAAAGAGTAAAGTCTTTTAACTACAAACTGATGACTGCCAATTTTTTTATTTTGTGGCTATACCCGAAAATTTGGCTAATGCATTGGTCACTTTTTGAATAGCATTTTCGCAACCTTTAATATCATGTCGCTTTGCCAGATAAGCAGGATCGTTATATGTCAGCCAGACCTGACCATTCTCATCTTCATACGCCAATGCTTTTTGTGGAAGATCTAAAGCAGCTGTTTGTGAACATAACATTAATGGTGTTCCAACTTTAGGGTTACCAAATATTAGCAGTTCAGTAGGGCGAAGCTGTAAGCCAACCTTTTTAGCTCCAGCGGTATGGTTGACACGTTTGAATATAGTCATTCCTTTTTTTATTAGAATGCCTTCCAGCTTATCAATGGTGTCAGTAACGTTATGAACGCTTTTGATATGTATCATGCCATCGGCATTATTTGCAAAGAGTGTTGTGCCTGTTAGTAAAGAAATTAACAGCACTGCTGTCATCGTGAATCTATAGATATATTTATTATTAATCATCATGGTTAAATTATACCTCGTATTGTAATCGTAACGAAAAAAAATAAGGGCCCTTGCGGGCCCTTTGGAGGGTGCCTTGTTCTATTATCAAGGCAGGAGTCAAACGACTATATAGTTTTAGAATATGCTAATCAGCTGTAATGAGACGCGATCATCCAGACCATCAAGTATTCTGTTTGGATTTGCTGCTGATGGGAGGTTGGGTGCTTCAGCATCTCTGATTTCGTAGTTAAGGGTAATTCGTGACTTTTTGTTAAGGAAGTATTGTGCGCCTAAAGTAGTGGTTGTAAACGTACGCTCTCTTGCAGAAACATTCGTCACGCGGTTATAGGTATCATAACGAATGTCTAGCTCAAGCTTGGGTAGCACAGCATAGCCAAAATGTAGATACCAACCATCGGCTTCGCCGTCGGTTTCGACATTAAACGAAGCAGTTGTGCCTGGTCCATTTGCGGCTGAACCGGCAACAGCTGCGCCATCCGTTCCGTTGAAAATCATGCCATCAGCGGTAATGTATTCAAAAGCTGCACGTATCTTGTCTTTACGGAAGGTGGTACCCAGACCTGATCGTGTGCGATCATACTCGCCAGCACCGGCAGTCGTTAGTGTTCGTTTGCCATCCTGATTCCAGACAAAAAGCTTCAAGCCCTGACGACGACCGCCTTTACCCGCGTAGATTAGCTCAGATGACCAGTACAGGTAAGTTTCCTTGTTACCATCATTATCGCCTCGGGTGATACCATTGCCATTGCCTAACATGACAGCATAGCTGTGTTCCCAATTGCCGACTTTAAAGGTATCAAACACCTGAATACCGATGTCACGAAAAGCGCCAACGGGGCCATTGGGTCGATTGGCGTCGCCACCAGCACCGCTGTTGCCGCCTGGTGTTACAAATGTATCAGAGCCATCGCCATTGAAATAACGTTCGAGTAACAAGCCATTGGTTACACCGGTAAAGTTAATATAGTCAAAAACATGGATAGCCTGGAGGCCTTCTTCTGCTCCTGGTGTTTTAAATTGTCCGACACGAACACGCGCACCTTTTATATGGTTTAACGTTATGCTGGCATCAGTCAGTTTTGCACTACCCGTACCGCCACCAGGGCGGGTAATACCATTGTTACCAAACTCGGCTAACAGAAAGTAATTTACTTTTGTATCAAGTGGGAAACCGGTTCCTCTTATACCTATACGTGCCCGGCGAATACTAAATTGCGAGTCTGATTGAAGGTTAGGCCCTATTTGGTTGAATATGGCGGCTTGTCCAGACCAGGGGCCGGCAGCAAGTTCTGAACCGCTGGTTGATTGATATTCTGGTTGAACAAATCCCCAGACTTTTGCTCGTGCAGATTGTCCTTCTGGTTCAGTTCCCTGTAATGCTAGCCAGTTGGCAGCGTGCACGCCTGTTGTGCAGCTTAATAGTGCTGCTCCAATGGTGCTTACCAGTAATTTATTTGTGTAATTCATTCTTCATCCTCCCGAAAGGAAATAATAATATTTTTAGTGCGATTTATCGTCGCTTTATACTTAGGGCTTGATAAGTTTGAAACCCTGATTTTCTAATTCAATAATGCGTACCACACCAGCAGAAACAGTAATTGCATTACTGTTTAATTCAGGTGCATGACCTAATTTTTTAGACATTCCTTTTACGGTGTTTTCGCAGGCCGCAAATTTAACACCGCTGGAAGATAAAGCTGAGATACGATTGCTGTTAACGTTGTCTTTAAATAACAGACGCAAGCCAGGGCCAAAAGCAACGATTTCTACATCGACTTTATCCTGTCCATAGTGTTTAATCAGATTGTTGGCTACATTGAGAACAAGTGTTTGTTTGAAAGGATTTGGATCACTTATTTGTAATACGATTCTTTCTTCTGCAAAGGGTTTGTCGTTCTCAGCAGCGAATATTTGCTGACTAAATCCGACGGTTGCTAGCAGAAAAAGCACTGATAATAGTTTTTTCATTTTAGTATCCTATATAAATATAAAGTTAGTTTTTATGATTGTTCTAATTACAAGACGGCAAATTATGATAATTATTCATTTTTATTTTGAATAACTAACGCAATATCGTGCAATATAATTAAGGTTTTTGGTATTGATTATGGTTTTACGTACGAATAACCCATAGCCTGTAGTCGTGCTACTTCAGCAACACCACTGGGTACGACATCGCTTTTGTCAACATTATAGAGATCAGACTCTAAATTTACTTTGCGACCACGAACTGTGTTTGCACACACATTAAAATCAATGCCCTGACTCTTCAGATTATCGATTCTTGCAGTCATTGTTTCAGTTGCATTTGCGTGTTTGAATTTTTTTAGTTTTTCAAGTGAATCTGGTTCCAGTAAAAGCGCGAGACCATTTCCGTGTAATACAACCTTTAAATCAAGGTTTTCAGCGCCAACGGCATTGATATGGTTTTGAATGTTGCGCAAAGCACCAGCCTGTTTTTTTGGATTATCATAATTAATGTGGTAGACAACTTTTTGTTTACCATATCGTTCGCTTGCATGGGCATTGCTCACCATTATTAAGCTAATGCCTAGTAAAAAAGCCGTTAATAAATTGGTGCGGTATTGTTTTTTTAAGATTTTCATGTTTTTCCTCATTGTGGTTATTCCTGATTATTCGCTGTCAGGGGGTTGTGGTTTTATTGTTATCGATAAAGGTGTTTAATATTTTTTCTGTTATACCGCCTACCTGCATTCCGATAATTTCACCATCAGGATTGAATACATAGGTTGTCGGTAATCCACTCAGGCGACCCAGGCCTATTTTTTCTGTAATTTCTGAATCACTGAGTAATATCGGGAAGTCGACGAGATAGTCGTCAACAAAGGCAATTACTTCTTTTTTATTCGCGTAGCCATAACTTGGGAAGTCGATGGCAATACCGACTACGATGGCATCATTATTTTTACGTTGGTCATGAAAGTTATTCAGTTCTGGTATCTCTTCACGGCAAGGCGGGCATCGTGTTCCCCATATATTCAGGATGACCCATTTTCCATGGCCAATGTAACTGGAGAGTTTTTGTAGGCGACCATCTATATTTTCGATTGATGGGTCGAGTGTCGGGTCGAATGATGCGTAAGTTGCGCTACTTAGGGTAACGGTTATAAAAAATACAATTAACTTTATTGTTTGCACGAATTTTGCCATTTTGGACACATTTTTATTATTTGATAGATAAGAGACGGGCATGTAGGTAAAATATTCACAAATAAATATAGGGAGAGAGCTTTGCACGATGTAGATTTTTCGTCATGGCAAGGCGAAAATTGTCGAAAAAGCGCAGCTTGCACAGAGTAAGTGAGCATTTTGAGACCATTTTTAACGCTGCCATGGCGGAAAAGATGCTTCGTGCAAAGTTCTCTAGGAATATTTTTGTTAGTTCTACGTCTATATGGTGTTATTGGGAGTTTTTATGGAAATAGTTAAAAATTTGGTGGCTGCATTCTCTTTAAAGACTGAGTTCGCCGCACGCCGAAAAAAATTGTACCGTATTGCTTATTCATGGAGTCACGATTCCGCRCTGGCAGACGATTTGGTGCAGGAAACCATTTATAAAGCACTTAAAAATGCTTCTAAATTGCGTGATCTGGCGACCATTGATAGCTGGTTGTATCGCATTCTTTATAATTGTTGGCAGGATTATTTRCGTGTTAAAGGAAGGCATGTTGAATTCGTTGAAATGCGTGATGAGAACTTACCCGAGCATTCCGATAATTATCAACAATCTCAAATAGTTAAAAGGGTCAGAGCCTCTGTGGAGCAATTGCCACTRTCTTTGCGAGAGGTTGTGACACTGGCTGATTTTGCCGGTTTTAGTTACTCGCAGATTGCTGAAATAACAGAAGTACCAGTGGGTACAGTAATGAGTCGTCTATTTAGAGCGCGACAAGCTTTAAAACACCAGTTACTTGAATTCGGTTCTGATGAATTGTCTGAACTGAAGTTACGGAGGGTTAAATAATGAACATCAAGGATATTACAGAAAACAGGTTGAATTTATTCATCGATGAACAACTGGATACCGATGAAATGAATGAAATACGTGAAGCGTTACTGGACAATAAGCCGTTGCGCGAACAAGTGTGTCAGTTGAAAGCGGTTCGAGAGCTTGTGGGCTATGCCTATAGTGAAGTGCCTGCATCGCACCATGAGATTTCAGATAAAAAACGTGTCCCTAAATTCGTTGGTAAGGCAATAGCGGCATCAATAATGCTTGTTGTTGGTGTAGTGCTGGGTTGGTCAACTTATGAGTACAGCCCTAATTCCATTCCGGCGATTTCTGCAGAAAAYACATTTCAGTATGTGGCTAACCATGYTGTCGCCGATACCAGACAAAGAAAAATTATTCTTCATATTGATTCATCAGACTTAACGGTAGTCAATGCGGCGCTAAATGAAGCGGATTATTTACTGGCGACTTATCGTAAGGCAAATAAACCACTGAAACTGGATATCATAACCAATAAAACAGGTATTGATATTTTGCGSCCTAATATTTCACCTTATATYAATCGYMTTCAACATTTGGTCGATGCRGAAGGCGTTGARATTTTTGCCTGTGTYCGATCAATCCAGAAAGCGGAGGCTAGAGAGGGRRCTGAGGTTGTCTTTATGCCGGGTGTGGAATCAACTAAATCAGCACGAGAGATTATTCCAGCACGACTGGAAAAGGGCTGGGTTTATATCAAAGCATAAGATAAGTTTTAAGTTGTCAGTTTTAAATTATTAGTTCCAAATTGTCAGTTCCAAATTTTTAATCGGCTAACCTGGAACTGGCAACATTTAACTATCTTTAAACAATACAGTCTCAATTTTCCACTCTTCTTCACTGGCCTGCAAAATAAGACACGATGGGCCGCCGTGATTTCTTACCTTACCTGACGCCCCCGGATTGACCACCCAGGGTTCTTCTTTTTGATCGATAACGCGACGATGGGTGTGTCCATAGACAATCAGGCGCGCGTCAGCATGATCCCAGCGCAGGTCGGTATGATCTGGCATGTTGCCCAGTCGGTGGCCATGTTCGACGGCCAGTAGACCTCCGGGTAGTTCTAATTTACTATTTTTAGGTAGCGCATTAACCACATCCGCTTCGGCAGAATCCCAAAAGTCCGCGTAATCATTATTTCCAGCTACCGCAATGAGTTCTTTCTTTGGATTGAGTTGTTGCAGAACCTCTGCGTTAAAGATATCGCCAGCATGCACAATGTAATCACACTGGTTAACCGCGTCTTTGATGCCGGGGTGAAGATAACCGTGTGAGTCGGATAGTATGCCTACGGTTACAGTATTATTGCTCATGGGGGTGTACTAAGAGTGGCTGAAAAAAGCAGGAAATTTTACCATAGACATTAGGCGCTTACAGAAATTATTAAATACGGTTTTTCTCTATGGTTTTCCCCTATGAATTTTCTCTCTTATTGAGAAGTAAATAGGGTGAATTTTTCTTACTTTAGGTTATGATTCAAAGCATGCGAAATACAGAGCTAAAGAGAGAAGACGGTTTCTGGAAAGGGACCTTTATGGCAATGGCAAGTCCATGTGACGTTTTGATGGAAGTTGAAAAAAAATCGCTTGCGCAAGATATTTTAAATGCGGTTGCTGATGAAGCCTGGCGTATCGAAGATAAATTCAGTCGTTACAAAAAAGATAATGTTATTTACAAAATAAATAATTCGATAGGCGAGACGGTCGTTGTTGATGATGAAACTGCTCGTCTATTTGATTTTGCAAACGAATTGTTTGAAATAAGTGAAGGCATGTTTGATATAACCTCAGGCGTGTTAAGAGAAGTCTGGAAATTCGATGGCAGTGATAATGTGCCAGACAAAAAACAAATTAAAAAAATGTTAAAAAAAATTGGCTGGCAAAAAATTGAACGTGATAATAATCAAATGACGTTACCAAAAGATATGGAAATTGATTTGGGAGGGATAGGCAAGGAATACGCTGTTGATCGTTGTGTGCAGATTGCGCGACAAAAAACAAAGCAGAGCGTACTGGTGAATTTTGGTGGCGATCTTGCCATGACGAGGTCGCGTATCAATAATAGATTCTGGTCTGTAGGACGTTTGATTACGGGGTCAGAAGAAGCTTGTGGCTTATTTCAGTTATACAGTGGCGCTATAGCGACCAGTGGTGATGCTAATCGATTTTTGCTGAAAAATGGCGTGCGTTACAGTCATATCCTTAATCCTAAAACAGGTTGGTCGATAAATGATGCACCCCATACGGTCAGTGTTGCCGCGCCTACCTGTGTAGAAGCGGGTATGATGTCTACATTGGCTATGTTGCAGGGCGGGGATGCAGAAGCGTTTTTAAAGTTACAGGAAGTGAATTACTGGATTGATTAAAAACTGATTTACCATAGAGGCATAGAGTTTTTTATTGTTAGTTAGGTCGCAGACGCGAATAACATTAAGTCGCCTAGCGACACATTGCAGTTTAACTAAAGCGACTTTCAGTCGCTGTTAAAACAACCTATGGAGTTTCAGTCCATAGTCGTTGAATTAAGGTTTAATTAATTTGATATTTGCATTTTTCACTAACCTCTGTGCGAGTTTTTTAATAGCCTGTTGCTGAAGGTTATTGTGTATGCCGGGCGCAGCTTGCTCATAAGGCATGATTAGCGCATCTCTTTTATCTTCGACTACCGCTATATGCCAACCGAGTTCAGTCTTAAAGGGTTGGGAGTAGTTATTTAATTTAAGTTTAGAAATTGCCTGTTCAAACTCTGGATTTAACTGGCCCGTCACCCGATAACCCAGGTCACCGCCCTTAAACCCTGTGGCGTCATCAAGTGAAAATAGTTTGGCTAGCTCGTCAAAATCACGTTCCTTCTTAATGAGAGCTTTATTTATGATATTAGCTTCTTCTTCACTGGCAAGCAGTATATGACGTGTGCGGAACTCTTTTTTATTCTTTAAGGAGTTCATTAATTCGTCATATTTATTTTTTACCTGTTCTTCACTAACCAGTGTTGAAGCGATACTGCTTAAATATGCAGTGCGTATATTTCGCCGTTGATTTTTGTTTATAATCGATTGTAATCGACTGTTATTAGAAACACCTTTTTTATCGGCGAGCTTCATAAATAACAAATCCACGGCGTAGCTATCAATGGCTGATTTTAAATACTCAACAGGTATGGTATTAAACGTTTCATATTGATTAATTTTATTCGCCGGAATCACTTCATTTATGTAAGGGAGTAATTCTAATTGCCTGACTTCTGTTTCATTTATTATAGCGACAACGGAGCCGTAGTCTATATTGCTCATAGCCTTAACCGGTATGTCATTTTGAACTGCGGATTTAACTTCATCCTTAATCGTCGTGTTTACAATGGTTTCCTTTGTCGTGGGAGTTAACGTTGCTGGCTCAGCTTTCGGATTTAATTTTTCTGTAAGAAGCACTGCCATAACAATGTTAAGTAAGATTGAAATAGAGGCAATCCAGGTTGAAGTGCGCATAGTTAAAAGGCTCCTTATTCGTGTAAGTAGTAGGTTAGACCGATCTTTAAAACAGAAATATTTCGTTGTGTATCCGTTGTGGTGGTTAATGCCTGAGCGCCGAAATTTTCGACAGCGACCGTGTCTTCATTAATCGTTTCAAATTTCTGCCACTCCAGATTGAAAGAAAATCGTTGAGATATTTTGTATTCTATGCCGATGCCATAATTAAATTGATTTTTATCAAATTGATCAATGTGGCTTATTCCGCCCGTACCATAGAAAGAAAAATGATTAATATCGATGCCCATTTTTAAATTAGAGCCATAGATAAGGTCATCATCAAGCTGCGTAACCATAAGCTCGGGTGATAAAAAGAATTGGTGATTTAGTCGTCTCTTATATTTATACCCGACACGAATGCCTGCGTCCGAAAAGTCTTTTGTCGCTGTGTTTGATGCATTGATAGCTGCAGGCGGCGGTGAGCTAAATGTTTGATTAACTTCAACGTGGGTTTGAAGTTCGTGTGAAACGCTGTCCACACCAAAATAAACGCCACTGCCCGCATTTGTGGCGGGCGCTATAAATAGAATCAATATAGAAAAATAAAAAGGTGGTTTGAACATCGACCCTGATGAATGTTAGATATAATTCTGCTTAGCCTAGATTAAAATGCGCCATTGTCAAACGCAATTAATAGAGGTGCCCTTAAACAACTTTGAAAATTTAAGCTAAGCTTTGTAGAATTATTATTCATAATGTGTAGTTTGCACAAACCTCATTATCTTAAGACATGGATCGTTTACTAATATGCGTTTAATTTTCACAGTTGCATTTGTGGTTTTTAATGTAATGCTTTTTTTACCTGTTGTTAAGGCTGCCACTCCCGAGCAAATAAGTTTTCAACAAAATGAGCAACAGCTTCGTGAGCAGCAGCGTATGCTCAAATCACGTGAACGTGAGCGACTACTAAAAGCGTTAGAGCAATCATTAAACCGTGTCCAAGTCCCGCTTATTGAGCCCACGACAATTATCGCCCCACCTTCTGATGTATGTTTTGAAATTAAACGTATTATTTTTGAAGGTGCAGAAAATATGTTAGAGGCTGAAGCGAAAGTTTTGAAACAACCCTGGTTAGGTACATGCATGTCACTTGCTGACATCGATCTATTACGCAGCAATGTAGATAAGTTCTATATTGAGGCCGGTTGGATAATGGCGCGCGCCTATCTACAACCTGAGCAAAATATTAAAAGCGGCACACTTGTTTTTAAAATCCTTGAAGGCAAGCTTGAAGATATCAAGTTAAATTTTAATGGATTGACTGAACGTTTACAGATCGCGACTGCTTTTCCATCGATGATTGATGAAAGCATTTTTATTCGGGATATTGAACAGGGTCTTGATCAGATGAATCGACTGCAATCGAATCGAGCCAGTATGACGATGGAGCCGGTAAAAAACAAACCGGGCCGAACAAATATTCTTATTAATAATATCATACACAATCCGTATCGCCTGTCTCTGGGGTATGATAATCAAGGCTCTAAAACAACGGGAGACAAACGTGGCACGTTAACCATGGATGCGGATAATTTATTTTCCTTAAACGATAACCTGTTTGTCAATATAACCGAATCGCTAGAAAGCCATAGTGAGCGAAGCAATAGTAGTTACAGTATCAATCTCTCCATTCCTTATGGCTACTGGCTTTATGCGCTGAGTACGAATCATTCTGAATATAAATCGACCAATATAAGTGATACCACTGTTTTTGTTACAACGGGTGAGTCGGATACCCATACTTTCCGAGCGTCAAGAGTGGTGCACCGTGCTCAAAACAGTAAAACGACTCTWGGCTTTGCATTAAATCTAAAAGAAACAGAAACCTTTCTTGCGGATGTGCGCTTAGCTACCAGTTCTAGAAAACTAACGGTCGCTGATCTACGTTTATTACATGTCGTCAGACAATCTGGCCAGGTGTGGACAGCACAGGTAAATTATTCACGTGGTCTCGATGCATTCGATGCTTTGCTGGATGACCCACTGACGGGTGATGATATACCAAAAGCCCAATTTGAAAAACTGAGCTGGAATTTGACTTTATCTAAACCCTTTGACCTTGGTGATAATCACTTTAGCTACCAAAGTGTTCTCTCCGGTCAATTCAGTCGCGACGCACTTTTTGGTTCAGAACAAATTGCCATTGGTGATTTATACAGTGTGCGTGGATTCCGTGATAGCCCCGCTTCCGGTGACAGTGGTAGTTATGCAAAAAATGACATTAGCTGGAGTCCGCAGTTTAGAAATTCTTATTTGAAAACACTGAGTTTTTCGCTTGGGCTAGATGCCGGTTATGTTCGAGTAAGAAATAATAACATTAATAATACCGGTGACAGCAGTGTAACGTTAGTGGGTATAGCTATCGGTGCGCAGCAAATAATAGGGCTTCCTTACGACCAGCAATTGAGCTGGAGCCTGAATGTCGGTAAGGGTCTGGCGGCACCGAGTTATATCGATAAAAGCGATGTGGTAGCTATATTTAATCTAAACTGGAAGTTCTGGTAATCAGAAATTGAAACTTTGACTGTAATGATTATAGTCTGCTATTATTAGTACTGTTCTCTTTGAGGTCGACCTTTGCGGTCGATTTTTGTGGAGACGCTGTCAAAGGAAGACGCATGAAATTTATCATGTAAGAAATGATACAAAACAAAAATTTCATTACCACTTAAGGATTAGGGGCGTCTCATATCATGGACACTGGTTATTGCAGCGACTTACGCCCCACAAATAACACTCAAGTAAAACTCTCTCAATTCAGCCTTAGTTTTTTATGCAGCTGGATGGTTCTGTATTCTCCCTGTGTTTATCCTGCTGTCACCCCAGATGGTGTCAGTGCAACCAATGTAACCACTATTAGTGGCGTGCCTATTGTCGGTATTGTCGCGCCCACTGCCGGTGGTGTATCTCACAACACATTCGAGACCTTCGATGTTGGCTTAGAAGGGGTTGTTATCAATAATTCTTTAAATGGTGGTATATCTGCTTTATCGGGTGTAGGCGCTGTGGGGGCTAACGTTAATTTTACGGGTGCATCGGCGAGTATTATTCTTAATGAGGTGACGAGTAACATCAACCGCAGTAGTCTACTGGGTACCACCGAAATTTTTGGTGATAATGCGACCTATATTCTTGCTAACCCCAATGGTATTACTTGTAACGGCTGTGGTTTTATTCGTACACCTACTGCAATGGGTGATACGGGTAATTTACGAGAAGTTATTTTAAGTACGTCAGATGGTTTCACGTTAACACCAGCGTTTGACTTAAATGATTTAAGTATTGTAATGAACAGTCCTGCGGATATTGTCATTGGTCCTGGTGGGCTGGATATAAGCAACGTTGATGTCACTACTTTGTTTACCCGCACATTAAATGTTGATGGGCTAATCAGTGCCGCTAATAATCGTTTACAAATGTTACTGGGCACAGGTAGCTTAGCTTTTGATGCGGTATTGCCTGAGGACAGAACGTTCACATCCACTCAGTCTAATGATGGTACGGTCACCGTTGCGATTGATGCGACTGTTGCCGGTGCGATGAATGCCGGCCAGATATATATTATGGCAACCGAAGAGGGTGTCGGCGTAACGTTGGATAACGATCTTATCTCTAGCATGGGTGATGTCGAGCTGACGGCTAATGGCGACATTGTTTATCGAAATATCAATGCCAGTAATTCATTTAACGTGACAACTAATGGTGTGGGATCAACATTATCAGTAAACGGTGCAACCGTTGCCAGCAATGATATTAACTGGAACCTGGTAGATGATGTTGCGATTAGCACAGGTGCGCCGGTAAGTATTGATGCAGGAAACGTATTTAATATTAACTGCAGCAGTGGTAATTGCGAGATAAATTCACAAGATGAGATCACCCTGAATGCTGCACAGGTTACCAGTAATGCCAATATCACGACGACGGCGGGTAATAATTTAACGGTTAACGCTAATATAAATACCAGTGGCAATTTACAAAGTGGTAATAATCTTTTGATTAATGCCCCCGCTCAGATTGTAACAAATGACATGAGCGCTGCAGGTGATATGCAGTTAACAGCAAATACCATTAGTGGTAATGATTTAAATGCCGGTGGCGAATTAATTATCAGTGCGACCAGTGCAAGTAATACCAATGATATTACAGCAACAGATGCCATCACTATTAATGCGGCCTCCGTCAATGCAAATAATGTGCAAACGGGGAATGCCCTGTCAGTGACAACAACAGGTAATACAGTAACAGCAAATATGGTTGCGGTATCATCCATTTCAATTGATGTCGCTTCTTTATCAAGCGGTGATATTCAAACCAATGATGCATTGCTTATTGCTTCATCAGGCAATGTAGCAACAAATGATATCAGTGCTAATACATCCATTGATATTGATTCTTCAACATTAAATGCCGGTGATGTGCAATCTGATGACGTCATCAATATAACCACAGTGGCTGCTACCACAACCGCAGACATAACAGCGTTATCCGATATTAATGTTGAGGCTTCAACGATTGCTGCAGCAAACATCAATGGTAATAGCAATGTATCCCTCAATGCGAGTAGTGGCAATATTACCACCGCAAATCTTAACGCCGTCAATGATATTAACGTGACCACACAAGCGGTCAATGCGGATTTACTCACCTCCGCTATCAATAGTGGTAATGATGTTAACTGGCAATTAGCGGGCAGCGCTCAACTGACGGGTAATGTGAGTGCAGGCAATGCGATTAACTTTAATTGCACCACACCCGATTGTACGGTCAATGCAAATAATGCATTACAGCTAGATGCACAGGATCTAAACACGCAGGCCAATATACAAACGGCCAATAACCAAAATCTAACTATTAATGCAAACCTGCAAAGTAGCGGTGATATAAGCAGCGGGAATCGCTTACAAATTAATGCCAGCAATGGCGATATCAACAGCAGTGGTTCGATTAGCGCCAATCAAAATATTGAACTAACGTCGGCAACGGATGGTGACATAACAATCGATGGCAGCATTACATCTGGAAATGATTTTATTATTAGTGGTGAGGGTAATTATAATCATAACGATAATGACACGTTGAACATTGCGGGCAACTGGATTATCGACACCCATAGCTTGACCAATAACGACACCCTCATCGCAACCGATTTGCAAAATGGTGTCTTCCGTGTGGATGAGTTCACTAACAATGGTTTATTCCAAAGTGACGGGCCACTCACTGTACAGGTTGATGACTTACTCACCAACAACGGCGTTATTGCTTCACTGGAAGGCGTGGTTAAAATCAACCATAGTCAGAATGAAGGTAATACCGGTACCATTAATAACAACGGTATTATTAGTGCCATCAACTTGTCTGAGCAACAGCAGCCAGAAAACACCCTCATCATTAATCCGCAGTCACTTATCGATGATTATATCGCCGACATTCTTGCCGGAAAACAACGCACCTCACAAGATCTGGTTAACAACATTAATGCCGCCAATTTGGAAACCCTCTCGCAACTAACAGCAGGCACAGGTGCGCTTGGTTCTATGCAGATTCATGCTGATACGTTAAACAATAATGCAGCCGCCATCATTAATGCCACACAAATCACACTGGATGTGGGCGCACTGAATAATCTGGGCGGTCTCATTAGTGCGACTGAAAATGTCGCGATTAATGGCGATACCTTGAGCAATAGTAATGCGGCATCACTGTTTGGTGTAATTACCGCACGCTATAATATCGACATCGTTTTAAACAATCAGTTTGATAACGAAGGTGTCATCGAATCCACCGACATCGTTATCGATGCGCCCATACAAAACAACAACAGTAGCGAACTGGTGTTAAACAGCCTGGTTGGTGAAAACATTTCAACCGCAACCAGCCTGACTAACACGGCCAGTCAACAGTGGTTTCGTGCTATGCCAGGAAGTGAATCTTATTATCAGTATAATGAAGCCAGTGATGGTTTAGCGTTAATCGACTCGAACCTGTCWCAACTGACCGATAGCTTTTTAGCTGCATCCGGTGCCAATGTCGGCGGCCTGCCGATTGTGGGTGATGACCTGTTTCTGGCGCAGTTGCTCAGCGATACCCTGCGCGCAAATGGCGATATTCCCTTTGTCACCAATGATCGCAATAAYCTGGCGCAACTCAGTACGTTATACAACAACACACTGGACTACATGGAGCAAGCTAACCTGAGCTTTGGCCAAAGTCCCAATTCCACGCAACGCCAAACCCTGGCGCAGCCTGTTATTGTGTTTGAAGCACAGACTTTATCCAATGGCACACAGGTCTTTGCCCCCACCTTGTTGTTACCCAATAGCGAACTCAATACCAATGTGCTGGCAGCCGATCAACTTAATAGCCGCATTGTTGCCCATAACGAATTGCTATTAAAAAGTGAGCAAATAACCAATAGCGGCGATTTAATTGCCGGCAATAATCTCATTATCGACACCATCGATTTAACCCTTACCACCACCGCACGTAACTGGTTTGTGAACGATGAGGGTGAGGTGAAATACCACGGTGCCATGATAAGTTCCCCTTCTTTAGCGGTAACCGTTAGTGGTAATTACGTACAAAAAGGCGGGCAGCTCATTACCGATACGCCCCTCATTATCGAAGCTGAAAATATCGATATCGCAGGCATCGATGTACAATCACAGGGTCAACGAAGAACGGCAACAGCCAAATTGGAATCATCCGACGCACTCTATTTACTGGCTAAACAACGATTGAATATCGGCAGTAATGCCTTGTTAATCAGCCAAACGGATACACTTTTAAGTGCCGGTCAGGCATTAAGCGTCAACGGCAAGGTGCAATCAGGGCGAGATCTCACGCTTCTGGCTAATCAAATCCGTGTTGGTGAATCAGTTAAAGACGTAAATAAAAACACCCCTGCCAGCTTGTTAGCACAGGGCAATCTCTTAATGCAATCGGAAACCTCGATTGATTTAGGGTATGCAGACATTTTAGCCAGCAGTGCGACTCGTCAGGTATCGGTAATAAGTGACGAAGACAATGCACAGATACCAACCGGTAACATTGTTTTACTGGCACAAGACGGTTACATCAACAGCCAGAATACGTCGCTCACCGCTGACAATAATCTGACGCTGTCAGCAAACAATCATATCACCACCAGAAAGAGTCAATTGAACGCCAAAACACTTACTGCGCAGGGCGCTAATCTCAATCTGATCAATACGATTTTAAATAGTAGCGATAGCATGGTACTTTTAGCTGAGCACAGTATTGCATTGAATCGTTCCACCATGAATAGTGGCAGCAACATCGACATCATGGCGCAAACAGGTGATGTCTTGTTGCACAGAACCCGCTTGAATACACAGGGTGATACTAATATTGTTGCAGTAGACGGTGCTATTTTTAATGCACTTTCTGAGCTACTCAGCCTGGGTGATATTACACAGCAGGCAAATGATATTACCGTATCCAATACCTCTTTTAACAATACCGGCAGTGATGCAGATTTAGGTGCAACCAGCTTACTGGCAAAAAATAATCTGATTAGTAAAAACGCCACCTTCAATACAGGTGATCTAAATTTATTTGCAGAAGAAGG
The DNA here is from genome assembly GCA_002746365.1 of Thiotrichaceae bacterium. GTDB lineage: Bacteria > Pseudomonadota > Gammaproteobacteria > SZUA-229 > SZUA-229. Next base: position 35,379 of record NVWZ01000017.1, read on the forward strand.
TAACGTAACAATAAATCGTAGCAAGCTGAATGCCAAAGGAGACATGACGCTGAGTGCAGGTGATAATGTTTTACTCAATAGCAGTAGCCTGAATGCCAGAACGAATACGGCAAAAGATGAAGTGACCAATAATACGTTGTCAGCACCGCTTCAAGAAGGTGCGCTAGAAAAAACGCAACCTACTACCAGTGGCAACATCATCATACTTGCAGACACAGGCGATATAATTAATACCACGGGTTCTCTTTCAGCACAAAATAGTGGTTACATGAAAGCAGGCGGCAATATCATAAACCGCAGTACACAAACTGTACACAATAAAAAAACTTCAACCAATCGTAAAGTAATAACGGATATAGATCATGTCAGTGCCAATTATGATGACGATTATGTTTCCGGTTACGATATAACCACTACCACCGTTACTGACACAAAAATAGAAGGGCAGTATGTCACCTCAAAAGTAGCCACAATCAATACGGGCAAAGGCGGCTTAACCCAGATAGCAGGCGGTAACATCCTAAACGAAGGGGGGACAGTAAAAACCGCGGGAGATCTTTATCAACAAGCAGAAGGCAGTATAAAGAACACAACGTTAATAAAACGGTTTACTGAGAATAAAGTCACAACCCAGATTAGCGCAACAGAAAATAGTACGCAGCAAACGTTCGGTAAAAAAGGTGATAATAAAACAGCCAGTATTACCATCGTGCAAAGTACGGATGGTGTTTCAGCCCTAAAAGCCACAACTCAGGCCGGGGGTAATATTACGCAGATAGCGGGCAAAAATATTATTAATACGGCTGGCGAAATCACGGCGGGTAAAGACCTTTATCAGAAAGCTGAGGGCGATGTAAAAAATCTAAGTGTAGATATAAAATTAAGAAAACAATCAAATACCACCTTTGCACTGCCTACAAGTAAGAACACCTCATCTGTAGGCAAGACAACAACAAAACAGGATGTTCTATTAATCGCCGACAGTAATGCCGGCAACAACCTGATTGTTAAAGCAAAAGGTAATTATGTAAACACCGGCAATATTCGTGCAAGGAAAGGCGATATCGACATCACCGCAAAAAACATTATCAATACTCGTCTAACGCGCACGCTGGATAATACACAACAAATAAAAACAGAAAACAAAAATAAGTACTGGGGCACCGACAAAGTGACTACCACCACCACAACCGGTCGCCAACAGGTATTAGATACAGGCCGTGTTACGGCGGGTGGCAATATTATTCTCAATGCCAGTAATAAAATAACTGATACGGCAGGGCGTTATACAGCCGGAACCAACGGCAACCTTAAAAATGCGGATGGCAATGCGATAAAAGGCGGTATTTATGCTAATGCCATAAATGACATCGACATGAAAGCGATTAAATGGACAGAGCGTGATGATATACAAAAAACCCAATCCAGTATGTCTTACGATTACAGCAGCGATGAAGACACACGCATCACCACAACCAAAAATGCTGGCTACAACACAACAGACAAGATTATCACGGGTAATTTATCTTCAGCCGGTCACACCAGCCTGAGAAGTGAACAAGGTGATCTTAATCTAACCGGTACCGATATTAAGGCGGGTCAACAAATCGCCCTTGAAGGTCGCAATATCAAGCTCAATGCAATAGAAAATAAGCAAGATGAATTTCGTAAGAAAACACGCGAGCAGACACAAATTACCACCATTACCCACGATGTTGTCACCCTTAATGCCAATGAAGGCATCACACTAACAACGACGGGTGATAAAGCCCTTGGCCAAGGCAACCTGGCCACGCAAGGTGTAAAACTAAATGCAGGTAGCAGTGACTCCTCCAATGTCATTATCAATGCAACGGGTGATGTCAATCTTGACGGTGTTAACGATGAAGTTTATACGTATAACTATAAAAAGAAAAAACGAAGCTGGGGGCGCAGCAAAACCACCATTACTGAAAATCGTGATGTCACCTTAAACGAAACCGAAATAAAAGGCGGCGGTAACTTACTGGTTAACGTCGAATTTGACGACCTGGGTCAACCCATTGGAAAAAACAGTGGCACCGTTACTTTAAACGGCACTAACGTTAACATGGGACAAAACGCCGTTATTTATGGCGAAGAGGGTGTCAATATTCTCTCTGGTATTGAATATAGCTATGCCCGTAAAGAAACCCATAAATCTGGTTTTGGCGGTTTTAGCAAAAGCGGCAGCACTTATATCGAAAATGTACAGCGTTTAGGGCATGCAGAAATCACTACCGGTGGTGATACCGTATTACTCTCCAAAAATAACATCAATGTTGTTGCAGGAAAACTCACCGCCAACAACATCACTGCCGATGCCGGTTTCGGTTTAACCGAAGCCCAGCGAGCTGTGGCAAAGAGCGAAGGTAATGCCAATGTAAATATTATTGGCGATAAAGAAGCGTTGAGTAGTTTTGACCACAAGTATAAGCGTAATATTAAACTCAGCCTGAAAGATGATTTTCTTAGCATTGCAGAAGATGTTCATAAAAAGGACTGGAAAACAGAAGAGAATGTGATTGGCTCAGTCCTTAATGCTCGTAAAAACATTAATCTCCGCGCTGTCAGTGATATTAATATTATAGGTTCTGAATTATCTGCTGCCAATAATATAAAATTAAAAGCAGATAGCAACGTTAATATTCTTGCTGCACTGGATTCAGCAAAAGATAAAACTGAAACTAGCCGTGAAAGAATAGGTATTGAAGTTAAAGTTGATAGCAATGGTATCAAAGCTTTTGCTGGACGAGAGCAACAGACCATTACCGATAAACTGGATATCAGTGGTGTTAAAACCTCGACATTACAGGCAGGTAATAATGTCAATATTAAAGCTGGTGGTGATATTAATCAACGAGGCAGCGATGTTATTGCTCTCAATGATATTAGTTATAATGCTGATGGTGCTATCCGACTGGACACGGCGACCTCAATAGAAACGGTAGAGCATACCGAGTTTTTACGTCGCGATGGAGTCAGCGCTGGTTTGCAGCATAATTTTGATGCTACAAAAGATGCTGTAAAAAATATGGGCAAAGGAGACAATGGCGTAAGCAAAGTATCTAACACCTTACAGGCAATTGATAGTGTTGATAGTTTTGTATCGGGGCCAACGGCTAATGCCTTTGCAGGAACCACTACAACTCGAAGCAGTGAAGCCAGAACCAGTGAACTGGCACGTGGCTCAAGCGTACAGGCGGGTGGTAATGTCACCTTGAATGCAGGCACAGATATTGATGTAGTGGGCAGTGCGATTGTGGCAGCGCTAGATATTGATCTTTCTGCTGAGAATGTCACTATTGCTGCGATCGAAAACCAGTTCAGTCAAACTTCATCGTTCCGCACTGATCAAAGCGGCGTTGTTATGAGTGGTCAGAAAAATTCAGCCAGCATCGGTTTGAGTGACAGCTATAGCAAACAGCGTAGCAATCAACAAAGTGCAAGCAGTCAGTCGAGTTTATTATCTGCTGGTAATAATACAAACATCACTGCAAAGAATGACATAAAAATCAAGGGGAGTGATGTTAATGCAAATAATAATATAACACTTGATGCTGGCAGAGATGTATTAATACAAGCACATAGTACAAACACAATAACAAAAGTAAAGGGTGATAGCGGCGGTGCTGAGTTTGGTATTGCGGCAACCGTTGGTACTTCTGGTGTGGCACTCGGTGTTTATGGTAGTGCTAACGCCGCTAATAATAATCTTGATCGTGATGGTGCAAAGCATCGTAATAGTCAACTTTCTGCGGGTAATGCGCTAAACATCACCAGTGGAAGAGATACAACTCTGCGTGGTGCTAATGCTGAAGCTGAGCATGTTGAACTGGATGTGGGGCGCAACTTTACACTTGCCTCTACACAGGATACAGGTAATGTTGATGGCGAACAAAGAGATATTAATGCTCGTGTTGTGGTCGGTGCTGGTGCATCCGGTTCTGTCTCAGTTGGTTATGGGGAAACCAGCGGCAGCAAAGCCTGGGTCAATCAACAGACTACGCTAATTTCCAGAGATAAGCTGGACGTAAATGTTAATGGTCACACACAAATTGATGGCGCAGTTCTTGCGAGTAAAACTGATAGCCTAAACCTCGATACCAATACCATCGCCTATAGTGATATTAAAGACCATGACAAAAAAACCAGCTCATATCTCAATGTAGGCATCAGTGGCAGTAACGAAAAAGGCAGCAATTCAGCACAACAGCAAAACAATATTCAGACTGGTTTACCCACTGCTTCGGGCCAGCAAAAAGGCGGCGGTGGTGGATACGGTGTGACAGTATCGGGTAATTACAGTAATTCAGACCGAGAACAAATAAATCGCGCGACTATTGGCAGTGGTACTATCACAGTGCGCAACGATATGGTGACTGGTAACAATAGTATTGCCGGCATCAATCGTGATGTAACAAAAGCACAGGAAATCACCAAGGATGAGAATAGTAGTACTCAGATTTACGCTAGTRATAGCTCGATTAATGCAGTGAGTGACTTTGGTGAAACATTGGATCAATGGCAAGATAAGCTAGGTGATTATGCAATATCAACAACTGAAACCTATCAATTACTAGGTGAGTTGGGTAATGCGCAACCGACTAATGCCTTTGAAAGCATATTTGTTGATTTGGCATCAGGTATAAATTCAGCTACCGATATAATGGGTACATTAACAGGCGGACTATCGCCCAGTGTTGAAAACCATGGTGGTTTGATAGCACAGGTTCCAGCATTGGCRGTAGGTGATCAACAATTTGATCGAATAAAAGTTCCGCTAAAATTCAATGCAGTAAAGGGACAAATGGAAATAGACATAGAAAATCTTAAAAGAATTAAAGACGTAGTAGCTCCTGGGCAGGATGATTATGTGTTCACAAATGGTATACAAAATTCATTTGAAGAAGCGGCTCGCAATGGAGCCATGCAAACCGGGGCGGAAGAGTTTATTCTAGCGTATAACCCAGAGCATGGACTCCTTGGCGATTTGTTAGAATCTGCATGGGATGTAAATATTGGGGGAGTATTGCCTTCAGGTAATGCGAGGCAATTGGGTGATTTTTATAGAGAAGGGATACAAGCTGGAAATTCTTTCAATATAGCTGCGCATAGCCAGGGCACATTGCTAAATTATCGTTCAATGGATGACTTGGATTTTAGTAATAACGAAACTATTGTAACTGGTACAGTATTGTTCTCGGGATCACCTGTTTATAGTGAAGACTTCTTTAGAGTGGTAGATGAATCAGGGTTCATCGTTAAAGATATCAAAGACAAAGATACCAAAAACAAAGATAAGCGCGTAATATTTCAAATAAATCGCCCTATAGGGCAAACATCATTTTTTGGTTTACCGTTAGTAGATGCAGTGGCTGACTCACCACTGTTTGGTGGAAATTATAATTATGATGGTACTACAAACGGATTTTGGGGTAGCATATTATCAATACCCGTATTATTCACAGATGATAGCCCTCATAGTAATTACCTGTGTCAGGGAATTACTTGTGGAAGTGGTAGCAATCAAGTACCGCTGAAGGACTTCCGCGATAGTGGTAAATACATAACGCCTACATATATTGAGCCAAAGTAATTGAATGAAAATGAATAAGTTAATAATAATTATATCCTGTGTATCTATAGTGTCTTGTACCTATTTAAGTAGGCATAGTGCACTTGATGTAGTAGAGCGTGTTAATGCGTGTGAAGTGGATTTATCTAATACATTGGAAATCGAGAGAGCATCATTCCGTATGGGGAAAATATGGTCTCGAATTTCAAATTGTAATGCGTTGTTGATTCATNAAAATAAACGACGAGGAGACTTAACTGCTAATGTTATGGAGTTGTTTGAGTATAAGGATGTAGTTGGAATTTCTGGTGGTGCATTGGGGTTTTATATAAGTGGGAATCTTAATGCATTGGGATGGAGTTATAATCGATATACCAGTCCAGAAGCTTGGATGGAGTGGCAAAACAAACAATGGGAAAAACAAAAAAAAATAAAAAATGCAAATCCAAAAGAAAGAAAAATAAACCGCGTAGAACGTAATGGTATGGACTGCTGGCGAATTGAAACCAAATCGTACCTAAAAAAAAGTGGCACAATTGATGAGTACGAACAATCAAATTTGGGCGTATATTATCAGTGCTGGAGCGAAGATAGAGCTACATATCCTCCAATTGATTTAGGTGCAGGAATGACCTACCGCAACGGAAAACCACTTTACCCGGATCTGGATATAGATAAAGACATACTTTCCCCGGTATTTGAAACATTAAAACTAAAAGAAATTCCACCGAAAAAATATGAAAAAATAGTCAAAGAAAATATTGATAACTATCAAAAAAAATGCAAAGAAAGCTATCTTAGCTATAAAAAAATAATAAAAAAGAAAAAAGGGCTAGTTAATGATTATCGAGTTAATTCACTTATTCAGTGCGGCTATGATGCAGCGGAATTAAAATCACTGCGATGTGATAGTTTAAGAGAAGATTTATTAATGGTAAAATCAAACTTTATATTAATGAGCAGTAAACAATACTTCAGCAAAAAAGAACATGTAGAATCTATGCTTAGCTGTGGGTACAGTGATGAAGAAGTATCAAAATTTCATATCGATGCATGTCAAATAAGTTATCAACGAGCGCATGATCTAAATAAAAACAAGAGTTTTACGTTTAACTATTATTATATAGATTATCTTGAGAAGTGTGGTTTCTTAGTTGAACAATTTCAGCAATAAAAGACACGCGATATCTGGGGACAGTATACTTATTTAATCAATGTTGTTGTTTTCGATTTTCCAGCAATAAATTGGACTTTTAAATTCACAAACACAGGGAGGTGCTATTCATGTAAATCTTTTTTAAAAATATATCCTGGACAAGTATTGTCTTGTTCATACTATTTCATATAAAAATATAGGTATAAATACCATGGATTACAATAAACAAATTGTTACAGCGTTGATTTTTACATGTGCATCAGTGGTGGGGTGTAGTAGTGACTCTACATCAACCACTTCTAATGTGCCACAGGCGCCTACTGCTACGGAAAAAAATGTCGCATCGGCAACTAATGGCGCTAGTGTTAGTTCAACATTTGCAGGAAATGAGACTTTTACTATTGATGGTGATACGGCTACTACCAATTTCTGGGTAGGTGGAGCTGATGGTGATGAAGTCAATATTACTTTTGATCAGTCGTACTCGATTAGTGAAATAAAGCTTCATACCAATAATAGAAGCGTTAGTATTTCCGGGGGGGCTGCGTCTACAGGGTTTCGAGTGTTTATTTCAAACGATGATGTCACCTACTCTGAAGTGGCTATGTATATTAGTGTGAATGCCCCTATTGCATGCGCCTCAAATATATTGAGTAATACTAATGGAACAATCGAGTGTGGGTTGGCGATCAACCAGGATGCACAGTATATACGAGTGTCCGTCTTACCTGACTTTGCAACGACTGAACTGTACGAAGTTGAGGTCACAGGCATCTAGGCTAGTTAGGATAACCCGGACCAGAGAGAAAAATATTCTGTTGTTTAAAGGAGTATTTCTCTGCTTCGGTTTGTTAATGATGGGTTAAAAATAACCCCACTAGCATTTTGCCCCATAAAGAACACGAGAAATGGGGGAAGTCCAATCTGACCCCAGTTTATAAAAAAAACTTTTCCAACCGATGACTCGGCAAAAAAGGTTATCTATTTGTCAACGCAGAAAGATTCAAAAAATGGACGACTCCTATTCGAAACTGAAAGCCTGTACTGAATAGGTTTATGATTGAGTTTGAAGAACATTTAACCGATTACATTTAACCATGACAGTTAAACAGAATAATTTACAGTCTTCAGCTTTCTTCAATATTTTTGTATTGAGGGAGAATATCGTTACTGAGAAAATTCTAAAACCATGGACAAAATTACTTGACCACTACAAGGATGTGTATTATTAGTTAAAAAAAAGAAAGACCCTTTATAATCAGAGCCCTTCCTATTATTTTAAGCTTAGAGTTTAAAGCTTTAAGGTTTGATGTACGTGTAACCTTCTTGCTGCAACTTAGAAAGTTCAGCAACACCACTTGGCACAATGTCACCTTCAGTTACATCGAAAAGATCATCCAACTTAACTTTTTTACCCTTTAATGTATTCGCGCAAACAGAAAATGTAACACCCTGGTCTTTCAAATTAGAGATTGTGGCTTGTTGTTTTTCTGTAGCGTTTCCCACTTTAAGCTTGGTGTTAGCGGCAGCATCTGGTTCAAGAAGAAGTGTTAAACCTTTACCGTGCATAACTACTTTAAAATCAAGATTTTCTTTTCCGACGGCATTAATATGATTTTGAACATTGCGTAATGCGCCCGCCTGTTGTTTTGGATTGTCATAATTGATGTGGTACACCACTTTTTGTTTGCCATAAGAGCCGGCTAATGCAGCACTTGAAAATAGCATTGTCAAAGCCATAAATAATGCTGCTACTACTCCATACTCTTTTCTGATTTTCTTCATCTTGGTTTCCTCCTACAAGGATTGGTTAAAAACATCTAAATTACAGTTGGAACTTTGGCGTTCATCAACCGCTTAATTTTTTATGGTCATTTTTCCAGCGAGTTATAGCACCAGGAAAATATTTGAGCATATCTAATTTGTTGAACSAATCACTTAATCACAATCTCGGATTTTCCAGATTCACCCTTGTTATCACTCCATACAACAGCTATTTCATCTCCTTTGACCGCACCTCTGAATTTAAATGACAGGAATGGATTTTTTGAAATTGCTGCACCAAAATACGCAGTGTAAACTGTCTTACCAGCGGCTTTACACGTTACCTCTTCGACAAAATGCGCTGGTACCAACTTACCTGTTTTTTTATCTTTACGTGTGCCTGGCTCCATCGGATGCGACATCAAAATCTTAGCGATAACGATGCCATTTTTCTCTTTTGCTTTACCCCTTATTCCTCTTTTCTTCATAATAATCTAATCCTCTATCCATCTACACGGAATCTGTTAACAACATTGAATGCTGACATTAGCCACCGCAACCACCAAGAGTTACTTTCACTACCTTTTTAGCAGTGTAGAGCTTACCATTCGATTYTACGACGGCAATTACATCACTCGATTTACCCATTTTTATGCGTGTGGATACAAAACCTAATGCACCAGCCCCGTGCTCAAAGGTACCTGCCAATGGCGAGGGGTTGCTTGAAACAATAATCGAAATTGATTCTACGCCAGTCATGTCAGTCGATATATTAATGGGAACACTTGCGCCATTTTCAGCTATTTGCGGTGCCTTTATTAAAATATCTCCAGAGGTAACGACTTCACTGTTTCCATACAGTGACTTGAGTATATCGGTTTGGGATTTAGAGACAAAAGCGGTTTTTGGCCAGGCAGAAAATGCACGTGCAGATGCCAATAGACCTGAGCCTGCGGCAAAGGCCATTAGTACACATTTCAGAACGGCCCTACGTTTTACAATCATGGACGATACTCCAAAGTTAAAATTTATCTAAAGTACACTATCTAAGCTAACTTTCGATATGACGAACTTTCACTAAATGTTAGAGTTAGCTACACCACAAAGAACTCAAATTCAATATCAAGGTGTTGATAATAGGACAGTTAGAAGCCAAACATAACTAGGACAGAACCTAGGATAACCATATCAACGTATTTAGCATTCAACTGTACTTGATTTACAAAACCATTAAGCTCTATTATTTATTAGGCAGCTCTTTATTTAGTCTATTTCCGAATAATATTTATAGCCATCTTTTACATCGTTGTGCCTAATTATTAAATCCTTAAGACTGTTCGATTAATTTAAAAATCATTTTTAGAATATCAACACGTTCTACTATTTCTTGGCAGATGCCAAAATAGCTAAATGAGTAGGGCCCCTGGAAGGGACCCTACTTCAACTTCTTAATTGTATGTAAGAGTTTGTTTATTTGGTATCAAACCTTCTCTGTAAACCAACAACAATAACTTGCTCGTCTTCACCGTTTACATCACTGTTAGTGTTACGCAGACCTGCCCAGACTTTTGTTTTCTTACTGAACTTGTGGCCCAATGCTAAACGCATAAAGTCACGCTCAACATCAGCGCTACCCGTTGTACTTGTTGTTTCTATGCCGTAAGCAACATCGATGGTGTTTTTCTTACTCAGTTTAAACTGGTAGTCGAGATAGAGAGTATCTATGTCAGTTGTAGCACCACTGACATCGGTCTCACTCATTTCATACTGCGCATTAAATTTACCGGCTTTGCCCATTTTAAACTGACCGCCGAGCTTTGTTGACGAATAATTACCTTTTGCACTTGCTGAATCCTCGTCATCATCCACTAATGCAATAAAGGCTTCCCACTTTTTACCACCGAGCTTTAAAGAGGCACTTAATGCATTGGCACCTTGAGCATTAGTTGATGAAGCACTACCACCATCATCAAGATCATAAGTAATGCGTATGGTCGCGATGCCAAATTTATTTTGGTAGGCAATAGAGTCATTGATAAAGGCATTGTGACCGAATGCATTACCTGCACCAACCTTACCAGTCATACCAGCATTACCACGTGCTTCAAGTAAAGTAGCAACATATGGGTCATACTTAACACCACCAGTGTATTTATACGCTGACTTTAAACGTCCCAGCTCAACCTGGCCGAAACTGCCTTTGAGGCCGACCATGTTTTCACGTTTTTGTAGTGATATATTGCCCCCTTTTTTATCCGAATCGCCATCAGCAGTATCTATTTTGAATTCAAACTTTAGAATACCTTCCAACCCATTACCTAGATCATCATTAGCTGCAAAGCCGATACGACCACGAGCGTTATCAGCAACGGTTGTACCATCGCCGTCAGCACCGTATGAACCGATTTCAACCTGACCATGCCCATAGACATAGGCGTCACCAGCGAAGACCAGACCAGGTGTTACTATACTCGCAGCAATTGCGAGCGATAAAATTGTTTTTTGCATAAAGCAAGACTCCCATTGATAATTTATTTTGATTTTAACTACCTTGACTTGTATTATTAAAATTAGACAAGTGAGTAGTTTTTTTAAATCATTAATCATTCAACCGCTAATAAAAATGGCTTTATAATTAATGCAGGTAGTCTAGCGAATAAATATTAGTGGTATAACTAGTACCAACCCTAGGAGAAGGTTAATGTAAATTAGCTATTCAAAATGCAATATAAATAATATCTATGCTGAAAAAACAAGTTAATAAAAAGGCACTTATATACATAAAGATACACGCAAAATATTGCAGCTCTTCACAAGAAAAGACAGTGTATATAACATTCCTAATACTTAGTTACATGTGGTAGTAATATTTAATAACTGCATCGGGATGCATGCTCTTTTATAATAAATTAGCAAACCTTGAATAAGATACTAAGTATTAATTAAATAAACTATGGAGCTGACGTACGGTCTAGTTTTTAACAACGATTAATATTTCTAACGTTAATATAGTAAGCGTTTATATAATCTTTAACTATAATAACAAAGCTTTTTTTGTATCACAAAAAAGCATTGCTGTTAGATTCTAAAACCACTGAAATAATTCTAAAGTAATATAATACGGATGTGCCTTCATAACAACATTAGCGATGTGTATTGGCTTATCGACTTGAAAGATTTTCCAAGTAGAGAATTAAAAAAAGGGGTTCTTTCGAACCCCTGAATAAGTGTAACGCATAGCTTAATTGTTTACATGTATAACTTAATATTCCCAACTACTTAAACATGTATATTTGGGAGTCTTGATTCTATGCACTAAATTCTATCGATGTAACTGGGTTATACCCTAGGTGGTTACCCTTTAACGCTAAACAAAAAACTCCAAATTTATTTTACGTTTATATGCTCTTTATGACGGGTGCAATGATACAAGAATTTTTTTAAAGTGGTTTCTGTAGTGTTACTATATGGGACGATTATTCAGGATATTGGAAACAGAACCAGTACCAGTACCAGTACCAGTACTTAGTACTAGCTCCACCTTTTTTGATGAAGTGAAGTAGGTTGATTGCCAAGTTATTTAGTTAGCCTCTTAATGATAGTTAAGAGGCTAACTAAATAAAAACAAATCAAGTACCGGAATATCTGTAATGTATAAACTACCAATTACCTAAAGCACCGAGGAACTTTAAAATTCCGGGTCCACTCCTGCTCTGATGGAAAAGCGGACCAACTCTGCTACCGTGGTGACATTAAGTTTTGACATTAAATTACCGCGGTGGAACTCAACTGTTTTTTTACTGATGTCCAGTTCAACGGCTATCAGTTTGTTTGATTTATCTTTGAGTATTTGTGTGAGAACCTGTTTTTCTCTGGACGTTAGATTGTCAAACTTATCCGACAATATGCGTTTATTGTCTTCATTTATTTCTGATGAGCTTCGGCTATGGATAGCTGCTTGTACTCTTTCAAGCATCTTTTGTTCAGCATAAGGTTTTTCAATAAAATCAAATGCACCATCTTTCATGGCACGAACAGCCATCTTTACATCAGCGTGACCAGTAACGATTATCACTGGTACTTCAGCATCAATGGCTTTAAGTCTTCGATGTAAATCCATCCCGTTGATATCGGGCATGCGTACATCAAGTATTACGCAAATCGCTGTGCCTGGAGTATAAGTTTTAAGAAAATTGGTACTGCTATTAAAAATTTTCGCTTCAAGTTTGATAGTTTGTAGTAGCCACTGTAATGACTCAAGTACCATTTGGTCATCATCAACGATGTAAACGAGAGTACTCATTTTAAGCACCCTCTTTATTACTTGTGGGTAACTCAAAAATAAAACTCGCGCCTCTCGTTGTGTTCTCTGCCCATATTTTTCCATCATGCGCTTCGATTATTGCACGACAAATTGATAACCCAAGCCCCATACCCTCAACTTTTGTTGTATAAAATGGATCAAAAACCGATTCACCTTCCTCTGTATCGATTCCTCTACCCTGGTCGTCAATGCGGATTGTTATGAGTTCTTCTGTGCATTCCGTTACAATTGACACTCTACTTTCTGGCGGCGTAGCCTCTAGTGCGTTTCTAACCAGATTAAGAAGCACCTGCTCGATTTGCATGGCGTCTCCCCATAACTCCGCATCGGCATCATGTATTACATAGTCAATTTTAACTTTCAATTGCTCTGCATTACTTTCAAGCATCTCCATAATATGTTCTATAGCGTCACTTAATTTAAACCAGTCTTTACTCGGTACACCAGTTCTCACAATTTGTCGGAGGTGGCGGATTACTGCCGTTGCTCTATTAACACTTTCTAATGCTTTCTCCATACCAATCAGAACTTCATCAGTGCTTCCCTCGCCATGAGACATTATTCGTATACCACCACCAATATAATTTTGTGCTGCAGTCAAAGGCTGGTTTAATTCATGCGCGAGTTCAGATGCCATTTGACCCATTGTATTGAGGCGTGCCACGCGTATCAGTCTGGATTTATGTAATTCTTTTTCCATTCTCGCATCCTTATACTCCATTTCACTACCTATCCAGCTCGCCATTAACAACAGCAAATCTTTGTCGACCTTATCAAAACCTGTGTGAACATTATTCGCATCACCAACAAACGCCAACACACAGCAAACATTACCGTGTACAACAACTGGAAAAGCAAGTAACCCACGTCCATTACAATGACTGTGATCAGGTGTTATTTCTACCGTTTGATCAATAGCAGACAAACCTTTTAAACAGTGCGCAACATCATTCGTATAACGATCGTCACCATCGATAAAGCACAAACTAAAACCATCCTGAACAACCTCGTAAAGTAAACCTGCTTCCATACCATAATGTCGACGTCCAAGCGCAATAAGATCATTTAGTTTTTCATCATGGTCTCGATCATAATCAACAGCAATTTCATAGAGTGATCGTATTGCTTCGCGACTCCTTCTTACCGTATTCTCAGCTTTTTCACGTTGTTGTATATCTTTCCTAAGGCATTTATTGACCTGATGTAATTTTTCCGTTTGTGACGTGACTTCGTCTTTTAGCTTTCGACGGTGATCTTTTAGCTTAGCTTGCGTATAGACTAGTCGTTGGTTTGCATTTTTTGTGATAACAACCGAAATTATTAATATCAGTAAGGTCATTAAAAAAGAAAAAATAACCAGTGAATACTCACGCATTATGTACTGAATGGTAACTTTTCCCAGGTTTGCATAGGGGCCGATACGTAAATCACGTAACAATTCATGGACCAAAGTATAATCCAGGGGAATAGTCCAACCGATGATACGTCCTTTTTGGGCGGAAATATCTGTAGCGGACACGGCCAGTAAGTTTTCCGCGACCATTTTAGCAAGCACACTTGACGTATGTTTTAATTTAGCAAATGGCCATTCTGGATATAAACGCGTGCTATGTTTTAGTGAAAAATCTTCTGATTGACGCGAACTGAGAACCTTTATTTGACCGGATAATATCGTGCCGTCCTTGATCATACGCTCAATGATACCAGTACGAACAATGCCCGCATCAGCTTCACCATTAATAACTGAAATTACAATATTGTCTTGCGGGAATCCGCTAAATGTTAACCCGGAAATATCTGTTTTTGGAGATATACCCAGTTGTTTTAGTTCATGCCAGACCATCTGATAACCGCCAAATGCATTTGGTGAAACAGCCATCAGGTGTTTACCTTTTAAATCTGATAGTTCTTGTAAATCTTTTCTGTCGGCGCGGGCAATAACCGCGGAACCGAATTGTGGATAATTTTCACCTCCTGTGGTCTGCATTGTTACCATTCTCGACACGCCATATTTGGTTTCAAAAGTAGCGTATTGCCCAGGGTTTGTCAGTATAAAATTAAGCTCTCCTGTTGCGACAGCTTCCTCCATACTCACCAGGTCAAACGTTTGTATCTCAAATTTGTATCCAGCTACGTGCTCACTCAAATAATCCGCAGTAGCACGCCAGCGTTCTAACGCTACGGGTTCTCCACGAAACGCAAGAACACCAATGCTGGCTGTGTTCTCGTTAACAGCGTGCACTTCGACAGTTATCACTAAAAGAAAAATAGCGTAGAAATATATTAGCCTAAACATAATACCTGTTAGATAGTAAATGATGTTCACTATAAGGGTGTTAACAACACTATATCCTTTTGTAATCAACGTAAACCAAAAGTAAATTACTTGATATTCTATTCTTTAATGCAGAAGGATATAACTAGGTTACAACCTAGGATAGGAATGATGCAAATCTATATAATAATTCCAAATGGAACACAGATTCCACTAATATTCGATTACCATCTACAAGTCTAATCTAAATTAGATTCATCTAAATCCACATGGAGGCGGGCAATGGCACGATAAATAACAACTTATTGCTATTCGCGTCTGCGACGTGACTAACAATAAAAAACTTTGTGTCCTCTGTGCCTCTGTGGTGAAAGGGTGCTATCTTTTCATACAGGCCTAAAAAAGGCGCGCATATTGCTATGCGCGCCTTTTTTTTAAAAATCTAAAATAGATTTTTAAGCGTTCAGACCCTGATAGTAATCAATCAAAATCTTAGCGACTTCAGGACGCGAGAACTCTTTAGGTGGCGCCATGCCTTGACCTAACATCTCGCGAACTTTAGTGCCTGATAAAAGAACGAAGTCGTCTTTTTCATGATCAGGTGCTTCACACATCATAACAACTTTATCTAACTTTTTAGAGTAAGCTGTGTGGTCAGCTTCGAAGATTTCGATTTCTAAAGAGCCAGCAGGAACTTGTTCTTTAAAGATAGTCTGTGCACCGAATGCATCATAGTGATCACCAACACCWGCGTGGTCACGACCAATGATGAAATGTGTTGCGCCCATGTTTTGACGRAATAGAGCATGTAGCACGGCTTCGCGTGGACCAGCGTAAAGCATGTCGAAACCGTAACCGGTAACCATTGCGCTGTTTTCAGGGAAGTATAATTCAACCATCTTACGAATAGCTGCGTCACGTACGTCAGCAGGAATATCGCCTTTTTTCAATTTACCAAGAAGCATGTGAATAACCAGGCCATCACAACCTAAACGATCCATTGCCATGTGACACAATTCTTCGTGTGCTAAATGCATTGGGTTACGTGTTTGGAACGCAACCACTTTTTTCCAACCGCGATCTGCAATTTCGTTACGAATTTCAGTGGCTGTTTTGAATGTGCCTTCGAAGTCTTTTTCAAAGTATGAGTAGTTCAAAACCTGGATAGGGCCTGATAAGCAAACTTTGCCCTGTGCATTAAACGTGTCTGCACCAATGTGATCTTCGCCTTCTGCAGGTGCATAGATTTTATCAGTCATCATTGCCATTTCTTCATCAGAAAATTCTTCGATGCCTTCAACTGTCATCACAGCGAGTACTGGGTTGCCATCAACGTTTGGATCTTTAAGTGCAATACGGTCACCTACTGAAATACCATCAGCATTTTCAACCAGGTTTAAAACAGGCGTTGGCCAAAATAAACCTGATGATGTTTTCATGTCTGTCGCAACAGAAAGTGCGTCAGCTTTAGTCATGTAACCGGTTAACGGATTGAAATAACCGGTGCCCATCATGACTGCATTAGCAGCTGAAGCAGAGCTAACTACAATTGATGTTAAGCCTTCGGCTTCTTTTTGTAAGGCTGCATTTTCAGCCGCGTCGCTCACGAACAATGGATTGAGTTCGTCTGAACCATGAGGTTTAATCATGTATTTTCTCCAAGTTATTATCGCGTTAGTCTGGTGACTAACCCAAATTTAAAATTAGTTATCTAAGTATTGTATGGCCTCTGTCGAGTAATCTGAAAAATCATCAGCCATATACTTAAAGGCGCGCGTATTCTACCGCAAAGTCGATCATTTTCGTAGTCGGCTAATAGGGGTAGGGGGCAGTAAATTGATTGTGGTCAATTTTATGTTGACTGGTAGTGGGAGTCAGTGTGATTTATTGATTTCTATCAATAAGTTATAGATTAACCAGCGTTATATTTTATCTGAGTTTGAAATCTTAAGTATTCGAAAACACCTTTTATCGGTGATATCGGAAATTGTTCTCAAATATCCTTTAGGAGGAAAGCGCATGAAAACTTTAATGACAATAGCAGCCGTAGCACTATTTGCTGCATCAACCACAGCAAATGCCTGGTGGAACGACAACAATAGTAATAACAGTAACTGGAACAATAACTGGAATAATGATGGTTCTGGCTACGGTGATGGTTCTGGAGATGTTGACGGCGAGGTTGATGGTAGTTTTAACTTTGGCATGAGCGGTAAAGCGCGTGGTAGTGGTCGCGGTGATGCTCGTAACTCATATTCTGGAAATAATAGATGGGATAATCGCTGGGATAATAGATGGGATAATAACAACCGTTACAATAATCGTCCGTATTATGGTCGTCAATATTATGGTCCCGGTCCTTATGGTCCCGGCCCATATGGTCCTGCTCCAGCCCCGCAGGCACCTGCTGCACCCGCGCAACAAGCGCAGTAGTTAAAATTTTTAACTGCAAAAAAGCCCGGTTAATCCGGGCTTTTTTGCATATTAAATGACTACTGCCCCGTTAAATTTAACGCGACTAGTTGAAATACAGCTCATACAGAGAACCATCAATAACCATGGTATTCGCTATTCATAGTGTCAGGGGTAGCGGGCAGCAGTGGTGTTAAATTATAATTTATTGGCCCCATATTTCATTTAGACGATTATCACGTCCACAGCTATATCGATAATATTTATAGCGAAGCGGATTTTTCAGGTAGTAATCCTGATGATAGTCTTCAGCCGGGTAGAATGTGCTGGCTGCAACCACTTCAGTGGCGATGTTTTCTTTGAATGGTTTGTTTTTCTCTAACTGGCTAAGTGAATTTTTTGCCGCTTTTTCCTGTGCTTCGCCCCGGTAGTAGATGCCAGAGCGATATTGTGTGCCTGCATCGCAGAATTGACGATTGACGGCAACCGGATCGATGTTTTTCCAGAAGACTTTCAGTAACTCGGTATAAGTGATTTTCTTCGAATCGTATACAATTTGTACTGCTTCTGTGTGTCCCGTTTTTCCTGTTGATATTTCACGGTACGTCGGGTTCTTTGTGTGTCCAGAAATATAACCTGAGGTTGTCGAAATAACACCATCGAGTTTGTCGAAGGGTGGCTCCATACACCAGAAGCAACCGCCTGCGAAAATAGCGGTTTCTGGTTGAGCATTGGTTGGCTTATCTGTTTGAGTGGTAGCGAATAGTGGCGCTGAAATCAGGCTTAATACAAGAATAAGTAGGGGTTTCATTGTCATCTCAATAATAAATAGATGGAGATGTGACTGTAATATTCGATGTTAGTTTCAATAAGCTCAGATTATGGCATTCTGGGATGTTGTGTATAAGATCTCTTCCTCTGGTCGAGATAACATTGATTGGCCTTCGTCATCTTCATTCTTGTGAATCATAAATTGTGGCAGTAATGATGATAACGGTCGTGAAATGATCATCTTTGTCGTAATAATTAAATTAAAACATAAGACCGAAAAAAAGCCGGTTCGAATGAACCGGCTTTTTTACAACGAGAAATAGCCGTTGTTATTACAGCAAAGGCACCATCATTAAAGCAACAATGTTGATGATTTTGATTARCGGATTAATCGCAGGGCCWGCCGTATCNTTGTACGGATCGCCTACGGTGTCACCGGTAACGGCTGCTTTATGYGCATCCGAACCTTTACCACCRTGATGACCATCTTCGATATATTTTTTCGCGTTATCCCATGCRCCACCACCGGTAGTCATGGAGATAGCAACAAATATACCTGTAATAATGGTACCAATTAACATACCACCTAATGCTTCMGCGCCCAGTGTTAAACCGACAATGATAGGAGCGGCGATKGGTARTAATGAAGGAATCATCATTTCTTTAATCGCAGCTTTAGTCAACATGTCCACYGCTTTCGAATAATCAGGYTGTTGRGTTCGATCCATAATGCCAGGCATTTCTTTAAACTGACGACGAACCTCATTAACGATATCACCTGCTGCACGACCCACGGCTTCCATCGCCATTGCACCAAACAGATAGGGGATTAAACCRCCGATAAACAAACCGATAATAACCATGTGGTTTGATAAATCGAAGGTGGCAACTTTGCCAGCCGCTTCCAGTGTGTTGGTGTAATCAGCAAATAAGACTAATGTAGCCAAACCCGCAGAACCAATGGCATAACCTTTGGTAACCGCTTTTGTGGTATTACCTACCGCATCAAGCGCGTCAGTAGTCACACGAACGTCTTCAGGTAATTCAGCCATTTCAGCAATACCRCCTGCGTTATCTGTAATGGGGCCGTAAGCGTCTARCGCGACAATGATGCCTGTCATCGATAGCATTGAGGTGGCTGCAATCGCGATACCGTATAAACCAGCGAGTTCATAAGCGCCCCAGATAGACGCACAGATAGCGAGTACTGGTGCAGCGGTTGATTTCATTGAAATACCAAGACCYGCAATRACGTTTGTACCGTCGCCAGTTAATGACGCTGCAGCAATGCGTTTTACAGGRTTGTATTCAGTCGCTGTGTAGTATTCTGTTATAACGATCATTGCCATGGTTAAAGCAAGACCAATCAGTGATGCGTAGAATAAGTTTATTGATGAATAATTTTCGACRCCAGTAATGACTATTTCAGACATCATGCTGGTGGTGACGAAGTAGAAAGCGATAGCTGAAAGWATRGCKGAGATGAAAGTGCCTTTATAAAGCGCATTCATAATTTTTCCGCCATCACTGGTTTTCACAAAGTAGGTGCCAATAATCGAAGTGATAATTGAAATACCACCCAGCATTAACGGGTAAGTAACCGCAAGTTCACCGGCCTCTTTTAATAACAGAGCACCTAATAACATCGTTGCTATTAGTGTTACCGCGTAWGTCTCGAATAAGTCAGCAGCCATRCCWGCGCAGTCACCTACGTTRTCGCCTACGTTATCAGCAATAACGGCCGGGTTACGTATGTCGTCTTCAGGAATGCCAGCTTCAACTTTACCCACAATGTCAGCACCAACATCGGCGCCTTTAGTGAAAATACCACCACCTAAACGGGCGAAAATTGAAATCAGTGAACCACCAAGAGCTAAACCAATCATGGAATGTAGCGCGGATTCCATTTCAAAACCCATTGCCATTAAAATACCGTAGTAGCCAGCAACACCCAACAGGGCAAGACCAACAACAAGCATGCCCGTAATGGCACCGCCTTTAAAAGCAATATCTAAAGCCGGCGCAATACCGTCACGTGCCGCTTCGGCCGTACGTGAGTTGCAACGTACAGAGACGTTCATGCCAATAAAACCTGCCAGGGCAGAGAATATCGCACCWATGGCAAAGCCGATGGCAGTGGTTGCATTTAGCGCAAACAYAACGACAAGAAAGACAACAATACCGACCATGCCGATMGCCATGTACTGGCGTTTCAGGTAGKCCTGAGCGCCTTCCTGAATAGCTTGTTGTATGCGTACCATTTCTTCATTACCCATGGGTTTTGAAAGTACGTGGAAAATGGTGATAACACCGTAGCCAATTCCTATAAAGGAACAGACGAGGGCGATGAGTATTTCAGTAGACATTTTAGTCTCCGTTTAATTGAAATTATTGTAGAAGTTCCTACAGAGTAGAATTTAGTTATCCAGCGCTGTAAAAATCGCATCCCGGATATCTTCAACACTGCCAATTCCAGCAATGTGGTGATACCTGGGTGCGTTTACTTCGCCCGAGTTTGACCAGTCGGTGTAGTATGTTATCAATGGCTCGGTTTGGTCATGATATACATCAAGTCTCTTTTTAACCGTTTCTGCCTGATCGTCCTCACGTTGGATTAAGTCTTCACCGGTTTCGTCATCTTTGCCTTCGACTTTGGGTGGATTAAATGCAATATGGTAGGTGCGACCTGACGCAATATGTACGCGTCGACCAGACATCCGTTTAACGATTTCAGCATCATCAACATCAATTTCAACCACACCATCTATCTCTACGCCCTGTGCTTTTAAGGCATCAGCTTGTGGTAATGTGCGAGGGAAACCATCAAACAAGAAACCGTTTGCACAGTCATCTTCAGCAATACGGTCTTTAACCAAACCAAGAATAATCTCGTCAGTAACCAGTCCACCTGCGTCCATGACTTTCTTTGCTTCCAGACCCATCGCTGTGCCGGCCTTTACAGCTGCACGTAACATGTCACCGGTTGAGATTTGAGGGATGTTATATTTTTTTGTTATGAAGCCAGCTTGCGTGCCTTTGCCCGCACCAGGACCACCTAATAATATTAATTTCATATTTTTTCTCACTTACACTTTTATTTTATTGCGTGCAAAAAAAATGCCTGCTCATGTAAACATGAGACAGGCACTTATTTAGCTCTTCAAGGCACTTTCAAAAATGGTGCCAAATTGTAGCTTAAGGTCAGACTCACGTAAGCCCAGCATGTTTTTACCTAACACCATACAGTAAGTGTGTCGGTTATAGCCATCGCTTGAACTGGCGCGTATGGCTAGTGGTTCATGTGTTTTTTCGTGAGTCATTCAGAGCCCTTATTTTATTTTAAAGTCAGGACACTTTTTCTTAACCATGACACGTTTTAGCTGAACGTATTTTGGCAGACCATTTTTGTTGTATGCAGGGTAATCTTCGCCACGAATTAATGGCTCAAGATACTCACGGCATTTTTTAGTAATACCAAAACCGTCTTTAGAGATGAAGCTCTTAGGCATCATCTTCTCAACGTTGGCAACCTTGCTTAGTGGTGCCATTTCAATTTTCCACTTGTAGGGCTTGTTGCTGATACGTTTAATTGCAGGCATCACTGAGTTGTGGCCTTTAAGCGCATATTCAACGGCCGCCTTACCCGTAGCATAAGCTTGTTCGACATCAGTTTTTGATGCGATGTGACGAGCGGCACGCTGCATGTAGTCGGCAACACCCCAGTGGTATTTGTGAYCTAATTTCGCTTGAATCATTTCTGCAACGACGGGCGCAGCMCCACCTAGTTGGCTATGACCGAATGCATCTTTAAGACCGGTTTCAGCAAGAAACTTACCGTTTGGCCATGCCACACCTTCAGAAACAACAACCGTACAGTAACCGAATTTTTTAACTTTTGCGTCTACGTTCTTTAAGAATTTACCTTGATTGAACTTAACTTCAGGGAATAAAACAACAATTGGAATTTCGTGATCTTCAGTCGATGCCATTGCACCTGCAGCAGCAATCCAGCCCGCGTGACGACCCATTACTTCAAGCACGAATACTTTAGTTGAAGTCTTACACATAGAAGCCACATCGTAACTGGCTTCTAAAGTTGAAACGGCAATGTATTTAGCCACTGAACCAAAACCAGGGCAGTTGTCAGTGATAGGTAAATCGTTATCAACCGTTTTAGGAACGTGTACTGCAGTGATAGGGTAACCCATCTTTTTACCAATCTGAGAAATCTTCAAACAAGTATCCGCAGAGTCGCCGCCACCGTTGTAGAAGAAGTAACCGATGTTGTGTGCTTTGAATACTTCGATTAAACGTTCGTATTCTACTTTGTTGTCTTCCAGACTCTTAAGCTTAAAACGACATGAACCAAAAGCACCTGATGGTGTGCTGCGTAAACCAGCGATGGTTGTTTTAGTTTCTTTGCTGGTATCAATGAGTTCTTCGGTTAATGCACCGATAATGCCGCTTGCGCCAGCATAAACTTTACCAATTTTATCTTTGTGTTTACGTGCTGTTTCAATAACGCCACATGCTGATGCGTTGATAACGGCAGTGACACCACCCGATTGCGCATAAAATGCATTGATTTTCTTGCTCATTATAATCCTCAGAAGTTATTTTATTTTTAAATTCATTGTTGTCTCGTGTCTCGTTCCTATGCTCAGCGTGGCAATGTAATCGAGTTAAGAGTAAGTTTTTTATATTTTGTACACGGTGCTTTGTATGTGAATAATGATTTTGTTGAAAACTTTTAATTATATTTTTTGCCTTAATTGCGTTCCCACGCAATGCAGGGGAACGAGGTTTGGTTCCCTGATGAATATTTTCAGTGAGCGAGGATACCTTATATAGAGTTAAATTTCAGCCCCAAACGCCCATAAAATGCGCGTTTCTATCCCAAAATAGAGGGTGTGGCGTGTTATTAATGCAATACTTTTAAGCTATCGGCGCCGTATTTCAATTCGTTCTCAGT
Source organism: Thiotrichaceae bacterium (assembly GCA_002746365.1). Taxonomy (GTDB): domain Bacteria; phylum Pseudomonadota; class Gammaproteobacteria; order SZUA-229; family SZUA-229. The sequence goes on from NVWZ01000017.1 coordinate 58,649, forward strand.
CGCATCTCGTACTGCTTTGACCGTTATATTGTAGGTAATATTCTTACCGGCGTAGGGGTGGTTACCATCAACGGTTAATTTACCATTGGCGATTTTAGTGACTCGAAAGATTTTGCTTTCACCCTCATCATTCTTAAATTCAACTTCGGCGCCAATGGTATGAAATTCTGCAGGTACATTGTTGATGTCATCTGAGAAGGTCAATTCAGGTTGATGAATACCAAATCCTTCCTCAGGGGTCAGCGGAACTTGTACAAAATCACCTACTTTGTGACCTTCGAGAGCCGTCGATATCTTCTCGATAACTTCACTTTTAATGCCCTGTATGTAATGGATGGGGGTATCAATGTTTTCCAGGGTAATGTCGTCATCGTCAATGATGGTGTAGATGAGGGATACAAACTTGTTTTTGGTGATTCTATCGGACATMGGGTATTGATATTGTAGGCGTATCTTGTCAGGCATATTACACGTTTCTTTATTAGAATGCAGRCACRGMGCTAACTCAGCATCCATTTTWGCAAGCACTGGGGTATAATTRGCCTGTTRATTAYGAATAGGTGAAATGTATGGAATCCAGTGGGGGTTGCGCGGCAAGTGAGCCGTTTGCATTGCGTGTTTTGGGCGATAGTATGTTGCCCGAATTTGTCGAGGGCGCGGTTATTATCATTGATCCTGCCGGTACGATTCGTGATGGTTGTTATGTCATGGCAGAGGTTGAAAACGAATACATCTTTCGCCAGTTACGTATTGTTGGAAATAAATATTATTTGCAACCGTTGAATGACCTATACGATACGGTTGAAATAAGTGGTCAGGATATGATACAGGGTGTGATTACGCAAAAGGCCGGGCGACGCCGTAAGGAACATAAGCACTATGGAAAGGACAATGAAAAATGAAAAGTGAAAAATTTAAAACACTTAATAGTGATTCTGAGCATAAGCGAAAAACTTTAACTGCTTGATTTTATATGTAAAATTAAATATAAAAACCTTTGTTCTTATTTAGAATAGTGCAAAATATTTTTCATTTTTCATTTTTCATTTTTCACTACGCACTAGTCTTTAATAGTGCGTCGATCTGGATGCATAAACGCTGAACAAAAACCGGCATTCAACATTTCATCAACATCATCGGGATCAAGCTCTTTGTGTTTCAGGTCATACAGCGGTAACTCATAATCGTTCCAGCCACGTAAACCTGTTTTCATCGAACTAATCTGGCTAAAACCCATCATCTGTAATATTTGTGTCCCCAGCACGCTGCGTAAACCAGAGCGACAGATGACGACTATTTCTTCGTCGCGCCCATTGACCAGCTCCGGGATGGCATCTTCGTATTCGTCTTCGCAGGCTGATTCGAGTATGCCACGCGGAACCAGCATTGAACCTTTGATATGAAATCTTGAAAATTCACATTCTTCACGAATGTCGACGATTAACAGGTCTGCATTTTCCTTGATACGTTCTTCGACATCCCAGGGCATRATTTCTGTGATGGTTTTACTTGCTTCAGCGACGATYTCTTTGAATGTTTTCATGGTGTGCAATGAGAAGGGGGGTTAGAAAGCCGCTGCTCTCCAACCCTTCTGTAAAGGGACTAAGTCTTTTCTTTATTTTTTTGGCGAAGACCGTGTTCCACCGCCATAACAGCCGCTTCMACACGTGAATGGATACTGAGYTTTCTGAGTATGGCTTTWACGTGTAGTTTTACCGTGCCATCAGAAATACCTAAGTTTCTAGCAATGAGTTTATTGCTTTGCCCTTCCGCGAGTAGACAAAGAATTTCGGTCTCACGAGGAGTAAGGTCAGAGAAGGGGCCTTCGTCATCATCAAGGGTGGTTTCACCCTGAACCATTCTGGCTAGCGCATCGGTTAAATCTGAAGCAACAACATTCTTTCCGCTTTCGATATCACGTAAGGCACCGACCAGTTCTTCGGGCTCCATGTCTTTTAGCAGGTAACCCTGTGCACCGCTTCGCAGYGCTTTAATCAGATCACTTTCGTCATTGCTGGTGGTGAGCATAACCACAGGAATTTTGGGTAATGATTCACGTAGTTTTGGCAGGGTATCTAACCCACCCATATTTGGCATGCGCAAATCGAGCAAAATGATATCGGGTTGAATCTTTTTAGCAAGTTCCAGCCCTTCCTGGCCATCTGCCGCAACACCGGCAACATCAATACTACGTTGTTCGAGAAGACCTTTTAGGCCGTCACGGAACAGTGCATGGTCATCTATGATTATTACGCGCATATTATTATTCTGTAAGAATTGATTTAAGTACTGAATTTATCACGTATTATTGGCGTTGTCTCAGGTAATCCGTGTTCACGACTAATTCGTTGTACTCATAAAGCTAGCTGCATAGCTCCATCCAGCAAAAAGCTGGACACGTATTTGAGAATAGACCTTAGTCGGTGACACTTGTGCAAGTTAGGGCGATGGGTGTCGATTAGTTGTGCTCCTTGCGAAGTGATAAAAATTCATGTAACAATGGATATAGATAGAAACAGGTCAAATTATGGAATTTTTTCTGCCTTTGCAAATGCCTTGTTTCTGTCTAATATACTGTTAGACGAACAAAAAAAATATGAATAACCCACTCTCATACTTACCTACAGATAATCTTTATAAGTTCATGGCGCTTTCCGGAGTGGCAATCGCAATATCATCTGCATATTTATTTGTATCAAAAGTGTACGAATACAAAGACAATCTCCTCGCACATAAAGCAGAACTATCTTTTATCTCACCTGTAACACAAGCCGGGGTAGCAGTAGGCACTGTATTAGCAGGTTTAGGGTTTTATCTATGGTACGTTCGCATACAGCAGCCATTAGATAAAGAGATAAAAGCGAAAGCAGAAATAGCCATAGCTCAAACACGCAAAGACAGAGAAGATTTATATTTGTCTAAGTACCAAAAAATATATGAAGAGCTAACTAATTTAGAGAATCATGTAAACATGATGAATATGCAAATGATTGGGGATATTGGTTATGGTCGAAAATTCAATGCTAAGGAGATCCCTACAAATTTGGCATATAGTTCTTTAAAAATGAATGTGGACTTTCACACACCTGAGCTATCAAGTGATATTCAATCATTAGATGCAATGTATCTTGAATTTGGCACTGTAATAGGTGAGTTTATTTTAAAAATAAATCCCACAGAGAAAGAAAAAGGTGATTTTATAGTTAATGGCACGGTGCTTACAAAAAAAATAGCAAAAGAAATAAAAAACCTTAAGTCCAAACTAAAAACTCTGGCAAATGCATCAACTAAAATCGTCTAACAATCAGCTCAACCCGACCATTTATACGCCGTTTCGCTTCGCTACACTCTGTATAAATGGCCGGTTAGCACAGCGTTAGAAGTGACAAATACAAATACCCTCCCCTCAATAATTGTATATACAATAAAGCCCTTGACTATTATTTATTTGTATGTACAATTAAATTATGAGTTTTTCATACGATCCTAATAAAAATAAACGCAATATAAAACTACCCGACCTTAGTTTTGACCGAGTTGCTGATTTAGATTGGGATAACGCATGGATTTATGAAGACAAGCGCAAAGAATATAACGAAATACGGTTTATTGCTTACAGCATGTTAGACAAACGACTTCACGTTGTTTGTTTCACAGAAACAAAAGATGGTATCCGCGTTATTTCATTTCGTAAAGCAAATAATAGAGAGGTAAAACGATATGAGCAAGAAGCCCTTAATAGATAAAGATGGGGAGGTTCGCGAATTAACCGCTGATGACCTCAAAAAATTTAAGCCCTTATCAGAGGCAAACCCTGCGCTATATGCAAAAATTAAAAAGGGTGTCGGAGAAAGAGGCGCACAAAAATCGCCAACAAAAATACCAATTAGCATCAGGGTAAGCCCTGAGGTTGTAGATTATTTCCGTGCTAAAGGCAAAGGTTGGCAAGGCCGCATAGACAGCATTCTTAAAGATTATGTGGCCCACCACAAATAAAAAACTTCTAACAATCGCATTAACGTTGACCGTAAATACGCCGTTCCGCTTTGCTACACTCTGTATTTACGGCAAGTTATGCAGGCGTTAGAGCTCCAAGCTACCCACGAAAAGTAGACACACTCATTCATTAGATTAATATCTAACAAGAGGTGTCATTATGGCAAGAAAGAAAACAAAAGCTTATCCGGA
>NVWZ01000018.1 GCA_002746365.1 Thiotrichaceae bacterium
TGAAAATGTACATTTTCAGTTGCCCGTTGAACTTAGAAACTAAATCGTTCTCTGAAACGACTTATTGCTTACCAACACGCCTCAACAGTACCGGCAGATACTCCTTTTTGTCCTAACGAATCCAGTGTTAAATCACCACATTGGGCATCCCCGGCAACAGGTTCTGCTGTCAACAGATAACCAAATGGCGTTTGCGTTGTAATCGACAAAGTATAATAACCATCTGAGCTGCTAGTACTTATTACCGTTGCACCATCGTAAGTATCGTTGTTTAGATAAAATTCTTCCATATGCCCCGCCAATGACATCAAAGAATCCATACCATCACCACGAGCTGCTTTTTTCACTGATTCTGTATAAGCAGGGTAACCAACAGCAGCCAGGATGCCGATGATAGCAATAACAATCATCAGCTCAACCATAGTAAAACCTTTACTCTTGATCTTCATTATTTTTCTACCTCGTACCAGTGTGTTTTACGAACACCTTTACTTAAATCGGCTGCCTCACACTCTGTACCAACACATAGTGTAGCTTCACCATCTTTAGGAATAATTACGTTTGGAGAAGGTGGTATCCCCCCTTTAGACAATACCTTAACTCTATCACTACGTGAATCATTATCAGAAGGAAAAGCGGCTGATGCGTCAAACAAATCCACAAAGTATACTTTACCCGTACCGGACTGTGGATTACAACTATTGGTCACCGTTGTAGAGTTGATGGGCGTGAAGGTTGTAGCAATAACCACCCCTTCAAGAATCAACACTTCAGCCAGACCTTTTTCGCCTTCCCATGTATTCGTTCCAGTACCATCATCTAACTCAATATACCAGCCATCATTGGCATCAAGCGCGGCTTCAGCTGCTAGATTTTCTGCTTCAACGCCATCACCTCCAGCCAAATTCAATGTTGCATTATATAAATCTGACTCCAATACAGGGGTATACGAAGTATAATCAGGTATATTGTAGATATTGTTATCTTTAACAACATAGATGCGATCACGTATATTCAAGTCATTTGGGTGCGCACGATAACCCGAAGTAATAGCCATCGCAAGATAAGGAGCTTTACCCTCATTAGCCACTAAAGCCACGTCTGGAGGATAATAGAATCGACGCGCATTAGCCATTCCAGAATCAGCCAGATCAGCAATCAGCCCACCTGTCACCGAGGCTGACAACTGAAGACCATTGCTATTGTTAATATCAAAGCGGAAAATTTGCCCCCCCATATCCGCCACATATAAGCGATCAATAAAACCATCACCACTCATATCAAGTGGTTTAACGCGTGCAGGTATGCTGTAATCCATCTCACTGACAACCGTATTGTAACTACCAGCGCCTGCACCTGCAGACCACATAAGCGCACCGGTATCTGCATCGGCAATATAGACAGCCCGCCCAACATCATCAGTCGTTCTTACTGAAACATTATCCTGATCTTCATCGTAACCACCGCCAAAAATTAATACCACCTTTTCATCTGTAACATTTGGACCATTTTTGATTTTTTCAACATTCACCGTAGACCAGGTCTGGCCCATTTCAGCATAGTCACCTACACCTCCTTTTATAACCCAACGTAACTTAGGATTATTGCGATCAGTCACATCCAGTGAATAAATATTATTGCCTCCACGGCGCATCGTAATATACAGGTATACCGTATCAGATCCATTAATAATGCCATCTCTAAGTCCAGTTATTGGGTCTGGTATATCATTAATCCAGGCAACGACATCACCATCGAGACCATAGGTTTTATCACCTGACGTGTTATCCATTAAGATATTTAAATTGGAAAGTAACTCTTGAGGAATAAATGAGAATATCTCTCTACCATTATCGGCATCAATGGCGTGCAGATAACCGTCGTTCGTTGCGACATAGGCAACAAGATCAGGATTATCTTCATCTCCACCATATTGCACAAGCGCCGGCTGTGAATGCAATGGGTCTCCCATTTCCAGACGTTGGTCATCTGTAGTGCCAGTCGCGCCATATTTATCAAATACATCCAAACCAGACGCCCAGTCCAACAATGTTGTCCGACGCGGGGTACCACCAAACTTATCAGTAGCGCCAACAATATCCAGCATACCAGGAGCTTCGGTAATTGCGGCATTACCTTTGTCTACATTATTGTCGCCAACCGTCAGGTCGCCTTCATCAGGAACAAAGACGCCGTTTGTTTCCGTGTAACCTCCAGTAAAGGTATAAACATTTCGTGAACCATTATTTTCAAATTCATTCGCTGCACCACCCTCATTAATATTGAAGCCATCCACATCATCTGACCAGTAACTTCGTGCACCTTCTGCAAAAAAGCCTGTCGTTTTATTGATTGCTTTAACCGGATTAGATGGCGTACTCGTGGCATCCGCTATAAAAGGCAAGCGTTCAGTTACATCACCGTCACCATCCTCATCAGCCGTATCGACCTTAAACTCCAGTTTGTATTTTTTAAGATTGCCTGCCCAGCGTGGACCGATAGAAGGTTGAAATAAGGTGAAATATAAATCGTCAAGATGTGTAGAACGATTAAATGCATTAACTGATACTGCTGGTGATGAAAACGATGTATCGGTTTCATACACATTAACGACAATACTGTTTAAGCTACTTGCCAGTGAAGTCGCATTGTCAGCAAAGAAACGCTCACCTGTTCCAGTTTCAGCCAGGCTTTCATCAGCCGCAGCCTGTAATAAAGGGTTGGAATTGGCAAAACCAATGGTAAAAGTAGAGATAACCTGATTATCATCCAACGTTAAATTTTGATCGTTACTACCCACGGATTTAGCAATTTCATCTAAGCAATTACCTGTACAGGTTAGGCCTGGCTCAATATTATTAAGTCGTGCACTGCTCACACTATCTGAAACAGGATCACCATCCGTTAGCAACACAACGAAATTTTTCTGACATTCGTTGGTTATAGGGGAAATATAGGAACCACCTGATTGCGATGTTGCAACGCTATTAACTGGAGACGAACTATTGCCATAGTCAACTGCGCCACCCTTCATATACATCACTGCTTCATAAAATGATTCAGATAATGGTGTCACACCACCTGCAGTCATCGCATTTAATGCTGCTTCAAAATCAGCTCGTTGCGTACCTGTTTCAATATCAGCAATAGGGGTAACCACCATACCACCTTCACCGTTCGAGGAAAAACGCATTAAACCAATATTAACGTCTGTAATAGAAGACACTAGATTCGTCATTACATCTTTCATAATATCAAGACGTGACGAACTACTTATAGCAGGCTCACTGATTATGTAGTTGAGATAATGCCCATCATACATCGTATAACTGGTACCACTAGCACTCCAGACAATCTCATCAGTCGACACTGCTGACCAACCATTTGCACCACTATTAATCGCGTAGACTTTAGCGTCACCTGCAACCTGACCATGGTTTCCGCTATCAGCTGCACATTCGACAGGAGCATTAACCTCATCAGAAGCTAAATCACTCCAGACACTACTTATGTATTGTGCGATAACACCTGTAAAAAATCCGGTACCATTTAATGAACTTGCTGCATCACAAGTCATTGCCGAATCATTAAAACGTCTTGTATAATAGTTGAAGTCACTGTCGCCAAATGAGAAAAACTGGCATATAAGTTCCGCATTGGTTTCACCAGAACCATTCGTCGATAAAAAGTCAAAGCCGCTTCTTATAACATAAACCTGACCTTCATCATAACAGGCATCCGCGTCATTATAAGTACCCAAAGGATCATAATCAGCTCGCGTGCTAACCAGTGTACCCATACTACCCGACGTATCAAGAACGAACATGATATTCGGCTGCGTCGAAGTAGTCGTTGCACCCGACGACTTATAAATTTCTATATCTTCAGCTACAGCAGGCATGGAAACCATCATCCCATACAGCAAACTGATCAATAAATATTTTATTTTTTTAGGAAGCGTAAACATAATCATTCTCTCTACCTGGTTCGTATTTAATAATAAAGTTTAATAATAAAAATTTATTTCAAATACTATTTAATTAACTTTCCATTCTCGATTTTTAATCGCAACTGAATCTATAAATGTGTCCTGCTTACCAACGTATTGCAACAGCTCGCTTAGACTCGACTTCGAACATAACCGTAGCAAATCGTCCTATACGAGACTTTGCATTTTTAAGCGGCACTTCAATATTGTTTTCGTATGCTTTAGTTTGTGGCGTGATGGTGACTTTTATCTCTTCACACAAATCACACACTTTGCCCTCGGCAAAACCATTAAAATTATCATTAAAACTTATTCGCAAAGCTTCCGATTCGAAAGCATTGTATTGATCGACCACTGCGTTGTGATGAGATCTAACCAATTTTTTTGACGAGCCTGAATTATCCGCAGCCACTACAGGCGACATCATTGCCATTAACACGATTGCTGATATATATATTTGAATTTTCTTTTTCATAATAATTACTCTTAAATTAATCTTTCACAAGAAGCAGCTGTGTAACGCACGCCTTGTACTTGTTGTGAAAAAGCTGACCCTTTGGCGTTCGTGCCCGTTGCAGATACCGCATAAAAACTATATGCAAATGCTTTACCATCTTCCAAACTACTACCAATACCGGCAGAACAACTCGCATAAGAAACTGCGCCATTAATTACTACCGTATCTACTAGAATCGCAACTTGTTGAGGTATGTCACTTGTCGTTTGAAAATCAATTAGGTTACCATTTATATCTTCCGCATCTTTCGATATGGCATACTCCAGCAATGAGGAGGCCGCATGAAAAGCAAACTGGTGCTGCTGAGCATTCGCTGTGGATTTTAATTCTATATTGGCTGAATTCATTGATGACACACCAATTAAAGTCATAACAGCGAGCATAACTAATGCCAAAATCAAAACAAAACCTTCTTGTTTTCTTACAGGTCTCACACGCTGTTTTTCTTGATTGTGTTTTATATTAAACATAMTGTTGCATTCTCTACGATTAAATTCTTTCAGCTTATAGCTCTGCTTCTAACTATTACAATTTCTTAAGATTCCTTAAATAAACAACACTGCTAACCATAAAATAACGGAACTCATCACTTGCCCCTGGCGTTTTTTCTGCACCCGCAATATAGAATGTTTTTACTGTATTTACACCGCTAGCTTGTTCTTCATCTCCGCGCATGACTAACCAAATTTTTGCGGCATAAACCTCTGACCAATCTGTCACCTGATTCGCGTCAACATAACGGTCAACCGTTACATTACCGTTGGCATCCACTACCCCATCGACATCGACACCAAACTGTACCTGCAAATCTGTCACACCTGAAATCAAAGTTTGATTCTGCATGCTTGGTGCATTAACAAGGGCGACCCTACGCAATGACGGAATGCCATCTCCTGTCGAATCACTATGATTACTAATATAGTACGCATAGGCATGTAACTCATGATTTTGTGTAAGCGGATCTGCATCTCCGCGGTCAATAACCGGCTGGGTATTATTTACAAATATGCGACCATTAGTAAAATTACTACGTACATAAACCTGCCCTGCCAATAAGTTATCTGTTAGCGTYGGATTTGAATTAGCATAATGAACTTCCAGTATATCGGTTCCAGCCTGATATCCTTCTGTTGAGGGTATACATGACAAAGAATAAGGATTGCCTTCACTGTCATCTGTAGCAAATACGGGTAAAGACAAATCGTAATGCCAGCCACTTGCACAATCTCCTGTTAAATCAGCCGGCAGCGTTTCGCCCGCTGACGAAGCGACCGCACACGGTGCTGTAGATTTACAATTGATCACTTCATCTTTATTCGTCCCGCCCCACATACCAGCATGACGTAAATCATAAGTAATCATATCAATTGCGAAACGTGCATCAGCGGCCATATCCATTTGCGCCTCACTCGCTACCTGCGCCTTACGAGTGGTTGAGTGCAAAGAAAATGCGCCACTCACGATAATCAGACCGACAACCATGGCAACTAATAATTCAACCAGTGTAAAGCCTTGCAACTGTTTCATGTTTTTATTCAACATAGTTTTCATCCGCGTATTTAACATGGAATCCCCGTGCATATATTGGATGTGGCGGTATAGTTTTTGCTTACACTACCAGCAGCATTTTTATTACGCTCGCTCCAGGTAACAGTAACGGTGACTATCGCCATTTTTGATGGAGCAACCGCAGGGGTAACTAATACCGTCGTTGATGCTGTATCAGGTAAACCCGCTGTTAAATTTTTCTCCCACCAAAAAACATCATCCAGAGCCAATGCGGATTCGTTGCAATTGACTGCATCAGTACAACCGTTATTACTCCCACTGAGGGTATAATCTGACAATGCAGTCGGGTTAATTCTCATGCTTTCAAATAATTCATCCACTTTCATCATCGCCACTGAACCATAAACAGAGGTTTTACCCGATTTAAGCGATATGGCCTGCAAAGAAGCGATACCTAACATACCAATGGATAAAATCAAAAATCCAATTAATGCTTCAAGCAAGGTAAAACCCTGACAATGGCGCAGTTTTAAATTCGCTGTATTATTCACTTTAATCATATCTATGGAGTTGGTGGACATGTGATAACCGCCGAATTAGTGGAGATGCGTGCTCGCCCCGGTAAACTTACTAGCACTGCACGAGAACCTATAACATTATTACTATCGTCAAAACTACAAACACTAAATACCGCCGTTTGTGAAGTGCCACTGACTGCTCTCGGCAAACCGCGCGAGGTAAAAGTCAAAGAACTAAGGCTAACTCCACCGGCATTAATACCCGTGACACTTAACAAGGCATCGGTAATCGCCCCATGGCTGCGCAATAAACAATCCGTATTTAGCGCCGTACAGGGAGCTCCGGTACCTGCGAGGTCACCATTAGCATCGACGAAGACTATCCAGCCATTTTTCCAGTCCCCCGTTCCCGTAGCGAGACAACTAGTTCCATTGCTACTTTCACAGATTGTAACCCGGGACTCCAGTCTAATCGCTTCACTGCGCGCAATATATAACGCAGAGACCAAATCATTCGACGTTGCGATCAACTGATTACCCTGCATAAAAGCTTTCAATGATGGCACTGCAACGACAAGTAATATACCGATAATCGCCATCGTTATAATCAGCTCAACTAATGTAAATCCACTTTGCTTTTTCATGATTGTAATTTAAGACCAATGATTTTAGTTTGCCAGCAAATAACGACCGGACGATAACAATTGCCGATAAACGGCTAATTTATGCTGTTATTGAATGGTTTACCCCTGTTAGCTCAATAACTTATATTGAATTTGCAACCTGAGCTTAGTACAAAAAATTGGCTTTTAACCGTACAATACAAACAAAATCATATAAACTTTATATAAGTTGAAACCAATAAAGAAAGCATATGAATTTAGATAGAGTCAGCTCAGGAGACAAGCTTCCTGACGAAATTAACGTCATCATCGAAATCCCCGCGTTGAGTGATCCAGTCAAGTATGAAGTCGATAAAGATACCGGCGCGATGTTCGTCGATCGCTTTATGAGTACTGCTATGCATTACCCGTGTAATTATGGCTATGTGCCACATACCTTATCAAAAGACGGTGACCCGGTTGATGTACTGGTAACCACGCCGGTACCCTTGATTGCAGGCTCAGTTATTCAGTGCCGCCCTGTCGGCGTACTGAAGATGACGGATGAATCGGGTGATGACGCCAAAATTCTTGCTGTGCCTCTCGATAAAATCTGCAAGTCCTACCAAAACGCTAAAGACATGGATGATATGCCACCCATGTTACTTGATCAAATTGCACACTTCTTCGAACACTATAAAGATCTGGATGAAGGTAAATGGGTGCGAGTTGAAGGCTGGGGCGGTATTGATGATGCAAAAGCAGAAATCATGGACAGCGTGGCGATGTATAAAGATGCGCCCGTGAAACCGAACTTCTAGCAACCCAAACTTCTAAGATAAAACTGTCGTTGCGAGCGGAACACGGCAATCTTTTTTAGTGATTGAGTCGTCTACAGGAGATTGCCGCGCTCCGCTCGCAATGACGGATCATCTTTTTGGTGCCGGAACGCGGAATTGAACCACGAACCTCGTCATTACGAATGACTTGCTCTACCGATTGGAGCTATTCCGGCGCTATTTGTTAATGTGGCGCGTTTATTTTGTATGGGCTGACGTCACACCAGGGCTCATAATCTAATACGATATCAGTCATGAGCTCAGCCGAAGCCAGACCTAATACAATGCCATTCCTGAAATGCCCGGCATGGACGTACAATCCTTCAACTTCGTTATGTTGGCATATATAAGGTATCCCTTTTTCAGTACCCGGCCTTAACCCTGCCCATTGACGCTCGATAACTAGATTACCCAATAGCGGCACCAACTCTGTTGCCGCACGATGCAATTCGTCATGTGCTGACGATGAGATAGTTTTATCAAAACCAATTTTTTCTAGTGTACTACCAGCCAGTATCCGCCCGTCTTTACGTGGAATGATGTAGTGACCCTCAGACAATACTATGCGCTTAACCAGGTTGGGCTCGCCGTTGTACATTATCATCTGACCTTTAACCGGAATTACATTCACTGATGATTTTGTAATACCAAACTGCGCACTCCATGCCCCACTGGCAATAATTATTTTTTCTGCCGAATAGATTTTTTTACGGGTACGTACCGCTGATGCCGTATCATTCTTTGTCAGAATTTCTTCAACTTTACAATGTTCTATATATTGAACACCCAAATAATCTAAAGAGGCTTTTAAAGCGGTAACCAATTTTGGGTTTCTGATTTGCATGACGTCAGGCATCCATATCCCTTTGTCTACTGCATCGCCAACGGTATTTTCAATTTCAGTAATATCACTTTTTTTATTGATATATCGTGCATCGATTGACCACTTTTCTGTCCAGTCTAATATCGTTTTCCGTGTAGCCGGATTTTCATCGACAACGGTAAATAGACCACTGGTAATTAGCTCACAGTCATTACCCGTTTCTTCTAAAAGTTTTTCAACTAAATAAGGGTAAGATTTYTTACTACGCTGCGCCAGCACATTAACCRCATCAGAATAACGCCAGGGATAAAGCGGTGAAATAATYCCACCACCCGCCCAGGATGATTCACCACCCAACGGTCCTTTTTCMAGCAATAGTACATCSACACCTTCTAGAAATAGTTGGCGAGCTGTTAATAAACCGATGACACCACCACCGACAATAATACATTCAGGCATGGTTATATTCTGAGAGCTTTGCACGAAGCATCTTTTCCGTCATGGCAGCGTTAAAAACGGTCTCATTCTGTAATTTATGTCTCAGCATTATCAGCGCTGCTGTTGAGATAGGTTGTTTTMGCGGGAATAACAAGCTTAACGCCGATCGACGCCACGATGTCACTTATCTTCAAGTTAATATCTTCTCTATGTTCAAGGTATTCTGAAAAATTTCTGGTTTTAATATAAACGAATAATTCCAGCTCTTGCGCATACTCACCAAATTCAAGAAAACGYACACGCGAACTCGCTTCATCGATGAACTCGTGACCCTCAATCATAGTGCGAATTTTCTCCAGCACCTGCCTTATTTGTTTAGGCGTATCGTCATAAGACAGGCGCAAACGAGTGCGGTATAAAATTTTATCACGTTGTGTGAAATTCTCAATTTTATCGGACGCAAACAGTGCGTTAGGAATATGCACAACGGTGCGTGCTGCTGTTCGCAGTTGGGTTGAACGTAGCCCAATCTCCTCGACAACACCGCTGGTTGTACCAAATGCGCAAAAATCCCCCACCTTCACTGGCTGTGAAGCATAAATTGTAATGGAGCCAATTAGATTCTCCAGCGACTTTTGCGCAGCCAGTGCAAGCGCTATCCCACCGACCCCTAAACCTGCCAACACCGTACTCACTTCATAGCCTAAGTTATCCATCCACGTCAGAATAGCGAACAACATAATTATAAGCTTGATTCCCGTTGATGCCGGCTTCAATAACACCACCGCATCACTTTGCCCATTCAATGCCATGCGATCAGCCAGTCGACTGATGACGACATCGACTATACCTAACATCACCCAGTAAATAGCAAAGATAAGCAACGTTCCCGCTTCAAATAGTGCACGAGCAATTAACGAGGGCGCAACAAGATCGAATGTTGATCGAAAAATCAATACCATAATCAAAAATCGTAACGGTCCGACAATAAATTTCTGTAACCGTTTTTTATTATAACGATCTTTCCGTTGTATGATTTTTACGATTACAAACGTCACTGCATACGCAATAATAAAGCTGAGAAAAATAAGACTCAGCAACATCACCAACTGCCATAGTTCAAAACCTGCAATCACATAATGCGGGAAGATATGTGACAACTTATTTCCGACTACGCCGTAACCAAATTCTTTTTCAAGTTGCGGTATGAGCGCCACGGTTGCATTGGAAATTTTCCAGATAAAAACGCCATCACCACGCGGAATACGTTGCATTAATATATCAACCGGTCCTTCTTTAGTTTTTACCGTCGTGACACGGTCACGATAACGTGGCAGCCCATCATCCTTATGTCCCAGTGGGTGATCACTCAAATTTTCGTAATCAATTGTCATTGCACGTTTAGCGACTATTGCCAATTTTTTAACCAACACTAGTCCATCAATCTCAGTTTCAAACGCAAAGGGTAAATTTCTCAGATCAAGATAATTTACCGCCCGCTCATAATCCTCAGCTCTGACAGCCTGTGCTAATGCAATCAAACTCGAACGTGGCGTCGATCGGCCAAATTCATCATAGGGCCCTGACACAGGTGCTTCGGATAATTTCTTTAAAGCCGCTTTAGTTACTTCTTGCTTGTCAGCAATATCTTTTACCGTTGGGGCAGGTGCTTCTTCCGCGTAGGAATAACTAAAAGATAAAACACTTAATGATAAGAATAAAAGGGTTAATATGAATTTTTTTCTCATGACATTTATTTCGCAGTTGTATATTTTTTGGCTCTTTGCGGAAGGCGGCCTTTCCATGGGCATAACCGCACCGCCGTCCCTGGCTCCTTGCGGAATACCGCCCTTCCTTGGGCATAAAAAAGCAACGATAATCGTTGCTTTATACTACAGACTTAATCAGCTAATTCAATTATTTACATGACGAGCTTGCCTGAATACTGCTGGGTGCATGTTCGATATACTTTTGACAATAACAACGATGCTCACCTTTGCTCCAGTATTTATCACACAATTTCAACATCTTCTGTGTAATTTCATCACCAAGCTGAGATTGCTTAGCAGCACTGGCTGCGATTGCCGCCTCTTCTAACAGTATAGCTTCTTCCAATTTTAACTTTTCAGCCAGTTGTTTTTGTTTCTTGTCTTCAGCCAGCACGCGTAAACGCTGTCTTTCTTTATCTTTTTCGGCCAGGGCTTTTGCTTGTTCGGCTGCCACCTTTTGCTCCCTGGCTCTTTGTTTATTGACTAAATTAATCACCCAGGTTTCTGCATCAATTTTTGCCGAAGCATCGCCACAATCATATTCAACTGATTTAATATTTTTATATTTTGCGGGAGGGCCTGCCCAGCATTTTTTATTTATTGCTGCAACTGAATTGTTGGCAGGTTGCGCAGCAACGACTGGTACAGACTTCGCATTTAGAGCTAAAAACATATCATCAAAATCACTGATGTCATAATTCAAATCCAGTGGTGTCCGAAATGGCTTAACCACAATAGACAAACGCTTACCACCCTTTAACGCTGCAAGCGTATCTCGATTTAGCTGCATGACAAAACTGGCTGTATCGCCATCCACCTCACACACATTATTTTTTACTGGCAGTCCTTGTTGTAAAAAACGACTATGGCGTTGCTGATTATTCAAGCACCACTTAAACAAGGAAGACTGTTTACCATCAATCCGTACATTTCTAATTTCTAGCTGTGAGAAAGATTTAGGGATTTTTCCCTGAGCGTCACTACTAACAAATAATTTAAGCCGTTTGTTATTAAACTGCAGGTGATAGTAACTACCATTCCCATCACTCGATGATTTGGTAGCCAATACTGATTCTTTATCAATGTTCCAGCTGACATCTTTACCTATATTGACCGATTTATTTTTAGCGAAAGGATTATTACTGTTCGCTGTAGAAGTATTAATGAATACTGATAGCAGAACAATAAAACACACAAAGAACCGTTTAAACATATAACTTTTCCAGATAATTTTTACACGCTACCCATCTGCTTATAATAAAATGACCTTACTGCGATAAAAGACCATTTGAAGCCGATGAATAAAACACTTGAATTTATTTTAATTATTGGATAAATCTATAGCACAATATCAGCGGTTTTCAGCTTTCGCTGAAAAATTGTCGCAAAACAGCTCGTCATCAACAAACAAAAACAGGAAAAGCCCAGAAAATGATAATCATTCTAAATGGTGAGGATAAACAAGTAGATAGCCGTACTAATATCGAACAATTATTAAACATTATCGGCTTAAGCGATAAAAAACTTGCTGTCGAAGTTAATGAACACATTGTTCCACGCAGTGAATTTAGCGAAACGACCCTAAAGGATTCGGACAAAGTAGAAATCGTGCAAGCAATCGGCGGTGGCAGCGACTAGCATCTTGTCCTGGATTGGCCTCATTGATCAAACAAGACCCTTAAACCTAGAAAGATCAGTTGGATCACGGAAGTCCATACAAGTTCTTGATGCGCCTAGCAAATCCAAAAACTTGCTCATCACCAATAAGGTGACCACGCAATTTTTGAATTCACTATGCACACCAATATCTTACATGTCTTTTCCGCGCCCAACTGATCTTTCTAGGTTAAAATCTTGTAAAATAGTGACCCAATTTCTTATAGCCACGTTAATTTACGGTTCAACACTCATGTCAGATACAAATTTTGATTCTCCGCTAGTCATCGCGGGAAAGTCCTACACCTCTCGTTTATTAGTCGGCACAGGCAAATACAAAGACAATGCAGAAACACGTCTTGCACTAGAAGCCAGTGGCGCAGAAATAATAACCATCGCGATTCGGCGAACCAATATTGGCCAAAATCCAGGTGAACCCAATTTACTGGACGCTCTACCGCTGGATAAATACACGCTACTGCCTAACACGGCGGGTTGTTATAACGTCGAAGACGCCGTCAGAACCTGCAAGCTTGCCCGTGAACTACTGGACGGACACAAACTGGTCAAGCTGGAAGTGCTGGGTGATGAAAAAACCCTGTTTCCAGATACCATAGAAACACTGAAAGCCGCACAGATATTGGTCGATGACGGATTTGATGTGATGGTATACACCAACGATGATCCACTGATAGCCAAAGAACTGGAAAATATAGGCTGCGTCGCCGTTATGCCATTAGCCGCACCGATTGGCTCAGGCCTGGGCATTCGCAACCCATACAATATTCTCACTATAGTAGAGAATGCCAACGTCCCTATATTGGTCGATGCGGGGGTAGGCACGGCATCCGACTCAGCGATAGCGATGGAACTGGGTTGTGACGGTATATTAATGAATACCGCTATTGCTGCCGCCAAACATCCCATCATGATGGCTTCCGCAATGAAAAAAGCGATTGAAGGTGGGCGCGAAGCCTATCTGGCTGGGCGCATGCCAAGGAAACGTTTTGCTTCGGCCTCCTCGCCAATCGAAGGCACTTTTTTCTAGCAGCTTGTTGGACTCCTAGCCAGGTAATACCATGCCGACTGAAAAATCACCGGAAGAGCCACCCGAACACCGCACAATCAAAAGCTTTGTTTTGCGCCAGGGTCGATTGACTCCGGCGCAAAAAAATGCGCTGGAGAATAACTGGTCGGAATACGGTATCGAATTTTCTGAACAGTTATTATCGTTTAAGTCGTTATTTGATAACGACAACGAGGTGTTTGTCGAGATTGGATTTGGCAATGGTGAGTCCTTGTTACAGCAAGCGAAAAACCAACCCCAATACAACTTTATTGGCATCGAAGTTCATGGCCCGGGTGTCGGCCACCTGATTCATCTCGCCAATCAGGACAACATCCACAATATAAAAGTGATACGTCATGACGCTGTGGACGTAATGCAGCACCAGATAGCTGATAATTCGCTCAAACAGGTGCAACTTTTTTTCCCTGATCCCTGGCATAAAAAACGTCACCACAAACGCAGAATTATCAAACCCGAGTTTATTGATCAGTTACACAAAAAATTAAAAACAGGTGGCTACTTCCACATGGCCACAGACTGGCARCACTATGCAGAACAGATGTTARAGCAGATGGATGCAGCAAAAGGCTTTCGCAATGTCTCTGGCGTGGGTCACTATTCAAAGACAAAGGTATCCCGCTGCGAAACCAAATTTGAGCGGCGCGGTTTGAAACTCGGACATGGCGTCTGGGATCTGATTTACCAAAAGCAACAACAATCAGCTAAGCCACTGATATATAAAAGCTAACCGATTAATTCGGACACATATTTCTATAATTGCCCGAAAAAGGATACAATAGCGTCCTTTTTTAGCATGGCAGCGGCGCAACATCTGTCCATTTAACACCAACCCGTATTGCCAGCCACACAGAATTCGTAATTTAGGAGAATTTAAACATGTCTCAGAAACACCCTATTGTCGTTGTCACAGGTTCATCCGGTGCAGGCACATCAACAGTAAAACATGCTTTCGAGCAAATTTTCACCCGTGAAAAAATCAACCCGGTCATTATCGAAGGCGATAGCTTCCACCGTTATGATCGTGCAGCAATGAAAGAAGCCATGRCAGAAGCGGAAACCAAAGGTGACCATAATTTCAGTCACTTTGGTACCAAAGCCAACCTGTTTGGTAAGTTAGAAGAGTTATTTGAAACCTATGGTAAATCGGGTGGCGGTCAGAAACGCCTGTACTTACACAGCGATGAAGAAGCGGCAGCGTACGATGGTCTTACACCCGGTCAATTCACCCCATGGGAAGATATACCTGCAGCTTCTGACATCATGTTCTACGAAGGCCTGCATGGTGGCGTAGTGACAGATGACGCGGATGTAGCCAAACATGTTGACCTATTAGTTGGTGTGGTTCCGAGTGTAAACCTTGAGTGGATTCAAAAAATTCACCGTGATAACGCTGAACGCGGTTATTCAGAAGAAGTCATTGTCGATACCATCCTTCGTCGTATGCATGATTACGTGAAATACATTACGCCTCAATTCTCACGTACAGACATCAACTTCCAGCGTATCGCAACCGTTGATACCTCTAATCCTTTCATAGCACGTGATATTCCAACGCCTGATGAAAGCTTTATTGTTATTCGATTTAAAGACTCGGTGAAATTTGAAACAGATTTCTCATATCTGTTAGATATGATTTCGGGCTCTTTCATGTCACGTCGCAACACCATTGTTGTACCAGGCAGTAAGATGGGTTTATCAATGGAATTAATTTTGACTCCTATCATTCACGATATGATCGAAAATTCAAAATAGATTAATTAAATTTTTATTAGTCGATAAGAGGCCGGTTTTTACCGGCCTTTTTTATGATGACACTATCCAGCCAGGAGAAGAAACTGTTTTTCACTTCTGTCACCGCTTACCAATTCATTGAATAAAAAAATATCACCAAAATCAATTAATGTCATCTCGACCAGAGGGAGAGATCTTATACAACGGCATTAAAGGTCTCTCCCTCTGGTCGAGATGACGGCGTAGCGTTAACAACCTTGTACGACTTAACAAATTAAATAAATGCACATAAATTAAAACAGCCTGCTTTTGGAATATAAAACATGCTACATTAATTTTTTTACTTCTATGCCACACATGGAAACAAGACAGTATGTCTGACACACGAATAAAAACTCAACTAATCGACTCACATTGCCATCTTGATTTCGAAGCGTTTGACAACGACCGAGAGCAGGTCATACAGCGCGCGACAGACAATGATATTAGTGACATCATTATTCCCGGAACGAAGAGTCATTTATGGCAAAACATTTTTAAGCTATCGAAGAAATATAAACAGTTACATGCTTGCTACGGTTTGCATCCGTATTGGGTAAACGAACACAACAAACAGGACTTGATTGCATTAGATAAATTTATCAACGATAGTAGGCCGGTCGCAATAGGAGAATGCGGACTRGACTTTCGTCCGCAACAGGCAAACAAAAAAATACAAATAGAATTTTACGAAGCGCAACTGGACATCGCAACSCATCACCAATTACCTGTTGTTATTCATTCTGTTAAAGCGACCGAATCGATTATTCATTCAATCAAAAAACACAAGAACCTGACGGGCATGGTGCACAGTTTTTCAGGCAGTGTCGAACAGGCAAAACAACTGATCGATCTAAATTTTTATATCAGCATTAGTGGCAGTGTTACACATGACAAGGCAAAAAAAATACGAGCGGTAGCCGCCGCAATCCCATTAACCTCTCTACTAATAGAGACTGATGCACCTGACCAGCCTGATTCTAAAAATAAAAACAATCGCAATGAACCGGCTTACTTGATAAACACACTTGATGCGATTACAAAACTGCGAGCTGAGACAAAGGAGGACATTGCACTACAAGCAACATTAAATGCGAAGCGTTTATTTAATATTTAGGTGTTTATCCCCTTGACGTATGTAACCGTTTTTAGTAGAATAGGCACATCTACTGAGGACATGCGACATGAGCAAAAACTTTACTGTTACTGAATTCTTCAAACGCTTTCCAGACGATGATAGCTGCCTAGAACATTTAATGCTAGTTCGTCATGGTGAGTCAATGGATTGCCCTAAATGCAGTAAGCATGGCAAATTTTCACGTATCAAGAAACTACCTGCTTACCAGTGTTCGTGGTGCGGGCATCATATCCACCCTAAAGTTGGTACACCCTTTGAGAAATCACGTACACCGCTACAAAAGTGGTTCTATGCTATGTATTTATTCACCACTACTCGTCATGGCGTACCAGCCAAAGAGCTACAGCGTCAGCTAGGCGTTACTTATAAATGCGCTTGGCGCATGGGTCACGAAATACGCAAGTACATGGGTAGTACGGACGGTGATGATGAACTGTCTGGTCATGTTGAAGTAGACGAAGCATATATTGGCGGTAAAGATAATATCGTAGGTCGTCCAACCGATAAAAACGGCTCTAACAAGGTTGTCGTTATGGGTATGCTGGAGCGTGGCGGTGACGTTATTACTCGTATAATCCCTTCTGCTAACAGAAGTAATTTGATTCCTGAAATTATCAATAATATAGAGACCGGCTCAACTGTGAGCACCGATGAACTTCGCGCCTACCAAGTCATGACCAAGTATGGTTATGAGCATGGTTTCGTGTGTCACTATAAAAAAGAATGGCGTAACGGCGTACACTGTACAAATGGCATCGAAGGATTCTGGTCACACATCAAACGCAGTATTCTAGGTACGCACATCCATGTGTCTCGCAAGCACATGAGCAAGTACCTAGGTGAGTTTGAATATCGTTACAATATGCGTGACAAGCCAGAGATTATGTTTAACGATTTGCTTCTTTCTTTTTAGATTTGCACATAGCGCCAAGTAACGAATCAAAGTCTTTCTTCTTCGTTTTGGTTGGATGCTCTTTGCAGAAACGGTCTAGCTTTTTATCGTTTCGCGCTTCTTCCAAGGATATGTATTTACCTGTAGACACTTATTGCTTTCTCCACAAATCTTTGGCTTGCCTCATATTAACTCGTAGCCCTGTTAATTGATGTTGATTAGTGTTAGAAATTACAGATTTTGTTTGTGGGTTTTTTTTAGTATCAATACTTGACTCTAGTGGAAGTAACTCCCTATATTCCCACATATCTTTATTAAACTCTCTTTCTACGGATTCCCCAATATACAAGCCCCATGATTTTAATTCCCCTGTTCGGAGCTTTGCAGTAATTTCATTAACAGTAGTTGGAAACTCAACTTGGTAATCTAAATGGCGTGGGTTCCTATCTGGAAACAATATGCCTATGAGATAATCTATTGCCTCTGACAGATTAGCGTCAGGCTGTAGTTCAGGAACCGTTCCGGCGTCTTTATATTTAGCCGCTTCATTAAAGTCTTGCTCAAATGTTGTTTTGTACTTTACAGGCCAAATAGATAGCACCTGCTTTCGCTCAGCCTGGATGTCTCTATAGATATTGCCATTGTAAGTATCGTTATCGTTTTCGGCTTGTATTTCTCCAGCTTCAAAGTTCATGGTAAAACTCAAATCATTCCAATCATCTAGTTTTATTTTCTCTAACTGGTTTATTGGATCAATAAATTGGTCGAATTGCTTCCTGTAGATTCTAGCGAATAAATCAAGTCGCTTTAAGGATGCTTTGTCCTTAATATCCATTGCTATCTTAAACCCAATATCCCAATCATCTAGCTCTTTGAATTTATCGCTATAGTTTATATTTTTCTTCAAATAATCGAACAACTCGATAAGGGGCATGTCGTCATAACTGCTTTCGTTAAATTTTTCTGACTCCTGCTTTTTAGTTTTGTAAGATAAAAGTGGATTTTTTGATTTGCGTTTATTTGACCACCAATCTTTTATTTCCAAGATAATCACAGCAATCAGCATCAACACCCCAAGCCAGAACATCCATCCCATATAATCAGGAGTACCGTCTGGCTTTTGCAATAATTCACTGATTAAATCAGATAATTCACCTAGACCAATTAAGTCCATAATAGACCCAAGTAGTACCAGAAATTGCTTAAACCATACAAATATAACGGCAAAAATAGCAATAATGCTTTTTCGCATCCCTTTCCCCGAAAAATAGAATAGTCCATTATTCTACACCAAGACCGATTACATATCTTGAGGGGATAAACGCCAATATTTAAGGGCACTGAGGCACGAAGTCCAACGCTTGCCATTCATCTCGTGAATACCAGGGTTATTGATGTATCTCACTATGAGCAGTAAAGTAATTAACCACTACTAACTAGAATTAATCACCCTCTATTCCAGCGAGTTTTATCGCTGATTTCTTCCATGGTTGATTCTATCCAGTTATAAACATCTTCATTTATTTCGTCTGCACTGCGACCTTTCGATTGTATTGCCGGCCCGATGACCACGCTAATCGTGCCCGGCCATTTTATAAAACTGTGTTTTGGCCAGAACTCACCCGCATTATGCGCGATAGGAATAACAGGATAACCACTTTTGCTTGCCAGCAACGCGCCGCCGATTTTATATTTATGCGTTTTACCCGGTGAGGTGCGCGTTCCTTCAGGAAACAGAACCATCCATTTCCCGGCATTTAATTTTTCTGTGCCTTCATCGATTAACTGTTTCATTGCCACTCTGCCCGCGCCACGATTTATCGCAATGGGATCGGTTAATGCCAGCGCCCAACCGAATACAGGTATGCGCATCAATTCTCTTTTAAAGACCCATCGCACATAAGGTGTAAACGAATGCAATGCTAATGTTTCCCAGGTTGAYTGGTGCTTGCATAAAATAATTGCTGTCTCAACATCCAGRTTTTCCARCCCYTCCACTTTGTATTTTATACCACAAAATATTCTCAGCAATAAATTGTTTGTGCGCGACCATAATTTAGCAATTTTCAAACGGAATGATGATGGGGTGAAAAACAGAATAACAATTAACAAACCGAATATAACGACATTGACAATAAAACCAACCCAGAACAATAATGAACGTAAAAATAAAACGGGCTTAGATTTCATGGAAATAACATCTCTTAAAAATCACTGCAAGATAGCTGTAACGGCTGCAGCCAAATCATCATAAACAGACACTAATTCTTTTTGTTCGCACTCAGCAGCCAATATTTTTTCCGCCCTCACACCTTTACCAGTTCGAACCAAAATCGCTTTTGCATGCGCATTACTTGCAGCCTTTAAATCAGAAACACTATCACCAATAAAAATTACGTCTTTTAAAGGCACATTAAAGCGTTGCCCAATCTGCAATAACATACCAGGCTTAGGTTTCCGACAGTCACAGGCATCATCTGGTCCATGAGGACAATAAAAAACAGCATCAATACGTCCACCAACTTTTGCCAATAGGGTATCCATTTTTTTATGCATAGCCGAAAGTGTTTCGATATCGAAATAACCCCGTGCGAGCCCCGATTGGTTACTGGCAATAACRACRGTATATCCRCTATGATTTAATCGCGATATCGCTTCCAGACTGCCATCGATTGGATTCCATTCTTCTACGTTTTTTATATACGCATCCGAATCATGATTGATAACGCCGTCTCGATCTAGAATGATGACTTTCATTATTTAACGTTAAGCCTGGTGCAGGCGTGACAGGTCAGCTGCACGCAAGAAAAGTTGATTCATGGTATTGAGCAAAGCTATACGGTTATTTTTAATGGCTTCATCGTCAACCATTACCATCACAGAATCAAAAAAAGCATCAACAGGATCACGCAGAGATGATAAATGACTTAATGCTTTTTCATATTCGCCGGAATCAAACATCGGYTCARCCGCRACACTTAATGAACTTAARATTTGATAAAGCGCTTTCTCTGCATCTTCTGATAATAATTTTTCATCAACTGTTACGTTAGTTACAGACGATTTTTTAAGAATGTTAGCCACTCGTTTATTCGCTGCAGCTAAACTTTCTGCAACGGTTAATTCCCGGAAAACCGAAACCGCTTTAATACGTTTATCAAAATCGAGTGGGCGAGATGGCGACAAAGCAAACACGGCATCAAATACATCTGGTTTGACATTGCGGTCCAGATAATATGCRCGCAGTCGTTCCAGAATATATTCAAATACATCCTGTTCCACTTTTGCAGCATCAACTTTGGAACCAAGTAACGCAGCTGACTTTGCTATCAATTTTTTCAAATCAAGATCAAGCTTACGTTCAATAATAGTGCGTAATACACCTAACGATGCCCGACGTAATGCATAAGGATCTTTTTCGCCTGTTGGCTTTTGGCCGATAGCAAAGATACCAACTAAGGTATCCAGCTTGTCACTTATAGACAGTATTTGGCCGGTGGTGGTTGTCGCYGTGTCATCACTCCCACCGCGAGGCATATATTGCTCATCAAGCGCCAGTGCCACTTCTTCTGGCTCACCCGCTTCCTGCGCATAACGTTTACCCATCACACCCTGCAATGCTGCAAACTCACCAACCATATCGGTCATCAAATCACACTTRCTTAATGTCACTGCACGTTTTACATAGTCAATATTAGCATCAAGTTGTTCGGCGATAGACACAGACAATTGTAAGACACGCTGCGTTTTTTCAGCAATCGACCCCAGCTCTTTCTGAAAAACGACCTTTTCTAAAGCGGCATTAAATGACTCCAGCGGCTGCTTTTGATCCTGCTGCCAGAAGAACATGGCATCGGCCAATCGCGGACGAACCACACGCTCATTACCCTCTTTTACTTTTTCAGGGGTCTTGCTATCAATATTACTGATAGTGATAAAATAATTTTTAAGCTTGCCATCCACCTCTTTCACAGGAAAATATTTTTGATTATCCTGCATGGTTTTAATTAATACTTCTGCAGGTATCTGCAAGTATACTTCTTCAAATTCACCCGCAACGGCAATGGGCCACTCATTTAATCCGGTCACTTCATCAAGCAAGGCTTCATCAATAACAGCTTCATCAGTAGCCGCTTCGCCGCCCCGCTTTTTAACCGTGTCGATAACCTGCTGTTTAATGATTTGTTTTCGCTCTTCAAAACTGGCGATCACATAAGCTTCTGACTTGAGTTTGTTTTTATAATCGGTAGCTGATGCAATGCTAATTTCACCCGGCGCATGAAAACGATGACCGAATGTTTTTGAAGAAGACTGCAAACCCAAAACATTAGCGTCAATAACCTGCTCACCATGCATTACAATTAACCAGTGAACGGGGCGTACAAATTCGACATTGGAACTACCCCAACGCATACGTTTAGGAATAGGCAGGCGCGTGAGCGACTGGTTGATAATAGTTTCAAGCAGGTCAGCCAGTACCTTACCTTTTTCTGTTGCTTTAAATATCAGCCAGGTGCCTTTATCTGTTTCCTGTTGCTGCAACGCGTCAACTTCAACACCACATGATCGCGCAAAACCCATCACGGCTTTAGTTGGTTTACCGTCAGCATCATAAGCCGCTTTTATATTTGGGCCTTTGCGTTCGACTTCTCTATCCGGTTGTGACGAATCAATATCTTTAATTAACACTGCCAGTCTTCTTGGCGTAGCGAATGACTCAACCTCATTAATTTCAAAACCGACTTTTTTTAGTCCCTCAACAATGCCATGAGTAAAAGCTATGGAAAGATTGTTTAATGCTTTTGGCGGTAACTCTTCTGTACCCAGTTCAATCAATAGGGATTCTGCGCTCATGCTGCATCTCCTTTTTCAATTAAATCAGATTCTGAAGAATCAGCTCCTATAGGAAAACCTAACGCTTCTCTCGAATCATAATACGCTTGCGCAACGGCACGAGATAATGCACGCACTCGCAAGATGTAACGTTGTCGCTCAGTGACGGATATAGCATGTCGCGCATCCAGTAAATTAAAGGCATGCGATGCTTTTAATACCAATTCATAAGCTGGCAGCGGCAGACCCGCTTCGATTAATCGCTGACTTTCAGATTCACAATCATCAAATTGTTTGAACAGAATATCGATGTCGGCGTGCTCAAAATTATAGGTCGACATTTCGACTTCATTTTGATGAAACACATCACCATAAGTGACTACACCTTGTGGACCTTTCGTCCAGATTAAATCGTAAACACTTTCTTTCTCCTGCAGGTACATTGCCAGACGTTCCAGACCATAAGTGATTTCGCCAGTAACCGGGCGGCACTCGAGACCACCCACCTGTTGAAAATACGTAAATTGCGTCACTTCCATACCATTCAACCAGACTTCCCAGCCTAATCCCCAGGCACCGAGAGTAGGCGATTCCCAGTTATCTTCGACAAAACGAATATCGTGTTCCAAAAGATCAAAACCCAGCGCTTCTAAGGAACCCAGATAAAGATCCTGTATATCTTTAGGCGAAGGTTTTAATACCACCTGAAACTGATAGTAGTGCTGCAGTCGATTCGGGTTTTCACCGTAACGGCCGTCTGTTGGACGGCGACAGGGCTGCACATAGGCTGCGCGCCATGGCTCAGGCCCAATAGAACGCAAAAAAGTGGCCGGATGAAAAGTGCCTGCACCCACTTCCATATCCAGTGGCTGCAAAATGGCACAACCCTGCTTTTGCCAATAATCCTGTACTGCGAAAATTAATCCCTGAAATGTTGAAACGTCGTATGCCATGGAGAATCTTACATTGTTATACAAAGTGTGAAGTATACCGCAAGGCGAACTTAAATTACCCTGTTGCGCGGGGTTTTTATGTGGCATTCCTGGAAAAAAGCGACTATAAATAAACAGAGGGCTTTGTGTGGAATTCGATCTAATGCAATAATCTCAAATAAATGCTCAAAAAATATCATCTACTGCCGATAAGTATCATAGAGGATGTAAATATGAGTAAACAATTCATCTTAGATTCATCTGAACTGGCCCAGTGGCATACCTTAGTACAGGAAGCCGAATCGGATTATGGCTGCCATCTGGATGAAGCCATGCAAAGCTATCTGGTCTTTACGCTAATGCGTTTCGCAAAAAACAGCCAGCTCAATTCAAAAGCATTAGCTCTCGAATATTTGAGTTCACACCACCTTTCCTGCCACCAACGCAGCGAGCAATTACGTGAAATCGGTGATCAATGTTTACTGGTTTCAGGATTATATCCGCARTCCGCTGAAAAGAGACTGGTTGGCACAGGTTATTATGTTGACCTTGGACGCTCGGCATATCACCACATCAGCACCGTTACACAAAAAGGCATCGCCGAGTTATATCAACAATTATCWGAAAGTTTTGTTTTATTAATGGATTTATTACARACCATTCGCCAGTACAGCACGCCTGCYCTGCAACCGATTGCGGCGATGGAGTTRTGGAATCAAACAGGGAGYCGAGCGGCATTCGAACAAATTTCGAATAGTGGTTTGCCGGTACACAGTCGTTTTCTTACGAATACAGACAAACACTAGRCTYCTGGARCAGGANRGGGGAGAWAACAATARCAAGTYACCCTMACAACCCGTTATACACGTTCCAGCTCAACCAAATCCTGCTGAACATCCAGCTTTGATAACACACTATAGAGTGCTGCCTGYAATGCTTCTTCAATAACGGGATGATAAAAAGGCATCTTCAACATATCAAAYACCGTCATGCCATTTTGWATCGACCAGGCAATTARGTGAGCCAGATGTTCGGCGTGAACGCAACACATGCTCGCACCCAGCAATAAACCGTCTGAYTTYTGCACATACAGTTTYAACAAACCYCGRTTTTTTCCAATGATRAGCGCACGTCCGACTGGCGCAAACTGAATYTMMCCRAYCGSYATYRTTTGCATATCTAATGCAGACATCTGCGCACCCACCGTCGCAATATTGGGATCACAGAAAGTAATACCTAATGACACTTTACGTTTAAATTTTTCCGCGGATTGATGCACTGCGTTATAACCCGCCACGCGTCCCTCATGACCGGCCTCATGCAACAGGGGTCGATCAGCATTCACATCACCGGCAATATAGATAGGCAGATTGCCGACCTGCATGGTCAATGGATCAAACTGTGGTATGCCGTGATCATCTAGAACGATATCTGTAGCAGCTAAATTGAGATTCGCCAGATTGGGCTTACGACCCAGGCTAGCCAGCACCTTTTCTACTACCACCTGATTCTCACCCGCCGTAACCTGTATCCCGCCCTCGACTTTTTTGAGTGTTGCCGCCTGGCCTAACCAGAGCGGGAACTCACGACCTAACACGGTGATAGCCAGTTGATTGATTGCCTCATCTTCCAGCTTCGCTATCTCCTTTAACTGATCAACCGCCGCCACCTTCACGCCCAGACGACTCAATGACTGGCCGATTTCCAATCCAATTGAACCCAGTCCTATCACTGCCATAGAAGCAGGTAAGTCTTCCAGTTCAAAAAACTCATCCGTGGTAACGATATCATCACCGAAGGCCTGCCACGGTGCCGGCACGATTGGCGTTGACCCTGTCGCGATAATGATACTTTTGGCTTTTATCTGCTCACCGTTCACCTCGACTGTATCGTTAGCGACAAACTTTGCATAGCCGTCGATAAGATGCGAGCCGTCCATTTCATCTGTGACCCCCAGCGTTTTATCAACAAACACGTCACGTATATCCTGCACATGCTCCATACTTGCCGGCACATCAACCGATAATGCTTCACCGCCATCAATGCCTTCGCGATCAAAAATACTTTTACGATGAAAATCTTCCGCCACCTGAATCAATACTTTTGATGGCATACAACCGACACGCGCGCAGGTAGTTCCCAGCTCACCACCATTAATCAACACATAGCTATCGGTTTCACGCTTCACCTGTGACATTGCAAACAAACCAGCACTACCGGCACCTAGAATTACCACATCAACTTCACGTGTCATGATACAACCTCAAAATTTATTAATGACTGGCGAACCCGAATGATAAAGTATTGTCGTAAACAAAACATCAACAAATTCCACGGTGACGGATGAAACCTGCCTGACTAAGCCTTACTAAACCGATAACCCGGGTTAAGGCTATTCTGTATAGAATCTCGTCTGGTTAACGAGTCAAAAGTCATAAAACAATCAAATATAAAAAACTTTACACATGCTTGGCAAATAGTTTATAATTAGATTCAGTCTAATCAACATTTGATGTAGAATCTGTTCACCATTTTTAAATTAACCCAACCGGAGACATTAATATGGGCTTAAAAGACAGCAAAACAGAACAAAATTTAAAAGACGCTTTTTCTGGCGAATCTCAGGCAAACCGTCGTTACCTTTACTTCGCGGCAAAAGCTGACGTAGAAGGTTACAACGATGTATCTGCAGTATTTCGCTCAACAGCAGAAGGCGAAACCGGCCATGCACACGGCCATCTGGAATACCTGGAAGAAACGGGTGACCCAGCAACCGGTTTACCCATCGGCGGCACCAGCGATAATTTGAAAGCTGCCATCGCAGGCGAGACCCATGAGTACACAGATATGTACCCAGGCATGGCTAAATCAGCTCGCGATGAAGGCTTTGACGAAATCGCTGACTGGTTTGAAACCTTAGCAAAAGCGGAACGCTCACACGCCAACCGTTTCCAGAAAGCGCTGGATAATATGGACTAATCAGATTTTCTGATTACCCAGAAAAGGCCAGTCATTGCGGCTGGCCTTTTTTATGTCCATGGATGGACGGTATATCGCAAAGAGCCAGGGACGGCGATGCGAATATGTCCATGGATGGACGGTATATCGCAAAGAGCCAGGGACGGCGATGCGAATATGTCCTTGAATGGACGGTATGTCACAAAGAGCCAGGGATGGCGGTGTGGCACGTACTACACAACAATAGAGAATCACATGGCAAGAGAAGGCAGTTTAGAAGCACCCACAAGACATCCGCTTGGACAGGATACTGTCGAATTTTGGAATGAAGAGAATCTCTTCACCGAACTAGAACGCGTGTTTGATATCTGCCACGGCTGTCGCCGATGCGTTAGCCTGTGTGGCTCCTTCCCTACTCTGTTTGATCTGGTCGATGAGTCCGAGRCATTTGAAGTTGATGGTGTCGATAAAAAAGATTACTGGAAAGTCATTGATGACTGCTTTTTGTGCGACCTGTGCTATCTCACCAAATGTCCTTATGTACCACCACATGAATGGAATGTTGATTTTCCTCATTTAATGCTACGCGCCAAAGCCTTCAAATTTAAACAAGGCAAAACCAAACTGCGCGACAAACTCATTACCTCAACCGATGCACTGGGCAAATTTGCCAGCATTCCGGTCATCACACAAACCGTTAACGCGGTTAATAACAATGGTATTACTCGATCTATACTTGATAAAACATTGGGTATTCATCCCGATGCACTACTGCCAAAATACGATTCCCGTACATTAGTTAAGCGTGATAAAAAACGCCAACCTGCACCCGTTAAAATCGAAGCCACAGAAACCACTACCGGCAAAGTCGCATTRTTTGCTACCTGTTATGGCAACTACAATGAACCCCAAATTGGCGAAGACCTGATCAAGGTTTTTGAACACAATGGTCTTCAGGTGCAACTTGTACAAAACACACAATGTTGCGGCATGCCGAAACTGGAACTGGGCGACCTTGATGCCGTCACCCAGGCCAAAGACGCCAATATAAAAATACTGTCTAAACTGGTTGATGAAGGCTGGGATATTGTCACACCCGTACCTTCGTGCACACTGATGTTCAAACAGGAACTGCCGTTAATGTTTCCTGAGGATGCAGAGGTCATCAAAGTGCAACAAGCCATGTTCGATCCATTTGAATACCTGATGCTACGCAATAAAGCAGGCAAGTTAAATACAGAATTCAAACAATCATTAGGCAAAATTTCATACCACGTTGCCTGCCATCAACGGGTACAACGCATTGGTATGAAAACACGTGACATGTTAAATCTGATTCCTGATACCGAAGTGTTACCCATCGAACGCTGCTCCGGTCATGATGGCACCTATACTTTCAAAAGCGAATTTCACGACACCGCGATGAAAATCTGTAAGCCCGTCGTCAATAAAGTCAAACAACATGAAAGCGATGTGTACACCAGTGATTGCGCCATGGCAGGTCACCACATCGAAGCGGGCCTGGCAGACGGCAGTAAACCGATACACCCAATCTCATTAATCCGAAAAGCCTACGACATATAGAGTCTATTACAACACCATGAACAAACTTACCCGAAAAGATCTTTACAGTCTGGAACAATATTCCGAAATGCGCGATGACTATCGCAAAAATGTGATGGCACATAAAGAAAATCGCCGCGTTGAATTGGGCGACCATGTATTGCTATCATTCGAAGATAAACTGATTATGCAGTACCAGGTACAGGAAATGCTAAAAGCAGAAAAAATCTTTGATGCTGCCGGCATTGAAGACGAACTGGATGTTTATAACGCATTAATTCCTGACGGTCGCAACTGGAAAGCAACCATGTTGATTCAGTATACCGATGTTGCCGAACGACAACACGAACTCACCCGTCTTATTGGTATAGAAAATCAAGTCTGGATGCAAGTGGCCGATTTTGAAAAAATTTACGCCATTGCCGATGAAGATTTAGAACGTGATAACGAAATAAAAACATCGGCTGTGCATTTTATGCGCTTCGAACTTAGTGATGATATGGCAGCAGCAGCGAAGTCAGGCAGTATGATATCAGCCGGTGTTGAACACGAAAACTATACCGCAACAATGCTACCACTTGCCGATAACATTCGTGATTCACTGGCTGGGGATTTGGCTTAAGACTTTAGTATTGTAACGGCAATCGACAAAACCGGGCTGTCGAATATTTTTCATTTACTTCTGAGTTTTGACATTATTCTCAAAAGGCTAGCATTATTCTTATATCAAATCGTAAGGCTGCAACAAGATAGGGAATGCATATGAATAGTGATCTAAAAATAGGCTTAGCTCTTGGCAGTGGCTCATCTCGTGGTTGGTCACATATAGGCATTATTAAAGCCCTTTCTAGCCTGGGAATTAAACCAGATATAGTCTGT
This sequence comes from Thiotrichaceae bacterium, assembly GCA_002746365.1. Classification (GTDB taxonomy): domain Bacteria; phylum Pseudomonadota; class Gammaproteobacteria; order SZUA-229; family SZUA-229. Next base: position 28,715 of record NVWZ01000018.1, read on the forward strand.
GGCACCTCTATCGGATCATTGGTCGGCGCCTCTTATTTATCAAATAAATTACAGCTGCTTGAAGAATGGGCTTGCTCATTAACTAAAATTGAAACCGCCAGATTTTTTGAAATCAATACATCATTGAATGGTTTTGTTAACACAGATAGATTGCATGAATTTTTAAATACAACTGTCGCTAGTGACAAGGCAGTTATTCAAGACCTGGAAAAACAATATGCTTCCGTATCAACAGACCTCGAAACAGGTAGAGAGATTTGGCTCACTAACGGCTCATTAATCGAAGCAGTATCGGCATCTATCTCATTACCCGGATTATTTCCAGCAATAAAAAATAATAACAGGTGGCTTGTTGATGGAGCACTTGTAAACCCTGTACCTGTCTCAGTGTGTCGTGCATTAGGTGCAGATATAGTTATTGCAGTTAACTTGAACGGTGATATTGTTGGAAAACATTTTGAGAAAACCAAGGATATTGAAAAAAAGAGTGTTGGTATTGGTGTTGGAGAAAAAATAACAGATTTAGTAATAGAATATACTAGCTCTTTATTTTCAACACTTGGTGATCGCGAACAACCACCAGGCTTATTCGATGCCATTGCAAGCTCCATCAATATAACGCAGGACAGAATCACCAGGAGCCGCATGGCAGGTGACCCTCCAGATATATTACTTACACCAAAATTATCACATATCGGTCTTTTAGAATTTTATCGCGCCGATGAAGCCATTACTGAAGGTAAGCTTTGCGTACAAAGAATGGAGTCTGAGATAAAGCATGTGCTAGAGATAACCTGAATCTTAGGATTTAATATCTGAGATCCACCACATAGCTGACGCTCAATAAATTTATCTTAACTAACCATTTAGAGACACTTTTCTTTATCAAGCTAATTCCCTTTCAGCTTACGTGCATGACGTTATACCGGATAATAGTTAATAGTTTATTGCCAACAGGTAATGAGAGACCTTTGCGCGAACCATTCACGAGTAAAAGCACTAAAAACCGCCTGCTTTTCATTAGAAAACTTGTTAATATCTAGACATCAACTGCATTCCCCTGCCTCAATCAAACCCTTTTTATTTCATTTTTCTATCGCACCTGTATCATGATACAAAGCTCTCAATAATATAAAAAATACTCAGGAATATTAAATAATGGAAAATACATTAATAGTTTTAACAACAATAGGGTCTTTGTTTTTTATCACGGGCTGCAGTGAGTCCTCCGATACAGCTCTTGTCAGCCAGAACAAAACAAAAAGCTCAGAGTTAGGACAGCAGACAAATGTATCGCGCTGGTATACTGAGCAACATGTGAAAAATGGCGATAAACATTATCAAATCCATTGTGCCAGCTGTCATAAAGTAGATGCATCCGGTACAAGTGAATGGAGCAAAAAAGATGCCGACGGCAACTATCCGCCACCGCCACTGAATGGAACCGCGCACACATGGCATCATCACATGGGTGCTTTAAGGCGCACTATTCGTCTAGGTGGTGTAATTTTCGGTGGCACAATGCCGGGCTTTGAAGACAAGCTGAACAATCAAGAAATAGACGAAGTGCTAGCCTGGGTTCAATCTCATTGGTCAGATAGAGTTTACGCTGCATGGCAGCAAAAAAATATTCAAGCTTCAAAATAATGTCAATAGTGCACCTCGCCTGAATGCTTTAAGCAGCATCAGCGCCGTTCACAAAAAGTACGAGACTTACTCTCGCTTCAAGATACCCTTGACCAACTGATTTGCGAATGTAAGTCAGGTAAAAATGGATCGCATAGTCCGAGTGTTGAGACACTGCTGGATCAGGATATTAATTAAGACATCTTCCCATGCGATAAAGCATTCACCTGTTAATTTTTCTGGTTTATATCATCGATAATGGGACAGCCATCTTTTGAGCCCGTACACAAATTAATTAATAAGGTTAATTCTTTYTGCAAGGTGCTCAGTGTTTTAAGATGCGCCTCCACTTCAACTAGTTTATCTTGCGTAAGCTGACGCACACTCTTTTTCGCTCTGCCCGGGTTTTCACGCATCTGTAATAGTTTTGCTATTTCATCCAGTGAAAAATTCATGGTTTTAGCGCGTTGAATAAAACGAATACGGGACAGGTCTTGYTCRYYGTATGAGCGAACACCAGAAGGTGTACGRCTAATMCYTTTCAATAAAGCRATCTTTTCGTAATAACGTAATGTATCCGCACTGAGTCYGGTTTGCTCAGAGACATCACTAATYTTATARGTCCGGGTTTTGCTTTCTTTCACCATTAATTTTTTCCTGTTAAAGGATCTAATACTTAATAATAAACARGTATTCGTTTAACATGTATAAACCACTCARRATGAGTACRATGCCACCGCTTATTTCAARACCACGATGATGCCTGCCCACAACCTGCAACGATTYCAGCCAGCCCATACTCCAGGCRCCCAGTAATATAGGAATGCTGCGACCCGCAGCAAATGCCAGTAACAGCATTGCGCCAAAGAACACGGAGCCTATTGCAGCACTGGCCGTTAATGCCACCAATAATGCCGGCGCACAAAACGGACAAATGGCCACWGAAAAAGGTATCGCCAGTAAAAAAGCGCCYCCGTGTCCGGTYACTTTTTTTCCGCGCATGGAAATCCACSGTAACTTRAGTTTTAACCAGCCCRGCCACATCAAACCTAATATAATTAATAKTGGCCCAAGAAATAATCCCCACTGCCGCCCCATTACAGCTTTAACCCATTCACCGCCCATCGCCGCAGCCATACCAAGCACAACATGCGTCAACAAAAGGCCGARRATGAACGCCCCRCCCAGACTCAGCGCCTGTTTTTTTTCATGTGCCCGTGTCACATAAGCGAGCACCACAGGAATCGAAGCAAAAGAAACCGGGTTAAAACTAAAAACAAATCCGGCAATAAARGCKAGACCAATACCRGYAAAACTGGCTTGTTGAAAAGTCGCTTCTAGTGACTGTCGATCCAGATCGAACTGTGGCAACAACAGGTAAAAGGCGACACTGAATAACAACACCGCCGTTAAGTAGGGTGTGCCATTTGCAGCCTTGCTGAGAAAATCTTTTCCTGATTCATTGATGCCACTGAAAGCCGCCACGAATACTGGCACACTGAAAAGCGTGGCAAACAACAGTGCTGAAAAAATGGCCATGGACAGTGAATTAACCGACACTACCAATACGATTAAAATAATCAGTAAAGGCAAAGTACAGGCAGGTGCGGTCAAGCCCAACTTGATGGAATCAGGTAACCGTGATGAATAAGGCATCAAACGAAAGAACTCCAAATGCGGTACAGGAATATAAATCTTTCGTGAAATCAGATACACGGATGCCATCACAATCAGCACGATACTGGCAGTAACAGCATTAACTTCAGGCGCATTGGTTAGAACGGTAGCTGCAGAAAATAATATTATCAACAACACACTTCGTGAAACCCAGATCAGCGTTATATCCTGCATTCGGCTGGATATGTTTTTTTTATGTGCACGCGCGGCAAACAGGGTATGTGTTGCGATGGTACAGGGTTCGAAAAAAGCGAGTGCACCGAGAATTACCGCCGTAAATAGTAATAGCGTTTCCATCAGCTTAAACCCCCAGACTATTTTCTAACGCCTGCAGTAACTGCCTGGCAGAAGGTAAAGCGGTAAAGACAAGCTCGCCGTTGATGGCAATGGATGGTGTAGATAACACGCCTAACTCAATTGCGTAATCCATCTCCTGCAGGATATTCACTTCGCGCCACTCAAACTTTTCGTTACCCAGCTGGCCAACGATGCGCTCAAGCTCATCCTTTGCTTTGCCACATTTACCGCAACCCGGTGCGGTGAAAACTTCGATCTTGGTCATGTCATGCCTCGCTAAACAATAAAATCAACAATATTTACTCCTATAGACCACATGGAGTTAACTCTAAGTTCCAATTATTGGATATTTGTTGTTTATAATTGATGAATTCAACACTCAGCTTACACTTTGGAGTCAACTCCAAGTCAAGGAAATGATTACGCTACGATGCTGGTGAATGGAAATACTAACTATTAGTAAGGAAGTTTGAAGGTAAAGCGTAAGTTAGCGAATGACCGTTAAGACTTATTTCTTCTCTGTCAGCCACATTTTCCGGATATCTCTATTGTGGTGACCTGATGAATGTCGCCTATGCAAAACACGCCAAATTTACAAAGAAGTCATTAAGATCTCTCAGAATTCCTTCCCTATGCAATCATTAATTGACTCTGGGCAACTTTTTCTAACGGTGAAAATCACCACTATAAGAAAGATTCACAATGGCTAAATTTTAATAAAGCGTCAATTACTCCCACTCCATAAAAACAGTGTGAGTCCAATAAAATAATGATTAAATAACGCTTGTTTAGTGTTTGCATTATTTTTTCAAACGATGTAGTTCGCCAATGCTATCTTTAATGCGCAGCAAATCGCCATCAAGTGCCGGTTGTCCATGCCACCACTGATAATCCGGGGATTGGTGGCCGACGCCGAGATGTACATTTTTAAAATGGTGTTGCATTTGTTCAAATTGTTTTCTAGCAGGCTCAAGTTCAGCCTCACTATATAATTTTTCAGACTGCTCGATAAGTGAAGAGGCTTCACGGATTTTTTTACGGGCAATTTCCAGCATGGCCTCACCATTTTCGAAAAGGCGGGTTATGTAGCGGGGAGAATGACAGTCCTGGCAAACCGCTCTGGTATTATCATGGATATCTTCTACTTCAAGACTACTCATTAAATCGTGCCTGACAGTGGTGCCAACATCATGATTGTTCTTATGCATATGGCAGTACGCACAACCAGGGGCGCGGTAATTTGCTAATTCTAAAGCTTGTGTCCAGTCATAAGTATTTTTTTCAAGCTGCATTAGAGTGCCGTGTTTTGACAAGGAATAGCTATGCACTACCGGATCTTTTTTGCCACCATGACAATCGATACAGATTTCATCACGTCGTGCTTTCGCCGCCATGTTTTTATGTAACACACCATGACAGCTAACACAGTTCACCATGGGATCTGCTGTAGCGTGGACACTGCGTTGCCAGTCTTCAACCAGCGCGCTGTTTTGTTTTTCATGGCACGACACACAGGCTGAGCTCTCAAGAATGGTCGTGTCTGATGGCGAAATATCTGACGGCATGGTTTCAGCCGCAAACAGGTTTGCTATCAGCATTGATAGTAAAAAATAAAACAACAGAATTCCTGCGAGTTTTTTTATAATGCGTAGATACATCAGTTGTTCTCACTGTTGTATTTTGTGTATTCGCCGTCAAACCATAGTTTTTCAAGGTTACTCTTATGAGTATTATCTTTTTCAGTTTTATTTTTAGTGGCAGCCCTGATGGCAGCCATGGCGCGTAATTTTTCAGCCTTGTTTTTTATTTTTTCAAAACTCTTATCCATCGCTTCATGTCCCTTAATAACAAAAGAACTATCGCCATGTGCAGAGCCTTTATATGCTCCCAGATTATCGAAATACCACATCTCAAAATAATCACGTTCTATGGCGGAGACGTTGTAAAATGCCGACGCCTGTCCTTCAAAAAAACCTATGCGTTCATAGTGAAGCAGGTTGTTTTTTGTATCCATTGGATATGGCGGACGTTGTTTAGCAGAAGGGTAAATCAAATTATCAGAACGCAAGGATTTCAGAATATCTTCAGCTTTGTATAGTTTTTTCCAGGCTTTTTTACGTTCAGCGTCCATCTCTTTCAGCCTGTCTGCTGACCAGTCTTCCTCGTGACAGTCAGCACACATCTCGACCCATTGCTTGCGTCTGATCTCATTGCCAGAGGTCAACGGGTTTACCTGTTTGATACCAAACTTATGGATCGGTTTATCAGCGACCTGATGTTTACCTTCATCCATATGGCAGTAGGCGCAGGTGGGCGCAGGATAATTGCCTTTTTTCAACGGTTTTGACCAGTCCCAGTTTTCACCTTCGGCAAGATAGAGCTGACCGTGTTTCGAATTGAAATAGGTTTCATCATCCGGATGCGGCGGTCCGCTGTGGCAGGTGATACAGGCTTCGGGACGGCGTGCTTCTGCGGCACTGAAAAGATGCCGGGTATGGCAGGAGTCACACTTGCTTGCTACCGAGTGACATTGCAGGCAGGCAGTGACCTCTGCTTTGGGTTTATCAGCAAAGTGTTTGGCATCCAGCGCGCGCTCCATCGCCAGCGAATGACTGGGAAAACCATAACGTTTTTCAGCAACGAATTCACCGTGTTGTTTATTATGACAGCTACCACAAACATCAGGCGTTGGCATGTGCAGATTTTCGTGATTACTGCCGTGACAATCAGAGCAAAAAACTGCTGGCTGAGCGTTGGCCGGTTTTGAGTGACTGCTTTTTTTCCAGTCATTCACTACACCCGGTGTCACGCCCTGGTGGCATGCAACACACTGCTCACCGCTAAACGTACCCGTTACAGATTCAACAGACTTATAAAAATCCTCTGGATTCCAGTAAGCAAATATTGCTTCGGGTGACCAGTCTCTGGAATAGAGTCCGGCGCCTTCACCCGACTTACTCCAGTCCACGTAATAATAACCGAGCGGTACGGTTATCGCTGCTATCAGAACGGGTATCCAGACATAGAGTGGTCGCATGAAAATCTCAATCCTTCACTTATTTTATGTGGTTAGGGTGATTCATCTGTTGATGGCTATGCCACCAGCGTAACAGTCCGATTAAAACCAGTAAAAAAAACACACCCAGAGACAACCAGCTTCCCATGTTTAAATTTCTTTGGCTAAATTTTCTATCATTGAAGCTGATGTTGTTACCAGACATATTAAGACGCAAAAGATTACCTGAATAATCACCGGCAGAAATATGACTGCTATCAGCAGAAGTGTTATGGCTCTGTAAATACAGTTGTATCTGCATCATGCTGTCAACAGATGGTGGTGAGTATTTCATCACCTGCATATTGCGCTGCATTCTTTTTATCAGGCTGGGCCAGTCAACATTATATTGTGCCGGATCAGGTAGTGCATGACAGGCACTGCAATGGTTTTCAAATGCCCGTGCTCCTACTTTCATGGCACCTGCACCCTGAGGTATCTGTTCCAGCGGTTTGAGCGCGTGTGAAATAAGATAATTTTGTAGTTGATCACGCTCGCCAGAAGAAGGTGTTTTTACATTGCCTAATAAACCGCCAAATCGATCTGCAACATCCATGATTACCAGCATACGTTCAAGTACCTGTGGCCATTCTTCAGCGGTGTGACGTCCAGGGCCAGGTAGTGCATGACATTGTGTACAGTAGTTTTCCATTAGTGTTGCGCCCGGGCCACCGGCTTCAGGTAGTTGCTCAGGCATCAGACCCGGCGGCATCACTTCCGGATAAAGCGCACACATATCTAAACCACCAAAACTATGGCTGGCAAAAACTAATGAGCTATGTAGAAATAATACCGTTAGTAAAAAAACAAACAGCAATGTCCTGAATAAAGGTTTCACTGCACTGGTTCGTTATGGCTGGTTTTTGAAAAGGCAGGCAGCGCTTCTCTTTGTCTGGCTGTAAATACATCACTGACAACTTGAATGATACGCTGACCAGGACGAAAACTTTTCTGGATGCCTTCTGCTGCACGACGACCAGCTGCGATGGCCGTTACTACCAGGTCAGGACCCAGCGTATTATCACCACCGGCATAAATCTTCGGGTTTGATGTTCTGCCGTTTTCATCCACCACAATGGCGCCATGCGCATCTTTTTTAATGCCAAATGTTGCCATCCAGCTTTCGACTTTGTTAATTTGGCCAAGCGCCATAATGAGCAGGTCACAGTTTATGAACTGTCTGAGTCCGTYATTATCAAAAACCATGCCTTCGACATAAGTATTGCCTGTGATTTTTGCGGGTACATAATTAAACAGAAATTCAACACCTTCTTCAGCAGCGGCCTGTTTTTCTTTTGCTGATGCCCGCATAAACTCTTCGCTACGTCGGTAGGCAATCGTTACTTTTTTTGCGCCCTGACGAATAGCAGAACGCGCGCAGTCCATTGCGCTATCGCCGCCACCAAGCACGAGAATTCCTTTTCCCGCTAGTTCTAACTTTATTGATTCTAATTGTTTTGATTCTTCGATATCTGCATTAACACCGGCCAGGTAAGTGAGTGCATCGGTTACATTGTTCAGCGCCTGTCCGGGCAGTTTTATATTGCGTGAGGTTTGTGCGCCGGTGCCAAGAAAAACGGCATCTGCTTCATCTGTAATCGTTTGCAACTGTGTTGTATTTACATCTGCGCCCAGCTGAAAAGTAATACCCTGTGATTTGAGCAAAGTATGGCGATTACGAAGAAGTTTTTTATCCAGTTTAAAAGGTGGCACACCTGTTTCCAGTAAGCCGCCAATCTCGGTGTTGCGATCATAAACGGTTACATCAAAACCTTTTTTGTTTAATTCATCGGCACAGGCAATGCCTGCCGGACCAGCGCCAATAACGGCTACCTTTTTGTTTTTAATGTTTGAGCCGGTCTGGTTGTTCTGTAGTGGTAGATTTTTTTGCAGAGCCTGTTCAACAAGATAGCGTTCAATAATACCGATGGTGACGGCGCCATCCTCTTCTTTTGCTTTGGTACATGCCCCTTCGCACAGTCGCTGCTGTGGACAAAGTGTGCCGCACACTTCAGGCAGATTACTTGTGCTGTGGGCAAGTTCTGCAGCTTTGTTTATGTCGCCAGCTGCAACCTGTTCCAGCCACTCGGGTATGCGGTTTTGTAACGGGCAGGCATTGATGCAGCCTGGAAAACCGCAGTCAAGACATCGACTGGCCTGCTGCTGTATCGTTGCCAGATCAGGCGTGTTATGGATTTCTGTCCAGTCATGTTTACGCTCTGCCTCAGGTCGGCCTGGTGTTTCTTTACGGAAGACTTTTAATTGTGGTTTCTGTTTTAGTAAATAACTGGCATTTTGCACCAGTGATTTTTTGAATACATTACGTACATCACGAATTTCCAGTGCATCGGTCGGACAGGACACAACGCAACGTGCACAACCCATGCAATCTTCCAGTGCAGTAACACGGCCAGCGGCTTTGCCCTGTGTCCATACCGGAATCCCCATGTCACAAACCTGTTCACAACGCTGACAATCGATACATTTGTCGGTATCCATATTGATGCCGTAAAAACCGGCATGATTAAGCAGGCCAAAAGTCGCGCCATAAGGACACAGGTAACGGCAATAAAATCGGTTACCCACGATCGGCGCGATAAAAAAACTGCCAAAGTAAGTAAAAGCAACAATCAGATAAAAACCACCGACAAAACTCACCGTCCATGAATTGGGTGGATACTGGGTGACAACCATCACCCCGACGTAATAACTAAAGAAAAACCATTTTGAATGACGCAGCTTCCAGCTCCAGTCGGAACGTAAGGTTCTATCACGAAATGGAAAACCAACGGTTTCACGGATGCCGACACAGGGACAGTTAAAGCCACAGATGATACGGCGGCCAAACAAAAACACGGCTGCCAGGATCAGAAAGAAAGTGATGGTGCCCGGTACATGCAGAGAAGGAAAAACCGGCTGTGCCCAGAGAAAACCGACATAGGGTTCATAGAAGGGATACAACCAGGGAATCAGCCACCAGAACACGGTGATCATGAATACCAGAATGATTAATCGTTTGCGTGTATAGGAATTTTTTTCAGCAATGATTCGCCAGATGCCAAAACCAAGGATAATGCCGTACTCGGTATAACGGTTAAGCCAGATGGGGTTTTCAAACCAGAATAGCCAGGTTTCGTTTAACCAGCCGACAAATGCCAGGGTAAATGCTGCGATGCTGAAAATCTGTACTGCCAGGCTATACCGCGCAGGCATCAAATCCTGGTGCGTGCTGTTCGCATCCCTTGCACTATGATAAAACGCCTGATCAACAGTTTTAGTATTCATAATATTTATGGAGCTGACATAATTATTGCGTTATACCCGGAATCGACGACAACCTTAACAAGTTCATCGGGTGAGGTTGCTTCGTCATCGTAAATAACAATCGCTTTATCCGGACCACGGCTAACTTTTACATTTTCAACACCATCGCTCATTTCCAGTGCTGTGCGAATCGTTACTGGGCACATGGCGCAGTACATTCCAATCAGTTCAAGTGATACGGTTTGCTGTACAGCGAATAAATTCTGAGAATAAAAAAGTACGAGCAATAAAATTAATTTTTTCATAACAGGGCCTTTGTTTAATCCAGTAAAAAATAGGGCAAGACTTCGGGTAACAGAAACAGAACAGACACTAACCCTAGAACAGACCAGAAGATTAAACGTAACAGTTTTTGATATCGCGGATTAGCGCACAGGGAACCGATTACACAAGTTTTTTTCGGCCGATAAAGCTGGAATCCGGTCCACCCCAGAAGCAAATAAGTGCCACCAATCAGGTAAGGTTTAAGCGGATAAAACCAGGCGAGTGTTGAGGCCCATGCACCACCAATACCCAGCAGAACCAGCAGCAAAGGTCCAAGACAGCAAATCGATGCAAGGATTGCCGTTATACCTCCGGCAAGCAGACCAGCTTTTATCTGACGGGTTTCGTTTGATATTATTTTTTCCATCAACTCATGTCCTTAAAAAGTCATTACGCTGTCGCTGGTTTTTACCCAGACAGCCTGCTTTCATGGAGCCACGCTCAATACCGTCGATCATAGCGTCTTCATCAATAGCGCAATCATCCAGCGCCATTCCACAGGCACGTACTTCAAGTCCACACTCAATTAATTCGCTGAGTAATTCTTCAAGGTTGACAACACCTTCAGGTACCTGCTGATTTTTGCACCCGACCTCGACACCATCATTGAGCAGGTGTACTCGTACATCCATGTCTTCCGTCAGTGCAGCACCGGCGAAACGCAGGGTATGCCAGGCCTTGYTGTCAAATTTATAGGGCGCATTTTGAATAATAACTGTGACTATAGACATGGCTTTACCTCACTCAGACAAACTGTTTAATTAGAATATAACTGGCCACCAGWACCAGGAAACTGCCAAAACCGCGCTTGAGCAAATCTGCCGGTAAACGGTCTGCCAGTATGCTGCCAGTGATACTGCCGGTGATTGCAATGCCGGTAAATACGGCCATCAGGGAATAATCAATGGCTACTGCTCCAGCGTAACCTGCAAACCCGGCAAAGGACTTGAGTGCTACGATACTCAGCGAAGTACCTACCGCCTGTTTCATGGGCAGGCCGGAAAGCAGTACCAGAGCCGGTACGATCAGAAACCCGCCACCAACACCGACCACCCCGGTAAGAATGCCTACAGCAATGCCATGAATAGCGATTTGCCGGTAGTCCAGATCATCACAGTAGCCGTCGATGCCCTCAGTGCAGGCGGCCCCCACAGATTTATGCTGTGGTGCCGGTTTGAGCATTTTCCAGGCAGCTGCATACATAACCAGTGCGAATACAGTGAGCTGGATGACCACCGGCGTGATGATGCCGAGCTTTGCACCCACAAAAGTACCGATAACACCGAAAAGACCGAAGACGGCGGTAATCCTGAGATTTACGTTGCCTTTGCGCCAGTGCTGCAGTGCCGTGATCGTCGCTGTCAGCGCTACAATCCCAAGGCTCATGGCGATGGCTGATTTGGCTTCGATGTTTAGTAAATAAAGCAGTGCCGGTGTGGTAATAATAGAACCACCACTGCCAAACACACCCAGCAAAATACCTGTAATCAGGCCAGCAAAAATAATTGAAATAGACATACTGTTCTCTTCTATAAACTACTCAACTGGATACGCATTTTTGTTCCAGTTTGTCATACCCATTTTTGCCACATGCACATCGGCAAAGCCTTTTTCTGCAAGTATCTGTGCCGCTTTGGCTGATTTACGATCGGTGCGACAGATACAGACAACGGTTCTTTCATAGTAATCACTGATTTCATCGATGCGTTGTTCCAGTTGTTCCAATGGCAACAACATAGAACCTGCGATATGTCCCTGTTCGCCATCGTAGTCTTCGGCGGTGCGCACATCCAGCAATAACAAATCTTCGTCTGCATCCAGACGTTGCTTTAAATTAGTGATGCTCAACATATCGCCTTTGCGCACACTACCGATGAGTCGTGGTAAAAATGCGACCAGTCCAAATAGTGCTAGCGCCAGCATGGTTTTTTGAATCAGATCTTCACCGCCAGTCGCGGCCTCTTTGCCAATGTAACCGAGATAGGTGTACGCCATTGCGCCGGGCAACATAAAAATATAAGTTGCAACGCTGTAGTGGCTGAATTTTATTTTTGTCAGTCCCAGACCATAGTTCAATAAATTAAACGGAAATAAAGGCACCAGTCGGGTGAATGCGACAAAACGCCAGCCTTCGTTTTCAACGCCGTTCAATAATTGCTTTAATCTGCCACCGGTTTTCTTTTCTACCCAGCTGGAAGCAAGGTAACGGGCGACTAGAAAAGATAACATGGCACCGATGGTTGCGGCAGTTAAGTTATACAGTGTCCCTAGTACCGGGCCGAATAAGGCGCCACCGAGCAAGGTAAGGAAGGCACCCGGAAAAAATAAAACGGTGCCGATGATGTAAACTGCCATAAACAACAGCGGTGCCGCGTTACCGGCTTCTTCAATCCAGTTTTGTATTGCGCTGACATCTACTTGATCTCGATAGCTGATAACCAGCGTTATACCGGCTACGATAAAGATCAGTAGTAGAAATTTCCATAAATTATTTTTCATTTTTATCTCCATGGATGGAGTGTATACAGGCATCGTCAGGAACGATTCCAGTGCTGTCAGCTCCTTTCTGCTGATTCCATTCTCTGCGGTTAATCACGTAACCTGACATTTTTCCTATAAATGGCATAACAAGCATGCCGCTGATCCATGACGTCATTTTGGTGTCGCGAAAACTGTGGATGCCAATAGTCATGTTTTCATGACCGCCTCGTGGCTGGTCGCGGTAGGTACCACACAACCTGTCCCACCATGGCAAGCTGAAACCAAAGTTGCTGTTGGTTTCATCGTCTTCCACGGAGTGATGCACACGGTGCATATCCGGTGTCACTAAAATCAGACGCAGCCATTTATCAACAACAAGGTTCAATCGCACATTACTGTGATTAAACATGGCAGTCGCATTTAACATCACTTCGAAGATAATCACGGCGACAACGGGCGCCCCGAGCAGAATAATAGTCGCAAATTTAATCAACATGGAAAGGATGATTTCGATCGGGTGAAATCGTGCGCCGGTGGTGACATCAAAATCCAGATCGGCATGATGTACCCGGTGTAGTCGCCACAGCACAGGAATAGCATGCACCATGACGTGCTGCACATAGATGACAAAATCCATTGCTACAACAGAAACGATAACCGCAATCATGGGGGGCACATTATAATAATTCAGTAATCCCCAGCCCTGCTCGCTGGCAAATACGGCCACGCCGATGGCAGCCGCAGGGAACAATATACGCAAGATAAAACTATTGAGAAAAACCAGCCCCAGGTTATTTGACCAGCGCACAATTTTGGAAACAGTAAGTACACGGCGTGGTGCGATGAATTCCCAGATTGCCATTACGGCAAAAATGCCTAGAAAAAAACTCAACCGGATAATCACCTCGTTGCTCATAATATACTGATTTATGTCGTTCATAGGTTTCTCAGTGTTTGCTTGTTGTTGATTGCACACGTTGTGGGATAGACATGCTGTGCTATACTTAAATTCACTACTCTAGTATTCAAGTGATTAGTTGATTACTAGAGTAACCGAATTTTAAACAATGTCAAGCACTCAAAAACATCATGCTGTTATCCGTAACAAGTGGCGTCTTTAGGTTTTCTCTCGCAGAGGCGCAGAGTGCGCAAAGAATTCATCGTTGTTCTCAGTGTACTCTGCGCTTCTGCGAGAGATGACGTTTTTTGGAACAGTGTTACTAGAGCTGCCCTAAGGGCATAAAAAAGGTATAACCATGAGCTTCAAACAAGAGCTGTTCACCCAGTTTGCCCGTGTAGGAAAAGCCCTCAGCAACGGTAACCGACTGGAGTTACTGGAGTTTTTGGCGCAGGGCGAACGCAGTGTCGATCAACTCAGTAAAGTAGCCGGATTAACCGTGGCTAACACTTCGCAGCACTTGCAACAGCTTCGTCACGCAGGCATGGTCAGCTGTCGTAAACAAGGTCTGAAAGTTTATTACAGCATCAGCGGTGATGACATTATCGTCTTGCTGGATGCTCTGCGCACCGTGGCAGAACGCCATGTCAGCGATGTTCAACAATTGGTCAACACCTTCCTGACGGTGAAAGATGATCTGGAGCCCATACCGCGCACGGAATTACTGGAACGTGCACGTGATGGTCTGATCACTGTACTGGACGTCCGTCCGCCGGAAGAATACGCCGCCGGTCACGTGCCCGGTGCGGTGAATATTCCACTGCATGAATTAGAACAACGGCTGGGTGAACTCGGCAATCAGGATGATACCAATCACGAGATAATTGCTTACTGCCGTGGCCCGCATTGTGTATTGGCATTCGATGCGGTGGCTCGTCTACGTGAAAAAGGCATGAAAGCACGGCGRYTGGARGATGGTTACCCTGAATGGCTTRTTGCCGGACTACCGGTGGAAAAAACACTTTAAGCAKGTATTCNAAAAAACGSGAAATAAYGCTAGCRCAGCGCTATTAANTGCCTGYGYCCTTAACTATCYCTGCAAACTTCTTCTGGCATTTCAAACTCTATCGTTGTGTGTGCCAGTGAAAATTCGGCAAGCTGTTTGTTAATTTCCTGTTTAATTGCTACTTGATCACTGGCAGAAATCATATGATCAATTTCGAGGTGTGCCGTTAACACATGTTTTTCACCATCTAAAGACCACAGGTGCAAATGGTGAGCCGCATTAACATGTTGCAACGAGATCAGTCGGCTACGTATAKYATCCAGCATTTTCTCGTCAGGAACKGACTGCATAAATATTTTAATTGTTTGACGGCTTGTTTTTACAACATTCATCAAAATAAATAATGTGAATACAATAGACAGTATCGGGTCGAGTATTGGCCAGTCAAARAACAGCAATAATACACTGACRACAAGCACACTGGCCCAGCCCAATACATCTTCCATTAAATGCCAGTTTAATATGCGCTCGTTGAGCGTTGTTCCTTTACTRATTTTCCATGCGGCATAMCCATTTACCGTTACACCTAAAATTGCCAGCCAGAACATACCYTGTGCATGGGGCATTTGCGGGTCCAGCATTTTAGGGATAGATTCTGATAGTACCCACACCGAACCCGTTATAAGCACAAAGCCGTTAATCAATGCACCGATAAGTGAAAACCGATAATAACCATAGGTGAACTCACCAGTGGGATGTTTTTTAGCCAGTCGGCTTAAATACCAGGCGAGGCCAATGGATAAGGTATCACCCAGATCATGCACTGCATCTGCCATGATTGCCGTGCTGTTCGTCAGTATGCCACCAATAAATTCGATGATGGTAAAGAAAAAATTAAGAAAGAATACAACGCCAATACGTTGTGAGCTGATGTCGTGCTGATGGTTATGTGTGCTCATTAGTATCCGGGTTTACTCTGAATAAATATCATAAATTCTGTGATATTTTATTAGTCATCTACATTCTCGCTACTGATAGTTACAAGCTCACTGCGAGCATCGTTTATGATGTGCCGCGCGCCACTAAAGATTACCAGCGCAATTAAACACCCGATAATCAAGTCCGGCCAACGCGATTCAAACTGCCAGACAAGCAAGCCGCTGATAATGACACCGGTGTTGGCAATAACATCATTTTTTGAAAACACCCAGCTTGCGCGCATATGTACTTCACCATCCTTATGTTTCTGGATGAGTATTAAGCAATATATATTGGCAATCAATGCGATGATACCACCGCCAATCATAAAAGCAGAAACGGGTTCACTGCCCATCAGGGTACGGCGCACAACATCGATAAGTATCAGCAGTGCTAATGCCCCCTGAAACCAGCCACTGAGTAATGCGGCTTTCGCTTTGTGCTGCAGACTTTTTCCTATGACATATAGTCCGATGGCGTAAATAATAGCATCCGCCAGCATATCAAACGAATCGGCAATCAACCCTAACGATTGCGCATACCAGCCCAGGCTTATTTCAAACACAAACATAAAGCCATTGATAAGCAATAAAGTAATCAATACACTTTTCTGTTCTTTATCGGTTACTTCAATTTCACAACCACAACCAGCCATAACTATTTCCTGCCTGGTTTTTTCCAGACAAAAAAATGAATGCTATTTAGTGTCGTCGTGATGGCCATGATCGTCGCTAGCATGTTCGCCTTGCTTTTGTTTAGGTGCATCAACTGCCTTCATAAAATCAGCCCAGTCATCTTCATCACTGTTTTTCTCAGCCACTTGTTTTTCAGCCGCTCGCTCAGCAGCGTGATCTTGCTCGTCGAGATCATATGAACTTCCACCGCCACCGCTAGCATGTGCAAATACTTGATGGGAACCCGTCAACATCACTACAAATAGCAACGCGTTTAATGTTTTTTTATTCATCATTTTTTTGTCCCTTGTCGATATTATTATTTATTGCAGATGCAGCCTCCACAGGCGCACAGATAATAGAGGTGCCCTTAAGTTACTGGCTCTGCCTTTAAGTGGCAGAGCCAGTTAAGGCTTACTTCGAATATTTTTTTCTGGAAAAGGTTTCATACAAAACCGGCACCACAAATAACGTCAGTAATGTTGCACTCACCAGTCCGCCGACCACRACGGTGGCTAATGGTTTTTGTATTTCAGAACCAATGCCAGTGGACAGYAGCAAGGGCGTAAGYCCTARCGCGGAGGTAATGGCCGTCATYAATACCGGRCGCAARCGYGATACKGCRCCTTCGAAYACGCTGTCTTTTATGGACARCCCCCCTTCCACCCGYTGATTAATTGAGCTAACCATGACCACGCCATTTAATACCGCAACCCCGAGCAAGGTGATAAAACCAATGGAACCGGGCACTGATAGATACAGGCCGGAGACATAAAGCCCCGCGATGCCACCAATGAGAGCTAATGGCACGTTCAGCATAATTAACAATGACTGACCAACCGAGTTAAAYGCGAAGTACAACAATAGAAAAATCARCCCCAAAGAAATGGGTACCACAATCATCAATCGAGCCTGTGCGCGTTGCTGGTTTTCAAACTGGCCGCCAAACACCACGGTGTAACCGGGTGGCATATCRATTTCATCATTGATACGTTGTTGCAGTTCGGCAACCAGACCACCCATATCGCGGCCCTCGACATTGCTTTGAATYACCACCCGGCGCTGCACATCATCACGCCGRATTTGTGGCGGGCCGGTTTCAATTTYGACCTGWGCMACATCGCYSAGTTTGACCCATGCGCCGCCGGGTGCTTGCAATATCAGGCTACGAATCGCTTCAACATTATTACGATATTTTTCAGCGAGGCGCACATAAATATCATAACGCTCATTGCCTTTAATTACCTGCCCGGCACTTCGCCCGCCAATCGCATCGGCGACCAGATCCATGACCTGTGAAACCGGGATGCCATAGCGAGCCAGTTTGTCACGATCGGGGCGCACAGTTAGCTGCGCTTCACCGCCAATTTGCTCCATCGCAACGCCGCGGGTGCCTTCTACCTGTTTCACCAGCGCCTCTATTTCAGCACCCTTTTCGGCTAGCATATCCAGATCCGGGCCAAATAGTTTAATCGCCAGTTGCGCACGAACACCGGAAAGTAGTTCATCAACACGAGTGGCAATAGGCTGTGAAAATGAAAATAACAGGCCGGGATGCAGGGACATTTTTTCTTCCATGAGCTTTTGCAATTCATAACGATTGCTGGCGCTGGTCCATTCACTGACGGGTTTTAAGCCGACAAAAGTTTCAATATTAGAAACCGGTTCCGGGTCACCGCCAATTTCTGCGCGGCCGACTCGACTGGTGGCATAAATCACTTCGGGAAAAGTGAGTAATGCCGCTTCAAGCTTTCCTGCGACTTTTAGTGACGTGTTCAGACTCGAAGAAGGTGCTAATGTGGTTCTAATATTTAACGTTCCTTCCTCCAGTTCAGGGACAAATTCAGTGCCCAGAAAGGGCACTAATATCAGTGAACCTATAAACAGCACAACTGAACTAATCACGATTAAACGCTTATTTTCCAGTGCTTGCTTTAACCGTAAACGGTATTGTTTATCAATCGGGCGCAATACCGGACTTTCTTTTTCAACCACCCCCTTTTTAAACAGGTAGGTTGCCATTGCGGGAATCACCATCAGCGCCACAACTAACGAACCTAACATGGCAAGTAATATAGAAATAGCCATGGGCTGGAACATTTTGCCTTCAACACCTTCCAGTGCAAATAGTGGTGCAAATACAATAGCAACAATAAGTACCGCAAATAATACTGGTCTCGCTACTTCTTTTGCTGCCTGTTGAATGCGTAATTCCATGCCGTGGTTATCGTGACTGACATCAAAGGGATCTGCATCATCCAGTGCCACGGATTTTTTAATGTGCGATTCATGGTCCTTATCCGGGCGACTTATGTGAGTGAATATATGTTCCATCATCACCACCGAACCATCAACTAGCATGCCAATGGCAATCGCCAGCCCACCCAGTGACATTAAGTTAGCCGAGATTTTCCAGTAGGCCATGACCATCAGCGCCAGGCCAATTGAAATGGGAATGGATATCAGCACCAGCAAGGTGGCGCGGATATTCATCATAAATAACAGCAGAATAATAATGATTAGTACAAAAGCCTGCAGTAGTGCCGTAACAACTGTCTCAACGGCCTGATCAACCAGACTGGCCTGATTATAAAATGGCTCCATGGTGACACCATCGGGCAAGGCAGTTTGAATTGCCGCAATGCGCGATTCAATGCCATCAATGGTCGCTTTGGTATTCGCACCCAGACGTTTTAGTACCACACCCGCGACCACTTCACCCAGCGCTTCCGGGTTACCGTCTTTGTCACGTCGCGTAATTGACACCGCACCCTGGCGAATTTCCGCACCAAAAGCCACCGTAGCCACATCGTTTACACTGACTGCAACACCATCGACAATTTTTAATGGTATATTGCCAATGTCGCGTAAGCCTTCTTCACCACTTCGTACCCAGCCCACACCGCGCACCACCAATTGCTCATCGCCCCGGTCCATATACCAGCCACCGGCATTACGATTATTATCTTCAATGGCCTGGGCAACATCATTACCAGTCAGGTTATAAGCTAACAGACGTTGTGGAATAAGTTGCACCTGATACTGGCGCACTTCACCACCAAATGACAACACTTCAGTGACGCCGCCGACGGGCATGAGTAGTAATTTAACGATCCAGTCGTTATAACTTCGCAGTGTCGTAGCGTTGTATTTTATCGGGTCGTCCGCTCTTAAAAAGTACTGGTAAACCTGCCCCAGTCCCGATGTATTCGGTCCGATGCCTGGGGTACCAATACCATCGGGAATATCTTCACGCGCGGTTTGCAACCGTTCGAATACCAGTTGGCGGGCAAAATAAATGTCTTTGCCTTCTTTGAATACCACGGTAATAACCGATAAACCGGTTTTCGAAATAGAACGTACCTCTTCTACATCCGGCAGGCTGTACATCACCGCTTCAATGGGAAAAGTGATTAACTGTTCAACTTCTTCCGCCGCCAGACCCCGTGCAACGGTATTAATTTGCACCTGCACATTGGTAACATCGGGAAAAGCATCAAGATTTAATTTTGGCAAAACCATCGTCGCGCCAACCATCATTGCCAACAGGGCAATAATGACCAGCAGGCGGCTGCCGATCGCCACATCAATTATTTTATTTAACATGTTAGTCGGCCTCAGTGGTTATGAATTTCAAAGCCGCTTTTCGCCAGCTCAGATTGTACAAAAAACGCACCTTGTGTTACCACGCGTGTGCCGGAGTCGATACCTTCGATGACGGCAAGGTCACCAACAGTTCGTAACAACTCGATTTCCTGTGGCTCAAATTCACCGGCTTCATGCTCGATAAAAATCGCCCAGTCACCATCGGGGCTTCGCAACACAGCATTCACCGGAACCGCTAATACCTGCTCTAAATTAATGCTGCTGATCTGTGCCAGCACAAAAACACCGGGATGTAATACATCATCAGGATTAGCGATTTCAATGCGCACACCCAGAGTGCGGGTCTCTTCATCTAGTGCGTGATGTACCTGCACTACCTTGCCGAAAAACAAGTTGCCACCGGCAACAATGTTTGCCGGGCTGCCGGGCGCAACCAATGCTGCCTGTGCCGGGGTTAATTTAGCTTCGACCCAGAGCACTGATTCGTCACTGATAATAAAAAGTTTTGTACCCGGCTCGATTAATTCACCGACGATAAAGCGATCAAAAATAACCGTACCGGCCTGTGTGGCCAGTAACTGGAAGGTGCCATTAGCTTTGGATGCGTCGCCGCTTTTAAGAAATGACTCAGCCTGTTTTGCTGTCATACCAAAAGCGAGCACACGTGCTTTTGCCTGCTCATGTGCAACGCGCGCTTCGGTATAACGTTGTGCAGAAACAACTTTTCTGCCGAGCTTTTTTACCCGTTGCCATTCACGACCGGTAACCAGTAAATTGCCCTGCGCTGTTGCCATATCGACACTGGATAAAGTCACCAACGGCTGACCGTTTGTTATTACATCACCCAGTTTTACATGACGCTTGACCACCTGTGAAGAGACGCGTGGTGTAACGGATGTTGTTTTGTATTCATTCAACATGACTTCACCGGGCGCACTGATTTCTGTAGCGACACTTTGTGGGTTTATCGCTTTAACCACGATGCCAGCAACCTCAAGTTGTTTTGCGGTCAGTTTTACAGATTGTTCTTCATCCTCATGACCGGCTTCTCCGTGACCACTTTCATCATGTCCCGCTTCATCATGTCCATTGTCTTTGTGATCAGCTTCATCGTGGTCGATTTTGTCGTGCCCGTTTTTTTCATGTTCGGCTTCATGGTTACCTTCATGGTCGCCTTCATCGTGACCGTGCTCTTCATGACTGTTTTCATCATGACTGCTTTCATCATGGCCGGCTTCATCGTGGCCACTTTTTTCATGACTGCTTTTTTCATCATGTCCATCATGCTCATCATGTTCACCCGATGCATAGGCTACAGTCATTGCGCTAAGCGATGCTGCTAGTATTAGTATTGGCATCAGTGTTTTTAACAGGCCCATATTATGTAAATTGATATTCATTATTTCTCTCTCGTATTTTTTGACGATGTGTTTTTGAGCCATTGCTCTATTTTTCCGGAAGCAATTAACCACTCGCTCCAGTCAGTCCACATACGGCCACGTTGTTCGATAGCACTGCTTTTAGTTAGCAGCGCCTGTGTTAGTTGTATAAGGTAATCGGTGGTGTTGAGTTCACCTGCTTTCCACAATCTCTCCAACAGCGTGATTTGTTCACTGAGCGTATCGGCACCCGATTGTTGCCATGAAAGCCAGGCACCGCGACTTAACTCATAAGAAACGATGGCAATCTCAAGTCGGCTTTTGAGTTTTCGATACGCAKYKRWGGCYKCWMKMWYKGYMWKKMTYRYTKYWGCATTSGCWRMATCRACTTCTGCCTKAAAATTATTTCTTAYCTGYAAKGGAATSGATAARGTWARYCCRATYAAKGCATCCTGCTCTTCCTTACCGGCACGAAATGCGATGGTTGGGTTCACCGCGCCCTGACCTGACTGCACTTTTATATTTGCCTGAGCCGATTTAACGCGTGACGTAATCTCGCGTAATTGCGGTAATTGCTGCACMGTCGWGTCTATYATTTGTGCTTGTYTCTGGCTGTTTTTCTGTGAGTCTGGATGAAYTRARTCTGGRAAARCRGGGTCTGGGAAAGCTGAAAGCATAAGCGGCCAGTTTCTATTCACATTACCGGTGAGTGCAATCAGGTTTTGTGTTGCCCGTGCCTGTTGCGATATCGCATCGGCCAGTTTAAAACGMGACTGCGCATAGGTAAGRTTGGCCAGATCAACTTCGACTTTGCCCAGGTCGCCTGCATCAAACCGTTGCTTTGCCAGTTGTGCTGATTGTTGCATCAGCTTCTCACCTTGCTGTGCAAGTAATTTTAAAGCGGAGGATGTATGATATTGTGCAAGGCCACTGAGAAAATCATCGGCTATTTCACGGCGAACCGATTCAAAGCCAAATCGAGCCGCGCTGCGTTGTGCGCGTGCCATCTCAGTTTTTGCACCACGAGTATCACCCCAGTCAATTGTTTGACTGAGACCAATCGATGCCGAATCGGTTTCTGCGGTTTCGACATCCAGTTCAAGCTCAGGGTTATACAGGGCTTTATCGGCAGCGATTAACTGATAACCCGCAGCATCAACAGCAGATTTTGCCGCTAATACGGAGGGATGATTATCAACATTGTGATTGAGCCAGCGCTGCAAGGTGAACCCTGTTTTAGTGGTGGCCGGATTATTTTCATTTAGCGTTGATTGCACCGCCTGTGCATTACTGGCAAGCATAGTGACAACTGAAAATATTATATAACGTGTRCCGCGCAGGCCACGTTTCTTACATGGTTTTATGGTCATGATTAATTCTCGAATAAATACAACAAACACATACCAACGAAATATTTCGGGCATGCATTACAACCAGCATCGCTGGTTAAATTCAAAAATTAATGGCGGGGAGGTTTTCGGTCGGGTCCGGGAATAAAAGAATTGATGCCTTCGCTCAGGCTGGATAAATAAATAGATGTACCGCTAGTARCGGTACTGTTTACATCAGAAAAAATTGCAACGAGGTGGGAGGATAGATGGCAACAGTGATCGCAGGCAATTTCACCGACTTCATGTTCACCTTGTGGATAACCCGTGTTTTGAAAATCACCCGCATTCACATCCAAAAAAGTTGATTCATTCTCAAATGGTTCGAGCACATGCCCATCAAACGCCCAGGCACTACTGTAACCCAGTGTGCTGAGCACAAGGAATACCAGTAATAATTTTTTTAAATAGGCCATGGGATATGAATATAGGTTATACAACTATGAGTTACAAAATCAGGGTTACAAAATCACGATTATAAATTCAAAAAGTGTAGATGCAGTAAAGCACCATAAGTTCAATAATACAACAGAAATGCAAATTAACAAGCCGAGTTTAGCAAATACTATCTCATCTGCAAATACTGTTGCTGCTATTTACAATTATTGTGAGATCAAAAATATCTCCAATAACGGGCATTAATGTATTAAGGACACCTCTATGTACGCAGCATAGTGAAATGGCATGGCGTATAAAACGGACTGATATTTATACCTATTTGTTACATGCTTAATTGATATGCACACTGGCTTTGNCCCCGATGTGAAGCCACTGTTTACCCGATGAGAACACTGCATCGATCAAATATGATTGTGGCTGACCGCCCTCTGCATTCACCTGCTCAGGTGTGATACGGCTAATACTGCCCTGATAACTACTATCTTGTGTGTTAACTGTTACTGATTGGCCAATTTGTAATTTATTAGAAGCCTCAGCTGAAACCGTAAATCTGGCCAGATAACTTGCTTGCTTAACCAGAGTAATCAGTGTTTTGCTTTCTATGGCGTTATTGATTGACTGGCCCTGATTCACCAATACTGACCGTACCAGAGCATCAAAAGGCGCACTTAAYYKACTRTAAGATAAATMATAGTTTGCYACCGCAAGTTGYGCCTCAGCACTTTTCAAAAARGCCTTATCTCTTTTTACTTTGAGYTCAGMATTTTCCAGTCGMACKGTCGAYARCACGGTACGATCAWATAAYTCCTGTCGATTSCTAAAATCACGTGATGATTCGACCAGTAATGTCTGCTGAACTGCAACACGTGATTCTGCATGCGCCTTTGCTGCCTGAAAGGGAATTTGATCAAGTCTCAGCATTTCTTCGCCCTGTTTAACATATTGACCAACGACCACATCAAGCGTTTTTATGACACCCGATACCGGTAGACTTAACTCAATCGAATCCGATAACTCAATTGTTGCCTCATAATCTGCCGCATAAATGGAAGTACAGAGCATGGATAAAATAACAACTAGCAATCCGTCAATAATTCTCATGTGATTAATTATCCTTTTGTWGATAAAGTTTTTTACCCATCAGGGTATCGATCTGCGCCCAGATGGTGGCGACTTCAAAATCATWTTTTGCAGACTGCCACTCTGCTTCGGTATATCTTGCCATCGAGTTACTCAAGGTTGTCTGCATCTCCAATTCATAACGTGCCCGGTTTTTGTCCAGAGTAAGTCCCCGGCTATCGAGCCGCTGTTCATCACTGTCGCGTTTAAACTTCAATATTGCCAGCTGGCTGATCAGATCTGACAGTTGCTGGCGCAGGACATATTTTGCCTGATCGTAACGTGCTTGCGATGCTGACAGCTCAGAAACGATACGCGCCACCTTCGCCTCTGTGCGGTTACCATTGGCAAAGGGAATGCGTAGATTAAAACCGATACTGGCATCATTACGGCCTCGCAGTTGACGCTCGTATTTGTTTAATTCAAGGCCGGCCAGAAGTGTTGGACCATATTCCTGCTTTGAGGCCGCCAATGCTGCCCTATCCGCACGCACTGCATGCTGCAATGCTGCAACCGTCAAGTTACCGATCAATGCCTGGTCGAGCAAGGCATCCAGTTCAGGAACAGCCTGTTCCAGTTGCGGTAGCTGCGGCCTGATTAGGTCAGCAGGAATATCCTCGGGTTTATTTAATGCGATAGCAAGACGYAGCCGACTTGAATACTGATTTTYYTCACTGGCTTTACGYCGATCAGCGGCATCCCGATATATCGATTCCGCTTCCAGCAGCACCACATCAGAGATCATGCCTAATGAATGGCSRKSCMATRMWWWRTSATMWYTYMMATMSWKGMWGRWMWYKYCSKCRWYKACRSYKGAAAAGTAAAGGTCGGCAAGTACAACATTAAAATAACGCTGCATAATAATAATATATTGCTGATTGCGCGTTGCGGAAGCAAGTAGTTGCTGACTGGAAATATCCTCTKCAGCCGAATCTTCAAGCGATGCACTGTAGCCAAAATCATAAAGTGTTTTGGTGACGGACAGCCGTGCGTAACTGTCACCGGTAAAATCGTCATTGGTAGTGGGAATTACTGCGTATGGTGCCAGTTCTATATAGGCATCAACATTATTAATCGTTTCAACCTGTAGCTTTCTGGAAACCGCATGTGCCAACTGTGCATCGGCGAGTGATAGATTAGGATGATTTGCCGTCGCATACGACAAGGCATGCGCTAAGGTGAGCGGGTTTGGTAATGCCTCGCCCGTAGCCRCYCCTGCAAAAAAGCTGACGATRACAACRGCTGAATTCAATAACCTTTTCATTCTAMCAAACACCCTTACCCTATCAGRCCATCTTTAAGATGTTTTATCTTGTGATTCAAGCTGAGCCTGTTTTTTTCTCTCACGTTTATATTTTGTAAAATTCATTTTCTTGTAATCCTCGTTAACCACATATTCACCCATCCAGAGAAACTCTTTGGTATCACGTACGATACCGGTAYAACGCATTACTTTTTTACCACTGGCATCAAAAAACATGACKACTGGGGTAGCTCGAACACGGTGYTGCTTGAAAGCAAAKTCCTTCTCGGCAATYTCATTACCGTCAAAATCAACAATCATTGCATCRCCRCGKATATCGATAGTCAGCACACGAAAATGTTCCTGATAGTAATCTTGTACCGCCACCTGATTCATCACAGTCGCTTTCATCTTTGTACACCATGGACAGTCTTTATCTGAGAACATGATGAAAACACCTTTTTTATTTTCTTCCGCCACAATATCCAGCTCCTCTGACAGATCATTAAAGCTCTGGTGAAAAAAGTATTGCATCGGGTCCCGTGGCATCTTGTTGTCGGAAGATGGCGTTGCACTATCAGCAAAGACATTGCCGCTGAAAAGTGATAACACCGTAAACAGCAATATAAAATGGAGTACTGCCACTAAATCAGTGGGSCGTAATCCTGCAGATAAAAGACCTGCCTCTGCTCTGATTTGACTGTGATTTATTGATATCATGGTAGCCTCTAAAGTTTGTCACTATCTAATCGAATGATTTATTAATAACTGATAAAAGCGTAAAAGTTATGACGAAAATACGACGATAATCTGGCAAACTATATCTCTATATTAAACATGAACTTAGAGCTGACAAAAAACGACCTTGTCAACTCAACAATGGCTATAAAGTATGAATTTTTTTATCGCTGACTGGTATGTGGATGTCAATACAAACCGTATTCATCGCGGTGAACAAGACATCAAACTGGAAGGTAAAGTGATGACCTTGCTGGTGTATCTGGCGAATCATCCAGCAGAGGTCATCAGCCGAAGTCAGCTGGAAGCTGACATCTGGACAGATCGTGTTATCAGTTATGATGCCCTGACCAGCTGCATCACACGATTACGCAAAGTTCTGGGCGATGATTCACGCAAACCCCTCTATATCGAGACCGTTCCTAAAAAAGGCTACCGCCTGATCGCTTCTGTGCGTTGGGAAAACGATACACAAGCAGACGATACACAAGCAAACCAGACACAAGCGAATGATAAGCTCTCGTTCACCAGACAAACTAACAATAAACGATCCGCTGGCAAGCCAATAGCTGACACAGATCAAGCTAAAAATAACACCGGTTTCCGTAACCATGTTGCTAGCGTTGCTCTCGTTATCCTGCTACTGGTAATCGCTATCGCTGGCTACACAATCATCTCAACGGCGCCAAACATCATAGAGCCTGCAAGCGAACTAAACAGCACACCCTCGATCGTGGTTTTACCGTTTGATAACTTAAGCGGCCAGGCCAATCAGGGATATTTTAGTGACGGCATTACTGCTGACATCAGCATTGCGCTGTCAAAACTATCCGCACTGCGCGTTTTTGCCACACCATCGAAACAGAATAAAAATACAGAACAACTCGCCCGTTACATCCTGACCGGCAGTGTACAACGTGCCGGAAATAAATTACGCGTCAATGTCATTCTCGTCGACAGCAGCACACAACAGCAATTGTGGGCTGAGAGCTATGACCGGGAAATCACCGAAGTCTTTGCTGTACAGGACAACATCACGACCAGTATCATCACTGCCTTATCGATAAAAATAACAGCAGAAGAAAAACAACGCATCGCGCACCATTACACCAATAATATAGATGCCTATGACCAGTTCCTCAGAGGTCAGGCTTTATACACCCGGCGCACCAATACTGAAAACGTACTCGCCAGACAGCACTTTCAACTCGCTATCGAGATGGATCCAAACTTTTCCCGTGCTTATGGAGCACTCGCACTTACTCATGTCGATGACCACCGCTACCACTGGTTTTTCGGCAATAAAAATTCCTTACCCACTGCGCTCATGCTTGCCCGTAAAGCCGTTGCTATSGATAATCAACTACCTCAGGCGCACTGGGCGCTGGCCTACGTACAAACACATCTACACAATTAYCAGCAAGCCATTACATCGCTTGAACAGGCGCTCGACATAAGACCCAACTACGCTGATGGTTACGCCTTTCTTGCACTAATCCATATCTATAACGATAACCCGACACAGGGTTTAAAGATGATACGTCGAGCCATGCAACTCAAGCCGAATTACCCTGCCCAGTACCTGTCAGTATTAGGCCAGGCATATTACTCGCTGCAAGAATACGAAGACGCACTACCCGTGTTTCGCAGTGCCATCGATAAAAACTTTAGCCTGCTAACCGCCCATATGATGCTAGCGGTAACATTAAGCCAGCTGGGCAARAATGAYGAAGCAACCTGGCAGGCTGARCAGATTTATACTATCGCACCAGACTTTCGTGCAGAAGATGCYGYYAGGATATTCCCAGTGAAAAATAAAACACAGCGACAGGTTCTGGTCGATAAGTTACGGATGGCGGGTGTACATTAAGGCAATAAATGATGAACCTGCTAGCCTTCTCAAGAGTCATTATTTTAGGGCTGAGTTGGATGAGGCACTTAATGTGACTGAAAATACTGTTGTTGATTAATTTTATTGAAAGTGCCTATTCAAGAAATAGGCACTTTCAATTAACAACGGTTTATCTTTTCTCTAATTTACAGCATATATCGCCGTAGATACTCAAATATGTAAATTCGTATTGTAGTTTTGACCTTTCATTTATTCCAATAAAAATACGAAAACTGGCGCAAAACTGGGGTCAGGACCGAATAGCACTTACTTAAGCTGGAGTTTCTGTCATTGCGAGCGGTAGTGCGGCAATCTCCTGGTGTGTACTACCGGCCAGTATGGGATTGCTTCCTACCTCGCAATGACTAAGTTACCGGGAGAGATGCCAAGCGACAAATATAATCTCCAATTAGTGACTGAAAATTTTTCTTCTTAATGCTAACGGCAATAACAGCAGGCTGATAAACCAACTTAACGAGCCACCGCCACCTGAATCGCTGGCGACTATTTCGGTGGTTTCTGTGTCGGTATTATCCGCCGGGTTGCTGTCGGTTTGGGCGGCGCTCAAGGTAACCACGTTGCTGGTGGTGCCGACGGCGCTCGCGGTAACGGTGACATTAATGGTATTGCTGGCGCCCGGGTTCATCAACGGCAGGTTACACTCTAAAGTGGTGGCAGCCTGCGCGCAGATCCAGCCCGTACTTGCCGCATCATCACTAACATAGGTAATGCCCGCAGGTAGCGGCTCTGAAAGATTGACATCCATGGCAATGCCGGTGCCGTTGTTGCTGCTGATCAGGCTGTAGATAAAGTTAGTACCTTGCGTGACGGGGTCGCTATCGTCGTTTACCACTAAATTAAGGTCAACCGTTTGCGCCGCGCCTTGGTAACGCTGGGCATACACGCCATAATCGCCGCCATCTTGATCTAAACTATGCCAGCTGACCACAAAATCCCCGTCCGCGTCCATCGCGATGCTGGGGTCTCTCTGAGCACTCGTCGTATGGGTGTTGACCAAAAACTCCGCGTCCGCCGCCACCCCATCGGCGCTATAGCGCCGCGCATACACGCCATTACCATCGCCATCAGAACTGACCCAGCTGACCACAAAATCCCCGTCCGCGTCCATCGCGATGCTGGGGTTAACCTGAGCATTCGCCGTAGTGGTGTTGACCAAAAACTCCGCGTCCGCCTCCACCCCATCGGCGTTATAGCGCTGGGCATACACGCCCCAACTACTGCCATCTTGTAGAAAACTGACCCAGCTGACCACAAAATCCCCGTCTGCGTCCATCGCGATGCTGGAGTTGCGCTGAGCACTCGCCGTATGGGTGTTGACCAAAAACTCCGCGCCCGCCGCCAACCCATCGGCGTTATAGCGCTGCGCATAGACGCCATCAGCCTCGCCATCTTGATTAAAACTCTGCCAGCTGACCACAAAATCCCCGTCCGCGTCCATCGCGATGCTGGGGTCTCCCTGAGAATTTACCGTAGTGGTGTTGACTAAAAACTCCGCGCCCGCCGCCACCCCATCGGCGCTATAACGCTGCGCATAGACGCCATAAAAATTGCCATCTTGGCCAGAACTCTGCCAGCTGACCACAAAATCCCCGTCCGCGTCCATCGCGATGCTGGGTTCAGCCTGATCACTCGCCGTGGTGGTGTTGACCAAAAACTCCGCGCCCGCCACCACCCCATCGGCGTTATAGCGCTGCGCATAGACGCCATTACCATCGCCATCTTGGCCAGAACTCTGCCAGCTGACCACAAAATCCCCGTCCGCATCCATCGCGATGCTGGGGTTGAACTGAGAACTCGTCGTATAGGTGTTGACCAAAAACTCCGCGCCTGCCGCCACACCATCGGCGTTATAGCGCTGGGCATACACGCCAGTACCGCTGCCATCTTGATAACTTTGCCAGCTCACTACAAAATCTCCATCTGCGTCCATCGCGATGCTGGGGTTGCGCTGAGAAACCTCCGTATGGGTGTTGACCAAAAACTCCACGCCCGCCACATCGCCAGCTGCGGCGAATGCAGGGCTTATAAAGCCGGTAAGTAAGGTACTGCCCAGGACGCCACCGAGCACACTTCTAACGGCCAGCGTCAGCGCGGTTTTACRCGGCTGAAATAACGGGGCGCTTCCAGAGCGAAGGGGCGTTTGTGATTTTGTCTGTGTGGCCATAGTCATTTCCTGTCTGTCGAGTGTTTAGTTTAATGAGCAAAAGGAGATAATCTTTGCTATACAGATACTTTAAAGTATCTATACTCTCAAACTATCATACTCTCAAAATTTACAGAAGAAAACTGGGGTCAGAATGGCCCGTAAAAAGTTCTTCTATACAAACCTGCCAGCATCAATAAAAGAATTGCAGGTGAAACTATTCCGCCGCCACCGCCATCAGCAGCTCCACCACCCGTTGCTGCTGAAGTGACTACAGTCATAGTATTRCCAGTAGTGAAAGGTCCTGAGCCATCACTAACCAAGCTAACCGTAATTGCTTTGCCGGTGGTAACGGTTAGAAGTTGATTGGAACCGGGTGTAGACCCGGCGTATGCAATACTGATAGTACCGTAAATAAAAGACGTATCTGCGTCATTAGTCGCGTAAGGGCCGACACTACTGAGGCCTTTAAATTGTGCAATGATATCGCTAGCTTGGAGTGTGTAGGTACCAGCAGGCAATAAAATACTGAAAAAACCCGTGCCCTGTTTTAAATAGTCAGATACCACGCTATAAACATCGCCTGTTTGCGTATTTGTTACAAAAATATTTACGCCTACCCACGGATTCCCGAGAGTATCAACTAATGTCCCGTTTATTTCACCAAACGTTGCCACCACATTTTGCTCAGGGTACAGWGCGGTTACTGCRGCTGCATCATCCAGRTGTAAAGCATTGGTGGGTTGGTTACAGAATGTGGGGTACATCACGGGGTATTTGTTTCCATTTAAACCGCAATTTTTATTCGCGTCAACAATATTCAGCTGGCTGTGGTCGATGCCAATCAAATGTCCGATTTCATGCGTGATKGTATGGGATAACMGWKCATYGGTGATMKYCACGCCGCCCACCGWRTTTTTTCCATTTATGAGKACATAACCYGTTATATAACCACCTGTTCCGATAGGAAAAATAGACGTTGCTACACCAACGATGRCAKTGCTTTGTMSRSCRCCAAAAAAATYGTCAATCACTTGACCATCAGTATCATATACAACCGGAATCTGGCCATCGCTAACACTGGGATGACTGTTGGAGCCACCCACCGGGAAAAGTAAACCCTGGTAATTGGTTTGATCAATATCACTGGCCAGATTGTTGCCTTGAGTCAGGTTGATGGTTGCAGTCGTAACGTTATTCCACAAAGCCATGCTTTGTAACACCATATCATCGGACTCAGAATTTGAACGCGCACCCAGTGTGCCGACATCAAAATTRAGTACCACGTTTGGGTTGGTATAACGTACYGGCGTGTTGCCATCAATATGACGAGGGCCACCGGCATAAGCGAGCACTGGAATGGCTAGTATTGTAAAAAGTAATAATGATTTCATTTTATTARMYWWWRWWRWWTYMMWNAATTARMWMKAMYRGMAAWAWKARWARWWKRWWGTGTTAGGCGTTTTTTTGCCGTAACCCAATACTGTCAACTTAACTCATACCTGTATACTCATCAAGTATGAATATATATAAATGTTATCGTTATCCACAGGATAATTATCAGTCATGCTGTATGGTTGTACCATCGATTCACTCTTTTTATCTTGTCACGGCGTTATTAATAATCACTTTAGACAACAGCGTCATTTATTAAAGAGAAACTGGAAACTGGGGTCAGAACACAGATTCCACTAATATACTAAATTAAATAGTAACTCGTTCCGCCTTCTTCAACTCTATGCCGGCCTAATGGTTTTGGCCGTGTCTGACGTTGTGTCATTTCTTCAATTTTATCTTTAAAATCATCTCGTCCTAGAACAAGTTGCTGGTTTAGTGCATCGCGTATAGCATGAATTTGATCAGACGCCAGATGTGTTCGAAACAACTCACGGTAAGCAAACTGACACTGCTTTGGTTCTTTATCTAGCGCGGTATAAAGAGGATGAGGTTGAATAAGGCTATCCATTTTACCCGTTGCATTACATGTATAACTAGACCAACTGTACTCGCCGGGGTGTACCACCATATTGGCGCGGACAGGGTTAAGTTCAATGTAACGCATGCAGGTTAAAAGATAAGCGTCACTATCAACTAAGCTGGCTTTAAAACGACCTTCCCATAATGTCCCTGTTCTTTTATAGGTATGATTAATATAACGCACATATTTTCGGCCTAAATCCTGCATCATATGGGTAATGCTATGCGCGTGCTGCGGTGTAACCAACAAATGAACATGGTTGCTCATCAATACATAAGCATGAATGATGGCCTGATTTTTCTTCGCGGCATCAAGCAAATTACTTTTATAGCGAAGATAATCTTCTTCTGTGTAGAAGCATGGCTCTCGATTGTTACCACGCTGTATGATGTGTTGTGGAATACCTGGTATTGTAAATCTCGGTTGTCGTGCCATTGCCCACCTCCATGTGGATTTAGATGGATCTAAATTTAAATTAGACCTGTAGATGGTAATCGAATATTAGCAGAATCTGTGTTCTGACCCCAGTTTCTCACTGCTGACCCCAGTTTCTGCAGCGCCTTTTTTAGTGGAGACGACTACGTTTAAAAATAATAGTCGTTGAGATTACTTACCTTCGTAAAAAGGCCGAGAACTCCCACTTCCGTTGTTGATGTCTTTGAGCATCACGGTACCCGCATCGGTGCCATCGCTTTTCCAAAGTTCAATGCCATTGGTGCCGTCTGTCGCCCCAAATAGGAGCTCGCCATTGAGTGCCGTCAAAG
>NVWZ01000001.1 GCA_002746365.1 Thiotrichaceae bacterium
AGCTGCAAGGCGTGAGCCGCAGCAGAATGGTTATTCCATTCTCAAGGCTTACAACGCAGCAGATGCACGCTTCAGGCCGCGCCCTACGGGGCTTTACGACCAGTCCAGACTCTGCGTTGCACTTTTTCGACAGGCCCGTGTATTTACAACTGCGGGCCTAGCTTCAAAAGCACGCCTTGATTCTGAACTGGTCGTAAAGCCAGAGGGCACAAGCAATTAATAGAGGTGCCCTTTAAGATTCTATCGTCTGAGAATAGACTAATTTTATTGTAAAATCCTGACTTTAGCATTAACAGGTCGGGCAAAATAACTATCGAAGCAACCCCTTCGCATTGCATAAAAGTTCATAAGCGATGGTATCACTACATTGCGCCACTTCATCAACACAGAGCTCTTTTCCCCACAGCACCACGCGATCACCCACTTCAGCCTCGACCTTAGACAGATCGATACACACACTATCCATCGATACTCTGCCAAGCAAACCACATCGTTTRCCATTGACCCAGASGGGGSTYCCGTTGCGCGCRTGGCGAGGATAACCATCCCCATAACCAGCAGCAACCATGCCAACTAGAATATCTTTGTTCGCGGTATAAGTGCTGCCATAGCCAATAGATTCTCCCGCCTGAACAGCCTTGATATCAATTWACATCGACTCAAATTGCATGACAGCCTGAAGCCCCAAATCTGCCGCTGAAGTTTCAGCAAACGGCGATGAACCATAGAGCATAATGCCGGGGCGAACCATTTCAAAATGGCTATTTTTAATACGCATAATAGCTGCAGAGTTAGCCATACTGCAATCCACATCTAGGTCATTAGTTACTTTAAGAAAAGATTCTAATTGATTGATATTTAATATGTTGTCACTAACATCGGCATTGGCAAAATGACTCATTATAAAAACATTTTTTACATTGGCGCTATTGCGACAACGACCAAAATATTCATCAACAACATCGCCAGATAAACCGAGTCGATGCATACCCGTGTCGATTTTCAGCCAGACATCAACCGGTTCTGGCAAGTTTTCAGACAACAGTATTTCCAACTGCCCAGACTGATGTATCACCGTCGATATATTCAGCCTGGAAAATGCGATTAACTCATCTTTGGTATGAAATCCATGCAGGGCAAGGATGGGTTTACTGCAACCATCAGCACGAAGTGCATAAGCTTCCTCCGGCATCGCCACAGCAAAATAATCGGTATTGTCGAGCTGTCTGGCCACAGCCAACATACCGTGACCATAGGCATTGGCTTTGATGACCGCCATGACCCGACTATTAGGTGCGTACTCTCGAACTTTCTTCAGATTAGCGGATAACGCTTCGAGATTAATGCTTACAGTGGCACGACGTCGATAACCGTTAGCGTCGCAGGAAGACGACTCACTCATTCAAAACCATCATCGCTGTACATTTCAGGAATGTAATTTTCAAACTTAGTGTATTTACCCAGAAAAGTAAGCAGGGATTTTCCGATGGGGCCATTACGTTGTTTAGCAATAATTATTTCAGCCACACCTTTTTGTGGACTATCATCGTTATACACTTCATCTCGATAGATAAAGACAATGATATCCGCATCCTGCTCAATCGCACCCGAYTCACGAAGGTCAGACATCACTGGRCGTTTATCCGGTCGYTGCTCAAGACTACGGTTTAACTGTGAYAATGCGATAACCGGTACTTTTAATTCTTTTGCCATSGCTTTCAAGCTACGAGAAATYTCAGARATTTCRGTTGCCCGATTTTCGCTGCCACCATGAATCTGCATTAACTGGAGGTAATCGATAACGATGAGCCCTAAGCCATGCTGGCGTTTTAAACGGCGCGCTCTCGCTCTAATCTCATTAGGTGATAACGCCGGGGTATCATCAATAAAAATTTTAGCYTCTGAAAGGATATGAATGGCTGAAGTAATTCGCGCCCAGTCTTCATCTGTAAGCTGACCCGTACGAATATGATGTTGGTCAACACGACCCAATGAAGARATCATACGCATYGCCAACGAATCACCRGGCATYTCCATACTGAACACCGCGACGGGAAGCTTGTCACCTATCGCAGCATTCTCAACAATATTCATTGCAAATGTCGTTTTACCCATAGAAGGACGACCCGCGACAATGACCAAATCAGCCTCTTGCAGACCGGTGGTCATCTCATCAAACTTATCAAAACCAGTAGAAACGCCGGTGATACCGCCATCACTATTAAACAGGTGGTCAATCTTATCGACCGTTTTCGATAACAGCGCTTTCATATCTTGAAAGCCACCCTCACCTCGCGCGCCCTGCTCAGCTATCTGAAAAACTTTTTTCTCAGCGGCATCCAGTAATTCTTTACTGTCTCGCCCTTCTGGCACATAACCACTGCCACTGATGTCGGTACCGACTGCGATTAGTTGGCGTAACACAGACTTTTCACGCACAATATTAGCGTAAGCAACGATATTCGCGGCACTGGGCGTATCTTTAGCCAGGCGGCCTAAATACAGCACACCACCGGCTTGCTCAAGCTGATCGTTCTTATCCAGACATTGCGATAAGGTTACGGCATCAAACGGTTCATTTCGCGACTCTAACTCGCGAATGGCCGAAAACAACAGCTTATGATCAAATCGATAAAAGTCTTCATCGACCAGCTTATCAGCAATATTTTCCCAGGCACGGTTATCCAGCAATAAACCACCGATGACAGCCTGTTCGGCCTCTATCGAATGAGGCGGTACGCGTAGACCGCTGGTCTGCGTATCAGGCATAGCGTCGGACGTTGGGAATGGAGCAGTTTCTGACATAGATTTATCCGTTGAATTGGACTTTGATTATAAAGACTGGTGACAGTTTGTTAAAGGTTTTTCAGCCCTGATTGTGGTTATTTTATTAAGGTTTTACTTATCATGTGTTTATGTACTTAGCCTCCATTATATATCTTCGCTCATATCGGATGAAAACTGGTTCCGCGTTTATTTTGTTAACTATTTATTTTGTCCATAAACCATCATTCTTCGTTGTCATCCTCGAATGCTTGTATCGGGGATCCAGCGCTACGGGGCATTTAAAACCTCTGGATTCCCGATACAAGCATTCGGGAATGACAGGTTTTTGTTTTAGGTTTTTGGCTTTGATTTTTGTTTTTCTGAAGAAGGAGAAAGTCAAATACCATTTGTTGGTTGGGCAGAGGTATTTACTCTGCTAACTATTTATTTTATCCATAAACCATCACTCTTCGTTGTCATCCTCGAATGCTTCTATCGGGGATCCAGCGCTTTGGCGGCATTTAAAACCTCTGGATTCCCGATACAGGCATTCGGGAATGACAAGTTTTTAGGTTTTAGGTTTTTCTTTTGACTTGCCCCCCTCTTCATTTGCTGAATTTGGCGGCATTTTTTGGTTACTTTTTTTCTGCAGAAAAGAAGTAACTCGTCCGCAGTGCGAGTACCGCTAAGCCAAAGTAAGAAAATGAAAGGACTGCACAAAACACCCACCCTAAAAGCAAGCAAAAGAATCGTGGATTACAATTCACTCCTACAGAAAACAAACATGCACAATAAAAAAGGCCTGCATAAGCAGGCCTTCTACTATCAAAACATAAAACTAAAGACTACACGTCTTCATCTGCAATAATAGTCACTTTAGCTGTAGCATTCACATCAGTATGAAGATGAATAACAACCTCATACTCACCCGCCTGACGAATCGGGCCATCAGGAAGACGTACTTCACGTTTCTCAACTTCCACACCTGCTTCAACCAGTGCAGCAGAGATGTCGATATTACCAATTGAACCGAAGAGTTTACCTTCCGTTCCTGATTTAGCGGTAATCTCAATAATCATTACTTCAATCTGATCACGGCGTTTTTCAGCAGTTACTAATGCATCTGCAGCCAATTTTTCAAATTCAGCACGACGTGATTCAATTTCAGCCTTGTTTGCATCTGTCGCTACTTTTGCTTTACCTTGAGGTAATAAAAAGTTACGAGCAAAACCGGCTTTAACATTTACCAGATCACCAATACTACCTAGACGATCAATTTTCTCAAATAAGATGACTTCCATCTTTCTAACCTCAATTTAAAATTCGTAAAAATTCTTTAATTAATAATTCTATCTATACAGGTTTGATTATTCGTTGACGAATATTTAACCAGGGATCGACAAAACTCGCAAACATTAACAGCAATATCACCTGCGGTATAAAGAGCATGGTTACATAAATCATAACTAACCATGCTGAATTTACCTGTCGTATATTTATTGCCGCATGCACTAACGACAAAGCCTGCATTCCATACAAAATAAATACAACGGTTACCAATGCTATAGTAAACACACTGTTAACTAACGATGCGATTAACATTATGGTTACCGCAACTAAAGCTGAAATCTTTCCTAGATCCAGACTTTGGAATTCTTTGGCAAAACCACCTGGATTATAATAAACCGCTTGCCACCACCTGCCTAAAAACAGGCTTACCATCGACCCAAACACAATGCTGCTAACAAATAAGCCCGGTAAAAATTTGATCACCCAATCTTCTGTCTGTTTCAATTCTGCGAGACTAAAATCATTAGACTGTTCAGCTAACTGAACGACTATCTGCTCTAATGGTTCACGCCAGAATTCCCCAAAATTAGGGAACAACATATACAGCACGGTAACGGCAAATAAACCGATTATTGTCAGTATCTGCAAGCTATAAGCCAACGATACTGTCTGCCGTAATACACTCGCCATCAACCAGGCGGGTAACCAGGCAAGCAAAACAAACATGACCGCTATCAGTGGCGTCCCAAATATTAAATAAGAAAATATTGCGGCGCCTACTGACGCAAAAGCCAATGTAATTAAACCACTTTTCGGATCATGTACTAATGTAACCAGTACAATCGCCGCAGCGCTTATCCACGCAGCTGGCGGTAAGATCAATCCTAAAATTGCCATCGTCGCAGCCACTAGTGCTGCCTGACTTTGGCCTTTTAATATAAAACGCGCAAGAAATAACACTTAACACCCTTTCTATTAACAAGTGCGAAATCAACCGCACCCTCTGTTACAAATAAGAAGATACGAATAAATCTTATTTGTGACTATCTGTGTAAGGAATTAACGCAAGATAACGTGCAACTTTTACGGCTTTAGTTAATTTACGCTGGTATTTTGCTTTTGTACCCGTGATACGCGCCGGTACAATCTTGCCACTTTCAGATACAAAAGATTTCAGTAACTCAAGATCTTTATAATCTACGTCAGTGATACCTTCTGCAGTAAAACGACAATAACGTTTACGTCTAAAATTCGCTGCCATTTTCTTCTCCTACTCTGCAGGTGCTGCGTCAGCAGCATCAGGTTTATTATCAGTTGACGGCTTAGTTTCTGAAGTATTGGCTTCTGAAGTACTGGCTTCTGAAGCGCTAGCCTCTTCGCYTTTTGCTCGAGCCGCTTCTTGCGCTGCAATAGCACGTTCTTTTGAAGCACGCTCAGCGGCTGATTTTTTCTCAGCGACATCTTCGTCACTTTTTGCTTTAGCCAGTGCAGACATGTCTGTCACGGCTTCATCGCGTTTAAGAATTAAACTACGGATAACCGCATCGTTAAATTTAAATGCCGTTTCGATTTCTTCACGCGCAGCTTCGTTGCATTCAACGTTCAACATAACGTAGTGTGCTTTATGAATTTTGTTTATTGGGTAAGCTAACTGACGGCGACCCCAGTCTTCTAAACGATGGACTTTACCGCCATTCGATTCTACCGTTGCTTTATAACGGTCGATCATTGCAGGTACCTGTTCGCTCTGGTCTGGATGCACCAGAAATACGATTTCGTAGTGACGCATAGTGTTCCTCTCGGTTAAAGCCCCCCGCCGTTGGTTTTATATGAACCGGTCGTGGTAGAGCAAGGGATGGTTTCAAATTGTAGGACGCGAATAGTACAGGAAAAGCAGTGAATAGTGAATAGYGAATAGTGAATAGTTGTTAAAACAAGCAGCTACGCTGTTTTTGCGGGCTTTCYGCCCGCACTGTGCTCCGCTTTTRRCGCTTGAACTGCTCGCTATTCACTGTTAACTATTCGCTGCTATTAAGATCGACGCCAGACGGTCTTGCCGCCTTTRTCTTCCAGCACAATACTCATCGCATCAAGCTCATCTCGAATCCGATCRGCTTCCGCCCAGTCTTTATTTTCTCTGGCCGCATTTCTGGCGGCAATTAAGGCATCTATATCGGCAGTATCGTCATTTTCAGTGACAGCTGCCTGYAAAAAYTGCTCGGCATCGTCTTCAAGYAAACCAAGCACATTGGCTAAACCTTTAAGTACAGATGCYTTTTCCAGCGYAGCATCTTCATCTTTATCACGTAATTTRTTGACCTGATTYGCCAGATCAAACAATACAGCTAACGCTTCGGGCGTATTGAAATCATCATCCATTGCCTGCTTGAATTGTTCAACCGCAGGATCGTTTTCATCAAAACTTTCCGGCACATCAAGACCACGCAGAGTATTGTATAAACGAGACAATGCTGTACGCGCATTATCCAGTAATTGATCCGAATAATTCAGTGGGCTGCGATACTGACTCGCCATGACGAAATAACGTATCTCCTCTCCTTTATATAACTTTAAAATTTCACGGACGGTGAAAAAGTTATTTAAAGATTTAGACATCTTTTCATCATTGATGCGCACGAACCCGTTGTGCATCCAAAAATTAACAAACGTTTCACCCGTYGCCGCTTCTGACTGGGCAATTTCATTTTCATGATGCGGAAACTGCAGRTCCTGWCCRCCACCGTGAATATCAAAGTGATTGCCCAGGCAACAAGTCGACATCGCCGAACATTCGATATGCCAGCCAGGTCGTCCTTTACCCCAGGGCGAATCCCATGATGGCTCGCCTGGTTTGACGGCTTTCCATAATACAAAATCCAATGGATCATCTTTAAGCTCATCGACCACAACACGTTCACCGGCGCGCAAATCTTCCAGCTTTTTGCCCGACAATTTGCCGTAACCTTTAAAACGGCTGACGTCGTAATAAACATCACCCCCTACCTTTGTCACATAGGCATAGCCTTTTTCGATAAGTATCTCAATCATATTGATAATGTCATTCATCGACGCTGTCGCACACGGTTCTTCGTCCGGTGGCAAAACACCTAACTCGGCAGCATCTTCATGCATCGCCTCGATGAAACGTTTCGTCAACACAGAAAAATCTTCCTTATTTTCATTGGCGCGATTAATAATCTTGTCATCAATATCGGTAATATTTCTGACATACGTTACTTCATATCCACTGTATCGAAAATACCGTGTAACCGTGTCAAACACGACCAGCACGCGTGCATGCCCGAGATGACACAAATCATAAACCGTCATACCGCAGACATACATTTTCACCTTGCCTGCTTCAATCGGTTTGAATTCTTCTTTTGTTCGGGTCTGACTGTTGTGTATCTTTAGCATGTTCTTTTTTATTTAATGTTTTATGAATCAGCGGAATATTAACGGATTAACGAAGGAAGCGCTAACCTAGTACCAGGAGTTTGTCCGAGAATAGAAGCCGTAGCGAAAATCACAGAGTCGCACCGCTATTTAACGAGTTCAAGAAACTCAGATTATGTCCTTTCTGGAATTTTCAGTAGGTTCTCTATTCTCGGACAAGCTCCTAGCCCATAATGTAAACTACGCTTTTCAAATTAAGTGCCATTGCACGAGACATAACACATGGTAAAAATATTATTTGTTTGCATGGGCAATATTTGTCGCTCACCAACGGCTGAAGGCGTATTTCGTCACAAGGTCGAACAGGCCAATCTGAGTAATCAATTTTCGATCGACTCAGCAGGCACYCATGCYTATCATGTTGGCAACCCACCTGATAGTCGTGCTACAGATGCCGCACTTAAACGCAATATCGATTTAACGAAACAACGTGCTCGCCGCGTAAATGTCGATGATTTTTCAGCGTTTGATTACGTTATCGCGATGGACGAGAGCAATAAGGACGATTTGCTGGCAATCTGCCCCGCTGGTTATGAAGACAGAATTCATCTGTTTCTTGAGTTTGGCAATAGTAATGAGTTAGAAGTACCTGATCCTTATTACGGACAGGGACGTGGATTTGAAATTGTGCTCAATCTGGTAGAAGACGCTTCGAATGGCTTACTTAATCAACTGCAAAATGAGCTTTAGCGCTGAAATAACACGCCATGTCGAGTGGTCGCATAGCAACTCTTCATTGACCATGCTGCCACTCACCATGCCGATAAATTAAACCTTTTCCAGACCCTTAACTTTTATCCTCAAGAACCGATGTTGCCGATCGATTTTCATTTGATGCGGGCTGCTTATCGGAAACCGGTTTATCTGATTGCTTAGTAGCCGAATCACTCTGTCCTGGTGCAGCAGTTTTAGCTTCCTGACTCTGTTTGTTTTCAGATGTTTTTTCTGTCGGTTTTTGCTGTTTGGCAGGTGCAGAAGCTGAATCTTCAGTCTTGTTTTTATTCACCTTATCGTTTGCTTCACTCTTAGTGGGTGAATCATTCTTATTGGGGGAATCATTATTTTTTGAACGGCTCCCGCGTCGTCGGCGATTTCGATTGGACTGACCACCAGACTGACCGGTACTTTTATTCTTATCCGCCGCCTCATTCGATTGCGGTTTATTTGTTTTCTGATTGGGATTGTCACTGGACTGTTTAGCGTCCTGTTTTTTATCCTGGTTACGATTGCGATTACGGTTGCGATTGCGATTTTGACCACCCCGATTACCGCTATTGCGATTACCCCCGCTGCGCTGACCACCACGTGATTGCTGACCTCGATTCGAGGCTTTTTTGGTTTCAGCCGCCTTGTCTTCAGATTCTTCTTTTGCGCCACTAAAGATAGAAACTATCTTGCCAAACAATCCGGGTGAGCTGGTTTTTTCTTCAACAACGACCGGTGCTGTAACAGTGGGTCGTCGGCCAGGTGAAATTGAGGAAACGGCCGCTTGCTCTGGCTGAATCGGTTTTTCCTGCGTAACATCGACATTATATTGTGTTTCAGTTTCTGCACGTTGATAACTGGCCGTTTCATCATTTTCGTCATAATCATTTTTACGAACACGTTCAACTTTGTACTGCGGCGTATCTAAAGTCGGGTTCGCTACTATCAGAATGTGCACACCACTTTGTTTTTCGATTTCAGCAATAACTTGCCGTTTTTCATTTAACATGTAGGTCGCTACATCGATTGGCACCTGTATATCGACACGCGCTGTGCCACTTTTCAATGCTTCCTCTTCGAGGATACGCACCAGTGATAAAGACAAAGATTCAACAGTACGAATCGTGCCCTGACCCGTACATCGGGGACAAACAATCTGCGTTGACTCACCTAACGAAGGCTTTAAACGTTGGCGTGACATTTCTAGCAAACCAAAACGTGAAATGCGCCCAATCTGTACGCGCGCCCTGTCATTTTTCACTGCTTCATTCAACCGTTTTTCGACGGCACGTTGGTTGCGGTTATTCATCATATCAATGAAATCAATCACCACTAAACCACCCAGATCACGTAAGCGTAATTGACGAGCAACCTCGTCAGCGGCTTCCAGATTGGTATTGGTCGCCGTCTCTTCAATATCACTGCCCTTGGTGGCACGCGCAGAGTTAATATCGATTGAGATAAGGGCTTCGGTATGGTCAATTACGATGGCACCACCAGAAGGCAACTGCACTTCGCGTCGGTAAGCCGATTCAATTTGATTTTCCACCTGAAAACGATTGAACAGCGGCACGGTATCTTCATAAAACTTAATCTTGCTAACGCTGTTTGGCATGACTTGCGATACAAAATCTATCGCCTGATCATAAACTTCTTTCGAATCAATCAGTACTTCGGCGATATCGTTTCTAAAGTAATCACGTAGCGCCCGTGTGGTCACGTCACTTTCCTGATAGATTAAAAACGGTGAAGGACGTTCTGCCGCTGCTTTTTCAAAAGCGGTCCAAAGTTGCAGCAGATAATTCAAATCCCACTGTAGTTCTTCTGAGTTACGACCGACACCCGCTGTACGTACAATCAACCCCATACCATTCGGTACTTCTAGCTGACTTAATGCTTCGCGAATGAGGTTTCTGTCTTCGCCTTCGATACGGCGAGAGACCCCACCGGCGCGAGGATTATTTGGCATCAGCACAAGATAGCGCCCAGCCAGACTAATAAAAGTCGTTAATGCCGCACCCTTGTTACCGCGCTCCTCTTTTTCCACCTGAATGACAATTTCCTGTCCTTCTTTGATAGCGGTACGAATATCGGGGCGACCCGATGCTTTCTGTGCTTCTTCAGTGAAGTACATGCGTGACACTTCTTTGAAAGGCAAAAATCCATGGCGTTCTGCGCCATAGTCTACAAAACAAGCCTCAAGGCTTGGTTCTACGCGGGTAATTTTACCTTTGTAAACGTTGGATTTTTTCTGTTCCCGGGATGGGACTTCCACGTCCAGATCGTAGAGTTGCTGGCCATCGACCATCGCAACTCGAACTTCTTCTTTCTGGACTGCGTTGATAAGAATTCTTTTCATTTGCAGTTAAACCTGTTGTTAACCCCGTACTGATACCTTTCACACGCGCCAGCAGAACATTTTGCACATTAATAAAGTACAAAAAACGCACTGCATACTGTTTCACATCGCCTTCCTGGCGGCTTGTAAAAAATCGTCTTTCCGTAGACATAAATGCACAGAAACAGGCAAACATCAGCAACATTAAAAATGTAAGCTCAAGTAAGACCGGCTCTGGCAGAGTGATGGCGTGGCTAGCGTTCAATAACGGGAAAATCATTAATAAAATAGTTTTTATTTGTTAGTTGTTGTATTTGCTAATACGGCCCGAGCTTTTTCGATCAGTGTCGCTACTGCAAATACTTAAAATCAGTTTGCCTGGTTCAGCCAACAACGTTTAAGGTCTCTTAAATGTAGCGAAACATTAGATTTTGGTGGCTAAATTCAGCGATTATGCAGCAATTTGGCTGCCTTGATGACCCTTCATCAAGTATGTAGTCCTTTATATAGACGTGTTATTTTTATTATCGGCACGTTTAATTCAATTTCTCCCTGTCAAATACATCTGACGTCATCGCCATGTAGCCTCTAATATGGTTACTCACTACGGCTAYRATACAGYTAGAAAATCTAATACTGGCATTTGAACCGCTAAGTCTGTCAAAATGCGCACCCGCGGTCAACCATATTTATCAGAAACTTAGCNNNTTACTATGCAAATAAACWCGAACAGCGTCAGTCAGGTCACCATCAGCGAGGCACAAGCCGGRCAACGTATTGATAACTTTCTGCTCAAACATCTGAAAGGTGTGCCCAAAAGCCATATATACCGGCTTTTACGCAGTGGTCAGGTTCGAGTTAACAGCGGCCGGAAAAAACCRCATTATAAGYTAYTGRCKGRTGATATCTTGCGAATYCCRCCKGTTCRYATCAATGAAGARCARGYKTTYACCATTCCAGARCGWGTYMTCGAGCAGCTAAARMAATCGATTATCTTTGAAAACAACGACATTATYGCCATTAAYAAACCATCWGGCATCGCCGTTCATAAAGGCAGTGGATTACAATTTGGCGTAATCGAAGCCTTTAGAAAAATAGATCCTGAACAAGCACTCGAACTGGTGCATCGTTTAGACCGYGAGACCAGCGGTTGTCTACTGCTAGCCAAAAACCGACAAATACTCGCTGAACTGCATGCACTACTGCGCCATGAAAAAACGGTGCATATCGAGAAAACGTATACCGCCCTGCTRGCCGGTCGCTGGATYGATGATAAACAAACCATCGATACCGGAATTAGCAAAATTAAACGTGGCGGTGAACATATTA
Organism: Thiotrichaceae bacterium; assembly: GCA_002746365.1. GTDB lineage: Bacteria > Pseudomonadota > Gammaproteobacteria > SZUA-229 > SZUA-229. The sequence goes on from NVWZ01000001.1 coordinate 11,885, forward strand.
TGCAAATCGATAAAACGGGCGACCGGGCAATCAGTCACTTTGARCCRWTACARMTATTCGAYRCKGATMSAKNCWAWTSYTYGTACACTAATGAAAATTACYATCGAAACCGGCCGCACCCATCAGATTCGTGTYCATGCCRRGCATRCKGGTTTYCCCATTTTAGGTGATAGCAARTACGGAGACAAAGCGGCTAATCGTCATTTTCGTAAACTTGGATTAAAACGCCTTTTTCTGCATGCTAAACAGTTGTATTTACCACTTGCAGACCCTATTACAATAGACGCYGCTTTAAGCGAAGACCTTGAAACAATACTAACAAAACTAMAATGAWAACCTTTCCACTTCTGATTTTTGACTGGGACGGCACCTTGGTGGACTCCATCGAACGCATCGTCACCAGCCTTCAATTTGCCAGTAAAAACACCATCGATATAGCGGTCAGTGAATCACAGGCTARAAATGTGATCGGTCTTGGCTTGAGTSAAGCCATAGAAACGTTACACCCTGAAATGGATAAACTTAAACACGCAACCGAACTAAACCAAATTGCAGAGGCATACCGCCAGCATTATCTGTATAAAAACTCGGTACCCGCACCCTTATTCGCGGGCGTTGAAACCCTGTTAAATGAACTCTGTGATGACGGTTATACCCTCGCCATTTCTACCGGAAAAAGTCGAAGCGGATTGCAGCAATCCATTAATGAACACCAATTAGCCAGGTATTTCGCTACCACCAAATGCGCAGGAGAAAACAAGTCAAAACCGCACCCGGAGATGTTGCACGAAATTTTACTTGAATTGAACTTTTCAGCCGCACAAACCCTAATGATCGGCGACAGTGAACACGACTTAAAAATGGCAAACAATGCCAACATGAAAAGCATCGGTGTCACACATGGTGTACACGATGCCAAAACGCTGGAGAAACATGATCCGTTAATCTGTTTAAACGATATTACAGAATTATCCAACTATTTAAACCATAATACCCACTAACAAATATTCGAACACTGCAGGAAGTAATTATGTCAGACAATCAATCATGGGAAAGAGAAATGATAACCCAACTAGCTGAGGCCAGCTTAAAAGAACAACGCCGCTCACGCCGCTGGGGAATCATCTTTAAACTTTTAACTTTTGCTTACATCGGTGTGGTCATATTCATGTTGAATGATGCAAGTAACCTGACTACCGTATCGGCTAATGAAAAACACACTGCACTGGTTGAGCTAACCGGTGTAATAGCTGATACCGAGAAAGCCAATGCCGATAATATTGTAACCGCATTACGTAATGCTTTCGAAAATGAAAACACAGCTGGTGTTATTCTCAGAATTAACAGCCCGGGTGGTTCGCCGGTTCAATCAGGTTATATTTATGATGAGATGCGACGCTTACGTGAGGATTACCCCAATACACCGCTCTATGCCGTCATCACTGACATTTGTGCATCAGGTGGTTATTACATTGCCTCCGCCGCAGATAAAATTTATGCCGACAAAGCCAGCATCGTCGGTTCCATTGGTGTTCGTATGGATAACTTCGGTTTTGTTGATGCCATGGAAAAACTGGGAATCGAACGCCGCACCTTAACAGCTGGCGAAAACAAAGCGCTGCTTGACCCCTTCCTGCCTGTCAATGAAAAAGCCAAAGAGCACATGCAGGTCATGCTTGGTGAGATTCATAAACAATTTATTGATTCAGTTAAAGAAGGTCGTGGCGACAGACTGGACACCAATGTGGACGGCCTGTTTTCTGGTTTAATCTGGACCGGTGAAGCCGCCGTCAAAAATGGCCTGATTGATGAACTGGCCAGTGCCAGCTATGTTGCACGTGAAGTCATTGGTGAAGAGACGATTGTCGATTACACGCTTCAGGATGACCTTCTTGAACGGTTTACTGCACGTTTAGGTTCAACCGTCGCGCAAATCATAAGCACTCAATTTCTTAATCCTAATTTGAAATAAGAAAGGTCAAAAGCCCAAACCTCAGAAACGCTGAGGCACAGAGAAAAGTTTTAATTGTGTAGGGGTGAATAACACCTACCTACAATCTTTGTCTTTATCTCTGCGCCTCAGCGTCTCCGAGGTTCAAGCTTTTTATATATTTTGGCCAGCTGCTAAGTGCTGGATACTTACCGCCACTCTTTAACCACCCCACCCTAAAGTGGTTGTTTTTCCTATTTTTTTTACTAAGATAAACTAAGTATTTCTAGTTTTGGCGTCTAAAATCACCTTAATACCGGATTGATATTGGCTTCCCTCAGGAATCTGATATTGTATAAAAACAATAGAAACTATAAATAACAAAAACGTAATAAGCAGGACGCTTAATCGCTTTCAACAATAAAAAATAAATCAAAGGGGCTCAACCATGAAAAATGGCGCTTTAAAAAGTGACTGGCTCACCGGTCTGGTTATTACTTTAATTTTCCTGGCTTTTACCGGCTCAGATTTTATTGCCAGCATGGAACGAAACGCTTACGACTTCGGCGTTAAATCATCATCACGTATTGCCAGCGATAAAATTGCCATCATCGCCATTGATGATGAAAGCATTGCCAATATCGGTCGCTGGCCCTGGCCACGCGATATCCACGCGCGAATGCATGACATCCTCGCCGAAGGTGGCGCTAAAACCGTCGGTCAAACCGTTTTTTTCTCTGAACCTCAAATTGACCCCGGCCTGCAATTTATCCGTGAGCTTAAGCAAGCTTTCGAAGAAAGCAGCATCTTAGCCGTGCCTGCATTCGTTGAAGAACTCGCATTATCAATTGAAGACAGTCGCGATATCGTCAAAGGAAATGCAAACGGTAATAGAGCGATTGATAGCATTGCCGACGCGCTGGAAGCTTCACCTTTACGTTATCAGCTTGCCGAAGAACTTAATGCTTATTTAGAATATATCAACACAGCTGAAATTATTCTTGATACCGACAATACATTAGCGCAGAGCATACAAAGTGCCGGCAACATTGTATTTAGCATGCCTTATGTTCCAGGCTCGCCTTACGGTCAACCTGATCAACCCCTACCCGAATTCATTACTCAGTATAAATTAGCCGAAGACAATATTATTGATTCAGCGCTAACCAATCCTGAAGGTTTCTCCCCKSTAYCRMNGMTMKWCGNCATATCAACCCATCGCCWTATTAGGTGARCAGGCAAATGCAATCGGCGCATTGGTTGCCCTGCCCGATRTTGATGGYGGCATTCGAACCGAACCACTCATTATAGATTTTTATGGTGAGTATTWTCCTTCTATGGCACTGTTGCTTGCTGCCAAAAGTTTAAATCTRGGYATTGAAGATATAAAAATCACCGTCGGYTCCAGTGTTCAACTCGGACGTTTAAATATAAAAACCGACGGYTATTCTTTAATGAACACGTTCTTCTATAACGAYGAYGAATACGGTGAAGCCTTCCCTGTTGATTCATTCTTTGATGTYCTACAAGGYAAGATYCCTGCTGATAAATACAAARATAAAATTGTTCTTATTGGTGCMACCGCRTTAGGTGTMGGCGATACATTTGTCACGCCCATCAATCCAACCATGTCTCCCGTTGCAACCTTGGCACATTCTGTTTCCAGYATTCTTAACGAAGATTTTTTCGTCGAACCTGAATGGGGTTTTTATGCACGCATGGCTGCGCTTTTAATTGTCGCGCTGTAYCTAATGTTTTTACTGCCTAAACTKAGCGCKGTGGTTGGCTTCATCATTACCGGCATTCTRCTCGTTGCATTRTTCATGACACATTACATTATGATGACAACACAAGGYATGTGGATTCAACTAATGATGCCTGGAYTRCTACTCGCAGCCGGRCACATACTGYTGACRACAAARCGATTCTTTTTGTCGGAGAAAGGYAAGGCGCGTCTCGATATTGAATCAGCTGAAAGCAATCGAATGCTGGGYCTCTCKCTACAGGGACAGGGTCAGCTGGATATGGCATTTGAAAAATTCCGTAAATTGCCTGCCGATAAATCGGTGCTCGAACTACTTTACAATCTGGCACTGGACTACGAACGTAAACGCCAGTTTAATAAAGCCAAGTCAGTGTACGACTTCATGTCTGATTATGATCCCAAATTCCGCGATATTAAAAGTCGYTCTAACCGTGCTMARTCTCTTGAAGAAACGGTTATTCTGGGTGGCGGTGGCTCATCACCAGGCGGCACATTAATACTGGATGGCGGCGGTRTAGAGAAACCCATGTTAGGTCGTTACGAAGTGGAACGTGAATTAGGTAAAGGGGCRATGGGCGCCGTTTATCTTGGCAMAGAYCCTAAAATTTCTCGTACTGTGGCAATTAAAACCATGGCACTATCACAGGAGTTTGAAGACGACGAACTGGTTGAAGTGAAAGAACGCTTCTTCCGTGAAGCAGAAACGGCTGGTCGCTTAAACCATCCAAACATCGTGACTATATTTGATGCAGGCGAAGAACATGACCTCGCTTTCATCGCGATGGAATATTTAAAAGGTACAGATTTAAGCAAATACATCAAACCGGATACCCTGCTTCCGCTGACAAAAGTTTTATCCATTATCCAGCGCTCAGCAGATGGTATCGATTATGCACACCAGTACAATGTAGTGCATCGTGACATCAAACCGGCAAACATCATGTGGGATCCAGAGAGTGACGAATGTAAAATCACCGACTTTGGCATTGCCCGCATCACCGACTCCAGTAAAACGAAAACCGGTATGGTACTGGGCACCCCTTCTTATATGTCACCGGAGCAACTCGCCGGTAAAAAAGTCGAAGGTCAATCAGACATCTTTTCACTTGGCGTTATGTTATTCCAGATGGTAACGGGACAACTGCCCTTTACTGGCGATTCAATGGCAACATTGATGTATAAAATTGCCAATGAAAAACACCCTAATGCTGACACCATTAATCCTGACCTGCCTCGCTGCGTGACCGTTATCATCAATCGCGCCATGGAAAAAAACGTTGCGAAACGTTACAAGCGTGGCAAGGAAATGGTTGAAGACATAAACAAATGTCTAAAAATCATGAAAGCCGAAGGCAAATTATAATGAGCCTCAAAGGTAAAATCCTGCTTCACGGACAAACCGACATCGGCTCTGTTCGCGATCATAACGAAGATGCAATCGGTTGTGATGACAATATTGCACTGGCTGTTTTAGCGGATGGAATGGGCGGTCACCGTGGTGGAGAAATGGCAAGCGCCATAACTGTCAGCACGATACTCGAATATATACTCAACAAAACAAAAGACATCAAAACCGGTGAAACGGATGAAGCAACCGGCTACAGCTCAGAAAGCCTGGCTATTCACGAAGCGGTTACATTAGCGAACAAAAATGTACACGATTCATCAGAAGCCAATGCACAGTATCGTGGCATGGGTACAACCGTCGTGGTTGCCATGTTCTACGATAATCGCTTCTCAGTCGCCCACGTTGGCGACTCACGCCTGTATCGTTATCGTGATGGCGAACTCGAACAGATTACTCGTGACCACAGTTTGATGCAGGAACTCATCGACCGCGGCTTTTACACACCGGAACAAGCAAGAAACTCACTAAACAAAAATTTAGTCACGCGTGCTGTCGGTATTGATGCCAATGTTCAGATAGACATACAGGAAGACGTGGTCATGGTTGATGACATTTACCTGTTATGCTCTGACGGCGTCACCGACATGATTGAAGACAAACTCATCAAATCAGCTATTATGACGAATAGCAATAATTTAGAACTGGCGGCATCAGAAATTATAAAACTTGCAAATGAACACGGCGGGAAAGACAACATCTCCGCCCTGCTGGTCAAACCAGTAAAATCATTTCCTGCGAAAAACGGCTTATTCTCTCGCTTTTTTGACTTATTCTCTTAATATAGATACATAAACATAATAAAATACATATAAAAATGTATTGCAAGGAACCACAATGGCTAAATTAGTACTCAGCTTTAACGGCGACGTCGTAAAAGAATACGAACTCGATAGAGAAATTCTAAGTATCGGGCGCAAACCTGACAATGATATCCACATCGATAACCTTGCTGTAAGTGGCACTCACGCCAAAATACTGACCATTCTCAATGATTCATTTATTGAAGACTTAGGCAGCACTAACGGTACTTATATAGCGGGTAATAAAATATCCAAACATGCTCTACAAAATGGTGAGAGCATTGTCATCGGCAAACACGAACTTAAATACATCAACGCCAATGCAGAATCGGAAGAAGGTGATTTTGAAAAAACCATGATCATCCGCCCGGATGCAGAAGGCATGCCGGAAACTGAAGAAGCCGATAAAGATATCGAAAAGTCGATTGGTAAAATCGCCGCCGACCTCGCCTCTGCCGGCACTTCAACCAGCGGCCCTGGTGCAGCTAAGCTGCAGTTAACCTCTGGCACCAATGCCGGTAAAGAACTGCAACTAACCAAAATTTTAACCACACTGGGCAGACCCGGCGTACAGGTTGCCGCAATTACTCGTCGCCCTACCGGGTACTTTCTCATCGTGGTAGATGCGGGTAAAGATAAAAAGATGCCGTTGGTGAATGACGCTGAGATTGGTAAACAACATCCACTTGCTGATGATGATGTTATTGAAGTGGCAGGCGTAAAGATGAAATTTAATCTGGTTTAAATTTTACATTTTTTAATTTTGGAATCCCACGCTAATACGTGGGATTTTTTTGCGTATTAGTTTTATATTCTATGTAGGATCGGCGCAACAAGAAAGTCAGAATAAAAACATAAATATGTTCGTGCGAATAAATAACAAAAACTACAACTCAAACACCGCTATCGACTCAACATGCCCGGTATGCGGAAACATATTCATAATGCCTGCTTTAGTTAACTTATAACCTAACTGTTTTACTAAAACCGCTGCATCGCGAGCCAATGTTGCCGGGTGACAGGAAACATAAACAATCTTTTTCACTTTCATTTTTTTCAATGTGGGCAATATCTCAGCCGCACCAGAGCGTGGTGGATCCAGTAATATCTTATCGAACTTTTGTTTTATCCAGGGCGCCGATAAAACTTCATCACTGTAGAGATCAGCGTAGAAAAACTCAACATTATTAATATTATTGAGTTCGGCATTGTCTCTTGCTTTTTTCACCATCACCAACGAACCTTCAACAGCCGTTACCTGTTTACATCGTCTCGCCATTGCCAATGAAAAATTACCTAAACCACTAAATAGATCTAACACTATATCATTTTCATCTAACGCTAAATATTCGATTGCGTTACTAACCATACGTTTATTTATTTCAGGATTAACCTGTGTGAAATCAGATGGCTGAAATTCGATTCTTACATTTTGCTCAGGTAATTCGTAATATAATGGCTCAACCTTTTCCGGATACAATAATTCCAGCGCATCGGGTTTACCTGCCTGCAAGTAACCAACCAGTGAATGTAACCGACAAAAGTCAGACAGGATTTTTCTATCCGTATCAGACAATATCTCCAGATGACGAAACACCAGGACAGTCTGGTCATCCCCTACGGCAACTTCTATCTGAGGAATGGTACGTTTCTCTTCAAGCTGATTGATGCATTCAGCGAGTTCATTGATTATCTCACCGACTGAGGCGTGTAATACTTCACAACGATCCGTTTCTGTTATAAACGATGAATTACGTTCTCTGAAACCAACCAGAACCTTTTCTTTTTTATGTACATAACGTACACCTAAACGCGCTTTATGACGATAGCCATACTCAGGCCCCAGCAACGGCTCTAATACCTCGTCAGGCATCACATCCAAATGTTTTAGTTGATCGAGTAACATGGCTTGTTTAAGTTCAATCTGGGCCGGTGAAGACATGTGTTGCAAACTACAACCACCACACATCCCAAACGCTTTGCATTTTGGCTCTATACGCAAACTGGATGCTTTCAGCACTTCCACTGTTCGACCTTCTGCAATATCTTTTTTTAACCTGGTATATTTAAATTGGACTCGTTCGCCCGTTAAAGCCTGGTCGATAAATACTGTACGCTCATCAACATGTGCGATACCTCTACCCTCATTGGATAAAGCAGTAATTTCGACTTCGATGGGTTCTTCAGGCAACGGCTTTTTACGTCGCCTGCCTCTTTTAGTAGACATAATTTATTTCTTCAAATGTATACGAATTTCTCGTTCCCATGCTCTGCGTGGGAATCAGATGTGCTATCAACTGTTCGGAAAAATGCCGGTAGAAAGGTAACGGTCGCCACGATCACAAACGATGGATACAATAACAGCATTTTCAACCTGTCGACTCAATTTTAATGCAGCGGCAACGGCACCACCCGATGATACACCACAGAACAGGCCTTCTTTAGTTGCCAACGCTCGTGTGGTATCTTCAGCTTCTTGCTGACCTATATCCAGTGTTTGATCGACACGGGCGCCATCAAATATTCCGGGCATATATTCTTTTGGCCAGCGACGAATACCCGGTATACGCGAACCCTCCTCCGGTTGCACACCCACTATCTGCACATCAGAATTTTGTTCTTTTAAAAACCGCGAGACACCCATAATGGTTCCAGTCGTGCCCATAGCGCTAACAAAGTGCGTGATGTTTCCCGCTGTTTGTTGCCAAATTTCTGGCCCCGTAGTCAAATAATGCGCTTGCGGATTGTCGGGATTATTAAACTGATCCAGCACTTTCCCTTTACCCTCATCCTGCATTTGTAAAGCCAAATCGCGTGCACCTTCCATACTTTGTTCTTGTGTCACTGAGATTAGCTCGGCACCGTATGCCCGCATCGCTGCACGACGCTCTTCACTCATATTATCAGGCATAATTAGCCGCATCCGGTAGCCCATTACTGCCGCCGCCATCGCTAGTGCAATACCTGTATTACCACTGGTTGCTTCGATTAGAGTATCACCCGGTTTAATATCGCCCCGTTTCTCAGCCTGAACAATCATATTTAACGCGGGGCGATCTTTTACTGAACCAGCTGGATTATTACCTTCCAGTTTAAGCAGAATCGTATTACTACTTTCAGGCACCATTCGTTGAAGACGGACCAATGGGGTATTTCCAATCGTATCGGCTAATGTCTGGTATTTCATATTATCGTAGGATTTATCTGTATTTAGTAAACGTCATGCTAGACTTGTTCATGTTTTTATGGACTGTATTCTACTTGATTATGCACAATAAACTATCATCCAATGAATATATTTAGAGAGCTTTTCACGATGTATATTTCTCGTCAGAGCAAGAAAAAAATTGTCGAAGAAACGCAGCTTACACAGCATCAGTGAGTATTTTTAACGCTACCATGACGGAAAAGATGCTTCGTGCAAAGCTCTCGTTGAACCTAACCTGATACACAACGATACCTCAATAAACGTGAAATCTTTCGGACTAAGCAAGCAGATTCTAATCATTTCAATATTTCCAGGATTGTTGATTGGCTTGTTTTTGTCTATTTATTATACATATGACCAATTTTCTTTAATTTCCAACACACAAAATAAATATGGAAATTTCATTGTCAAGCAAATTCGCCCCGTTACAGAACTGGCTTTACTCAATAATGAGCTGGAAAAATTAAAACCAATACTGCAGGATATAGCGTCAAACGACAATGTTAACTATATAAGAATTAGTGATGCGAACAACCAGGATATCATTATTATTAATGGCAACAAGGACGAAGAGAATAAACAAACTTTTCAGCTCTACAATTTTTTCGAAAAGGAACGCTATTCCACATTCAAAATGCCAGTATATCATTCCTATCAATTGCCCGACAAAACGTATTTCACGGAAATTATTGCTAACATTGAAATTAAATTAGATACCAGGGAAGCCACAGTAGAAAAAATCGATCATGTTTTAAAAGGCGGTTCGATTACAGTTTTAATCATGTTTATTTTCTCCCTGTTTATATTCAAACTTAGTAAAAAAATCACTTCGCCTATCACATCATTAACCAGCAGTGTTCGAAACATAACTGCGGGTGATCTTGACTCACACATTGATCAAAAATCGACAGGTGAAATCGGCGTTCTTGAATCYTGYATTRAKCAGATGAAAAATGAATTAAAAGATTCTCGAACTGATTTGGAGATTCAACTCAACGTTTACACCGAAGAACTTCAACAAACAATGGAAGAGCTAGAAATCAGGAATGCTGAACTTGATATAACACGYTCAAAAGCCATCTACGCCAATAACGCAAAATCTGAATTTTTAGCAAACATGAGTCACGAAATAAGAACGCCATTAAGTGGCATTATCGGTTTTACTGAACTGCTTCAAGACACACTATTATCAGGRCAACAGAAAGATTACGCTAACACCATTCAAAAATCGTCAAAGAACTTACTCGAAATCATAAATGACATTCTCGATTTATCTAAAATTGAATCAGGAAAAACTGAAATCACCAGCAGTGAATTTAACATTGTCGATATTGTTGAAGATATTATCAAYCTACTTACCCCTGCCGCCCTGGAAAAGAACATCGAACTGTTTTATCGAATTGAAGAACAGGTTCCTGAAATAATTTATTCTGACCCATTTCGAATTCATCAAATCCTTACCAATTTGATTGGTAACGCAATTAAATTTACTGATAATGGATATGTCTACCTACAGATAACAACAGGTGAAATAGAGCAGGCAGAATCTAGCATTAAGTTCAGCGTCTCCGATACCGGCATTGGCATGAGCAGCGATGATAAGAAAAAATTATTCAAAGCMTTTACGCAAGCTGACACAAGTATCACTCGACGTTTTGGTGGCACAGGYCTGGGTCTGGTTATATCACGAAAACTAACTTTGTTAATGAATGGTGAAATAGGCTTCGACAGCACCAAAGGCGAAGGCTCTACTTTTTGGTTTAGCGTGCCCGTTACACCCGTAACAATTGAGTCCATTGCATCTGAACTAGCGGGTAAGAAAGTTGCTTTTTTCAGCAACCATTTTATTGCAAAACAGACATTTAAAACTCTATTCACTAACGCACAATGCATAGTCAACGATTTTTCTATAGATGCTTTAAACCGTTTAGATGAAATTGAAATAGAAAATGACATTACCGTTGTCTTTCTTAGTCGTAAAGAAGTCAAAAATAATTCACTTTCATACTTTGATGATCTTACTTTTTCAAAACCTTCACTACTCATTGCTAGCACACGATCGCACAAAAAATTAAGAAATATCCAACAACATATATTTGATACTGCTGTGTTTACCTCGGAAAAAGTCGAACGTATTAAACAAAAATTAATCAACTCCATAAATAGGAAAGCGCCTGAGGACGAAACCGACCTACCCATCAACGACACAAACACTGTTAATGACTGGTCCACTATCAACGTTATGGTGGTTGATGATAATGAAGTTAATCTAAGACTTGCAGAAATCATATTACATAAACATAAAACACGAGTAACCACTGCCATGTCCGGTGCGCAGGCATTAGATTACGCAAGCATGAATTCTTTTGATATTGTGTTTATGGACTTACACATGCCTGGCTTAGACGGTTATCAAACAACTCAAAAAATTCGTGAAATAACACCAGGAAAACAACCCGTCATTATTGCGCTAACGGCAAATGCATTACCTCAAGAAAAAGAAAAAGTTATTAAATCTGGGATGAATGGTATCTTAATTAAGCCGGTTAGTAATGCAATACTTCAAAAAGTCATTAATCAGTGGGTATTAAAAGAATCAATATCAGCTACTGAATTCAAAGAAATTAAAATTGATCTGCCTACTTCAATTGACCTTAATAACGATGCCCGCAAAATTATTTTCTCTATCAACCTGGCAAAAGAATTTACCGGTGACAATGAAGAACTCGCATACGAATTATTTTCGATGTTACGAGCAGAACTCGATAGTTACAGTAAGGAAATTTCAAAAGCCGTCAATATAAATGATATAGCGCAACTGCACAATGTCGTACATAAACTACATGGAGCAAGTCGTTGCTGCGGTACAACCGAATTAAAAAACACCAGTAGCCACATCGAGAATCTAATCAATCAAAAAATAGTATTTGATATCGATAAAGAAACAAGCCAACTACTTAACGCTATCCAAAACGTGACTGATTTTCAGATAGATTCATAAAATTTTAATTTTTAATGGCTGGTTATAGCCATGAATGACGGTCAAAACATTTTTCACCACAGAGGCACAGAGGTTTATATTGTTAACTGCGCCGCCGGCGCGTTTAACAATAATATGTTTTTCTCTGTGTCCTCTGTGCCTCTGTGGTGAATTGTTTTTAAAATTATTAGACAGCCCGCTTAGAGTCAAACCCAGCCTTTTAACTCCTGGCGTCACGCATTAGTTTTTTATATTCACGAACGGCATTTTCTATGCCCATAAAAACACTATCTGCAATCAGCGCATGCCCGATGTTAAGCTCTTTTAGGTTCTCCAGACTGGCTATATCATGGATATTGTGTCGATTTAGCCCATGCCCCGCATTGACTTGTAAGCCTGCATTTTTCGCATGTTCACAGGCAATAACGATGTCATGCAATCGTTGTCCTTGTATCGTATGATTTTCGGCATTGGCGTAATGGCCTGTATGAATTTCAATCACTGGTGCACCGGTTCTTTTCGCTGCATCTATTTGTTTGAGATCCGCATCAATAAACAACGAAACTTTAATACCGGCATCGGCTAATTTTTCACAGGCAGAGGTGATGCTATCTTCAAAACGGATAACATCGAGTCCTCCCTCTGTGGTTAATTCCTCACGTTTTTCCGGCACCAGACAACAATCCTCTGGTTTGACATCACAAGCGATTTTCACCATCTCATCGGTCACCGCCATCTCCAGATTCATCCGCGTTAACATGCGCTCTTTTAGCAGGTAAACATCTCTATCCTGTATGTGCCGGCGATCTTCACGTAAATGCAGGGTAATACTATCTGCACCTGCCTGCTCGACTTGCAGAGCAGCGTACACAGGGTCAGGGTATCGCGTTCCTCTCGCCTGCCTCAATGTTGCGACATGATCGATATTGACACCTAAAAGTAATTCACTCGTTTTCACTTAATTTAAGCTCCATAGTCAGTTTGTTTGATTCACCCCCCATTCAGAGGTAAACACCAGTATTAGTGTGATATTGGATTTTACATAAAATTCGCCACATCTGCCGTATTCATGGCGATTCAACGGATTATTTGCTACTTTCATAGGTAAGCTTAATAAAAATAAAAATCAGGATCTCACTTGGATATTCAACGTATTATTCGTTATGCACTCAGTCTGGCTCTGACCTGCATCTTCCTGCTTCAGGTCGGCGGAATTATTCACATCCCCATCCTGACCAGTCTCGAAAATCAGGCATATGATGCTCGCCTGAAAATCACACTTCCCGAACAGGTTGACAAGCAGGTCGTCATTATTGATATTGATGAAAAAAGTCTGGATGAAATTGGCCAATGGCCGTGGAATCGTAATATTCTCGCCACCATCAATGACAGGCTGTTTGATTTATATCAGATTAAAGCGATTGGTTACGATATTGTGTTTGCTGAAGCCGATATCGATGAAGGTGCAAAATTACTCAATAAAATGGCTAGCGGTTCGCTACGCGATGACCCTGAATTTATTCAAGAATACAATCGTGTCATGCCATCGCTGCAACACGATAGACGCTTTGCTGAATCTTTAAAAGATAGAAAAACGGTACTGGGATTTGTAATGGGCACTGACACCATCAAGGGCGACTTACCAAAACCAATTGCAAAACTGGACAAGAAAACACTTAAAAATCTTGCCGTGAATAAACCCACCGGTTATACCGCTAATCTAAAAATACTACAGGATAGTGCATACAGTGGTGGTTTTTTTGACAACCCTTTACTCGATGATGACGGTGTATTTCGCCGTGTCCCTCTGATACAAACCTATGGTAATGATCTACATGAATCTCTCGCACTGGCACTAACGCGTGTAGCAACGGGCTCACCTGCCATAGAAATGGTGGTCGCGGCTAATGAAGGATCAAATGACCTGTTTCTTGAATGGATTAAAATTGGCGAACTGGCCATTCCGGTTGATCAAAAATCGGGGGCGCTGGTTCCTTACATCGGTAAACAAAAGAGTTTCGTATACATTTCTGCAACAGACGTTTTAAACAAAAAAGTCGAACCAGAATTACTTAAAGATAAAATCGCACTATTTGGCGCCTCTGCACCTGGGCTACTTGATTTAAGAACCACGCCACTTGAACCGGCCTATCCTGGCGTTGAAGTCCATGCCAATATCGTTCAGGGTATTCTCGATGGACGAATCTTACATGCACCGGGTTATACACAAGGTTATGAATTTATATTGATTGTTATGATTGGCCTAATTCTTACCTTTACCTTACCGATGCTGTCGGCTCTGTTATCGACAYTGGTGATTGTAGGYAGTGTCATCTTATTAATCGGCAGTAACTTTTTTGCCTGGACCAGTGCACAACTGGTGCTTCCAATCGCTGCCCCCGTTCTACTTGTTATCTTACTTTTTGCTTTACAAATGACCTATGGCTTCTTTGTAGAATCTCGTGGCAAACGCCAACTTGCACATTTATTCGGTCAATACGTACCGCCTGAGCTCGTTGACGAAATGAGTTTGAACATGGGAGACATTAATTTAGATGGTGAAATGCGTCAAATGTCCGTATTATTTTCTGATGTACGTGGCTTTACTTCCATCTCTGAAAGCCTCGAACCTAAAGAACTCACTGATTACATTAATGGCTTCCTAACCCCTATCACCCAGGTTATTCACGATAACCGTGGCACTATCGATAAATATATGGGCGACTGTGTAATGGCATTTTGGGGCGCACCTCTCGATGATGAGCAACACGCATTGCATGCGCTTAATGCGGCCGTTGCTATCGTTGAACGCATGAAAGAATTACGCAAAGAATTTTCTGAAAAACAATGGCCGGAAATTTATGTTGGCATTGGTGTCAACTCCGGTGAAATGAATGTCGGTAATAAAGGTTCAGAATTCCGTGTGGATTACACTGTATTAGGTGATTCGGTAAACCTGGGCTCACGCCTCGAAGGTTTAACGAAAATCTACGGTGTTGACATCATCACCAGTGAATTCACAAAACACGATGTCCCTGAATTCGAATACCGCGAACTCGACCGTGTTCGAGTAAAAGGCAAAAATAAGTCGGTTACTATTTTCGAACCCTTAGGTCTGTTAGAGAACGTCAGCAAAGAACAAAGAAAGCTACTCAGACAGTTTCATATCGGCATCAAACAATATCGATCACAAAATTGGGATGCCGCCGAGCGTGAGATTTTTGGTCTTAGTCAGTTAGACCCTGAACGCAAGATATACAAAATTTATCTGGATCGTATTATGCACTTCCGAGAAGACCCACCGGGAGAAGGCTGGGACGGAAGTTTTACTCACACATCAAAATAGCGTGTAAATTATTGATATTTAAAGATACGCTGCATGAAATAGAGGGGTGAAATATACACTCGATCAGCGTTCTAACAAAACCTTGAACTGGTTCACAAAAATTCACACCAACGATGGAATTTTTTTTCATTTTAGACTATAAATGTAATATCAAATTTTATTCTATAAACCGTCTTAAGTCGCCTTTATGAAAGATAGAAGATCAGACTATGACATCACGGATGACGTATATCTAAACTACGCTGACAGCGTATGTGGTGCCGTTTGCACAATATTCCGCAGTGCATTCAGTCAGTTCAATGAAGCCGCCTTAAAACAGGCATTCGACGACTGTGAACGCTTATTCGAAGGGGACTACCCTACCTATTTACCCTGCGACACGCTGTATCATGATAAACAACACTCCATGGATATGACGCTGGCACTTGCCCGGCTAATCAATGGTCATGAACGCAGTGTGGCAAAAGACAAACGCCTGGGTGCAGAACGTGCCGTTATTGCTATCATCACTGCGTTATATCATGACTCAGGTTACATTCGACATGAGCAGGATCATCATCACTTTAATGGTGCTGAATACACCCCTATTCATGTCACTAGAAGCGCAGATTTTCTAAAACGTTATTTACATAAAATCAAACTGGGTGAACACGCTCAGATTGCGGCCAATATGGTGCACTACACAGGTTATGAAATTGCGCCTAAAAATATCCGACTGCCCGATGATAAATGGCACAAGATTGGCCACATGCTAGGCACAGCTGATTTAATCGCACAAATGTCTGACCGCTGTTATCTGGAAAAATGCCGTGATCGCCTGTACCCTGAATTTGTTCTGGGTGGTTTAGCTGTCACCACAGATGCACAGGGGAATGAAGTCGTATTGTATGATTCAGGCGAAGATTTACTGAAAAAAACACCGGCATTTTATGAAAATGAAGTCGACTCTCGTCTAAATCAGTTATTTAATAAAGTCTACGAATATGAAATCGCGCATTTTGATGGCGAGCGTCATTATGTCAATGGCTTAGGTAAAAACCAGTCCCGATTAAAACGTGTCCTTAAAGCGGATGACTTCAGTTTGTTACGCCGAAAACCACCTGAAAATTATGGCACTAAAAACTTTCCCGGGCTGGAAGCCTTTTTCAATCAACACCCGCTAAAAAAAGAAAAAAACGGTTAGTTGTTCAGAGCTACCCTAGAAACTCAAGCATGGTCGCTTCGTCGATAACTTGCACTCCCAACTTTTCTGCTTTCTTTAATTTCGAGCCGGCTTTATCTCCTGCCAGTAAATAATCCGTATTAGCGGATATGCTGCCTGTTACTTTTGCACCCGCAGCAATTAGTTTGTCTTTTGCTTCATCACGAGACAGGTTGGGTAATGTACCGGTAATRACKAGTGTTTTACCTRCAAACTCACTGTTACCCAATTTGCTTAAATCAAGCGGTKYCGTTTCTTTAATTTTTATACCCGCTGCTARTAGCTGATTAATCACATCCAGATTATGTTCCTGCTYAAAAAAATTAATAATATGTTGWGCAACAATCGGRCCTATATCCTGCACCTCGATGAGTTCTTCAAACTTCGCAGCCTGTATTTTTTCCAGGGTATAAAAWGCATTAGCCAGATTTAATGCCGTTGTYTCACCCACTTCTCGAATACCTAAAGCATAAATAAAACGTGCCAATRYCGGTTGCTTACTTTTATCTAGTGCWCGAATAAGATTCGATGCRGATTTTTCTCCCATACGCTCTAAAGAACAAAGTGCTTCAATATTTAAACGATACAAGTCGGCGGGGGTACTGATTAATTTTTCGGTAACTAATTGTTCAACCAGTTTGTCGCCCAGACCATCAATATCCATCGCTTTGCGTGATGCAAAATGTTTAATGGCTTCGCTACGTTGTGCCTTGCAAAACAAACCACCCGTGCAACGTGCAATCGCCTCGCCTTCAATCTGYTCAATGGCTGAYTGACAKACAGGGCAAWGTGTYAACATCTGTATTTTTTTTAATGTTTTTTTACGGGARCCCGGCACCACGCGTACCACTTCAGGAATCACATCACCTGCACGTCGAATAATCACCTGGTCACCCACACGYACATCCTTACGACGAATYTCATCCATATTATGCAAGGTTGCATTACTCACCGTGACGCCACCAACAAAAACCGGTTCCAGGCGAGCAACAGGTGTAATCGCMCCGGTTCGTCCAACCTGAAAATCAACCTCAATGATTTTACTGATTTCTTCCTGTGCAGGAAATTTATGTGCAATAGCCCAACGYGGTGCTCGTGACACAAAACCCAAACGTTTTTGTAATGCGATAGAATTAACTTTATAGACAATACCGTCTATGTCATACGACARCTGTTCWCGACGTTTAGATATATCYTCATAATATGCYAKRCATGCTTTRATGCCAGTAACGTGTTTAATTTCATCRCAYACAGGCAAACCAAAACTTTTTAATTGCTGCAAAATGTCATAATGAGTATCAGCCAGTTCACCGCCTTCAACWACACCYGTAGAATAACAATAGATACTKAGTGGACGCCTGGCTGTAATGGCTGGATCGAGTTGRCGCAAACTKCCYGCCGCCGCATTTCTTGGATTGGCAAAWWYTTTTTCRYCWTTWTYWTTAGCTAGCTGATTCARYTTTTCAAAACCGGCCTTTGGCATAAACACTTCACCGCGAACTTCTAATACATCGGGAAATTGGTCTCCTAATAAACGCAATGGAACACTTTTCATGGTTCGAATGTTTTGTGTCACATTCTCTCCAGTCGAACCATCACCGCGTGTCGCTGCATAAATCAGCTCACCTTTTTCATAACGTATACTRATKGCCAGACCATCCAGTTTTGGYTCTGCCGTAAATTCGATTTCCTCTTCACTTTTYAACCTRTCCWGTARACGTTGGTTAAATGCATWCAGGTCATCTTCATTAAAAGCATTATCSAGCGATAACATCGGCATCTGATGKTGTATCTGACCAAAAGCGGTAAGTGGYTTAGACCCTACRCGTTGCGAYGGYGAATCWCTGGTAATTAATTCAGGATGTTTTTCTTCTATATCGAGTARTTGTTTATACAGACGATCATATTCTGCATCGGGGATATCCGGATCATCCAGTACATAATACTGGTAAGCGTGATAACGAAGTTTTTCYCGTAGRCTTKCGAGTTKTTTTTCAACTTTGATRGGCATCTTATTATTTATATCACAGAGGNNAACTGTGTTGGTAATGACAWTCTGTAGGTGCGAANNTNTTATTCGRCATATCCCTATGYCTCACCCCTTCGGGRCTGACGTGATAAATGGTTYCAGACAATTTATTCACASCTACAGRNTATCAATCACTATGATTTATTCGAATTATCAGGTTTCTTTAGAAAGCTCAGGCGTTTCGCCATTAACAAAWTTACTGACYTGYGTGCGATARTTYTCCGCRTCTTGTTCAGTCAAGGTTTCATGTTTATGACTGCATARTCGTGCATCAAGTAAACCCGCCAACTGGTAACTTCGTTGCAACATCTCGGTTAGRTCATCCAATGGATCATTTCCTTTTATCTTCATGAATACCGTYAGACCTGAWGTTTTTAGATCATGGATAGTATCTGCATCAAA
Organism: Thiotrichaceae bacterium; assembly: GCA_002746365.1. GTDB lineage: Bacteria > Pseudomonadota > Gammaproteobacteria > SZUA-229 > SZUA-229. The sequence continues at coordinate 30,954 of NVWZ01000001.1, forward strand.
AGACCCCGGCTCCAACATATTCGCCAGACTAAAAACGGTTTGCCCCTTAGGTTTATAGTGGAAGATATTCATCTCACCAAAAGCCAAACCCATTGCCTGCGCTGAACTGTTTACCTCTGCACCACTAAGATAATCTTTACCATGAGGGTCCTTTTTAGGGAGGATATATAACACGATAAAATCTGCAGGCATTTTACTGACGGAAGATTCAACATCAGTATTATTTTCTGTATCAATATAATCGTCAGTCAATAAATCATCCGCGTCAGCGTCTAAACCAGCACCTGTCACTACCCTGACTTCACCGACGCCTTCGTCTACGTCATCCAGATTGGTTGCAGCAAACTCCGGCAGATCATCTTCCAGATCATCGATAATTGAATGCTTACGCTTACGACGACTGCGACCTAAAACGTAAATCACAATGACAAATGCTACACCTGCTGCTAATAATACCCAGCGTAGCGATTCCATAACTATGCCCCTACTCCAGCCATCGTTGCCGCTTCGGCTACATCAACGGATACCAGTCGAGAAACACCTGATTCGCGCATGGTCACACCACTAAGATGCTCTGACATCTCCATCGTAGTTTTATTGTGTGTGATAAAAATAAACTGAACACGTGAAGACATCTCTTTAACTAATTGACAGAAACGCCCGACATTCGCTTCATCGAGTGGCGCATCGACCTCATCCAGCATACAGAAAGGCGCAGGATTCAATTCGAAAATAGCAAATACTAATGCCACTGCGGTTAATGCTTTTTCTCCACCTGACATAAGGTGAATATTAGAGATGCGTTTACCCGGCGGTCTAGCCATAATGGTTACACCGGTATTTAATAGGTCGTCACCGGTCATTTCAAGGAATGCCGTACCACCACCAAACAGACGCGGGAACATGTCTTTGATTCGCGAATTAACATGATCAAAAGTATCTTTAAATCGAGTACGGGTTTCTTTATCTATTTTGGCGATAGCCTGTTCAAGAATGTCCAGCGCCGACCTGACGTCTTTATCTTGCTCATCCAGATATTGTTTACGTTGCGACTGTTCTTTATATTCTTCAATAGCAGCAAGATTGATTGGACCCAGGCGAGAAATCTTAGATGCCACTTCTGCCAATTTGGCTTCCCACTTTTTACTGCTTGCCTCCTGCCCCTCTTCTTCTTCGAACTTACTTAATGATTCAAGTGTAGCTTGCAGCTCGAATTCTGTTTCTTCCAGTTGTTCAAGTGTGGTTTTACTGCGTACGCGAATTTCCTGACTATCCAGACGTAATTGCTCTAACTGTCCACGTATATTTTGCGACTGTTGCTCAAACTCTCCGCGTTGTTGCTCTAAGGTTCTCAGGGTTTGCGTAATGCTTTCAACTTTACGGCGCGCTTCAGCCAGCGCAGCTTCAGAAACCAGTCGTTTTTCTAATAATGTTTTTAACTCAGTTTCCAGTTGCTCGGTTGGTTGAGTGGATTCAGATAGTAATAATTCCAGTTCCTGCTTGCGTTGTAACTGTGCCGTTTGTGCCTGCTCCATACGTTGTATATTATGCTGCAAACCACTAAGACGTGTTTTTAAACTTTCGACATTAATAGCCAGTTGATGCGCCTGTTCACGATGTTGCTGAAGATTGGTTCGATGCTGCTGCAATTGTTGCTGTAACTCATCGCGCTGCCCCTGTAGGCTTTTCCTATCCGCCTCCATTTTTTCTGCATTTTCTAATGCTTTATTTCTGCTACGTGTTGCAACAGTAATCTCTTCTTCGTCACGACTAATTAATTTTTGAACTTCATCCAGTTCAACACCCAGATCTTTACCCCGACTGGTAATATGTTCGTGACGGGATTCACGAGCTGAAATTTGTGCTTTGATTTCATTCAAACGAGAATGTATCGTGTTCAACGTTACCTGGATTTCTTCGCGTTGTTGCTCGTTACTCTGTAAGGTATCACGCAGTTCTTTTAATTCAACACTAATTTTTTCAGCTTTATCTTCATGCCCGGTTAGTTTTTGTTGCAACTCACGGATACTATTTTCACGTGCCAAAACACCTTTACTCGCATCGTTATCGCGACTAATACGCAACCAGTTAGCACCTAACCAGATGCCATCTTTAGTAATAATGCTTTCATCATACGACAGTGATTGACGCATTTTCAGTGCATCACCAAGATTTTCTGTACAACGTATACCATGTAGAAACTGTGTAAGATTGATAGAGGATTTAACTTTTGCTAATAAGTGATCTGCTGTTATAGCACTAGTATTGATCGATTTTTTATTAATCGATTCTCCGGATTCRATCATTGACAGGTTGCTGTCTTGTAACGAATCAAACGCRGATGAAAACTGGTCRATATTTTCAACACAGATRGCTTCCAGGGTATCGCCTAATACGGTTTCAACRGCTAATTCCCAGCCTTCTGTTACCTCCAGTTGTTCTGCAAAGCGTGCATTCTGGTTAATGCCGCCTTTTTCCAACCACTGTTGTGCGGCTTTATCGGTTTTACCTAATGCCGCTTCCTGCAAGGCTTCCATCGATGACAGGCTGCCCTGGCTTTGATGAATGCCACGACGTACGTCAGCCGATTGTTGCTCAACACTAACGATAGTTTCACGCGCGGTTTTAATGGTAGCAATCGCGTTCGTTAATTTTTGTTCATGCTCTTCTTTTTCATCCGTTGATTTGACTAACAATGTTTTCAAATCTAAAATTTGTTCTTCCAGATTTTCACCACGTAAAGCCTGTTTTTCTACATCGATCTTTTGTAGACGTTGTTTCTGTTGCTCAACATGACGCTCTAATTGCTCCATACGAGAACGTTCAACTTGTGCTTTTTGACTCTCAGCAGAATAACGTTGATTCATCTCATCCCAGGTCTGCTGCCAGTTCTGCATTGCCTGTTCTGCTAGCTGAAATTGTTCCGCACTTTCTTTTTCATGATTCTTTAAAGTTTCCAGTCTGGGTTCTTCATCGACTAAATTTTGCTGAAATTCTTCTATAGCCTGTTTATCTGACTGAATAGCCTGTCCAGCATCCGTTAATGCCATTTGAATTTGCTCTAAATCCGTTTGCTGGCGTTGTAATAAATCCTGCTGATGTTTAATGCTCTGTTCTTTTGCTGATATTTCCGCACCCAAACGATAATATTCCGCCTGCACATTATTTAAAATCTCATTCGATTCTTCATTTTCCTGTCGGTGAGATTCTATTTTTGATTCCGTTGAACGTTGCTCGGCGATAACTGATTCTAGTGAGGTTTCAGTACTTTGAATGGCTTTATCACGCGTATCCAGTTCGGTTTTCAGCTCGCGCCAATGTAGCGTGAGGTGCTCCGCTTTTAACTCGCGCTCATTTTGTTTTAATTTTTTATAACGCTCCGCACTACGACTCTGGCGTTGCAATTTAGCCAGTTGCTTTTCAATTTCTTCACGTAGATCAGATAAACGCTCCAGGTTTTCACGCGTATGTCGAATACGGGTTTCAGTCTCACGACGGCGTTCTTTATATTTAGAGATACCGGCGGCTTCTTCAAGGAAGTTACGTAACTCTTCCGGTTTGGCTTCAATCAAACGCGAAATCATACCCTGCTCGATAATGGCATAACTACGAGGACCCAGGCCGGTTCCCAAAAACAAATCAGCGACATCGCGTTTACGGCATCGAGTACCATTCAAGCTATATTTTGAAGCGCCGTCACGTGATACCTGACGTTTAACAGAAATTTCTGCGTAATTAGCATACTGGCCACCCAGTTTGCCCTCACTATTATCAAAGATTAGTTCGACCATAGCCATATCTATAGGTTTTCTGGAAGACGAGCCATTAAAGATGACATCATCCATCGATGCACCACGAAGGTGTTTCGCCGATGATTCGCCCATTACCCACCGAACCGCATCAATAGTATTGGATTTACCACAACCATTCGGGCCGACGATGCCGGTCAGGTTACCAGGAAAATTGATTGTAGTCGGGTCTACAAAGGATTTAAAACCAGAGAGTTTTATCTTGCTTAAACGCATTTTTTATATCTTTTTAGAGTGTGTTTTTTAGAGCGATTTGCACGATGTAGATTTCTCGTCAGGGCAAGGCGAAATTGTCGGAAAAAAGCGCAGATTACACAACAGTTTGACACTTTGTGCCCCGCATTTTGAGACCTTTTTTAACGCTGCTATAACGGAAAAGATGCTTCGTGAAAAGCGCTCTTTAAATATTATTCGGGGTAGTTTACATGACTTGTTACGATATATAAGAACGATTTTCGCATCTTTTTCAAGAAAGTTTATGTGCCTTTACAGTTAGTACTCCGTCAAGGCTGTATTGATGGGTTCAGCATCACTGTGATGTTTCGCAACAAGGCACAGTGCGCAGGCTAATGGCACCGTCCTTGTCAAGTGCTGTAACGCAGTGGCGGTACATCACAGTGGTGCCCGAAGGGTTGGTCTGTCAGCATCCATGGCGACGTTACATCTCTTGCGAAGGACTATGGCCATTCACTGCGAGACGTGCCTTGCCATGAACACTGACAGGCCAACTGAATCCATCAATACAGCCTTGACGGAGTACTAGTTTAAGTAGTCAATGTAAGCTGCTGAATTTATTATATTGAAAACACTGCAATAAACTTAAACAAACACAATATTAGCCACCAGTAATATAATTATTTCACGAATACCTGTATAATGCCGCGACTTCTATTTGAGTGTATTTACAACGAGATCAGCCATGGCAAGCAAGCCTTCTAAAGAACTGGAAATATTTGATAACCCGACACCGGAGCGCGACTACACCATCCGTATTAGCCTGCCTGAATTCACCTGCTTATGTCCCAAAACGGGGCAACCCGACTTCGCCACACTTGACCTGGAATATGTACCGGATAAAAGCTGTATCGAACTCAAAGCACTCAAAATGTACATCTGGTCGTTTCGTGATGAAGGCACCTTTCATGAGGCGGTGACTAACTCCATTCTCTCCGACCTGGTTGCTGCCTGTGACCCGCGCTTTATGCGCCTGACAGCTGAGTTTAATGTTCGCGGCGGGGTTTATACCAGCATTGTGGCTGAACACAAAAATCCTGACTGGACGGCACCGGCCGTTGTTACCCTGCCCTGATATTCACCACTACCTCGTGACTATAGAAGCCTTTTTAGGTATTGATATTGGCACCACAGGGATAAGGGGCAGCGTAATAGATGAGAACGAAATCGAAATCGCAAATCATCGTATCGCATTCGACAATACACAGGTAAAAAACGGTCGCAATGAACAAAACCCAGGCCACTGGAAAACAGCGTTAGATGGTTTGATCGGTGAAATAAGTAGACAGATACAACAACTTGATTCAGCGCATAAAATCGTCGCAATAGCGATTGATGGCACCTCAAGCACACTGATAGCCTGCAAAAAAGATGGTACGCCACTCTCACCCGCAATGATGTACAACGACCAGCAAAGCCAGCAACAGGCTGAAGTCATTAACCGGTTTGCACCGATAAATACCGCCGTACATAGTGCCAGCTCGTCGTTAGCCAAAGCGCTGTTTCTGCTGGAAAAACATCCGGAGACCGAACTATTCTGTCACCAGGCAGACTGGTTAGCCGCATCACTGACAGGGCAATATGGAATCAGCGATGAAAACAATTGCCTGAAACTCGGTTACGATAGCGTTAATCAATGCTGGCCGGAATGGTTATTTCAAAATRAYGAGAATRCGGTACTGAGCAAAGATCAACTACCCTCTGTTATTTCACCYGGYGCAAARATRGGCACGGTKACAGCCGCACTAATKGAAAAATACCMACTTGCAAACCACTGCACCGTTTACGCCGGCACCACAGACAGTAATGCCGCCGTTCTGGCAACCGGTGCTAAACAACTCGGTGATGCCGTCACCTCACTGGGYAGYACTTTAGTCATTAAACTTTTTTCAGACAAACCCCTGTTTAATCCAGAATATGGYATCTACAGTCACCGTTTAAAYAATCAATGGTTAGTCGGTGGTGCATCSAAYTCTGGGGGCAGTGTTTTACTGCAACATTTTACAGCGACACAACTAAAACAACTGACAGAACARCTCAAACCTGARCAACTCACCGGTTTAGATTACTATCCGCTACCGGCAACAGGCGAACGCTTTCCGGTCAATGATAAAAACAAGAAAAATAAGACAGAACCTCRCCCCGCATCGGATGTGGAATTTTTCCAGGCTTTACTAGAGGGTATCGCGAATATCGAAGCGGAAGCATATAAAAAACTTGAATCACTTGGCGCAACGCCTCCACAAAAAATATTTACAGCGGGTGGCGGCAGTAAAAATCTGGCGTGGAGTAAAATACGTGCAACAATATCTGGCATCAACATCGTCAATGCGATTCATACTGAAGCGTGTTATGGCAGTGCCCTATTAGCTAAAAGTGGCTATCTAAATGATACTCACTAAGTGCCTGCCTGAGAACAGACTCCAGTTACACCCGTCATTGCGAGCAGAGCGTGGCAATGATGATTTATTTATCAACTAACTATTTTACATATAAATTATGTTTTCATATATAAAAGGTTTTCTAGATTGTTTCAGCGGCGTTGGATTATTATTCAAATCCGGGATAAAACGTTTTGTGATTATTCCATTCGTCATTAATGCCGGGTTATTTTATTTCGCCATCGTATTACTACAAAATCAGCTGGATGCCTGGTTAGAWCAATTATTACCCGGCTGGTTAAGCTGGCTTGAGTGGCTGATATTGCCCTTATTCTGGATAGCGATACTGTTAATCGTATTCTACACATTTACTGTTATCGCTAATCTTATCGCTGCGCCATTTAACAGTATCCTGTCATCAAGAATTGAAGCTCAACTAACCGGGAAAAAGCCAGAAGATATAAACGCCGATGGTTTCCTCAAGTTAATGGCGAGAACAACTAMATCAGAAATTCAAAAAATATTTTAYGCGATAAAATGGTTTATACCGCTGCTAATTATTACCGTWATTCCAGTAGTCAATGTGGTKTCTCCCTTCCTGTGGATACTCTTTGCCGCCTGGTTCTTCGCACTGGAATACAATGATTACCCGCTGGCTAATCGCGGACATTTTTTTAAAGATGTAAAAACCTATAATAGAAAAAATCGAATGCGATCATTGGGCTTAGGCACTGCTGTCTTTATTATGACCAGCATTCCTATTGTAAATTTCTTTGCCATGCCAATCGCCGTCGCAGGTGCTACAAAACTGACGACTAAAATTGAAGAAAAAATGAAAGAGGCATCTTAATGGATAACCGCATAACAGAATTAGAAATACGTTTAACCCATCTGGAAGATACTATCGAAGTGTTAAATGATACCATCATCAAACAACACAGTGATATAGATATATTACAACTACAGATTTCTATTCTTGAAAAGAAGATAAAGGCATCGCAATCTTCTCCGGTCGCACATGAAAGTGAAGAAACGCCACCACCACATTATTAGTAGTAACACATACCACCAATCAAAGAAGGCCTAATCCATAGGCGACGTTGAGAAACAACTTTACACTAGAAAATCGTCGAAATACTTAATGATTTTCGAARAATAAAAGGAGCGTAAGCAAATTGCTTACGCTCCTTTTTCCTCTCAACACCTTTCAGTTCTGGAGCTGCCAAGCTTTACTTAAATATCAAGTTAAAACTAACAGGGATAGAAATCGGAATACTGGATAAGTTGGCAATTTTTCTAAGAGCTTCAATGCCACCGACCAGACCAAAATCTTTGGCATTTAGTATGACGGGATTTTTGCTAGTAACCAATACCCGATCACCTACTTTTGCTACCAGCACATTGACACTAAAATCTTTTGACACACCATGTAGCGATAACGTTATTGTCGTCTCAATATTAACCACTTTATCATTCTCGATAGTAGCTGGAACCTGGGCAGTTATCGACGCTGTTGGAAAACTCGCGACATTAAATAACATTTCTTGCATTCTGGTATTTCTAATTGGAATACCCGTTTCAACACTGTTTAAAGCGATAGTTATGGTTACTTTCCCCGAATCTGAATATGATCCGCTRATATTTGAAAATGTATTAACCTCACCCACTGTACCTTTCTTTATACTAACAAAGTTGATGGTAGAATTTTCACCATCAAGCGTCATTTCAGCTTTAGCACCTGTGGCGAATAAAAGTCCGATAATTGGGGTTAATAATACGAGTATGGATAGAATTTTTTTCATGCTATATTTYCTATTTATTATTGTTGATAATCCCTTAGTTAACACTCAGCGTTACTTTTTATTCCATGATGCATAAAATTATTAATTAGGCGATAATAAAAGCATGGGTACAAATAAGAAAAATTGTGAATTCTCATTGGAATTAACACAACTCATTCCAAGACTGACACGGTATGCGCTGCTATTAACGCACAACAAATCTGACTCGGAAGACTTGGTTCAAGCTACTTTGCTTCGAGCGCTTAACAAACAAAAACAGTGGCACACTGGCACTAACCTGGATAGATGGGTATTCACCATACAAAGCTCAATTTGGAAAAACGAACTCAGGTCTCGTTACTATCGACAATCTACAGATAGCAAACCCATCGACTCATTTGAAGATAGCAGCAGTATTTCTGATCCTCAGAGGACTTTTTTACTGCAACAAGTGTTAAAAGAAGTAATGAATCTTTCAGAGAAACAACGAATACCGATCTTATTGGTTTATGTCGAAGGTTTTAGCTATCAAGAAGCGGCCGATATTTTAGACATACCAATCGGAACAGTAATGAGTCGATTAGTTCGTGCTCGACTGCGTTTGGCAGACAAGTTCAACATGCCTGCATCACAATCAAACGACACACTTTCAACGCAAAATACTGAATTATGAACAATACAGAACAACACCCTTATGCAGCTGAATTGTTAGCCTATGTCGATGGTCAGCTTGATGCCCAACAGGTACATGATATTGAGTTACTGCTGCAAGAAGATGCTTCTGCTTGCAGCTTTGTGAAGCAATTGAAGCAAAGCCAGTTACCGTTCAAAAATGCTTTTGATCCCATGTTAACGACCATAAGCAATTCAAGCACGCAATCCGTACCCGTTTACCACCCGCATAAATGGCGAATGACCGCCCTCAATACGCCAGTAAAACTAGTAGCAGGTTTAATAGTCGGTTTAATCATAAGCCTACTATATAACCAAATTAATACTGAAGATCGTTCAGACTGGATTGTACAAGTTGCTGAATATCAAAGATTTTATGTTCGCAACACAGTAGAATCTACTAATCCACCGAACACCATACAAACTGAAAAATTAAGGCAACAGCTCAGTCAAGCTCTAGGTAGTCCAATAAAAAAAATCCCTGATTTGACAGCATTCAAATTGACATTCATGCGGGGGCAAATTCTGGAAGTGAATAATCAACCATTAATTCAGCTGGTTTATCTTCCAGAAAACGGGAAACCGATTGCCTTGTGCATTACACCCAATACTTCAAGTATCAGCCAACCCGTTTCAGGAAACACACAGGGTATGTCACTTGTACACTGGCGAACAAAGTCAAAACGTGTGGTCTTAATTGGTAACCACCCAGTCGAACTTTTAATGGAACAGGCATTAGCTGCCCGCAACCAACTTTCTTAAAATGGTGCAGTCCCTACAATCAATGCACACAATTAACATAGCAAAAATCGCGAGGACAATAAGAGCAAAGCACTTATAGGGTGGGCATTCATTGCGAATCATGCCTTAAATCTGTACGCTTGAAAGCCCGCAGAATTTTATGTTAATTAATCAGCGCCACCTTAAACGCTAAACCCTCGTACTGCCCATGAAAACACCCGAACTACTCTCACCCGCCGGATTAATAAAAAAYATGCATTATGCTTTTGCTTATGGCGCAGATGCAGTATATGCCGGACTGCCCCGTTATAGTTTAAGAGTGCGTAACAATGATTTTCGCCTGCCTAATCTCGAAACGGGCATAAACGAAGCGCACCAACAGGGTAAAAAGTTTTTTGTTGCCACCAACATCCTGCCACACACCGCAAAGATAAAAACTTTTATGCACGATATGGAACCCATCATTTCGCTTAATCCAGACGCACTGATTATGGCCGACCCTGGACTAATCATGATGGTACGTGAAAAATGGCCAGACATGCCAGTCCATCTTTCAGTACAGGCGAACACCCTGAATTCACCATCAGTAAAATTCTGGCAGTCTGTCGGCGTCGAACGGATAATACTCTCACGCGAACTATCATTGGAAGAAATCGCCGTTATACGTGATGRCTGCCCGGACGTTGAACTAGAAGTATTTGTTCACGGCTCMTTATGTATTGCGTATTCTGGCCGATGYCTACTCTCAGGATACTTTAATCATCGTGACCCTAATCAGGGTGCCTGTACCAACTCATGTCGYTGGAACTACAAGGTTAAAAATAATGACTCTGATCAAGGCATTGAAAATACGGGTATATGGCAACCAAATGATGAACTTTCCAGCTTAAATAACCCTGAAACAAACGCTGCAACATCACAACAATTCTTACTGGAAGAAGAAAATCGTCCCGGTGAATTCATGCCCATCGAAGAAGACGAACACGGCACATACATCATGAACTCCCGAGATTTACGCGCCGTTGAACATGTTCATCGCTTAGTCGATATCGGTGTTGACTGTTTAAAGATTGAAGGCCGGACTAAGTCCTATTACTACACAGCCCGAACCACTCAGATTTATCGCAAAGCAATCGATGATGCAGTCAGTGGCAAAAAGTTTGATTTTCAACTGATGAATGAACTGGAAAACCTCTCCCACCGTGGTTACACCGATGGTTTTTTTGAGCGTCATCCGCCACAGGAGATGCAGCGTTACCGTGACAGCAGCTCGCGCAGTCAACGACAAATATTTTCAGGTGAAGTGATAGCGTTTGACGCTATCAATAACCGAATCTTCGTCGATATTAAAAACAAAATCTCCGTCGGTGATCAGATGGAACTATTAACGTCAACTGGCAACCATCATTTTATACTTGAAAATATGACCGACAAAAAAGGCAACGATATTGAATGCGCCCCCGGCAGTGGGCATCAAGCGTGGGTAGAAATCGATAAAAATATAAAAGAAGTCAATCTAGGACTACTGTGCCGAAATCTGGATGAAGAGTCAGCCCGAATCGATATTGATTAATCTAAGCCAGTAAACAGAGCGATCCACAACACCTCTACAGCATGGGCCAGGGTCATAACAGACAACAAGGCTGACTCCCTCAAAATGCTATAACCCATTTTCTCACCCGGCTCAGCTACCGCAACCTCTATTTTTTAAATCATATAGACACTTCTAATCTTCTCCAACAATCACAAAAAATTGACACAGGTCAAGGGAATCGTTTGATTACCTTTTAAGATAACACCACATATAGTAAATAATTATAACAATAACACTATATATGGTGCTTTCGCTCAAATTGATGCAATGCGCCATTGTAGATTTGGGGCAATTTATGAGTACAACTGCATACGCAGAAACAAACACTGTCAACCGTCAAGAAATTCCTTTACAACCTGCTTCGGAAGATATTTGGCAGCGAAAGTATCAACTTAAAAACAAGCACGGTGAAGCCGTCGATTTGTGTGTGGAGGCAACCTTCACTCGTGTCGCACGCGCACTCGCTGATATTGAAACGACACCAGAAAAGCAGAAATACTGGTATGAAAAATTTCTATGGGCGTTAAAGCATGGTGCCGTACCAGCGGGTCGTGTGCTGTCAAACGCTGGCGCACAACACTACAAGCCCGCCACCTCAACCATTAACTGCACCGTCTCTGGCAAGATTCATGATTCTATGAGCGACATCTTACAGAAGGTTCACGAAGCGGGAATGACCTTGAAATCGGGTGCCGGCATTGGTTATGAGTTTTCCACTTTACGACCGAATGATGCCTATGTTTCTGGTTCTGGCTCAGTAACCTCTGGACCGCTTTCATTCATGGATATCTATGACAAAGTTTGTTTCACCATATCTTCTGCGGGTGGTCGCAGGGGGGCACAGATGGCAACATTTGATATCGGCCACCCCGATGTATTAGATTTTATTCGTGCCAAACGTGAAGACCGACGCTTGCGACAATTCAATCTATCGTTATTGATCACYGATGAGTTCATGGAAGCGGTRATAAACCAGACACAATGGCCACTTGCCTTCCCTATAACTGAAGAAGAAAAACAGACACTTAACATTGATTTAAAAAATACAGACAAGATAATCTGGCGAGACTGGCCGATAAAAGAAMACTATATTGCKAATGAAACCGGCAAGGTAGCATGTCGAATTTATAAAACCATCGACGCRAAAAAGTTGTGGGATGTCATTATGACCTCAACTTATGAGTATGCAGAACCGGGTTTCATCCTCATYGATCAGTACAATGAAATGAACAACAACTGGTTCTGTGAGAATATCAGAACAACCAATCCTTGTGGCGAACAAGGRCTGCCTGAATATGGYGCCTGTYTACTAGGCTCAATAAACCTCACACAKCTTGTAWCACAGCCATTTACTGATCACGCCATATTTGATTGGGACAGATACCGCGAAGTGGTRAAAGTATTTACCCGAATGCTGGACAATGTAGTAGAAATTAATGGYCTGCCACTTGAAAAACAGCAAAATGAAATTAAAAACAAACGMCGCCATGGCATGGGTTATCTCGGACTMGGTTCAGCCTTAACCATGTTGGGTATTCGTTATGGTTCAGATGAATCACTGAGTTTTACTGAAAAAGTAACACGCGAACTCGCGCTGGCAGGATGGGAATCTGCACTTGAGCTGGCAAAAGAAAAAGGCCCCGCACCGGTTCTTGAACAGGATTTTGAAGTCACTGCTGAAATGCTGAATCGCCGGCCAGAGATGATAAAAGATGGCTGGAAAATTAACGATAGTATTAAAGGCAAAGTACTGCATGCAAAATACAGTCGATACATGCAACAAATTGCCGAGATCRATCCTGAACTGGTCGCAGCGTTAGCAGAAACAGGCGCACGTTTTACMCACCACAGYTCGATTGCACCCACAGGCACCATTGCTTTATCTATTGGTAACAATGCAAGCAACGGAATCGAACCCAGCTTCGCGCACCATTACGCGAGAAACATAATTCGTGAGGGTAAAAAAACGAAAGAAAAAGTKGATGTCTGGTCCTATGAACTACTGGCTTATCGTGAACTAATTAATCCAGAGGCTAACCCCTTCTCTGAAAATGAAGTTGAAAAACTGCCACCGTATTTTATCAGTGCTGATGATGTCACGCCAAAGCAACACGTTGATGTTCAGGCTGCAGCGCAAAAATGGATTGACTCCTCAATTTCAAAAACCGCAAATATTCCAACAGATTTTCCTTATGAGGATTTCAAAAAYATTTATTTGTATGCCTACGAGAAAAAACTGAAGGGCTGCACCACTTTCCGCTTTAATCCAGAAATTTTTCAGGGCGTACTAGTGAAAGAAAAAGATTTAGAGAATACAACGTATCGATTCTCACTCGAAGACGGCACGGTTGTCGAAGCTAAAGGTAACGAAGAAATTGAATACGATAACGAAATGCACACAGCCGCAAACTTATACGATGCTTTGAAAGAAGGTTATTACGGTAAATTCTAATGTCAACTAAATGCAAACAARCATTGGAATWTRATAAAACCTATAAATAGTTCAATTAGACAATAACAATAAAAATGAGATAAACAAACATGGCCATTCAACTAAAAAGTAAAATTGTAAATTATGAACTTATAGAACAACCGACTGATTCAAATGATCAATCGACGACGTCCAACGATAAACCAGTCGAAAAAAACAAAGCCGTAAAACCGGATGCAGAAATAATCCAGATGCATGAAAAGTTAGAGCGTCCGGAGATGTTACTTGGGTCAACCTATAAAATTAAAACCCCTCAATCAGAGCACGCACTCTATATCACAATCAATGACGTGTTACTCAATCAGGGTACTGAGCATGAAATGCGACGTCCTTATGAGATTTTCATTAATTCAAAAAACATGGATCATTTTCAATGGATAGTCGCATTAACACGAATTATATCTGCGGTGTTTAGAAAAGGCGGTGATGTTACATTTCTTGTTGATGAATTACGTAGCGTATTTGATCCGCGTGGTGGTTACTTCAAAAGAGGCGGAAAGTACAAACCGTCATTGGTCTGTGAAATTGGTGATGCCATCGAATGTCATATGAAAATGATAGGTATGATTCAAGATAAAAACATGGATGATTGTCAAAAAGAAATGCTAGAAGCTAAAAGAAAAGAATATGACACGATAAATAACCCCCATAAACAAGAATTAAAAAAAGATTCAGAAAATGAAATATCTGACTTTCCAGAAAACGCACAATTATGTGTAAAATGTAACACTAAAGCAGTCATCAGTATGGATGGCTGCATGACCTGTCTTAATTGTGGTGATTCAAAATGCGGTTAATGAAACAAGGTGTTTTTACAGAAAACGCACCTGACACTGCACAAACTACAAGCATCAAACAACCGAAAGAATTTAAGGACACCTCTATTAATAAATGCAGTATCAATTGGCCAGACATGACGTTTGGCCCGGTAAACCTTTGGTGTTTGCCATCAGCCTGTTTTTTCTATAGAAATTGCAGAAAAAAATAATTAAGACGGTATTTGATACAGGTCAACTGTTTATCGCAATTGTGTTAGAGAATAACTGTTTTCAGAATATCTGCTTCATCTATGATTCTTTCAGACTACGTCAATACATTCGGTCAGGTTATGCTCATGCGTTACGGAGAGCGCATTCACAAAATTGCCATTGATGCCGGCTTCACCTGCCCGAATCGTGACGGCAGTATCGGCCGTGGCGGCTGTACGTTTTGTAATAATGTTTCATTTAGCCCTAACGGACGTAAGCCAGGCTTTATTTCTGAACAGATAGAATCGGGCCGCCAGGTAATAATCAAACGCACCGGCGCAAAAAAATATATCGCCTATTTTCAAGCATACACAAATACTTACGCGGATGTTCAAGAGCTCACACAGTTRTATGATGAAGCRTTAAAAGAACCTGACGTAATAGGGCTAGACGTWGGCACAAGACCCGATTGCGTYCCCGATAAAGTACTCGATCTATTAGCAAACTACCAACAACAAGGTTACGAAGTCTGGCTGGAACTCGGACTTCAGTCTGCATTTGACGCGACACTAAAACATGTCAACAGAGGGCATGGTTTTTCTGAGTACAAAGAGGCWACRTTAARRGCACGCAGCCGAGGCATTAATGTTTGCACRCACCTCATTCTGGGYTTGCCAGGTGAATCAACCGAACATCATATAACCTCACTTGAACGTGTACTGGAWCTTGGCGTTGATGGTCTTAAATTTCACCCACTGCACGTAGTCAAAGGCACRCAATTAGCCAACGAGTGGCGTCGTGCTGAATACAAACCTTTAACCATGGAGCAATATGTTTCCGATGTGGTTGAATTAATYAATCGTACGCCTGATGAAGTGGTATTCCATCGTCTCACGGGAACAGCCTCTTCCAATGTTCTGCTAGCACCACAATGGTGTTCTAAAAAATGGCAGGTACTTAATGCTATTACTACGTTACTAGCTAAACAAGTGAAACAGGTCGCRAACAAAGAAACCCAATCAATACAWAATGAAACACCCTCTTTATTGCTACCTTCTAATTTAGCACTTTCACGCGTATAAAAGTCCAAATCAAAAATATGATAAAAAAAATAGTTCATAAGAACAAAATCCTTGAAGATGACTTTAATAAAAAAGATCACTGGGAACATATCTACTCAGATAAACAAAGCAATGAAGTCAGTTGGTATCAATCGTGTCCAGTGTATTCGCTTGATCTAATACGGGCGACGAAATTTAATACAACAGCGCACATCATCGATATTGGAGGTGGCGCTTCCACCCTGGTTGATTGCTTACTGGATGCAAATTATCAAAATATATCCGTTCTTGATATTGCGCATAGCGCTATCGAGCAGGCGAAATTGAGACTTGGCCGTCGTGCTAATAAGGTTAATTGGATACAGAGTGATATTACACAATTCTCACCAACGCTAACTTTTGATATCTGGCATGACCGCGCGGTATTTCATTTTCTTTGTGATGAAGATGACCGATCGAATTACGTACGAGTATTGACCCATGCATTAAAACCAGATGCTCAGGTAATCATCGCCACTTTTAGTCTCGATGGGCCTGAAAAATGCAGCGGCCTTGATATTATTCGCTACAGTCCAGAGACCCTGTCCGCCGCTATTGGTAATACTTTTCAACTAGTTGAAACCAATAAGGAAGAACACCTTACACCGAGCGGGACCTCACAAAACTTTATTTATTGTCGATTTATAAGAGTGTAATAGTTATGGAATTAGTCTGCCCTGCCGGTAATTTACCTTCGCTCAAAGCTGCTGTTGATAACGGCGCTAGTGCTGTCTACATGGGATTTAAAGATGATACTAACGCGCGACATTTTGCCGGGCTGAATTTTGATGACAAACGCGCACAGGAAGGCATTCAATATGCACACGACCATGGCTCAAAAATGTTTGTTGCGATTAACACTTATCCTCAACCATCAGGCTGGTCGCGATGGAAAAAATCAGTAGATCATGCTGCTGATCTAGGCGTTGATGCTTTGATTATCGCTGACATYGGRGTAATGGATTATGCCCGCCAACGTTGGCCAGATCTCCGTTTACATCTATCAGTGCAGGGTTCTGCGACTAACGCCGAAGCCATCAATTTTTATTACCAGAACTTTGGTATTCAGCGYGTAGTATTACCGCGTGTGCTGTCACTCAAGCAGGTAAAGCAAGTCRCAGCAGACAGTCCTGTACCGATCGAAGTGTTTGGATTTGGCAGCCTGTGCGTAATGGTAGAAGGCCGCTGCATGTTGTCCTCCTATGTAACTGGACGATCCCCCAACACCTTTGGTGCTTGCTCTCCAGCAAACGCTGTTAGCTGGACTGAAACARCAGAYGGGCTTGAAACACGGCTCAACAATATCCTTATCGATCGGCATGCAGAAGGCGAATCTGCTGGTTACCCAACACTGTGCAAAGGTCGCTTTAATGTTAGTGACAACACCTATTACGCCATAGAAGAACCGACTAGTTTGAATACCCTGGAATTACTTCCTGAATTAYTATCAGTCGGTGTAGCGGCAATTAAAATTGAAGGTCGMCAGCGAAGTCCTGCCTATGTCGCACAGGTTACCAAAGTCTGGCGCACAGCCATTGATGAATGCATAAAAAATCCTGAGCGTTAYCAGGCAAGCAAACAATCACTTGCTGCGCTTGAAAAAGTGYCAGAAGGTTCGCAGACAACATTGGGCGCCTACCATCGTCCCTGGCAGTAAAACGATTATGAAAAAYACACCCARACTTTCCCTCGGCCCGCTCCTATATTACTGGTCACGTGATGATGTCTTTAAGTTTTATGAAACCATTGAAGAATCACCAATAGATATTGTTTACCTTGGTGAGACCATTTGTTCTAAACGGCGTTTATTACGTCCTGATGCCTGGTTACAAATTGCAGACAGGTTAAAAGATTCAGGAAAAGAAGTCGTATTATCAACATTAACGCTAATCGAGGCTAGCTCGGAACTGAGTGCGCTGAAAAAAATATGTCATAACGAACACTACATGGTCGAAGCCAATGATATGACAGCAGTGCAACTAATGTCTGGAAAAAAACCCTTTGTTACCGGCCCTGCGGTAAATATTTATAATTCAAGAACACTGGAAGTCCTTGCTGGCTTCGGATTGAAACGTTGGACCTTGCCCGTCGAACTTTCAAAAGAAACACTCATTTCCATACATCAGAACAGGCCGGCTGGTGTTGAGACCGAAGTGTTCGTTTTTGGCCGCTTACCCCTTGCCTACTCTGCACGTTGCTTTACTGCACGAGCCTATAATCTAGCCAAAGACGACTGCCAATATCGCTGTCTGGATCATGCTGATGGACTTATGCTAAAAACGCGAGAAGATGAATCTTTTCTTGTATTGAACGGTATACAGACACAATCATCTAAAACACAAAATTTACTTAACGATATAGAAGATTTCATTAATCTTAAAATAGATGTCTTACGTATCAGCCCGCAGTCAAAAAATACAGAACATATCATAGAACTATTTTATAAACGTCTGCACAACACAATCACAGACAAACAGGCAGAAGCGGCACTGTCACAACACATCTTGACAGGTGAATGTGATGGTTACTGGCATGGTCAGGCGGGCATGGATAATACTAAGGAACCTCTGATCAATTCGTGAAATCGTATCTTGCACATAGAAACACCCATCTTCCGCATTCAGAATCAATCAGAGGTTCCCCAAAAATAATGCAATCACCGCACCCTAAAACCAGAAACTGGCCAGATGAATACAACAATGCAGACAATAAAACAATTTACAGATAAATATAAACTGGGTAACCCGTTCGAACTGGATAATGAAAAAGCTTATCAAGCATGGCGAGAAGATAAGTTAGACAATTATCCCGAAAACATCGAGAATTTAATCGTTGAAATAAAAAACCCAGAAAATTTAAGCACGACTGAATTTGAGGCTATTCAGTCCAGAATATTAAAAACCAATATGGCAGTGTATGCAGGAACGACTGGAAACGATCCCGATAAAAACATCCCCCTAAAACTTGCAGAGCAGTTTAATTTGACTGAACTCGACGATAATATGGGTGCCGATGATGGCATCACCTCATTAAAAGTTGTTTCAGATAAAAGACAAGGAAGCTATATTCCCTATACCGACAAACCCATCCACTGGCATACCGATGGTTACTATAATCTTCTTGATTATCAAATCGGCGCGCTGTTTCTACATTGTGTTTCAGCCGCACTTATAGGCGGTGAAAACGCTTTATTAGATCACGAGATTGCCTACATCCATTTGCGCGATAATAACCCGGATTTTATTACAGCATTAATGAAAAATGATGCAATGACCATCCCGGAAAACATCGAAAATGGAAAAGAAATTCGACCCATTCGTACCGGCCCGGTTTTTTCCATCATGCCTGAGGGTAACCTGCATATGCGTTATACCGCTCGAACACGAAGCATAAAATGGAAAGACGATGCTCTTACACAAACCGCGATAAAATATCTCGATGAATTTTTACAGTCTGAATCACCCTATATTTATCGTGCCACGCTGCAATCGGGACAGGGGCTGATTAGCAATAATATATTACATGATCGATCAGGTTTTGAAGAAGATGAGAAACATAAGCGTTTGCTGTACCGATTACGTTTTTATAAACGAATTAACAAAACCTGAGTTATATCCCTGATTCAGCAAAGGGGTATATCCGAATGGCACTTACTTAAGCCGAAGTTGCTGTCATTGCGAGCGATAGCGTGGCAATCTCCTAGTGTGTACTACCTGCCAGAAAGGGATTGCTTCGTACCTCGCAATGACGTGTTTATTGAAATAAAGTGGCTTTTTAGCTTCAGGTCACGCAGAGGACATAAGCAATTAATAGAGGTGCCCTTAAGTAAGTGCCATTCGAGTATATCCCAAAATTATTTCCTGCTAAATAATCGCTCATACACTGGCAAGCTTTTTTTCAATACGGACTCAAGGTAAGCAGATATTTTGTGCGATTCCATATCCAGGCCATCAAGAAAGTTTTTTACATACAGCCCTAATTCGGTATCACCCTGCATGTGTAGACGACGACTGAAAAAAAGTGTATCTGTATCTTCAGTCCGACTTGCCAGTAGCAAATAATCATGCACCGTACCGTTCAGAATAAGATCAGCATCCATATTTTTGTTTGCGGTAATTAATCTGTCGTTGTTTATAGTAAAGCGAAATTCAATATCGGCATCATCGACACGAATATGTAAAACTTTACCATATAGAAAATTCAATTCTCCCTGCTTTAAATCCTGCTGAAATATTTTATTAAGCRAAGCTACCAGTGCGTTGTTATAAATGATGGCAGGGACTATTTTCAAAGGTAACGAAAGCAAGCTCGGAAACACCGCTTGAGATGAAATTATTTTGCTTGATACTGACATATTTTCTCTCTTACTTTAGCAACCACTGATCAATTCATGAAACCGACTCTTGCACATAGAAATATTCATACCTTGAGTATGAGTATTTCTATGTAGATCACCTTCATTAAGAATTAATCAGAAGCTCCTTTATTATTGTCATGTGGTTCATCACAAGGTTGATATACACAATTATGCAACCAATATTGATGAATACGCATATCGTTGGTTAATTCAGGATGAAATGATACGGCAACGTGTTTACCTTTATTTATCATTACCGCCTCATTGTTACAGCTAGCCAACACCTTAACTTCCTGTGATATTTTTGTCACGCCGGGGGCACGGATAAAGTGTGCAGAGTACTTGCTGGCAGAAAAACTCAATTTTATATCCGATGTGGAACTATGCACTTGATGTCCATAGTGATTACGCAATGCTCTGAACGGTATTAATTTCAATGGTTTAATACGGCGATCATCAACCTCGGTTGCCATCATAATTAAACCCGCACACACACCCAAAACGGCATGATTTTCAGCAAAATATCTAATGGCTTCATATAAGCCATATTCCTGAATCAGCAGGCTGATTGTAGTTGACTCACCACCGGGTATAATTAACGCACAACAACCACTTAATTCGTTTGGTCTACGTATTAGCCGTGACGCCACTTCAAGACGCGAAAGGATGTCACAGTGTTTCTGATATGCACCCTGCAAAGCAAGAACACCAACGGTTTCATTCATCTGAATCATGTCGTACTTAAGGGCACCTCTATTAATTGCTTATGTCCTCTGGCTTTACGACCAGTTCAGAATCAAGACGTGCTTTTGAAGCCATGCTTACTGCCTGTCGAAAAAGCGCAACGCAGAGTCTGGGCGGGTCGTAAAGCCCCGTAGGGCGTGACCTGAATGCAACTCTGATTAAATGCTACCAGCCTCTCTTTGCCAGTCGCTCGTCTTCTGGAATGTCTGACATCAACAAACCTTTCATTGCAGGCTGCAAACCCTGGCTAACTTCTAACAGTATCGCTGGATCATCGAAGTGTGTGACGGCCTTAACGATAGCGGTTGCACGCGCAGCTGGATCATCAGATTTGAAAATACCAGAACCAACAAATACCGCTTCTGCACCTAGCTGTCTAACCAATGCGGCATCAGCAGGTGTTGCAATACCGCCTGCTGAAAAATTAGGTACCGGCAAACGACCATTTTTCGCGACATAACAAATCAAATCATACGGCGCAGCTAATTCTTTGGCTACGCTCATTAGCTGTTCTTTACTAAGCGTAGTAAGGCGCTGCATTTCATTCTGCAAAGAACGCATGTGGCGCACTGCTTCGACAATATTCCCACTACCGGCTTCACCTTTTGTTCGTATCATTGCAGCACCTTCACCGATACGCCGCAGTGCCTCACCTAGATTCGTGGCACCGCAAACAAAAGGTACTTTGAAATCTTGTTTGTAGATGTGATTAACATCATCAGCGGGTGTCAGCACTTCAGATTCATCAATAAAATCTACTTCCAATGCCTGAAGTATCTGTGCTTCAGCAAAATGTCCGATACGGCACTTTGCCATTACAGGAATGGAAACCGTATTTTTTATTTCCTGAATCATGTCAGGGTCAGACATACGAGCCACACCGCCATCACGACGAATATCTGATGGTATGCGCTCCAGTGCCATAACCGCACAAGCACCTGCATCTTCGGCAATTTTTGCTTGTTCAGTATTAGTGACGTCCATAATAGCGCCACCTTTAAGCATCTCAGCAAGACCGACTTTTATTACGTTATTGTCTGTATAGGTATTTGTTTCGTGGATACTTTCTATCATATTTATTAGTATGTATAACAAAAAATAGTAATGTAACCGCTGTTTGTCCAGTGCCACATGATCTAAATCAAGTCGATATTTATAAAATAAATTTTGTTTTACAGAGAAGCTCACGTAACACCTGACTTTAAATTACTCAACCGCAGGCTCTAGCCGCACATTATCCGGCACACTTCAGGACAGACATAAAAAATAACGACCGAGAGTATCGGTAGCCGATTGTTGCAGTAAAGTTAGTTCGCATAGCCCGACCCCATCAGTCGCATGTAACTGCCACACCAAACAGCCGTGGACTGGTATTGCAATAAACACATAAAATAACTTTTTTATACATATTTAATCCCATGAGATGAATRAGTAGAAACTTTATAGATTTAAARCACATCCCCAAATTCTGATAATAAATTTTTTCGTCAACTCACACACCGGAAAAATGCATAATAAGTTTTACGATACCAACAAGTAATAGCACAAAGAAAAAAGTAAAAACAATACCACCAATAATAAAATGGTGAAAACGTCCCCGTTTGAAATCACGCTCCCTGTTTGCTTGAGTCTGCACACCGAAGCTGGCTGCCATGATACTTCCCATAATGACTATTGGTGAAATTTTTTCCTGACTGTCTGAGTTTTCTATTTTCATAATACTATTTCAAATAAGGTTAAGATGATTGAACAGGCTAACAATAATGATCTTAGTATATCTCTGAAATATTTATATAGCCAACAMGAAAAWAYWACTTCYTTARCCTATYARKATTTAATRAGGARKWYTCRCTATATGAGAATCGTCTATAGAGCTTGGCATTAGAGGGTTTACACAAGGGCCGACTTTGCGCTTATAGATAATCCCTATGGAAGCTATAAAAATAATGTCTAGGAAGGCTACTAATTTTCCTTTACCCAGTTCCCCACCCATCTCAACAACATTGCCCTTAAAGTTTTTCCCAAGCGTTGAGCTTTGCAAATATCTATTCCTTTTGAGCAAGGTAAGGTACTTCACTTTTTTCGGTTTTCTAATGCTGGCTTCGCATGCTACAAAGGTAGTTCTTCTTATGCACACCACCCTTGCGCACCACTCCCGGACTATCGCCAGTGGTTGCCTTAAATACCTTTCGGAAGGAAGCCTCTGTCTGATAACCAGATCGTTCAGCAATTTCAGCAACAGATATGTTGCTGTTTCTCAGTGCTTCATATGCTACTTGCATTCGCCAATGTGTGACGTATTGCATCGGCGTCATATCCGTTTTATTCTGAAAATATTTAGCAAAGGCTGAACGTGACATCCCGGCCTGTTCCGCCAATTTATCCACCGACCATCTCGCACCTGGTTCTTTATGCACGGCAGCAAGAACTTTACTCAACGACTTATCTGCCAGCGCTGCGATAATTCCATGATCGACATCTGACTGTGCCATAAATGCACGCACAACATGGATGAATAATATCTCGGTGAGTTTATCTACCATAGCTTCAGAGCCCGGTGCCGCAGCCTCAGTTTCAATGGTAATAAAGTTAAGTAGGCTATTCATTGCAGACGTTCTGGCCGGATCTTCATTTTTTATATGGATAACATCAGGCATCGCTTCCAGCAGAGGATTCATTTGAGGGCTTTCAAAATCGAAGTATCCACAGATTAAACTGATACTGGGTATCTCATCTGCGCCGGCGGGTCTGGGCGGATTATCAACCTTATCTGGCGGCCACTCACTATCGCTGATGGTATGTGCGATATCACGCGGAAAAACTATCAGGTCACCGCCGGTAAGTGCGATATTTATGTTTTTATCTATCAGGTGCAGCCAGCAATTACCGCGCGCTATCAGATGGAATGTTGCCTGATAAGCATTCTTGCCATCCAGCGCCCAACTGCCACAAAAACTGGAGTGAAAATACACACTAGAGCGTAAGTTAAGCAATCGTAATATGTCACTGATTACATCCATAATCCAAATTATACCTAAATATAAAGACGATGCGACATAAATTGTGGAATAGTAATCATAGTTAATATTCCAATAAACCTTATAGTTATATCTAACTGCTAACCGCAAAAAGTAGCTTATCAACCAACTATGAGGAAACAAAGATGAAAATCAGCAAACTATTCACATCACTACTATTCGCAGCAACACTGGCATTACCCGGTATCAGTCTCGCCACTACGCCCACCACCAAAGATGGAATCACTACGATTAACCTAAATGAATATAACGGTTACTTCGCGGCAGAGGAAACATTGGCAGCGCTTAAACCAGGAAAATACCGGATCATCGTTACCAACAAGGCCGATAAACTCGTAGGATTTCTGTTACAGGATGGCGTAACACATAAACAACTGGATATGTTTCCACTCGAGCCGGGGCAGTCACGCAGTACAATTTTTACAGTGAGTGAAAATGGTTTTCGCTATCGCTGCCCTATTAACCCGACTCCATGGTACGACGTTGGTGTAAGCAAATAAAATCAATGCAATGAAAACAGTACATGGACGTACACAGGATAAAATACGATGAAAATATACAGATTTATTCGGCGCAACAATGCTCATCTGGATTACTCATCAACTTTTTCTGTATGGATGATTTTATATTTGCTACGGATGCGACTAGAATGACTTAAATTCGGCTATTTAACATGGATTCTCTTTCTTAATATTGCATTACTAAATTCCTTTCAGGGACTAGTGCTACATTGTGTAATGTCGCACTCACATTAACGGAATTGAGTTAAAATAGTTTTCAGATGGCAAACGTACCCCTACTCTATTAGCGGACGCTACTTGCTTGTTTCGTAAAATATTCTGAAAGCGCTATGATCTTTGRTGGCACYACATATTTRTGCGGYGTGTAACCTGGCAACATTGATCTAACTTGCATACCAAGCTGATTAATCATTATCATAACTTTATGTTTTGTTGTAATGCGACATCGCTTATTACCAAGCCTTACTTCATCAGCAGCCGACATAATGTTCATACAATCTGACATAAAGTGAAACATATGCTGCTGCGCAACCCGACACATTCTCGCCCTATAAAAATAACCGCCATAAAGGTGCTGGTAAAYRTCAAAAGCAACATTACGRTGYTCRAYTTCTTCAAGCAGGTGCCATTTAAAYAGCTCACCGAAAGCACGATCCGTGCGACGATGATCATACAGTCCACTGGAAAGTACCTGTAATGCAAACTGCGTTGTGTATGACTCGAAACCCTGGATATACGCAATACGAAATCGATCAGACTGGTCGCTTAAATAACTTTCGAAGTCTCCTTCAATATTATCCAGTAACTCTGCAAGACCGGGATAATCTTGCGCCAAAATCAGGGCATTAAATTCAACATGTCTCTGATAGTGTTGCGCTTCCTGACGCCACAAACGGTCAGCTTGCTCGCGCAAAGTTTCATCTTCAATTTGATCAATAACCTTACGCAACGATTTAACAAAGAACGGTTCAAGGTAGGCCGAATACAAACCGAGGGCAGTATGCCCATACGACAGTGCAGAATTACCTGCAATATACAAGGGTTGAAAGTCTTTTACCTCAGGTATTTCGAATACCATGTTTCTAACTACAATTGATTGGGCAGTCATTTACCTAATTCCTCCGCACAGACAGTCGCACTGCTTGCACTCTTTGCAATCTCCAATGAATCAATCAATCACATTTTGCCACAATGAAATCCAGTTGGCTTCTGAGTAAAAATAATAATTTATCGAATCCACGGTACCATCATTATCAGAATCATCAGTGATTGATGCCAGGTTCCCATCTGCGTCATAAGCATATAACCTAGTACGGTCAGTCACACCATCGCCGTCATCATCATTTATTCGCTGGATTAGCGCTTCGTCAGCATTAAAGCTATATTGAGTTGTACTATCTATAACGCCATCAGCATTACTATCATTCCCTCTATACTGTAACAGCCCCTGTGCATTGTATTCATTTATTCTTATCACATCGACTACGCCATTATTGTCGCTATCTAGCTCACGGCGTATTTCATTGCCTACTGAATCGTACTCATAGGTTGTAAACACATTAATAACCCCATCGCCATTACTATCAACCCTTTCTATTGTTTTATTATTGTTATCGTCATAGGTGAAGACTGCAAAACTATCAGTTGTACCATTTGCGCCATCATCTTCAAGCCGTGTCAATTGGTTGCCTCTGTCGTCGTAGGTATAGGTGAGAGAATAATCGTCTATTCCATCAGCATCAAAATCGTTAAGCTGCATGACACGATTCCCTAAAGCATCGTAACTGGTCAATATGATTGCATCGATGACGCCGTCTGCGTCGTCGTCTCTTAATCGATGTGTTTGTTTCCCGGTTTTGTTATATTGATACGTTGTTATTGTATCTGCAATGCCGTCACTTTCAATATCAAAACTGGTCATAACATGGTGGCCATTGCTATCATATTCATAGGTAAAAGTATTATCAGCTACCCCGTCACCATCACTATCGCGATCGCGACGCGAACGTTTGCTTTTTTCATAATATGAATAAGTCGTCGATACATCAATACTACCATCAGCATCACTGTCTCTGTCTTCTTTAACCCTGTTTCCGTTTAYGTCAAAGCTTACTTCGAAAGTTGTATCCAATGTACCGTCTCCATCATTATCAGATTCRGATCTTGTTTGCACAAAAAATTCCGTATCAAAAYCATTGCTTGAATAAAAATGTTGAAGCGCCCATGCAGGGTCTTGTAATTCCCCTCTTGTGAGATACCCTTCAGTTGCAGCTTTATACGTTATTGTTCTCAGCACCTCATTCCTTGCACTGAAATTAAAAGATGAACCTTGAAATGATATCTCAATACCTTCAAACATTGCTAATACTTCAGAAGGGATAGCAATGCCATTTTCAGGGTCACCGTCTGCATCAAGGCTTTGCAAAAAKATTAAGATATTTGTAGATTCATAAAAGCTATCCTGTGCAGCACCCCGTTGCAATACTGCACGAGCAACTTGTGATGTTCGGGTGAAAAGACTGGCACCAGAAACCAAATCAATAGGCGTCATTTTTTCTTTTGCAGTAACCGTTTCACCAAGAATGGTATCGCCGACCGAGAAAGTGATGGTCTCGCCCTGTTTATATTTAAACCTGCCTTCCGAATCAGTTATTCCTGACTGGGTTTCTGTTGTATATCGCAAGCCTGAAACAGCACTGTCTGAAAAATAACCTGTTTGTGTACTGCTACCGCTGCCACCGCATGCTGTCAGTGATAAGCTTGCTAATAGCGTCAAACTAACAGGCGTTTTTAATAATTGTGAAATTTCAAAGTTCATATCCTTAATCCTCTTACTTATATTATTTTGTTCAATGTGAATTAGTTGCTTACTGAAAAAGTAGCTGTATTTGACCTCGGGCGAATGAGTGTTAACACAATAAAGAAACCAAGCATGAATAACCATGACACATTACCAGACCCGCTTTTATCAGAAGATGCATCCTCTGCACTAACATCAAGCGTTAGGGCTGTTTTTGATGTCTTAATGTCTAACGCCATACCTTCAACATCAGGGAATTGTATAGAGTCGAAATTACCTTTTATTTCACTTGCTTGAATCAGGAGGTAAGACTGGCCCGGTGTAAGAACGTGCCCATCAGCTAATGTAATTTCCAGTACACCATCAAGCGTTAATACACCGCCTATGTCGATAGCATCAAATTCATCAGCTCTGTTTTCGCCTGATAACTCGAGAGTTATAATACTGTTGCCACCGATTACGGCATCTCCCTCAATATCAAGTAAAGCCGGGCTGTTGCCTGGTGATATATCGCCATTAAATTCGGTGATGCCATTTGCGCCTTCGATTATTCCCGCACCGGAATAATTGCCGGCCAGTATCAGCCGGCTGCCATTTCCGACAGAGAGAATCCCGTTATTTTCTACATTACCCAGGGTTAAATTTGAATTGGCAACCACCTCAATCGTTCCTTGCACAGAAAGCGCACCCTCTAGTGTGCCTGAACCGATAAACCAGCCAGCCGTTTCAACACTGATTCCATCACTCGCTGAGATGTATCCATCGTTAAGAAATAATCTGACGACACCTGTCTCTCCACCAATAGTGAGTGACTTGATTGCTGATTCTTCAGATGGACCTTGAACATCTAGGTCGATACCTGGGTTTATTAGAACATCACTTAATTCATCGGGCTGCATACCCATAAACCAGTTGGATGAATCATCCCAGTCTCCTTCAGGGCTGCTATATTGCCAGTCAAGTCCTGGGTTCCAGATATTTATTCCTGTCGAATTATCAGTATAAGTTACGCTATAAGCAATAATTGACGCATCGTTAAAACCATTTGTACGACCGGAAGTATCGTCGTTAAAAGAAAAAAACTTAACCTCCTTACCAGCAATGATGTCGCCCTCTCGAACAACGGTGGTATATTGCTGACCATTAGATACAATTAATATTTTATCTGAAATCGTATACTCTCCTTCACCTCCCATGACTGTTTCCAACGCAAGGTCAGCGACAAAGGCAACAACACCCTGATTATTCAACGCTGGGTGACTAAAATTTTGTAGTGTTCCATCTTCATAGGCATCATCTTTTCTGGCTATTTCGACAACTTCACTCTCAGAGGCACGAAAAATACCTTCGCCTGGCTGACCCACAATCACTGGGGATAAACCAACTAAAAATGCAAACTCTGCATTATCGTTAAATGCGGGCCGTGGTTCACCGACTGCTGAAATTGGGTTTGAATTTATAAAAAATCTAAAATTAGCAGAACCATCTGGCGTTAACTGACCTTCGCGAACAATTTCTGTTACGCCAACATTCGTTCCACCATTTGCAGTGATATACAATCCAGTATTATTTGGTACGGACATTCCACCTTCATCTATAAAACGCCCCATAAATCCAATGGCACCATCGTTATTAATTCTAGTTTCAGATAACCGTGAAAAATATCTATTGTCTTCGTCATCCGTTGGCACCAAATCGTCCTCTGCAATAATCGCTACATTACCTGAGCCACCCGCAGAATAGAATATGGTTTGCTTTGACGTGCTAGCAACCAAAGAGTCATACCCCGAAAATATCAAACTGCCAGAATCATTGACACGAAGTGCCGCGATAAAAACTAACTGGTTACTATCACCCTTTCTTACTAATTCAACCGTCGAGGAGCCAGGCACTTTTTGAAAAAAAGCAGCATTATCATCTTCACCATTTTCAGTATCATTAAGTGCTGAAACAAATGTCACTCTGTTATTACTACTGACACCGTATAAATTAAGCCCGCCAAATTCTTTATAGGTTCCATTACCAGACCTCACTTCATCGCCCGCTTTAGCAACTAAATTCAACCCTCCCTGACTTTGGACGACTAAGATTGAATCACCTGTATCGTTACCATCTTTAACCGTTAAATATAACGCCAAATGACCAGAGTCACCTGTTGAAACAACATTAGCTGCAGCATTTTTTGAAATAAAAGATGAATTATTGAAGAGCATCAAGTCATCTATCTGATAAATAGTACCGCTAATGCTTTCACTTCTGTTTTCTCTGACGATCTCATTGATCGTAGTAACGGTTGGAAAATTTATACTAGTTACCAGGAAGTCATAAATACCACTGTCGTCATCTTCTCCGCCAGTTGTATCAAAAAGACGCGCTTTAAAAGCAACCTGATTACGATTATTTATGGTTAGAGAGCCAAAACTTCCAAATCGCCCATTATTACTATTACCCGACACATTATCGCCACTATTTACATAAGGTGTAGTTGTTGTTTTAGCGACAACATATTGCGTACTAAAACAACATAATAAACAGATACAGAGATTAGATAGCTGTCGTAGCATTTTATTTTTATGTCTTAATGATATTTTATTGATAACTGGTGAAATACCCATATACATCTCCTTTACAAGCCTGAATGGCTGATATTTTTTTCTGAAGGGTTAATGTTTTTCATTCCCCCAAAATCACTGCATCAGGACTCTATGCCTGATGAAAAACTTAAGGAAAGTGTATATAGCCGCCCTCTTTTATTTCTCTTTTTAGAGGGGAATATTGTCGAATTTATGTGACTCAGGTCACAAAAATTAATATTGCGCGGGAGGCAATGGCGTAGTTGGTGTACTTATCGTGCGCGAGAGTTCAAAGCCACCCGCTGGTATAGATCCCTGGTTACCATCACTGCAACCATTGGCTGTTTCCCACAGGTTATTGTCGTAACAGGTTAGACCTGTACCGGCGAAATTTACTTCTCGATTGGGCGAGCCACTACCAGAACCACCTGACATATCAGAGACGCTGGCAGAGACTAGAGAATATCGAGTGACTTCTACATCAACCGCATTCGATGGCGCAATAGAGATACGCGATGAATTATTTACACTTTCTGGTGTACCAAGATAGACATCGTTAAAAGCTGAGTAGCGATCTTCATATACATTTGAAGAACCACCGTCCATTGCGTTCGAACTTCTTCGGATACCTGCCAGTAACATATCCGCATCAAAATACCCTTCTGGTCTGAGGGTCACACCATGCTTATTGCCATTTGTGCCGATATGATTACCATTGATATCACTGTGTGTAACCACGGTTCGTGACGAGCACTCAACTCGAATATTATGTTCAAAAGCAATTTCTATACTCACGTCTAGAAAACCAAGAAAACTGACACAACTATTCGGCAGTAAACCAATGTTTATACCAGGTATCAATAGCCTCGACCCCTTTATGTCAACAGACGAGAAATACAAACCTCTCGGTAAAGGCACATTTCCACATAATAAGTCTGCATTATTCGAACAGTAGTTCGAATTTTCCATGATGACGTAGCCACCGCCCGTTACTGATGATTCATAATCCATGTCAATATCATGTAAAGTAATATCCGAAAAGCTCATACCCAAACGTAGAGAATGCAACCTTAGATCAGCTAACGTTATATTACGGTTCCAGCTCGGTATTGATATTGCCGACACCTGTGCATCGTTTACAATCAAATCACTACAACCGCTATCCGCACCAATACCGAACGGTTCTGCTATTTCGGCCTTCAGTCCACCAGTACCAAATGACGAAATATGAATATTTTCACGATCATAAGCAATACATATACGTGGTGGACCCGAGCTTGTAAACACCTCTCCCCGTCGTAACAGATAGCGAGTATTTGATTGCCAATCGTTATGCAAGGGCAACATATTAGTGATGGTGCGCATCGCGCCTTCAGGGCAACCGTCAAAGTTACCACTAGATGAAAGACATACTGTGCTTGTTGACGGGAGCGTAGAGGTAACGGCGTGAACAGTAATTGTTGTCCAGGCAGTTACCCAGTCACCATTTGCATTTAACAGGCTGACCCCTGGATAATATGTGCAGGTACCTACTTCACAAGAATATGTGTGCATCGTTATAGGCGTATTGATATCAGACTCTCGACTAGCTCCCGTGCCCGGCTGTCTGCCAGCAAGAAAATATTGCGCCCCTTTGGTGTACAGACCATCACGCTCGTCAGCTTGTCCATCACCATAATCCCAGTAAATACCAGTATCAGTGAAAGGATTAACAACCGTGGTATCCTCCAGAGCATCTACTGAGAAGATGACTGGGCATGGTGAAGTGCATTCATTTCGCGACACCCGAAGCGCACTTAACTGTAACGCACCGCCACTTGATTTGTTTGCYGGCTGACCTACAGAAAAAGTATCAGGTTGGTCAGTTTCCTCTACGATAGGATCAGTACCGCCACTCTTCCCACCACCACAGGCCGAAAGTGCAAGCAAGCAGGCAGTAAAATAGATCGACTTCCTAAAGAGCATCGGCGTCATTTTCATCAATCGGTCTCGTTAATGCAGTTAGGTGTGAGTAGATAAAATCTGCCGATTCATTATCACCTTTCTTTTTCATAAAACTATTTKWTWRTTCMASKWYAWMWGCAAYKSKATTGTCGATGTAAACACTAAAGTTAATAATCTGGTTACCGGTATCAGTAACCCCTTCCAAATATCGCCCGCGGTACAGGTGTAATATTTCCTCCACCATGGACCTTATTTCATTTACATCAGTTTCGTACTGCAATGCTTTCTTACATTTTTTGAGTAACTCAAGCAGATAACTAACATCAACCCATACATTGCTGGTATCAAGCTGTACATTATTGTTCACAATTTTAAGGTTATCCTTACCCAATATTTGTCTGACACGATACATTGCATTATCCAGTTTGTGGCGAGCGGAAGCACCATCTTCATCAGGCCACAATACGTCGTACAGAACATCAAGGGGCACGCCTGTATCAGAATAAGTAATGGCAAGATAAATGATTTGCAATTGAATACGACGTGATTTCCCAGGTTTGTTTAATTGTGCGATGTTTGTTTGAAAACCACCCAGTGTTTTAATAACGACAGGCCAATACCAACTTTTTTCAGATTTAGCACTATCAGGTGGTAGCAAATTTAAGGTGTCGATCAACTTATAACAATGTTCACGATTGCTATCATTCGTTAACGATAAACTGACATTCAGTGCTAAAATTTCCGGTACGCTCCAGATAAAATAAAATAGATTTTTGTTGATAGAAAAATCAATTGCATTTGTTGCATGATCAATTGCCGTTACTAAATCATTTCTTTTAAACTCAAGAAAACAGGACAAAAGTGATTGATGAAAATAAAATATTTGATACTGCTCATAAGCAGTGCTCATATCAAATTCAATAAGTTTTTTACTTGCTTGCTCATATTCTCCAGCCAGCACATTGGCGTACGCTTGCGTAATTAGAGAAAATCCAACATACGCTACACAGCCAGACTTATTGCTAATCTTATTACACAGGTTGGCGGTACTGACAGCTTGCGCATAATCATTTTGCAGTGATTGCCGCCACGATTCAATTGAATACAGGTGGTGCAGCAACGCCGTTTGTTGCCCTGGTATATCATCAAGTAATTGGTATATTTCTCGCTTCGCTTCGTCATACTCACCATCAAGAATAAACGCAATAGCCACCTGCAAACTTGTGTGAGGCAGTAAAGCTTGCATACCGTGTGATTGAGCTAAAGAAATCGATGTCGAATACAAGCTCTTTATTTCTGAAAAATTGCCCTGGCACCAGGATTCATGAATTTTTACTAAATTGTAACTAAGCAAATCATACGGTGAAAGCGGTTTGTTATTACCTATATGTATCAGCGATTCAAGTGGGTGAATTTTGTAGTTGTCACCTCGGTAGAGGTAGGCTTTCTGTAGTAATAGAAGAATTTTCAGCTTAGGTATCACATCTGTTTCTTCGACTAATTGGCAGAGTGTTCTCGTTTCCCATTTTTGTAAGGATTCATGCTCAGGCATAACCATAAACATACAGAACCAAACAGGGTAACAGACAGTACTCCGCAGACTCGCATCATCAATTTGTTCGAACGCTTCATCAGTATCAAAACGAGACAACTCATGTAACCAGTATTTTATTTCTGAAAAATCAGACAACTTAACAAGGTAAGTTAGTATCACTTGCGCGATAGATACATACATACCTTTTAGATCAGCATTTTTCTTAAAACATTTGTATGCATGGTCAGCCAGTGATCGCGCTTCATCTGGTAACACCGAAAGCCTTAAAACACTTTCCCACACCCAGAGCCATGGCCGTTTATTTTTTTCAATATCAGAAACTTGTTTTAATGATTCATCAATTACTTTATTTTGCCCCGTTGCATACCATTGCTTTACGTGCACTAAAAAAAGCCGTGTAAAGGCATCATATTTTCCCGATTTCACATACAGCCTGAGTGCCGTAGCAATATTACCCGCCTCCTCTTCCCATTTAGCAGCATGCACAACAACCTTATTTGATAGCTTTGACTGATTTTCCGTTAACGTAACCTTTAATATCGGGTGGATATGAAAAATTTCACCGTCCGGCAAAGTTTCACTGTCAACAAACAATCGCCTTTCTACCATTCCTCGTAAACAATGGTAGGCAGTACATTCCTCCCCCAGATAATCTAACACTTCTCGATTGACCGACGAATACAGACTTAACTCAGTAAGTAAATCTATCTCCAGGGTGGATAACGCACCAAGCACACTCGTTTCATCAAGGATGTCAGAATACGATGACCCATTTTTAAAAGCCAGTAAACTACTTGTAATCGCAGCGGGAAGCCCACGATTCTTTTGGTATATCTGTACGACATTTTCATCAACATCGAGAGAATGCTTTTTAAACAGTGTTAGTGTCTCATTCAATGTGAATAACAATAATGATGACGGAACTTCCTCTATCTCGTCAGAAATGATTAACGAAGTGAAGTTATTATCAGGACAAACATGAGAGGTGATAAAAATTTTAACATTTGGTTTCTTCTGCTTTTCTAGCAAAGAGCAAAGGTTAGGTAAAAAAGCATGAACCCACTGCGCATTATCAAGAAAAATAGACAGCGGCTGATCAATGAGATCGAGTAATTGCCCACAGCGGTCTACAAATAACTTATCCGTTTGATTTTGACCGATAAAACTACTAGTTAACGCCTGAGATTTTTCATTACTCGAATATTTCTCTAACTCATTAATCAAACGTCTTAAAAAACGAACCACATCCGCATCGTCATCATTGATATCCAGCCAAAATTTATTACCATGAATCTTGGTATAAAGCATAGAGGCCAACACCGACTTCCCTGTTCCGCTACCTCCCCAAATCCAGGTAATCGGTCTGCTAGTAACAACCAGCCTGTTAATAAGCTCGCTTTTTACCAGGAAGTAATCCATCGGGTTATTGTCACTAAAATGGTAACGGCTCATATACTTTTCCCTGTCAAAAGATTATTTCAGAATTTTTAGCTCTAAATACGTATTAGATATATTGCATGATAGTGCATCAGTATCTTTTATTTCTCTTTTAAACTTCACTATTACTATGTAATAGTGAAGAAATTTCAAATACAAGCCAAAGAATTTCATACAAACCAACTTAACAGATAACCGCTTCGCACCAAATGACTTGCTATAGATATTTTCACCAATATCAGCCAGTGAATTGGTCGATTTAACTGAAAGTGTTGGATATCGACTTTAAAAATGAACTGAAATGGTAACCCTTAATGCTTCAATCCTATAAGTGACGTTTTGCGTCCATCGCATCGTAAAGAATACGCACAATTAGAATATCGTGGTTGCATTTCTTGTAAAAGATAATATGACGTTCATATTCCTGACACTAGCATCCTTTTCTTATTTCATCACATTTTCTACCCATGCCTGACATATCAGCGAGTAACTGCAATGTGGATTGCAAGTCGTTGGCGTAGGTTTACACCTGCTATTTACCGTGTTTTAGTACTGTGTTTTTGTATATCTCTTTTATTTCTTGTTTTGCACGTGCAAAGGCTGGGAAGTCCACCTTCTCTTCCTCTCTATGCTGATACTTTAGTAACAGTCAAATCGTGTTGAAACTATCAGGCTGATTAGCTTTGAGCAATAAAATAAATGTCAACATTATGAAGATCACATAGCTCTTCAGTTAGAATTGTTCATTCAAACACTTTAATCCTTATCGCTATCAGGTACATTCTCCATGATTTGCTCTTTCACCACTCGCCATTGGCCATCGTCTTCTTTTTGAATAGTAAATTCAATGACACTAAGGTTCATTTTTCCATCGCTACTTTCGACGGTTTCTACTGACTGAAACATGGCGCGTTCGTCATTTTCCGCGACTACATACAAGCCTTGATAAGTTACACGCTTTAAAACTCTGTCTTCAAATTCCTTCTTACATTGGTTATACCAATCATCATAAGTAATCACATCAAAGCCTGGGAAACCAAGTACGTTTACCTCTTTTGATATCAGGTTCATGTGTGCTTCAAAATTAAAATTGTTAGCAGTCTCTGCCATCTTGTTAAGAAAGTCTTGTGGATTCATTGTTTTATTATGGAGTTATGTAAGTAAATTGTTTATTGAGAGCTTTGCACGAAGCATCTTTTATTGTTTTGTTCTCTGAGAACAATTTCAATTTCATGGGTACCTCTATTAAGCCTCACAGACATTCACCGATCGAACTGGCTCGACATCGTTTATAATTCGCCCAGGTTGTGTCTCTTAAAATAGCGCCTGTAAAAATAGATTCTTCAATCGCAGCCTGACGAAAGGAAGCCTTTGTTAAATTTGCATCAGTAAAATCGGCCGCTCTGCAATCCGATTCATCGAACACAGCTCGGCTAAGATCCGCGCCATGGAAAATGGTTTCATGTAAGCGTGATTTGCGAAATATTGATTTTACCAGTGTTGCACCATTAAACTTTGCGCGTGACAGATCAGTTTGTTCAAAATTTGCCTCATTTAATCTAGCCTGGGTAAAAATGGCCGCTTCAAGATTGGCTTCATAAAAGTTGGTATTGTTTGCTCTAACCCCGGTAAAGTCTGAATTTTTAAGCAGCGCTCGACTCAAATGGCTATTATCCATAATCGCATTTCTAAAGCTGGCACCTGTCGCCTTAACCGCGATCAGTCTCGAATTCGTCATTCTGGCACCATCAAATCGTGTGCCATCAAGCGTTGCGAAGTTAAAATCTGTGTTTTCCAGTGTGGCGTGACTAAAATCTGACTGGCTAAAATTAGCACCGGTCAACACTGCATTAGATAAGTCTTTGTTTTTAAAATCTTTTCCAGACATGTCGCAATTCACCCAGTTAACTTTAGGCGCTGCATCGTCTTCACAAGCCGCAAAAACGGAATTTGCCCAAAATAACAATAAAAGGCATAAAAATAGTCCATTAACAGGTGTTTTTAGCATGCTTTTTTCCGTATATTTACTAGAATTAAAGGTGTTATATTTTACTTTCATTATTCTACCAACCAGGAGCTTGTCCGAGAATAGAAGCCGTCGCGAGGGGAAGCTGATTTGAGGCAAATTTTTTCATCATTTGAGGCGAATAGTTCCACTATTAAACGAAAAGGATGGAAAAATATGACCAAACTCAGCTTTTCCGCCGTAGGCTCTCTATTTTCAGACAGCCTCCTGGCACGGATTTTACAGCGTATAGCCACAGAATGTTATCAATAAAACACACCGTCACTTTCTTATTTTCAGCTAAGCATTTTTCGCTTATTCTTATCCTTTGTAGCGTAATAAACAGTACCACAGTGATAGCAGAAAAAGCGGAATACAATCGACAGGAACCTATTTATCCCATCCCAATAGAGATTGTGGTGAATGAAGCCAGGGCGCAACTGGGTGAAAAATTATTTACTGACGTACGTTTATCAAAACACAAAAACATTGCCTGCTCTTCCTGCCACCTATTAACAGCAGGGGGTGATGATAATGTTGCTTTCGGCATTTCCAGCTCAGCCGAACAACACGTCATCAACACACCGAGTATTTTTAATGCAAGATATAATTTTAGACAAAATTGGGACGGCTCAAGTAACACGCTGCAAGAACAAGTAGAAAGCGTGATGAGCAGCCATCATGAATTCGATTATCAATGGAACAATGTACTTAACCGTCTTTTACAGGRTGAAATACTAACTAATGAGTTCAATCAGGCGTACCAAGACGGTTTAACAAAAAACAATATCATCGATGCCATTGTTGAATTTGAAAACACGCTAATTACGCCGAATGCACGATTTGATCGCTATCTCAGAAATGAAGACAACATTCTGACAAAAAATGAAATTGATGGCTACCGGATATTCAAAGAGCTAGGTTGCATTTCCTGTCATCAGGGCATCAATATTGGTGGGAATCTCTACCAGAAGTTTGGCGTTTTTTATAATTATCTGGCTGAACGCGGGAATATAAACAAAGTCGATTATGGAAGAATGAATTACACTAACCGACAATCTGATGCATTTGTATTCAAAGTTCCCTCACTTAGAAATGTAGCGGTGACTGCACCCTACTTGCACGATGGTAGCGCCAAAACAATCGAACAGGCTATTACCATTATGGGTAGAACGCAATTGGGGAGATCACTAACTGAAAATGAAGTAAGCCTGCTAAAAGCATTTCTTAATACATTAACGGGCGAATATAAAAACAAATCACTGGATGAAGCATCATGATAAAAGGACGCACTAATTACTGGATTGGCTTTATTCTTCTGGCATTTATCATAAGCTTCTTTTTTTACAAAAATGTATTTGAGGATTTGCCACTTGATGAAACCCTTTCAACAATAGAAGAAATACAGGATCTACAAGTTCAATTGCACCGCGATCTCTTACGCTACAGAAGTAACCAAATTCAGCAATACGATACACTCAATGACACCTTATATAAATTGAACGATAACATCATGCATTTAAGCGGCAGCAATGTTGCTAATGATAAAATTGGCGTAAATGTAAACAACAATCTTAAAAGTCTAATTACACACCAGGCAGAATTAGTAGAAGATTTCAAAACACATCATTCTATTCTACAGAACTCTTTGTTTTATATTTATAATATAAGCGCTAATCTTTACTCCACAAAACCAAAATCACAGTCAAAACAGCAATTACGTACCACGGCTGAATTAATTGCATTACTACTAGAATATAACGAAAACCCTGGAAACAATATTGCCAACAGAATTTATCCATTAATCGATTCGCTTAATCACAACCCTGATGCGGATACCAATGCATTAATCAATCACAGCTTAATGATTATTGAACGTTTACCAGAAATCGATGACATCATAAACCGATTTAATTCTCTAAACGTTGAAAATCAGATTATTTTGATTGAGAACACAGTAAGTAATTTAAAAGAAAAACAAGAAAAAAATGCTCAGCTATTTAATATTTTATTATTTCTGTGCACTATCTATCTTGTATTTTATATTCTCTACATATTCATCACGCTAAGAAAGAGTGAAGTTGAACTATCAGAYAGTAACAAAAAATTAAATGAKGAAGTCAAGCTAAGAACAAGAACKGAAAAAGCGCTCTATCATCTTGTTAATATTGATAACAATAGAAATACAAACAATGATGAAGATCGCGTACTATTTTTACTCAAYGCATTATGCGAATCACTTGATGTTGAATACGCCTACMTTAGTAAAAYAAATCATTCGGCAACCAGTGCWGAAATAATTGGCTTACTCGATCATGGYATGTTCACCAGTAAYATTYCWTACAARCTCATCGATACCCCATGTGAAGAAGTGATAAAAAGTCGTCGTCTGGTGCATAATCAGGATTTTTCAAATTACTTCCCTGACTGTCACCATCAATTTCTACGAGATGCAGTGAGTTATCTTGGCGTTAGCTTGATTGATAAAAATGATAACAMCATCGGTTTATTAGCCATCGCCAGTCAATCACCCATAAACGACACCAATCTRGCTGAAAAYATTTTAACGATTGCCACTTCCCGATCAATCATCGAACTCGAATATCAAATAGAAATTAATAATAACAAACGCTATAACCAAGGATTAGTGCTGATTGATGACTGGATTGCTCGTTTAATTACTGAAGGTTACGACAGGGATGCTTTCTTTAAAAATGTTTGCCGTGCTGCACAGGACATCACTGGATCACAACTTGCTGCTTTTCCAGCGTTACACAATGATGAAGAGAATTATCATTTCATGGCAGCCAGTGGTTTACAGTCTGAAAAATTAGAATCTGTCAGCATGTCTATTGATGACGAAGGTCTCTGCGCCTGGACTATAGTAAACAATAAAAAACAATTAATAAACGATGTATCAGCTGACCCGCGTGCTAAAAAACAGCTGTCTGACATCATAAATATAAAATCGGCCTTACTCACTCCTGTCACGCTTAATGACAAACCTTACGGCGCCATCTCTGTTTTTAAGATGTATGACGATTTCGATGATATTGATGAACAATTAATGTCACAGTTTAGCCAAAGTGTACAGATGGCCATCATCAATATGCAATTGGTCAGCGACATTCGATCTGAACGTGAACGCGCTGAAGTGACATTACACTCTATCGGTGACGCCGTAATAACAACCAATGCTAATGGTGAAATTGAATACATGAATCATGTCGCAGAATCATTGACCGCCTGGACACTAAGCGACGCCAGAAGCATAGCAGTACAAAACGTATTCAGAATTGAAGACCTCGATACCGGTGAACCCATACATGATGTGGTTATGTCATGCCTGGATGACGGCATCATTATCAACAAGAGCGCTATCAGCCTAGTTAGCCGGAATGGCAACAAAAAAGATATTGAAAGCTCCATCTCCCCTATTTTAAATACGTCGGGAAAAGCAGAAGGGGTTGTCATTGTGTTTCATGATGAAACCCAACGTCGCCATCTAGAAAGCACAATCAAACATCAGGCAGCGCATGATGCACTAACAGACCTGCTAAATCGAAACGCTTTCGACAGCGAATTATCCGATCATGTTTATGGCGCAATCAATAATGAACAAACGCATGTTCTGTGTTATCTCGACCTGGATAGATTTAAACTTATTAACGACACGGCTGGCCACGACGCCGGTGACCAATGTTTAATTCAAGTCACTTCATTAATCCAGTCATACATTCGTAGCGATGATATTTTAGGTCGCCTGGGTGGTGATGAGTTTGGTCTAATATTAAAAAACTGTACCCAGAAAAGCGCCCTCAAGGTAACAAACACAATCGTCAATGCTATTTCAAATATGAAATTTAATTGGGATGGTTGTGATTATAAACTAGGCGTAAGTATCGGTATAAATCCACTTAATCACTTTAGTAAAAATGCTGCTGAAGAAACACGTAAAGCCGATCTCGCTTGCTATACAGCAAAAGACCAGGGGGAAAACCAGGTTTATGTCTATGAGAAACAAGACAGCGAATTAATTCGTCGCCAGGAAGAAACTACTTGGGCAACCAGAATCACTGAGGCAATCAAAAATAATCGGTTGCGCTTATATGCACAGCCTATCATGTCGTTAAAAAGTAAAAAACCGCTTAATAGTCATATAGAAATTCTTGTTCGTCTACTTGATGATGATAATCAGATTATTTCTCCAGCAGCATTTATCCCTGCTGCAGAACGCTATAATTTAATGCATCTGATAGATCGTAAAGTAATTCGAGAAACTTTTTCGTACATCAATAAATACTCTGAACATGATGTCAATAATACCCTTTACTCCATCAACTTATCCGGCAATACATTAACAGATAAAGATATTATTCAAGACATTAAAGATTTGGTTTTTGAATTTGACATCAATACTAAATCCGTCTGTTTTGAAATCACTGAAACCGCAGCGATTCAAAATTTAAAGCAGGCTAAAAAACTAATTAAAGAATTAAAAATAACTGGTTTTAAATTTGCACTGGATGATTTTGGTAGTGGTCTATCTTCTTTCCAGTATCTCAAAAACTTACCTGTTGATTATCTTAAAATTGATGGTAGCTTTGTAGCCGACATGGTAAACAACACCATTGATCATGCTATGGTTGCCGCGATTAACGAGGTTGGCCATGTTATGGGAATTGAAACCATCGCCGAATACGTTGAGAATGAACAAATTATCAAAAAGCTAAAAGAAATAAATGTAGATTACGCACAAGGTTATGGCATCGAACAACCTCGGCCTATTGAAGATGTCCTGCCTCTTGAAAACGATGAGAAATCACCTTCGCTTAAGATCGTTCACAATAAACCTGGCCGGACTTAAATAATTCAGCACTTCTTTACTTACTGGCATGGGTTCATCATTAATTTGTGCCGCAATAATTTCTGCCGATAAAAAAGCAGTGGTAAAACCACGCGAACCGTGAGCAGCTGAAATATATAGACCATCATGGTTTTTTGCTGATTGATAAGATTGTTTGACTCTGCCATAACTGATATCTGAATACTCATTTTCAAAGAATTGCTTATCAGGTACTGCACCTACGATTGGCACCCTGTCAATCGATATTATTCGAAATCCTGCCCATGCAGCCACACAATCTTCATGTTTAAATATGTCGGGCAATATGCTATCGAGTGAATGTACCAGCTTGTTGGTTTCATTTTTATCAATACGCAGTGAGTCATTAGTATGCGAATAACTTGCTCCCACGTAATGCTTACCATTTATCGAGGGGGTAACATGAACACTGCCGTTTATCGTCATAGTAATGTTTTTTGATTTATCATTCGCCTTTAACACCGCCACTTGGCCGCGTACACGTTCAATAGGAAACACCGACTCTAACCCGACATTATTCACCCCGGTTCCATTTGCCACGACCAAAACATCACTTTCATTAAGTTGCCTGGTATCCGAATAACACTGCCATTTATTATTGGTGTTTGTGATGTGATCAATTTCAGCATGAAGCAGGGTTAAATTCTCTCCACATTGTTCTTTTAATACGGCACATAATTTTGCCGGCAACACCACGCCTGCAAATGAATATTTTGCAAAGACACTATCGCCATCGTTTAATGCAGGTAATATCACGTCCATAGAATGTGTTTGCATATCAACAACGTAATCATCGTTGAATTGATTTTTCATAACAATATCGTTTAATCTTTTTTTATTAATTTGTTGCACTATCCCATCATCAAACCAGAACTTTGTTGAATACTTTTTTTGCAAGCTGTTTAACATGGCCACGCTATAACAATAGGCTGCCGTATAAAACGCCATATCCACATCGTCGTTAATAGACAGACGTGGATAGACGATAGCAGCAGGATTACCCGATGTTTCACAAGCTACGTCCAGATGTTTWTSRWKMMTKKYSASYYWCSWKYMAYSMTTRMKYATKSCRYACRCMAMMCMSMARCMSSYRMTMCMWKMRCSMATAANRYATWWATTKTTATTTGGTKCTTTAATTTCATYAACATTYGYAACCAAATTAAACCAGGGTTTATCAGAATACTTTAGTRCTATYGTCTTTGAACCACTAAATACACCCTTTAACATGTCACGTTTTTTR
The DNA here is from genome assembly GCA_002746365.1 of Thiotrichaceae bacterium. Lineage (GTDB taxonomy): Bacteria > Pseudomonadota > Gammaproteobacteria > SZUA-229 > SZUA-229. Next base: position 73,824 of record NVWZ01000001.1, read on the forward strand.
CCGTAGCCATTAACTTTTTTTACGTCAAAACCCGCRCTSATTAAATTCCGTTTCACAAAACCGGCTGCCGTATAGGTACTAAACGTTGCTGTCTCACGAGAATTTTTTGCTAATTTTTCAAAAAGTTCYGCCGACCACATTGCCGCATTTTTGGAAGGTGCGAAACCATCAAGATACCAGGCATCGACTTTAAGATTTTCAGCKGTTAAAGCGACTAGCGCATCTTGAAATTTAAAATGAACSACAACTCGATTATTAAACAGATGGCGTACATGTGTTGTTTCTACAGCRGGAGGATAGTGCGCTAMAAAYTCATCACAGAGTGATTGTAATTGTGGGTAACGAGAGAGCAACTYAGCAATGGTCTGTGGAGAAAGCGGRTACTTTTCAATYGCAATGTAATGCAGCGTTTTATCTTTGCCASATGCCTCACAGTGTTTTAGCCACTCTCTTATTGTTAACAAACAATTTAAAGCACTACCCAAACCCAATTCAGCAATGACGAATTGATCCTTATTTTGCCAGCGGTCTGGTAAACCATTATGATTGAAAAAAACATGTTTAAATTCATCTTCGCCAGATATACCCTCATTCTGCTCAGATGAATAATATATATCATCAAACATTTCGCTATATGGCTGCGAATTACGCCATATCAAATTTGAATACTGCATGGTTGTTATAAAATAAGGTAAAATTGCGGATTAAAATTGAGTAACCGTTTTACAACAGTAATATTAAACAGCTTAACAGACAGATAAACATAATATGCAATTAACAGACAAAACCATCCTTATCACCGGTGCCAGTGATGGCATCGGAAAAGCAACGGCACTTGAATGTGCAAAAGCCGGCGCTACTGTCATCATCCATGGCAAGACACAGCCCAAATTAGAGCTTCTGTATGACGAAATAGTCGATGCGGGTTACCCTGAACCGGTTATCTATCCTCTCGATTTTGAAAAGATGACACCGGAAGATTGTGAGACATTAAATAACGTCATCATGAAAGAATTCGGCAAGCTGGATGGATTATTTAACAATGCAGGTTGGCTAGGTGCCTCTTCGCCTGCACAGCACTATGACACAAAACTCTGGCACCGTGTCATGCAGATTAACCTCAATGCGACGTTCATGCTAACTCAAGCATGTATTCCACTACTGAACAAAGCCAGTTCTAGCACTATTCTGTTTAATATTGATAATAAAAGTACCGCGTATTGGGGCGCTTACGGTGTATCAAAAGCCGGACTTCGTGCTTTTATGGAAATATTGTCCGATGAAATGGAAACATCAACAATTAATGTCAGCGGATTAATTCCAGGAACCGTCAAAACCGGTTTTAGAACACGTGCGTTTCCGGCAGAGAACCCGGGCAACTTAACAAAGCCTGATGAAGTGGCAAGAGCGGCTGCCTACTTGCTTAGCGATGAAGGCAAAAAATTAAAGGGTGAGCCCACGCATGGTAAAATATTTAATCTCGAAGAGGTGACGCCACCTATATAATAGGTGCACCTTGTAGGCATTCATCAATTTTCAACCACAACAATTTACTCCATAAGATTAACTTCAATCCCCTGCTCACGAAGATGATCTGCTCGTTCATCGACATATCGCTGAAAATTGCTCTGCGTCTTGTATGCATCAGACGCTACATAATCCATAGCCGTTTGTGTATGAAAAGCTTTTAGGTAAGCATCCGCTCTGAATACTTCCTCTCCTTGTTTGTTAAAAAACAACAAACTGGGTGCGTACTGTACATTCAGTGTTTTTGTCCAATCACGAATTTTTGTTGTTTTTCCTGATGGCGTGATAATTTTGTTATCCGACCACATATCTAACACAAGCACATTAAACTTAGACAATAATTCTTTGCTTTCTTTTCGCTTTAGAATATCGAGATGTAACTCATCGCAGGCATTACATTTTTTTTGCTCAAACATGACCAATAATGGTTTATCTTGTTTAGTTAGATCTGTGGTCGATGCGACCGTATTGATATCATCATGCAAGCGGCCCGTAGAAGGTAGATAACTGACTTTCGTCATATAATCCTGGTAACTGATTTTTGTTTCTTGCTTTTTTCCTATGAAATCCAGTAAAGCACTGAATTTTTCCGGTGAATAATAACCGTTAGCACGAAAAATGATTTTATTTTTCTCATTAAAAAATAATAAGGTAGGCGTATATTGAACCTTTAATGCTTCTGCAAATTCTTTTTCGGTATAAGTTTTATCACCGACTACAACATCCTTATCACCCCAGATATTAAGTGCAACCACATCAAAATATTTTTGTGTTTTTTCAGAAATGTCTCGCTGACTGAAATTATCTTCAAGTAATTTTTTACAGTACGGGCAGCCATCCTGATAATAATAAACCATCAAGCGTTTATTATTATCAGCCGCCTCTTCTATATCTTCAAATAAATCCAGGAATGAAATTTTGAACCAGGCAGGTTTTTCTTCATGACCGGGATTAACCATACCGGGAGACAGCTCGCCTTCTGATTTAGAAAATGCCAGTTGAGAAACCATACTCAGAATGACAAATAAAAAAGTTAAAGAATATGTTTTTTTCATAATACACCTGTCTTTTAGTTATCCGCTTCCGGTCAGAAGCAACCCTTTTTAAAACACATTTTTCCGCGAATGAACACAAATACACGCAAATAAAACAAAAGCTTTTTAATGCTGTCACCCTATCGAAACACAGTGGAGTAAAAGAATCTTGTGCCACACCCCAAGCATGGCGTGCAATAGCAAGATCCTTCAGCTACGCTCAAGAGGACAACATATAAAATAAATAGTTTTCATTTGTGTGTATTTGTGTTCATTCGCGGAAAAACAATAATCTTTTAAATGTTTTCTGTAAATCTAGCTGCACATGTATATTTAACGCTTTTTCTTGCCTTTATTCCACACCGACTTCTTATCTTTTTTTATACTACTTTTGTCTTTATGAGCAGATTGCGAACTGGACGTTTTAGCACTGGATTTACCACCAAACTTCTGATTTCGTATCGATTCGTGTTTTGCTTTATTACTTCTTTGCATCGCCAGCTCATCACGATTCTCAGGCCACTTGAGATTAATATCAGCAAACAACGTTTTTATCTCATCCAGTGATAGCTCTCTTTTTGAACCGACTTTTAGGTCCCTCGGCAACACAAGACTGCCGTATCGCACTCGTATCAAGCGACTAACGCGCATATCTTGCGACTGCCAAAGTCGTCGTACTTCGCGATTTTTACCTTCTTTTAGGACCACATGATACCAGTGGTTTGCACCCTGCCCGCCGGAATCAAGAATCTGGTCAAACTTGAGTAGACCGTCTTCTAGCTCGACGCCTTTTAATAAATTATTAATAACTTCATCGGTTACCACGCCATTAACTCTAACGGCGTACTCACGTTCGATTTCACTGGATGGATGCATCAGATGATTGGCCAGATCACCGTAATTGGTAAACAACAATAAACCACTGGAGTTAATATCCAATCGACCCACACTAATCCAGCGACCTTCATGTAAGCGACCGATGCTGTCGAAAACAGTTGGACGACCTTCATCATCTTTTTGCGTGCAAATTTCGCCTTCTGGTTTGTTATAGAGCAAAACGCGAATGCGTTTAACATCTGAGGTAATAATCGCTCGGCGTTTGCCGATATTGACCTTATCACCCTCTTTTACATGATCACCAATTTTTGCCAGCTGACCATTAATTCGAATTTGTTCTTTACCGATAAGCCGTTCAATTTCACGGCGCGAACCATAACCCATGCGTGCTAGCGCTTTCTGTACGCGTTCCTGTTTGGCACCTTCAGGTGGTACACCTTCTGACATGGGATAGTTTCTCTATGGGTAATTGGTAGGTGTGCATTTATTCGCACAGCGATACCAAAGTCTATATTCATCGTGCGAATAAATTCACACCTACATTAGCCACTTTTCAGGCTTATATAAAATCAAAAATTTTTTATACGTTTGAAACTTGCTTCTCTGTTCCTTCCGGTTCATCTATTTCATCTTCAATGGATGAAACCACTTCGGCAGCTTCTTCATCGATATCTTTATCGTCAGAAATATTTTTGTTTGAGCTCATGGCATCAACAACTTCTATCTCAGCTTCAGTCTCACCTGCAAGGCTTTCGCTTACAGCTTCATCTGCAGATGTATCTGAAATATTGTCAACGTCATTCTCATTGTCAGTCGACTTGTCTGAATCGACTGATGGTTCAACATCATCATCCAGTTCTAACTCAGGATGAATACTTTCCAGATCTTTTATCTCGGCTAGTGTCGGCAGTTGATCAAGCGTTTTTAAATTAAAATAATCGAGAAACTCTTTTGTTGTTCCATAAAGAGTCGGTTTACCCGGCACATCTTTGTGCCCTAACACTTTTATCCAGTCACGTTCCATCAACGTTTTGATGATATTTGAACTAACACTGACACCACGCACTTCTTCGATTTCACCGCGTGTAATGGGTTGGCGATAAGCAATGAGTGACATGGTTTCTAATAGAGCACGCGTATAACGCGCTGGCTTTTCTTCCCACAAACGACCTACCCAGGTAGCGTATTCCTGTTTTACCTGCAGACGAAAACCGCTGGCAACCTGCTTTAATTCATAACCACGTGATTCATAATCATCCGCCATTTCATGCAGGGCTTGACGAATTTCATCGCGTGTCGGGCGTTCTTCATCCAGTTCAAATAAGCCTTCCATCTGGACAACTGTTAATGTTCGATCAGCACCTAATAAAACGGCTTCAAGAATATTTTTTAGTTTCGTTATTTCCATGACTTACCCTCAAACTTGAATAAATATGTAATTTTTAGTTATTGTGTTCCGCGGCAGGCGTTTCTGAACCCACTGCGGTTAGATGTATAGGTGCGAAGGCTTCTGACTGCACCAGGTCAATTAACTGTTCTTTAACCAGTTCCAAAATGGCCAACAAGGTAACCACAACACCACGACGTCCTTCTTCTATAGTAAACAGACTGGTGTAGTCAATAAAGCCATCACTGTTAATAGCACTTAATACATCCGTCATACGTTCGCGTACCGATAATGCTTCACGCTGAATATGATGATGCGTATACATATCTGCACGCGACATGGCATCTTTAAAGGCAAACAACAGGTCTTGCAGGTCTACTTCTGGTACCGGTTTATCCTGATGTAATTCGGGTAGTTCAACATCGGTCAGGTAAACTTCACGAGCAACGCGAGGTAATTCGTCAAGGTTTTGAGCAGCGGCTTTAAATCGTTCGTATTCTTGCAAACGACGAATTAATTCTGCACGCGGATCATCTTCATCCTCACTTTCTGCAGGCCGCGGTAATAACATACGCGATTTAATTTCTGCCAGCATCGCCGCCATCAATAAATATTCGGCCGCTAATTCTATTTTCATATTCTGCATCTGCTCGATGTACTGCATATACTGGCGCGTGGTTTCTTCCAGAGGAATCTCAAGAATATCCAGATTTTGGCGCTTAATTAAATACAGTAATAAATCGAGCGGGCCTTCAAATGCTTCCAGTATCACTTCCAGTGCATCAGGCGGAATGTATAGATCCTGTGGCACCACGGTAAGGGGCTCACCCTGTACCAACGCGAAAGGCATCTCACTTTGCCCACGCCCCGTCGCGGTTACCTGATCGGCAACCTGGTCTTTTTTATCTGACTGACCGGGCTGTGATGTTTTTTGTTGTACCTTTTCGGACGATTCTTCACGTTGCGAGGTGGCACGCTGCTGCTCTTCGTGTCGCTTGGTTTCCTGAATATCTGGATTGCTCATAGGTATATAGGTATTGGTTCTGGCTCGTTCGAATCCGTATTGAGAGCTTTGCACGAAGCATCTTTTGCGTCATGGCAGCGTTAAAAATGATCTCAAAATGCTCACTTACTCTGTGTAAGCTGCGCTTTTTCGACAATTTTTGCCTTGCCCTGACGAAAAATCTACATCGTGCAAAGCTCTCGTATTATATGTAGGCAATGCCCATCGCTTTTCTGACGTCTTCCAGTGTATCACGAGCCACCTCGCGCGCGGCCTCATTTCCTTCATCAATGATGGCTTTTACCGTCGATACATCGGCTTCATATTCTTTCGCTCTTTCCTGCATGGGTTTAAGCTCTGCCACAATCGCATCAATGACCGGCTGCTTACACTGGACACAGCCAATCGATGCATTGATACAGCCATTCTTCACCCAGTCACGTGTTCCTTCATCTGAATAAATTTCGTGAAACGGCCAGACCGGGCACTTCGCCGGATCGCCCGGATCATCGCGACGTACGCGAGCGGGATCAGTCGGCATGGTACGCAGTTTCTTCTCGACGGTAGCGATATCATCGCGCAGGGCGATAGTATTGCCATACGACTTGGACATTTTCTGACCATCCAGCCCCGGCATTTTAGAAGCCGATGTTAATAGCGCCTGTGGTTCAGGCAAAATAATTTTACCGGAACCTTCAAGGTAGCCAAACAACCGCTCTTTGTCACCGATTGAAATATTTTGCTGCGAATCCAGCAAGGCACGCGCGACACTCAATGCTTCAACATCTCCCTTTTCCTGATACTCTTTGCGGTATTTAAAGAACATACGGGCATTTTTCTTGCCCATTTTTGACGCCGCCTGCTGGGCTCTTTCTTTGAAATCAGTTTCGCGTCCATAAAGATGGTTAAAACGACGAGCGACTTCACGTGTTAATTCCACATGCGCAACCTGATCTTCTCCGACCGGCACCATGCCTGCTTTATATACCAGAATATCGGCACTTTGTAATAACRGGTAACCCAGAAAACCAAAGGTCGCCAAATCTTTTTCTTTCAACGCTGCCTGCTGATCCTTGTATGTGGGCACACGTTCCAGCCAGCTTAGCGGTGTAATCATCGAGAGCAAGGTATACAATTCTGCATGCTCAGGCACTTTTGACTGGATAAATAATTTCGCCGAACCGGGGCTGATGCCGGCCGCCAGCCAATCGACCACCATATCCCAGGTGCTCTGCTCAATGCTGGACGGATCCTCGTAATGCGTGGTTAAAGCATGCCAGTCCGCWACAAAAAAGAAACACTCGTACTCATGCTGTAACTTCACCCAGTTTTTTAAGACACCATGATAATGCCCCAGRTGCAAACGACCGGTAGGTCGCATACCCGATAAAACGCGCTGATGTTGTATTGCTACTGTATTCAAAATACTTATCCTGTTTGTACTAAYGCCTTAAAGACCAAAAATMAARCCCACWAKKTYGACAAAATGCTGCACCAAYGGCCACAGAATTTTACCGAGTATGCCACTGACTAATAATAATAAAATAATTACCATACCAAAACGYTCTAACTGCATATAGGGTAACGCTAATTTAGGTGGCAATATACCKGCKAGCACACGCCCWCCATCCAGCGGTGGAATCGGCAAYAGATTWAGAACCATCAATACAATATTRATGATRATRCCGTTYTCACCCATTTTCACCAGAAAAATCAATAAYTGCGATTGRTCYAGCGTCATYATCGACAACTGAATAAACATTGCCCAGATACATGCCATTATAAAATTCGATGCCGGACCCGCTACCGCAACCAGCGCCATATCCAGCATTGGCGATTTAAAATACTGCGGTTGAACCGGCACCGGCTTCGCCCAACCCAGAACAAAAGGACTAACCATAGCCAAAAATAATGGCACCACAATCGTRCCCAYYGGATCGATATGCTTTATYGGRTTARCCGTAATTCTRCCTAGTTTTTTTGCCGTGGGATCACCTAACTTATTAGCCACCCAGCCATGAGCGGCTTCATGCAAAGTAATGGCAAATAARATTGGGGCAGCCCAGACCGCGATGGTATAGGCAATATCAGGAATGGATGACATTGTAGATACTAAAAATTATTATAAATGGTTATTTAGGGTGCAGTTTACACTGTAGCAACAATGAAAAGTGAAAAATGAAAACACATAAACAGCACTTGAGCGGCACTTACGTCATTTCGAACAGAGGGAGAAATCTGAACCCCAGCAGAACAAGATCTCTCCCGCTGGTCGAGATGACATAAATGGTGTCCGAGCTGCACAAATAAATATGTTTAAAACTTTTCACTTTTCACTTTTCACTTTTCACTTTTCACTTTTCACTTTTCATTTTCACTTTTCACTTTTCATTTTTCATTTTTCACTGCTCGTCAGAGCCCATGCTCCTTACCCTTACCATGTCGCCTTACCTCAGGCACACCCTCTGTCATTCGAATAACGGTGGTCGGCTCAATACCACAATGCCCGCCATCAATAATCAGATCCACATGTTTTTCCAGTTGTGCGCGAATATCCTCAGCATCGGTGACGGGAAATGCTTCACCAGGCATAATGAGCGTACAACTCATTAATGGCTGCCCCAATTCTTTCAACAAAGCATTCACTACCGGATGCTCCATCACCCGCAAACCAATATGACGACGCCTGGCATGCATCAAACGACGCGGCACCTCGCTGGTTCCGGGCAGAATAAAAGTATAAGGCCCCGGTGTTAAAGATTTAAGTAAACGATAATCCGCATTTTCAATCTTTGCATAAATCGCAATTTCAGATAGATCGCGACACACCAATGTCAGATTATGTTTGTCATCAATCTGTCGAATTCGGCGTAACCGGGTCACGGCATTTTTATCGCCAATATGACACCCCAGCGCATAACTGGAATCGGTTGGATAAACGATGACCCCGCCCTTATGAATAATCTCTACCGCCTGTTTGATGAGACGCTTCTGAGGGTTGTCTGGATGAATTTCAAAATATTGTGACATAAGGTAATTTTACACTGTTGTGTAAAGTTAGTGAAAATTGAAAAAAATTTAAAACAGGCCACTCTCGCGGCTTTGTCATCTCGACCACAGGGAGAGTAAGATCTCTCCCTGTGGTCGAGATGACAGGTAAAGGATGTCCGGGTTGTACAAGATCAGGCATGGGTAGAATTGTTTTACGCTTTTTATTTTTCATTCCTCAAAGTCCGGTATAATGCTCAACCTACAAAAACAACAAGCGTTATCAAGGCGATAAACAACATCAATTATGTTTAGTTACTGATTGATTTACTTCAAATTATTCTTTATTTTTTGACTTATAAATAAGCCAATTTTCTAATTGAAAACACCTTTTCAGGGCAACTCGGAAAATAGCGCAGTCAATGTTGTACGAATAGATGGATGCATGGGTAGATTTCAAATTATTTGATTTAACGAACAAAAAACGGAGAACCCCTAATAATGTTGTACGCCATCATTGCACAAGATGTTGAGAACAGCCTCAAAGATCGCCTGGCAGCACGCGCCAAACATCTGCAACGTTTAACCGCTCTGCAAGAACGTGGGCGTTTAATATTAGCCGGCCCACACCCTGCCGTCGACAGTGAAGACCCCGGAGAAAATGGATTTAGTGGCAGTTTAATCGTCGCCGAATTTGAAAGCCTGGAACAAGCAAAAGCCTGGGCTGATGCCGATCCCTATGTAGCAGCGGGTGTATACGCCAAGGTCACCGTCAAACCTTTTAAGAAAGTTTTTCCGAATTAGACACAACGCCTGTTAACCAAACACTATTTACTATAAAATGCGCCCTGCATATATGCCGGGGTGGTGAAACTGGTAGACACGCCGGATTCAAAATCCGGTTCCTTCACGGGAGTGCCGGTTCGATTCCGGCCCTCGGTACCATATATTTCAATTAGTTACGATCACCTCTTCCAATCAGCGCGTTTCCAATACTTTCCATGTAGACACCGTAACGCTCGATTTACCGTGACACGGTTTAGTTTAAAATTCTATTTTTTCATGAAAACACCAGTGTGAATCCGATTCTTGCACCATATACTTCCGATAAAGTAAAAAAAATTTCTAGTTATACATTTCCAATATTTCTTACGTAGACACAATGCAGGAGATTGACTGCACCACAATAGTCCACCCTCTGACATATTATTTATTTTCAAAGGCATATTAAATTACTACAAATCTCATCACCATTGAAGTAACCTAGATTCTTAATTTTAAACATATCTTAGGAGAAAGCATGCTCACTTGGGACAAGCTGCTAAATCAAGTTAGACGTAAAACACTACACAAATCTAAGGAAACAATGGGTACCGGCATAGGCAGGACGGAGTTTGAACGAGACTACGACCGCATATTATTTGCCGCACCCACGCGCAGGCTTGCAGATAAAACCCAAGTTTTCCCCATGGAAGAAAATGATTCAGTAAGAAATAGACTGACTCATTCTCATGAGGTTAGCAATCTAGCAAGAAGCATTGGTGTACGCTTGGCTTTTGAGCATGCCGAAGAAGTTTTTGGGCCAGATCATGAGTTACTTCAAGTAAAAAGGAATGTACCCTCGTTATTAGCTGCTGTAGGACTAGCTCATGATTTAGGGAACCCGCCCTTTGGCCACCAAGGGGAAGTTGCAATTCAACAATGGTTTTCCGAACATGAATTTCCTGACAATAAAAATAATATTGATTCAGACTTTCTTAAATTTGACGGTAATGCGCAAACTTTTAGATTACTAACTCGTCTGCAAGTACTAAATGATCAATTTGGACTAAATCTTACAGTTGGAACACTTGCCGGATTAATTAAATACCCAAGTATTTATGGAACAGAAAACAAAAGCGGCTACAAGAAACATGGGATTTTTAAAAGTGAAGAAGAAATAATCAAAGAAGTTTGGGAGCAAACGGGCCTTAAAGAAGGCTTGAGACACCCACTGGCATATATAATGGAAGCCTGTGATGACATAGCTTATTCAATTATCGACGCTGAAGATACTGTCAAAAAAGGTTACGCATCTTTTTATGATCTAATGGACTTCCTAGATTCATTTGATAAGAGTGATAAAATTATTCAAGAAGTTATTAAAGACGTAAGAGAAGAAAATGAAAAATTCAAAAAAGCATCACTTAGCTCTCGTGAATTAAATGACATCTCTATGCAAATGTTTCGAGTGAAAGCGATTTCAGAAATGATACAAGCTGCAACAAACGTTTTTGTAAAAAATATAGATAAGATCATGGATTGCTCTATAGAGCCTGGATTCGAACTAATAGAAAATTCAGAATGCGCACAGCTGTGTAAAGCAGCCAAGAAGTTTGATCTCCGCTATGGTTTTCTACATAAGGACGTATTAAAACTTGAATTACAAGGCAATAACTACATAAAAAAGACGATGACCATGCTATGGAAAGGAATATCCAAAGATGGCCACCATAAGGATCATCCATTTGAGCGGTACGCCTTTGGAGAAATTTCTGAAAATTACCAAAGAGTTTATAATGATACAACGAAATCTGATTATGCAAAACACCAATTGCTATGTGATGCAATATCGGGAATGACTGAATCTTATTTAATTAAGAAACATGACGAATTAAAATGTCTTGAATCAAAAAAATGCAAAAAATGATATTCCCTAAACCATTACCTATAGAATCTATCGGCAATCTAAGAGACCGAGTAGAAAGGCTACTTAAAAAACCGGTCAAAAGCTTACATGAGCCAAATCAGTTATCGTTTGACATGCCGCTTATTGATAATAAAAACATTAGCAACATAAACCATCCAAGTAAAAACATAGCAGAGTTTTTAAACTTCATCACTGACGCCATGCCAGATGGAGATGTATATTTATTTGGAGGCATTCTACGCGACATGGCACTATTAGGTAGAAGAGGTTTCAACTCTGACATCGACTTAGTTGTAGACGGAAACTGGTCTAATTTTGTTAATTATCTAGAATTCTTAAATGCCCACAAAAATAAATTCGGCGGCTATAGGCTCATGGTTGGAGAGTGGCCAGTAGACATCTGGAATGCCAGAGAAACTTGGGCCATCAAAAAGGGGCTTGTAGAATATAAAGGCATAGCTTCTCTAACAGAAACAACTGTTTTAAATTGGGATGCAATACTAATGAATTGGAGAACTCGAAACTTCATTTATCGCAAAAACTACATCGATGACATAAATTCGATGTCACTGGATATAGTACTAGAAAAAAACCCGAACCCATTAGGAATGGCAATTAGAGTTTTCAGGCACTTATGCTTAAAAAATGCAAAAAAAATAACACCATCAGCAGCGAATTATCTTGCTAAATGTGCAAAAAAATACACCTATGAGGAGATTAGAAAAGGAGAAATAAGTAGTTACGGAAACAATGTAATTCACACTGCAATATATAGCTTCTTTAAACATATTAATACTTCAGATGATCAAAACATTAAGCACCAATTTAATATTGCAAGCAACCTAGTAAAAAGAGAGCTTGATCTAAATAATCACCTACTAGGATAGCATTAATGCTAAACAAAAAAGATCTACTGCAACCACATTTTTAATTAATGCGATCACAGTAGAATTTATTACATTGCCCTTTTCATATTAGCAATTTCTATAGCTTGCATGGACATTACCACAGAATGAATAACTGCTTTGTATGCACCAGCATTTTTACCTAACGATTGAGGATTGTACTCATTTGATTTAATCATATCAACAACCACAGACACCATTTCGTTAATATTATCTTCAATAAATTCCAACGGCTCCACTTTCCATGCTAGTTCACCGCCTTTAATTTCCATAATTTGCGTAAGCCCGCAGATAACAGGAATAATAAAACCATCTGGGTACTTATAATACATTTCATATTCATGATATTTCGTATATGGCTGGCGTGACAAATAGCTGCCACCTTTCGTTTTACCATCATAATTTCTCACACATGTAATACGACCAAACCCTGACGAATGGAAATTATATGCGTCCGGGAACAAACGATAAATCAAGTCATATGCCTCAGGCATTATTTCCATCATTTTTAGCGCACTATGCACCAGTGGGTTGATCAGCTTGATTCTATCGCTAGAATTTTTCTTTTCACTGACATCATCATGTTTCATAATTTCATTAAATATCTTGACGCACTGGCCTTTTCCCGAATAGATTGAAACTGGGTTTATTTTTGACACATCGGAAGGTAGCTTTCCTTCATTTTGAAGAGCCATCATAGGTATCATTGAAAGAGCTATTATATCTGCTGCTTTTATTGTTTTACCCGGTTCGTTTGTTTTCCATTCTATTTTTTCTTCTACTTCTTCATCTAAGGCATCTGCCAATATACGATAGTAGCCCGAGTGATTACCTCTAGCCGTTTCTGTTAACTCTGCATTATTATTTCTTGCTGAAGATATTTCTAGTATATGCTCAACAAAATCACCTTCATTATTTTTTGCTGGAAAAATAATTTCAATTGGGATATAAAAATCATCTAAATCTGATGAACTCTCTACATACTTTCGAATATCATCTTTGACTTCATCCCACTTATCTTTTACCTCTTCCCATGTCTTTGCTTTAATATTTTCTTTATCAATCACACATGATATTAAATGAGATGCGATGGCTAAAGTATTATGACCACCATCAACTATTCCTTCTAATTCTGGCTCAATAAAATTCAAGCGGTATCTATTTCTGTCAAGTGCTTCACATTCACGAGAGGAAACAAGCAGCCCCTTGCTCTTAAACATAAATAGCTCAGGTGAAGTCTCTAACGTCTCTCTTATATCTGCTGTAACTTTGCTTGACTTAGCTAAACGCGGATTTGCATTCAGGTCAGCATTATCAATAAGATTACACATTCCTTTAGCATCTAATAAGCCAATAATTTTATTTAATGACTTACGTTCTTGGGTATGACAATCGTGGATTTTTACAATCGTTTTTTTCACTTGGATTCTCCAATTAATGTTTTCAAATTGGAGACTTGGAATAGTATTACTTGAACGCAAACAAAAGAGGCGACCTATCACAGGTCATATGTTTGCCATTAACTACCAAGCCTCATCTCTTCGGCGTTGCCGTGCTCTTTCCAGAGCGGTTTAAAACAGCCTTATCACAAGGCTTACTAGACTCTAACACCCACTTAAAAGCTAAGTCAAGAAAAAATACCATTGACGGATTACAGCCTCCACAAACTCAATACTAAGAATTGTCAATTTTCCCCGATATTCAATAAGTTTTTTAATACAACTAATTTCCGTACAGTTATTGACAGAACTCCAAGGGGCCGAAACCAGTTCCGGCATTTTCTTTCGAAAATCCCGAAACTTTAGCCCCTAACCTTCCAGAAATCCGGGGACAGTATACTTATTAGAAATTTCGATAATGCGACATGATCAGGCCATGTGGACCACATACGTTTACAAATCCAACAATTCATGTGGTTTCAGCTTAAATGCTTTCGCTATCTTAAATAAATTGGATAAAGTCATATTTATTGTCTCACCACTTTCAATCCGTTTAAATTGACGATAAGACAATTCAAACTTTTCCATTTCCTCCTGTGTAAAACCTTTTTCTTTACGTAATTCATAAATTCTTTTTTTAAGTTTTTTGGTGAAACGCTGAAACTCATTATGATACGCACTATCTGAACCAATTCCTCTCACGAATAAATCCCTCTTAAAATCAAAGTTCCATTAATGTCACTTTTCTCCTTTACAAAACAGGACATACATGGAACAATTGTGAAGTTTTTTAAATAAAGGACTAATTTCAAATGAATAAGGACACCTGCGTACCCCCCTCCCCTTTAATTGCTGAAGATTCAGGCAATAATGTCGGCCACCAAGACACTCTGAATAGAATCGAAGACATACTACAGTTACTTACTGAACTAGATTTATCTGAGGAGTGGTCAGCCAAAGCTAAAACGGGCCATTACTGGATTTTGTTAGTACTAATTGATTCAATAAGGTATGTAAGCGATGCACTTGCCAGTGAAGCAGATGATAAATTAAAGGGGTAGATTTCATTACTAGTAATGCCACTTACTTAAGCCAGAAACAGCCATAAAAGCTGATTTTTCGTAGATAACTAAATATAATTATCTCGCGGAGGCGCAGGGAACGCTGAGAAAAAACACAGGATTTAGAGTCATTAAGACATAAAAAACCTTTGCGTCCTCTGCGCCTCTGCGAGAGAAACAAGGTTGACGCTGCAGCACAGCTCTGGTTCTTTGTTCAAGGTAAAGCGAGTATCTTCCGGCTGGCGTATGATGAAGAGTGGAAACGTTACTCACCGGGTTCAATCCTTACTGCCTATCTTATGAGTAAAAAATCTGTCAAAGGTTATATCGAAAAACTTTCAAATCAAACGGCTACAAAAATCACGCCGCTGAAAATTCAAAAGAAGGGGCGACGATTAATGGATAATAACGCTGGCCTAACCCATGAACCAGACCGCCGTACCAAAAATGCAGAACGACGTAATTTGGACACGATAAATTATGCCAGCCCTGCTCGTCGCTATACAATCGATCGAAGAACCGGTGTTAAAGAGCGACGGTCAGCCTGAAACAAGTCATGAACTTCCCTGCTCCCTTTTGGTCATAACAGCCGTTAACCATTTTAGGTCGWRWTATGAAARAAGTAATTCTAGCTMTAGCATGCTTATCTRCCGTTCTAGYAGTATCYACTGTTTACAGTAAAGATGATGCSCCGAAAAAAACCACATCAGACTATATTAAACCTTCCGATRCAAAACTAAAGCAAATRCTCACRCCATTGCAATACTCTGTCACGCAACACGACGATACTGAAAYACCCTTTAAAAATGAATTYTGGGATGAAAAACGTGARGGCATCTACGTCGACRTMGTCAGTGGTGAAGCATTRTTTTCTTCCACRCACAAATATAAATCCGGTACYGGTTGGCCTAGTTTTTACCAGCCATTAGAAGCTTCAAACATAAATGAAAAAACCGAYTACATCCTGATTTTTCCGCGCACTGAAGTTCGTAGCAGCAACGCTGATTCACATCTCGGTCATGTTTTTAGTGATGGACCTGAGCCAACGGGTTTACGATACTGCATCAATTCCGCGTCATTAAAATTTATAGCTAAAGACGAATTRAAAAAAGMAGGTTACGAAAAATACGTAAGTTTRTTTAACAAATAARCTAAATTTTYAAAYAYCATTGAAAAGCTAGAAGGTTCGTCCTTCTGGMTTTTTTACTGCACACACCAGCATCTGCACAAGACCCAAGCTCAAACCAGCTCAACTCTTAACTCATTATCAATAGGTTTATATCATTGAATTAACTAACAAATCAGAACAATTCTTGGTATTCTAATCTAGAATTAGTTAACAATGACTGGCACCGGTTTCTCGCCGTCCTAAATGTACAAAAGGAACGCACAATTTGGCTTACTCACACACGAATACACTGGAGTTGCTGACACTACAAAACCAGCTATTGCTGGCGGTCGGTGGCAGCCAAAACACCCGCGAATGCATGCATACCTTCATGCAAACCACGCTTAAACTGCTCGGGCTTAAAAGCATTCACCTGTACATTTTTGACCACTCTCTACCTGACCAGGAATCACTGGTACTCTATCTATCCATACCAGACAACAAACTTGAACGGGAACATAAACTCACCATCTATAAGATGCTACTGCATTTTAAAAATGAGGAAGGAGGCAATCACCTCACTGAAAAAATTGATGATAATGAAGTTCTTGCATACGATTTTAATTCTATTGGCGGTCTAATTTTAGAAAAACAGCGCAGTAAATTTCAACCTGCCATCAAAGATACTTTAGTACCTGTTATTCAAAAACTAGCCGATCACTACCGATTTTGCGAATTGCAAAAAAGACTTAACAGTGAAGCTAAAATAAATAAAAAAGCTCAACGCACATATGAGTTACAGGCAAAACGTGACCCACTAACCAACCTGCCCAATCGAAGAGAGTTTCGATACGCACTTTCAAAAGAAATTTCGAATGCACAGCGCTATGATCACTTTGGCGCTTTGATGTACATCGATCTGGATAATTTTAAAAATGTTAATGATTCATTAGGGCATTCAATCGGCGACATACTACTAACACAAGTTGCACAGAGGCTAATGACTCAAGCTCGTATCGGTGACACCGTATTTAGAATTGGTGGTGACGAGTTCGTTTATATTCTCAGTAATATCGGAGATAAAGAAACCGACGCAATCAAGACGGCTCAAACTGTGGCAACACGGGTAATAGATATTTTAGCCAAACCTATCGAGATTGGTGAATTCAGTCTTCACATAACACCCAGCATTGGAATCGCTGTATTCCCTGACAGTTTTGATGACGGCAATGATAGCGAAAACATTCTAAGGCATGCGGATACGGCTATGTACCGTGCGAAAAAAAATGGCAGGAATTGTTTTGAATTTTTCAACCCTGAAATGCACATCGAAGCAAATAAGCGTTTAATCATCGAAGATCACCTGCGTAAAGCCATCTCTAATGATGAATTACACCTCGTATATCAACCTATCGTCAATGCTAATGGGGAAATCATTGCCGCTGAGTCACTCATCAGATGGGACAATAAAATGCTGGGGCATATAGTACCCGATGAATTCATTAACATTGCCGAAGAGAGTAATTTAATACTTGATCTAAGCCACTGGATTACACAACATGTTTGTGAATATGCAGGACAGTTATATCAACAACTCGACAAATATTCAAACTTTAGCTATATCAGCATCAATATAAGCCCACGACAATTTATTCAAATAGATTTTGTGGAGTCTATAACAAAAATAATTAATGACTGCTCAGCGCCAAATAGTTTTATAAAACTTGAATTTACTGAAAACGTATTACTCGACAACATCGATGCCAGTATCGAGAAGATGGAACAACTACACGTCAATAATATTAATTTCTTACTGGATGATTTCGGCACCGGTTATTCTTCATTGTCCTACCTTCACAGACTACCTATTTGGCTATTAAAAATAGATAAGTCGTTTATCACAGATTTCTATTCTAAGCACAACAATACTCAGGCTATTGTTAATGCTATTTTGGTTATGACCGAAGAACTCGGAATTAATTGCATTGTAGAAGGCGTTGAACTTCAAGAACAAGCTAATTTCTTTAAACAAAAAGGCGTACATGGAATGCAGGGCTTCTTTTTCTACAAACCGATGCCCAGCCATGCACTAACTGAGCTAGTCAGTAAAAAAGTAATCGCGATAGAACCGGCTTAATGGCAATCCTTAGTATCAACTTTCAAGCTTAAACCACAGGGACGAAGAAAAAAACTTGATTATTGTAAGTATGTACGAACAATGTAGGTGTGAATTTATTCGCACGCAGGTGCCAAAGTATACCTTCGTCGTGCGAATAAATTCACACCTACACGGTTTAGCGCTCACCAAAAAACCGGCCCTTTCTCAGCGCAGTCATTTCTCAACCAGTTCAATCGCATTTCCATCATAGTCACGGCAAAATAACGCAGCACGGCCAGATTTACTTTTGCTGTACTTAATGCCAGCACTTTCCAGATGCTGAACGACTATATTCAAATCACACACTGCCAATGCCACATGATGATCTCGACCACCATGTTCAGGTCTGTTTTCTGTACAATCCGGATTGGGAACTTCAAGTAAATGAATCTGCATCTCCCCAACCTGCAACCAGGCACCGGGGTAACCCAGATCAGGACGCGATGGGTCAACTTCCATTTCTAAAATACCCATATAAAACTCAAGCGCTTTTTCAGTGTTTTTAACAATGAGGCTACAGTGGTCGATAGCTTTAACAAGCGGCACACCTAATGATTTACTCTGAGACACAATACTCCTGAAGCTTGTCCTTAAATCGCTTATAATACCGCTCCTGCTATATTAAGCAATGAATCGTAACAATAAAAAATTTTCAAGACAAAGCTCCATCAATGAATCCAGACCTAAAAAAACTTCAACCCTACCCTTTTGAAAAGCTCAATGCATTAAAAGCGGGGCAGCAACCCATTGTTGAAGGCCATATCGCACTATCCATCGGCGAGCCAAAACATAATGCACCCAAATTCGTTCTGGATACGATAACTAATAATCTTGCTCAAATAAATCGCTACCCGCTAACTAAAGGCAGCGCTGATTTACGTCTAGCTATACGAAACTGGTTAACGCGCCGATTTAACCTGACAGAAAATGCGCTCGATATTGAACAACACATACTACCTGTGAATGGTACCCGTGAAGCGCTATTTTCTTTCGCACAATGCGTTATTGATCATAATACTGATGCGCTTATTTTGATGCCTAATCCTTTTTATCAAATTTATGAAGGCGCTGCTTTTCTTGCAGGTGCCACACCCTTTTTTTATAACACGGTAAAAGAAAATAATTACCTGCCCGATTTTGATGCCATTAATACAGACATCTGGGAACGATGCCARATAATATATATTTGCACGCCGWGCAATCCGACTGGAAGTGTTMTTTCCAGTCARCAACTGAATAAACTTATCGMGTTATCTCAACAATACGATTTCATTATTGCTTCTGACGAATGTTATTCAGAAATATATTTTGATGAACAAAATCCACCGATTGGATTATTAGAAGTTTCAGAATCAATGGGGAATAAAGATTTTACAAATTGTTTCGTATTTCACAGCTTATCCAAACGCTCTAATCTTCCCGGCATGCGTTCGGGTTTTGTTGCCGGTGATGCAAAACTGATAAAGTCTTTTCTGCAATATCGCACCTATCACGGATCAGCTATGCCGCCGGTACATCAAGTCGCTAGCATTGAAGCATGGAATGATGAAACCCATGTTAAGCATAATAGAGCGTTATACGTTGAAAAATTYWATGCTGTCATCGACATATTAAGCCCGGTTATCGATGTAAACTTACCGGATGCAGGTTTTTATCTATGGCTTAACACGCCTATTGATGACGAGATATTTGCTAAARATTTATTTGCTCAACAAAACGTCACTGTWTTACCCGGCAGTTATCTTYCTCGTGAAAACAATCGCTTAAATCCGGGRAAARATCACATACGCATGGCATTGGTCGCGCCACTGGATGAGTGCATTACAGCGGCAAACAGAATTAAACAATACATACAAACATTAAACGTATAACTTATATACTAAAAAAAACCTGGAGAATACTAATGTCCGAATTACAAAGCATAATTGAAGAAGCCTTCGAGCGCCGCGCCGACATTACGCCCCGTAATGTAGAAACGCATATCTCTGACGCTGTTACAAAGGCCATTAATCTACTTGATTCCGGTGAGTCACGTGTCGCTGAAAAAGTAGATGGTGACTGGGTTGTTAACGAATGGTTAAAGAAAGCCGTATTATTGTCTTTCCGCATTAATGACAATGAATTTATCAAAGGTGGTTTCACCAACTATTACGACAAAGTTAATTCAAAATTTGCTGATTTAAATACCCGTGAATTTCGTGACTCAGGTGTTCGCGTGGTACCACCAGCAACCGCACGTTTCGGTTCGTACATTGCGCCTAGCGTCGTGCTGATGCCTTCTTACGTTAACATCGGTGCTTACGTTGACACCGGCACCATGGTTGATACCTGGGCAACGGTCGGATCATGTGCGCAAATTGGCAAGAATGTTCATCTCTCAGGYGGYGTYGGCATAGGCGGCGTCTTAGAACCACTGCAGGCKGCGCCAACCATTATTGAAGATAACTGTTTTATYGGTGCCCGCTCTGAAGTGGTAGAAGGYGTTATTGTTGAAGAAGGTTCTGTGATTTCAATGGGCGTCTATATTGGTCAAAGCACTAAAATCTTTAACCGTATGACTGGTGAAATTTCATACGGCCGCATCCCTGCAGGCTCTGTTGTRGTTTCRGGTAATTTGCCTTCTAAAGATGGTACTTATAGCCTGTACTGCGCCGTKATCGTTAARCAGGTTGATGAGARAACACGTGGYAAAGTTGGTTTGAATGAACTGCTGCGTGATATCGACTAAGTAAAAAATNAAWAAAKTTACCACAGAGGCACAGAGAACACAGAGGCTCTATATTGTTATAGTATGCAGCAGGCTGTGCGTTAACAAGACTCAACGACTATGGAGTAAAAGTCCATMGATTGCTTCAGAACGATTAAAATCGTTTTTACTATAAAAAGCTGACATCACTTTTAAAAAACAGCAACATTATTTAAATCGCTGTCATCCTGAACGATAGTGAAGGATCTTATACGCTGGCATTTAAGATCCTTCACTATCGTTCAGGATGACAAAATTAATAACTAAAGTGCATCGTTTTTACTAGCGTCCTGGGACAATAAAACTTCGTCATACCGGAATGACAGAGTCTGTGTAACAACAATTAAATATTGTTCTCAGCGTCTCCTCTGCCAATCTTATAGTTATTTAATTAAGCTTAGAACCGCTTAGTTCCCAGGCGTATGCACAGTCGAGTTCAGATAACACCGCGACCACACCTTGCTCACCGTCTTCCAGCATTGCCTGTAACGGGCAACGGTTTTGTAAACGTATATGCGGTGCAACCATCCAGCGCGCACCCATCTGCAGGTTTCGCGGATACGTTGTTCTTAACGCATCAATGATGCCAAGCAAAAAAGTCACTCGACAGGCGACTTTTTCATCATCAGGAAAGGCGGTATCTTTACGGTATTTTGCCAAATGACGACTGCGCTCGGTCGAAGGAAAATCTAGCACAACAAGAATCTGYTCCCCGGWCAAACCCCAKTCATCCAGYGCATTCATCACTTTTTGGGTACGYAATAAYAGTTGTTCGGGRCTAGGRTTTGATGCAGACATAATTTTTATACNTAAGGGGTTTTACTTCAGCAAAACGGCTAAAATGTATTAGTATTTTATCACATTTACCATTAGCTAATAACCACAGGAAMACTCATGGCAATTCGYCCCGTACTGCGACTCGGTGACCCGCGACTCCTCGACATCGCCWCRCCGGTTAACGATTTCGACCAACCCCAGCTTGATACGCTACTCGAAGACATGTTCGATACSATGGCGGCAGAAGACGGTGCCGGTCTGGCAGCRCCGCAAATTGGTATTGGATTACGTGTTGTTATTTTTGGCTTTGATGATAATCCTCGTTATCCTGATAAAAAYCCGATTCCCAAAACCGTGTTAATCAACCCTGAAATCACGCCTTTATCAAAAGAYAAAGAAGACGACTGGGAAGGCTGYTTAAGTGTACCGGGTATGCGCGGACTGGTTTCTCGYTACTCRCGCATTCGTTATACCGGRTTTGATGCCAATGGCGCWAGCCTCGACATCATTGCAGAGGGTTTTCATGCGCGCGTGGTGCAACATGAATGTGACCATCTCGATGGCATCATCTATACCCATCGGCTGGTTGACCCCTTAAAGTTTGGCTTTACCGAAGAGCTTTTTAATAACAAACAATTCRCCKCCACAGAATGCGAYGAGTAATCAATGCCACTCGCTCTGCTATGGGRCACCTCTACATACAAACGCATAACCTAAATACCCGRTCATCTCGASCAGCGGGAGAGATYTTATACAGCAATACTTCAAGTATYKCTCCCGCTGGCCGAGATGATATATAGCGTTAATGGAGCCACGGTGAAACYATCGGTCTGATAACTGACACTATTTATCTAAAAACTGCTATAAAACTGAAGCAATACACAACAATCAATCACCGGAACAATGTAGCATTAATACGGTCTATGATGAATAACCGCACACCATCATAATCCCCATCATAATCCCCATCATTTGATTAAATAAGAGCCCTGTTATGAAAACACCTTTTTTGATATTTGGTTTATTACTGAGCCTGCTGACACTGTCTCACGCATCGGCAACCAGTGTATTACCCCTCAACCTGGAACAACTTTCTACCCGTGCAAATTTAATTTTTCATGCAGAAGTTATCAGCAATGAAGTTAAACGTGATGCACAGAGCGGACAAATCGCAACCTATACTGAATTCAGAATCATCGATGCAATAAAAGGTGTCACTGGTGCAACACACACCATTAAGCAGATTGGTGGTCGTCATGAAACCAGCAAAATCACCATGCGCGTACACGGTGTACCCAAATTTCAAACAGGCATGATCTACGTCGTCTTTTTACCAAAAAAATCCAGCCTCGGCTTTAGCAGCCCGCTGGGTTTACATCAGGGTAGTTTTTCAGTGTTAACCATCGATGATGAACAAGTTGTTACAAATGGACGCAACCTGCTACGCCAGACACCCGCAACAGCTAAAACAAATACCAGTAGCGTACAGGTACCGCTTGCGGTTAAAGCGAGCAACCCAAGGCAGTCACGTCTAGATGACTTTATGAATACTGTTCGCGCATATAACGCCCAATAAAAATAATGATGAATTCTTTTAGATTGACTACGCTCTTATCTTTAGTCACAAGCAGTAGTCTGGCACTGGCTGGCGGCCCGCTGGTGCTTGAAGGCAGCAATGGCAACACACCGGTTACATATCAAGACCCTAACATTACTATTCATGCTGAGGCCGGGCCATTGGGTTCGCTGAATAACGCACAAGCAAATACGCTTATGCGTGAAGCATTCGATTTATGGAACAGTGTCGACACCGCAACTATCAACTTAGCTTTAAATGAAGGATTAATTGATGTCGATATTGATATTGATAATTTCCTGTTTTTTTTACCTGACCCAAATGGCAGCGAATCAAAAGCCGATGATGGCCGCAACCCCACTGTCTATGACGACGATGGTAAAATTATTGATGCGTTTTTTGGTGATCTCGCAAGTGATTCCACTATTGGCTTTGCCGCTTCTTTTTTTAGTGCTAATGGTGATTTTTTTATTGAGGGTTATGCGGTTATTAATGGTAAAGATCTCGGTTTAACCAGCACTGAATTTAAACTATTAGTCGCACATGAAATTGGCCATCTCATTGGCATGGATCACTCGCAGGCTAATATTGATAACAATGAAACAGATTTTGGTTCCCCTTTTATCTGCTCTACAGACTCACTTGATAGTTATCCAGTGATGTATCCTTTTGTCTGTCGCGATGAAGAAACCCTGCACGCCGATGACATCAGTGCCATCTCCGCACTTTACCCAGCGGCCAATTTTGCTACCAGCTTTGGCATAATCGAAGGTCGGTTTGTTGATGAAAACGGCGGTGCTATTTTAGGTGCAAATATCTGGGCTGAAAACACAACAACAGGTGATGTTGTCAGTATCGTTTCTGACTATCTGTTACAAGGAACGGGATTTTATCAACTACACCTGACGCCTGGTACCTACACGCTACATGCAAACTCGATTAACCCATTATTTAATGGTGGGTCAAGCATCGGACCCTACTCACTTTCCCTGACAGACGCATCTTTTATTGCGCCTCACCCTATAACAGAAGTCACATTACAAGCTGAAGTTGCGGGTGCAGAAATGATTTCGGTTATTGCCAGTCAGACGGTAACACTAAACCTTTCAGTCACGGGCAACAGTGTTGAGTTAGAAGAAATCTCTGGTGGTGGTAGCGGTGGCGGCACTATTTCAGGCTTAGTGTCATTAATACTATTAAGCCTATTGGCTGCTGGACGTCGATTTAATACTAATAAAAACTAATGATTAAACCGTTGTATCCAACCAGTCTGAAATAGCAATAAACTTGAGAAAATCATCATGCACCATGGGCGCGCTGACATAATAGCCCTGAATAATTTCCACACCGCGCTCATGCAGGAAGTCAAACTGCTGCCTGGTCTCGACTCCTTCACCAATAATACTTAAACCCAGGCTATGTGCCATAGCAATAATAGCATCACACAAGGCTTTATCATCCGAATCATCGGCGATGTCGTCGATAAAAGATTTATCAATTTTTAATACATCAAAGGGGAATCGCTTCAGGTAACTCAGCGAAGAATAACCGGTACCAAAATCATCAATCGACAGGCGAATGCCCATGTCTTTAAACTGATTCAATAAATCCACGACATGCGGTACATCTTTCATCAGTAAACGTTCGGTTATTTCCAGTTCCATACACGAACCGGGCAAGTCGTGACGTTTTAAAGAGTCAGCCATTTTCTTAACAATGTTTTTACCTCTAAATTGTCGGCTAGATAAATTTATCGCAACATAAAAATCATCTTGCTCTGTACTGTTACGCCATTTTTTAACATCAGCCAATGCGGTATCCAGCACCCAGTCACCTATCTCAACAATCAATCCACTCTCTTCAGCTAACGGCACAAACTCTTCGGGCGAAACCAGACCCAGCTCTTCGTCTTGCCAACGTATTAATGCTTCAGCACCGACTATAGTTTGTGTCCTGGAATCCATCAATGGCTGGTATTGCAGATAAAAATCACCATTCTCCAATGCGCGTCGTAATTTACTGTCTATTTCAACACGCTTCATTACGACATCACCCATCTCCGGTGTGAACACCTCGTAAGTATTTCGACCTTTACGCTTACCTCGGTACATTGCGGTATCTGCGTTTCTTAATAACATATGTGGGTCATCCCCATCCTGCGGAAAGATGGCTATACCAACACTGGCGGTTACAGAGAACTCCATATCCTGAAGCACACAGGGTTCCGCTACCCGCTGTAATATTTCACTGGCCTTACGTTTTATAATTTCCTCGAATGAATGTTGCTGCCTGCCATCATCAATTTCCAGCAACATAATTAAGAACTCATCCCCGCCCAGGCGTGCCACTGTATCAAAGTCTCGCACACAGCCTTTAAGTCGGCCGGCCATATATTTTAAAAATTCATCACCTGCGCCATGGCCCAATGTATCGTTAATATTTTTAAAGTGATCAAAGTCCATGTATAACACGGCAATCTTTTTTTGTTCACGGATTGCATTTGCAATCGCCTGCTGAATTCGATCGTAAGCTAATGTCCTGTTCGGTAAATCGGTCAGCTTGTCATAACTCGCTTGATACAAAAGCCGCTCTTCGTAATCTTTACGCAAGGAGATATCTTCCTTAATCGCAAGGTAGTGYGTRCTTTCAYCTTCATTATTTTTAATCGCGGAAATGGTGACATTYTCCCAGAACARGTCACCATTTTTCTTTTTRTTMYAAAKYTCACCCGTCCAGGACTGTCCCGATGTAATCGCATTCCACATATTTTTAAACTGCAATTCCGGCGTATGCCCAGATTTTAAAATACGCGGATTTTCGCCAATCAATTCTTTTTCTTTATAACCGGTAATTTTACAAAGCTGCGGATTAACATATTCAATCACCCCATCAAGGTCGGTAATCATTACCGAGACCGGGCTTTGCTCAATCGCCTGCGACAGTTTGTTTAAATTTTCCGCTGTCAATTTATGACTACCGACTTCTGACTCCAAATCTTCAATCAAATCACTGATGCTTAAAGTCATTTCATTAAAGGCAGTCGCCAGGCCGCCGATCTCATCATTAGCCTCAACATTGGCCTGGACTTCGAAGTTACCCTTACCTATGGCTTCAACGACAGAGGTCAAACGTTTAACCGGACCCAGTAATAACTTCGTAGCCGCCATCACGATAAGCACCACCACCACCACGATAATAACAACCAGAAATAGTGCACTTTGTGTTTGCGCTTTTACCGGTTCCAGAAATACATCCTGCGGCAAAGAAACGATAATCGTCCAGGGTGCGGTATCCAGTTTCAATACTGCAGATGAAAACACCGCCGTGCCTAAGCCATAAAATGCCGTTTCTATAATGGGGTCACTGACACTTGCCGATTGGACTTTATTGGTCCAGCTTGCATGCTCTACAAATGCACCCGTGGTATCAGCAGGCAGGCGTTTATCCCTAATCAATGCCTGTATATTTATTTCATCGGCATCACTGGCTAATGTGTACTTAAGATCACTGCGACGACCATGTACTAAACGTAAACTATTCTCGTCAAGCAATACAGCAAATGAACCACGACCGACCATGCCCTGCGTTCGATCAAACAACGTGGTCAGTATTGACGCATCATATTTCGCCCGCAAAACACCAATAAATTTACCGGAAAGATCATTAATCACACTGCTAAAAATAAAAACAGGGTTCCCCTTATCAAAAATAATGGGGGAACGATAACTGCTTACTGYTCTATYATYCRTAAATACTTTGAAATAATCCTGCCGGCTTTCATCGACACCCATATCCGTTTGTAAGGTATCCAGAATATTGATACCTTCGATATTTAAAATCGCATAGGAATGAATAATGTCGCCCTGACGAGATTTTAACGCGCCCAAAATCTCAAGTACTGCCTGACGGTTAAACGGCGGCTCAGCGTTTCGTGTAATAAATTTATTAATGGCAGGAAGGCTAGCTTCAGTCGTTAAAAAATTTGAATTTTGTCGATTAAATTGATCGATTCGATCAGCATAATTTCGGGCGGCCGAACTGAGTGCTTTATTTGCACCGTCGGTCAGATTTTCTTTCATGATATAACCGTCGAGAACGGCCAGTACGGTCAATGAGACTAATACGATAATCATAAAAGCCGTGACCAACTTGGCACGCAGGGTATATTGTCTGGCAATGAATATGCCAATAACTAATAGCAGAATTCCGCTAAAAACCAACAAGCCTGCAATTTCTAATAACACGTCCTTAAACCCTGTCTTTTGTCATATTAATTTATTCTTTTTATCTGGGTATCACCCATCTCTATTAGAATAGTCGTCTATAGTGTTAAATTCTATCATTAGCCTTCAATTAACCCGATACTTCTATGTCATCTCAAACAGCCAAATACGGCAACTGGACATCTATCATCTCATCAGATTTGATTGTGAGTGACAACATCACTATTGATGAACCTAAACAACATGGACAGTCCATATATTATATCGAACGAAGACCACAGGAGAATGGGCGCTGCGTTATCGTCGTTGTCAATAACAATACATCCTCTGACATCCTGCCGCCGCCCTACAGTGCCCGATCACGCGTTCATGAGTACGGCGGCGGGTGTTACTGCGTTAATGCCAACATCGTCTATTTCGTCAATGACAGCGATCAGGATATCTACTGCATTAATAATAATCAGGTAAAACGCGTAACCAAAACAAACCAGCATCGCTTCGCCGATTTAGTCTTTGATCCGTCTCGTCATCGACTTATTGCCGTTTGTGAAACACACGTTGAACAAGAGGTAACCAATACGCTTGTTAGCATCGACATAGATAACGGCTCACTAGTCACCATAGAACAAGGCGATGACTTTTATGCCAGCCCACGCTTAAACTCAACTAACGATCAATTATGCTGGCAGAGCTGGAACCACCCGAACATGCCATGGGATGGTAATAAACTTTGGCTTGCCAGGCTGAATACTACGGGAAAAGTTGAAGATAAAAAACACATCGCGGGAGATGATAATTCTTCCGTGTTCCAACCCCAGTGGTCACCTGATGACGAACTTTATTTTATTTCTGATAAAGACGGCTGGTGGCAGCTTTATCATCACTCGAACACAAACAATACTCAGTTAACAGAGGGTGAAAAAGAATTAGGTTTGCCGCAGTGGGTATTTGCACAATCGACGTATGCCTTCATCGATAACTCGCGTATTCTTTGCTGCTTCCAATCGAAGGGACAAACCTCTTTAGCGACAATATCACTAACTGAGCCTTATACACTTAATATAATTTCTACATCCTGGCACGACTTTAGTTCAATCACCGCCGATAAGGGCAAGCTATGTTTTATTGCCGCCTCGAGTTCTGAATTTCCACAATTAATATCGGCCAGCCTTGATGATAAAACTAAAAACACATTAAAAACCACGCGGATAAAAAATTCTTGCCTGCTGCCTATAGACACAAAATATTATTCAAATGCACAAAGCCTGTCCTTCACCAACCGTCACCAACAAATCGTATACGCCCATTATTACCCGCCCACTAACCCTGATTATACAAATGAAAAAGCCATCACAGCAAATTCAGAAAAACCACCGTTAATTGTTATATGTCACGGTGGCCCAACCGGTCAGGCGGGCACTGCACTTGACCCCAGAAAACAATTTTGGACCTCACGTGGTTTTGCTTTGCTTGATGTTAACTACAGTGGGAGCACCGGCTACGGTAAAGCATACCGTGAACGTTTAAATGGAAAGTGGGGAATACTTGATATAGAAGATTGCTGTGATGCAGCCGAATATGCCGTTACCTCCGGCTTGGCTGACAAAAACCAGTTGATTATACGTGGCAGCAGTGCCGGTGGTTATACCGTATTATCGGCGCTAACTTTTAAAAATGTTTTTTCTGCAGGCGCTAGTTATTACGGCATTTCAGAACTAACCAGTCTGGCAGAGCATACACATAAATTTGAATCACGCTATCTAGACCGGCTTATTGGCCCTTACCCCGAACAAAAATCTTTGTATGAAGAACGCTCGCCAATCAACAGTACAGACCAGCTCAACTGCCCGGTTATTTTCTTTCAGGGTATCGAGGATAAAGTTGTACCGAAACAGCAAGCTGAAAAAATGTTTGAAGCATTAGATAAAAAAGGTTTATCCGTTGCGGCACAATATTATGAGGGAGAGCAACATGGTTTCAGAAAAGCAAACACCATTACCCAATCACTGGAGAACGAATTAAGTTTTTACCAGTTAATATTTAAATTAAAACCTGCCGATGAGATAATTTTTAAAGGTGATATTCAATTGAAAAATATATAGCGCACCTCACTACTGTCCCGTTAACTCGTCATTCTGGTGAAGGCCAGAATCTATCCATCAGAAAATAAAAAAATTCTGGCTAAATACCACTCTAAACAGTGGATACCGGCTAAAAACATGCAGGTATGACGGATGTCATGTTATTTTCATGTCTACCAGGTCACATTTCTGTGCTTCATCTGTACCTAGCTACTAATGCGAACGTAGTCAAAATTCTTACTGCAGAGAAAAGAGTTATATTATCGTCATTGCGAGCGGAGCGTGGCAATCTTCTGTGGGCGATTCTGCCGCTTACGGAGATTGCCACGCTCCGCTCGCAATGACGGGGATCATATCCCTAAAAATAATTCACCACAAAAGAATCATTACTCTGTTTGATAATATCGCCGTAATGGGTAACAAACTCGCCCTTTTTCTTATCCTGGTAATAAACTTTCAGAGTTTCAGTAATTACTTGAAATGCCATATTCTGCCAGGGGATTTCATTTTCAGTCATTAATGCCACTTCCAGGCTTTCGATACCGGGATTAGCCAGGCCCTCAACCAGATCACCACGATACAGGGTATACACCTGATTGATGTGCGCAATACTGAACACACAAAACAATGTCATGTTGTCGACTTTTGCATTCGCTTCTTCTGCCGTCTCTCGTGCTGCGCCTTGTAGATTGGTTTCTTCATTCTCCATAAATCCGGCGGGCAATGTCCACAATCCATGGCGTGGTTCGATGGCGCGTTTACACAGCAAAATTTTATCCTGCCACTCTGCAATACAGCCCGTCACAATTTTCGGATTTTCATAATGGATAATTTCACAGGCAACACACACATACCGAAGGCGATTATCACCTTCTGGCACAACCAGACTTACTTTTTCACCACACGCGGAACAAAAGTTCACAATAGCTATCCTCTTAAAGATACTTCGATATTTAACAAGGGGTTGAATACTAAGCGAGAATATCCGGAATCAGTGCATTCTCAAACTGTAAAATGGAATCTTTAAGCAAAAGTTTGCGTTTTTTGAATCGTTTCAGCTGTAATTCTTCGACATCGGGCGAATGCAGCAAACGATTGATAACATCATCAAGGTCACGATGTTCTTGCCTAAGTTCAAACAGGCGATCCTCGAGTTTTTGTTTTTCTTCTTCAGTTAGTGGCTGACTCATCGCGGTAAATTCTAGTTATAATATCTCAGTAGATAGTTAGATGATGATACTACTGAAAAAAATTTCTTGCATTTATTTTTCATAATACTATAATTCGAAATATGTCGAATTATAAAACTATTGAGCCAGAAAAACTCGTTGATATTTTCAAAGCACTCGCCAACGACCATCGCCTGAAAATATACAATATACTAACGAGCTGCTGCACACCAGGCACCCGTTGTGCCAGCGACGAAGTCTTCAGCTGCTGTGTCGGCGACCTGGACTCCCAGTTAAATATCGCTGCTTCGACTCTATCACACCATCTTAAAGAACTGCATCGCGCCGGTTTAATTCATATGAAACGTGATGGCAAGCAGGTATTTTGCTCGGTTAATACGGAAGCCATGCAACAGTTACAAAATATTTTTTCCAACAAATTTAGTGGGAGTTAAGTTATGAACCAACCCGTCGATCAGGCCAGCAATCAAAAAAAGGCAGATGAAATTAGACAAAACGTACGCGACAGCTATGCCCAGGTCGCCGAAGCCAGTAATGAAGGCAGTAGCTGTGGCACCGACACCAGCTGTTGTGGCGTTTCCGATGATGCGGCAATTAACACGTTGGTTTCAACACGACTAGGCTACAGCGAAGATGATCTCGACACAGTGCCGGAAGGTGCTGACATGGGTCTGGGTTGTGGCAACCCTCGCGCCATCGCCAGTATCCAGCCGGGTGAAACCATTCTTGATCTGGGCAGTGGTGGCGGTTTCGACTGTTTTCTTGCAGCGGCTGAAACCGGAGAAACCGGACAGGTCATTGGTATTGATATGACACCCACCATGATATCGAAAGCACGCAATAATGCCGAAAAAGGTCAATACAATCAGGTTGAATTTCGGCTGGGTGAAATCGAGCACATGCCGGTTGCGAATGATACCGTCGATGTCATCATTTCCAATTGCGTAATCAATCTTTCGCCCGATAAAAAACAGGTCTTCAATGAAGCCTTCCGTGTATTAAAACCCGGTGGTCGCCTTGCTATCTCCGACGTGGTCGCTAGTACGGAACTACCCGATGAAATTAGAGATGACCTGGCGTTATATTCCGGTTGCATGGCAGGGGCATCACAAATTTCAGAGTTGCGCTCTATTTTGCAAAATAATGGTTTTGAAAAAATTAACATCTCGCCCAAAGATGAATCAAAAGACTTTATAAAAGACTGGGCACCGGGTCGAGGTGTTGAAGATTACGTCTTATCAGCAACCATCGAAGCAGTAAAACCGGGTGGTGACTGTGGTGGTGGTAGTTGTTGTTAGATTCCATTGACGACTCTTAGCGGACATTTAAAAGATTAAAAACGGTTAGTCCGCGAATAACGCAAAAGACGCGAAAAAAATAAAAGAAACAATATTTTATTTGCGGTTTTTTTGCGTTCTTTGCGTTATTCGCGGACAAGATTTTTTCTTTTAAAAGTCCGCTCATGGCCGATAACAAAAATCTATTTGCCTTCAAAATCCAATGAGGCGGAATTAATACAATAACGCAAGCCCGTCGGCTGCGGACCATCTTCAAAAACATGTCCCAGGTGTGCTTCACACTTTGGACAACGTACTTCAACACGAACCATGCCGTGACTAGAGTCTTTAATTTCTTCTAATTTAGAATCACCCTCGGCTTTATAAAAACTGGGCCAACCCGAACCTGAATCATATTTTTCTTTAGAACTAAACAATGTTTCACCGCAGCACTTACAGTGGTACATACCAGTATCTTTGTTATTGTAATACCGACCTGTAAATGCTGGCTCCGTTCCCGCTTCACGTGTGACGCGATATTCGTCATCACTTAATTGCTGTTTCCACTCTYGTTTAGTCTTAACTAATTTTTCATTTTTCATTTTGAGTTTTTCATTGTTTTTTCAACACTGCTCCCAGGGTAAGTCAYGAAAACGCCAACCACCCACTGAGCTACGATGATGAGTATCATCTAACTTCCCTTCAAACCCTTCGTCGATGTGACAAACGTTTTTAATACCAGAATCCACCAATAGCTTACCTGCCTCTTCCGAACGATTACCACTACGACAGATAAGAATAATAGGCACATCATCGGCGTTTTCCTTTAATCCGCCCAGTGCCAGTTTTCTAATTTCTGTCACGRAATCTTTATTRATAATCCACTCGGGCTCGTCAATCCAGGGAATATGTATCGCGCCGGTTGGATGACCGACAAACAAGAATTCCATGCTTGAACGAACATCAATCAATAAGGTACGCGGATCTTGCTGACAAATTTTCCAGGCATTGTCTGCGCTAACTGTTTTTAATTTTTGTGACATTTAATAACCCTCTGWTGACTCTAAACAATCAAACACCGACTTACAACTATGATACCGCAATATTTTCTTCAGTTGAATCATCCACCCTATCATCATCCACCCTATCATCATCCACCTGGTTATCAACGTATTGCATAAATGATGACAGCCGTTTTACAACCGCCGATAAGTGCGGCTCGGGTATTTGATAGTAATTACCCTCAAGGATGAGAGAAAAGGCTAGTTCGATATCCTGCTCGGTAACAATCTTAGGTGGCGCTTCAACTTTTTCTTCAAGCGCGTCATCAAAACAGACGACCGGATTATCCGATGAATTCAGTGCCCGCTGCAAAGCATTCTCCGCCTGCTCCAGCATGTCCTTAAACTGTATTTCATCGAGTTGTTCGGGTACAGCATAACCGGCTACAAAATTGACACGAATTTTTTCTTTACCGGTATCAAAAACAAGTTTATTGATACTGTCTCGCATTCGATTAATCACAACATCCGTTTTCTGCTTGTTTGTCATCGGCAGAACTAGCACGTATTTTGCCACCCCAATGCGCGCCGCAATATCTTCTTCTCGCATCACTTCCTGTAAACGTTTACCGACTGTGGCAATAATTTGCTGCGCGACGTTTTTCCCATGACTCAAAAAACATTCCTGAAAATCTGTTACCTCAAAAAAGATTGTACTAATAGATAATTTATGACGACTAGAGAATGAAAAGGCTTTAACACCCTGCTCTTCCAGTGATGTGGCGTTACATAAGCCCGTTAACTGATCATAACCGGTTCTCTTTTCAAGCTCGACAACTTTACGGCTCAACCTTGCATACGCTTTGGCACGACTAATCAGGTCAATGGATTCGAAAGGTTTAGTGATAAAATCGGTTGCGCCTGCATCAAACACGGTCTGCTTTACCGATTCTGAGTCATCTGCACCGGTCAAAATAATGACAGGTAACGCCGCAATATTTTCTATATCAGAATGACGGATATGCTCCAGCAGTTCCATACCATTCAAATTCGGCATACTTAAGTCGGTAAACACCACAGAAATGTCATTTTTTTGTTGCAGCATTTCCCATGCAACTTGACCGTCTTCAGCTAGAAGAATGTCATAATCATTACCCAGCATCTTTTTTGCCGCCAGACGAATCACTTTAGAATCATCAACGACTAAAATTTCTGGCTTGTTTGCCGGCTTGTCTGCTGGCTTTTCTACGGCTGACTCACTCATGGTAATGGCATCTCTGACTTAAATCGCTAAGTTAACTATAAGAACGTATGAATATGGATGGATCATATCTGTAAAGCATAGTTCCATATCAAGCAGTTGCAAACCTTAGGCGGTAATTTGTAGACGATACTCTTATATAAAATTCACTCTAAATATTCACTTAAGCCTCTGTTTTTTCCCCGCTAACAGCTATAATCTACTAAACAGGATGCCGTACCCACATTACCAACCACTGCCCAGAGCAGGTGGAAGCACTTTTACATGAGTGAAAATAACAAAAACAAACCCGATACTATTACTGAATTTGACAAACTGGTTGTTGATATACGCAACAACCTGACAACCCGTTTAGCGGATTTGATGTCAAAATTACTCAACTCAGCACAGGACAATTTATTTGATATGTCCGAAGCAGCTGATAATAACGAGGATCAACGTCGTTATTTTGAGCTAATGAATCAATTACGAACCGGTAAAGCAGATATTGCCCGCTCGTTCGACAAGAATATAAAAATCCTGCTGGTGCCGGCTGACGAATATAAAGCGTCAAAGGTACACGACACACCTGATGATGAACTTGATGAACTAAGTCTGGTCGGCCAGGATGAGATGGAAGGCATCGTACTGGTGAAAGGCATTGGCGAACGTGCTGCTGGTAAATACCGCGAACAACTACAACACCTTGAAGCTCGACTCGAACATCTGGCACTTAAAACGTCTACCGTTTTCACACAGGATGCTCTCGACCCAACCAACTTTTGCCAGGCATTCAATGATGTGCTGGCTGACGATTTCGACAACATTAATCGTAAAATTTTATTTGGCATGTTCGAAATCGAAATAGCGAATAAACTTGATGCACTATATGATTCCATCAACAACCGCCTGATTGATGCTGATATTCTGCCGCAGATAAAACTGCACACGAATAAATCCAAACCCTCTCGCCCACGCCCCAAACCAAAGATGGATACCAATGCAACCCCGGATGAAGCGCAACAGCAAGATTACGCTGGCGACCAGGGATATGATGGCGGCGGTGGTCATGCAGGCGGAGCTCAGGGTGGACAGGCTGGTTCGGCTAACTACGCGGGCGGTGCCCAGGGTGGGGCAGCAGGTTCAGCTGGCGGACCACAAGGTGTACCTGCTGGCGCGGGTTATGGTCAGGGTGGCGGCGCACCCGGCGGTGGCTATGCAGGTGGAGCCCAGGGCGGACAGGCAGGTTCGGCTAACTACACGGGCGGTGCTCAAGGTGGGCCAGCAGGTTCATCTGGCGGACCGCAAGGCACTCCTGCTGGCACGGGTGGCGGTCAAGGCGGCGGTAGCAACATCAGTGGCTTTGCCATGACTGCCGCACCGGGGGGGACTTATCGCCACTCAGGTCAGGGAAACCCACAAGCATCGACCGGAGAAGGCGGCGAAATGCCGGCTGCTCAAAATGGTGACGGTGGAACCGGTCATGCAGGTGGCGGTAGCTACCAGGGCAGCGGACAACCCCAATCAAACAATCCACATACACCTGAAGGTACTGCAGAATATCAACATTACACCGCTGGCATGCCCGCGAGCCAGGTAGGTCGCGTTCTAGGTAACTACATCAGCGGCGCACCCATTACACCCGGCTCTGCGAGTACGCCTTCAACTAAAGGGGGTGAGTACTTCCCTGAAAGCACCCCCCAGCATTTTGGTCATCAGGAAATTATTCAAGCCTTGTCTCAGGTTCAGAGCCTGCCTCAGTTCGAGCAACCAGAAGGCTCACGATTTGATGCTGAAGCCATCAAACAAGCGGTACTGGCTGAGATTGCCAAAACATCTGGCGGCGCAGTCACCAAACGCATAAACCAGATTGCTGAAAAGACCATCGATTTTATCGAGCTAATCTTTGACGCAATTATCGATGATGAAGAAATTTCAGATACCATAAAAACTTTGTTATTAAGGTTACAGATTCCAATCATCAAAGCCTCCATGTTTGATCAGGAATTTTTTATATACGAYGATCATCCCGCACGCGTGTTACTCGATACCATTGCCGATGTTGGTATCGGCATCACTGAYCACARWGATGAAATGTTYAWRCACCTTGATAAGATTATTTCCAATATTCTTGGCGAATATGATCTGACCACGGARACATTCCAGACGGCATTAGACAACCTCAATRCGGTRGTCGAAGAACAGGAAGCCCWGGTCCGCAARATTGAAGAACAGGARCAACAGCAACTATTRCGCAAACATGCMCGTGCAACGGTATTAAAAGCATTRCGTGCGAGCACTTCCGGTAAAACTTTACCGGARGCKGTGCATCCGCTCATTCTAAAACGCTGGCCAACATTAATGTTTAATCATTACCTTAAAAAMGGTAAAGAAAATAATGCCTGGGTYAATCTGGTACTAACACTGCGCCATATCGTAGAAAGYGTGCAACCGATTACATCACCTGAACAATTAGCAAAATTAACRTCTGAAAAAGATGAGCTATTTGAGCAGGCAGAGGACTACCTCAAYATYTCAAGCACCTCTAAAAAAGATGTCCGAAGYATTATTCAGACGTATCGRGATACRCTRCAGGAACACATCGATGATGCGAACTTCACCGAAGAAGAGATAAGYGTYGCTGAAGAAGTGGTCAGCAATGCAGAACCGGAAGAAGAAGCGCCTATTGAAGAAGCCACGGAAAAAGCAGCCATTCCAACGAATGTTATGCCRGGCATGTGGTTCCTTGTTTWCATGGGCGAAGATAAAACAGCAAGACGMTGTAAGTTATCGGTCATCATTGTCGAGGATGCCAACCTGATGTTTGTTAATCACAAAGGTGAGCTGGTCATTGAGAAGTCATTTGACGAATTCAATGAAGAAATTGCCAATGAAACCTCCAAAATGATTATGGGACATTCAGCTTTCGATCATGCATTCAAGACTGTAATCGACAGATTGAATTAACTCTCTGTCATTGCGAGCGCTCTACATTTACAACTCAACGACTATGGACTAAAAATCCATAGATTGCTTCAGAACGATTAAAATCGTTTTTACTATAAAAACTAACATCACTTTTAAAAAGCAGCAACATTATTTAAATCGCTGTCATCCTGAACGATAGTGAAGAATGACAAAATTAATAACTAAAGTCTTGCACTGAAAGTGCATCGTTTTTACTAGCGTCCTGGGACAATAAAAAAGCCGGAAGCTTTCGCTACCGGCTTTTTTATTCAAAGACTAAATACAAACCTACAGGATATATCCTCGTTCATCATGCTGGTTGATATCCAGGCCTTCGACTTCCTGCTCCTCGGTAACACGCAAACCAAGTAAAGCATCGACAACTTTCAAAATAATATAAGTTACTACCGCAGTGAAAACGATAGTGGCAATAACACCTGTCAGCTGCACGCCTAGCTGCGAGCCCATATTCATGCCTTCTGAAAAACCAGCGCCACCCAGGCTAGCGGAGATAAATACAGCCGCCAGTAATGTACCTAAGATACCGCCAACACCGTGAACCGGGAACACATCAAGCGAATCATCAATCTTAAGTTTCTGCTTGATGAAGCCCGTTGCAAAGAAACACACTGCACCCGCACTGAGGCCGATGATCAATCCTCCCATAGGGCCGACAAATCCTGATGCTGGCGTGATTGTTCCCAGGCCAGCAACCATACCCGTTACCGTACCAAGCGCACTCGGTTTGCCATATTTAATCCATTCCAGCACTGCCCAGGTAAATGCACCACAAGCCGCACTGACATGCGTGACCAATATAGCCATACCCGCATCGCCATTGGCAGCCAAAGCACTGCCGCCATTAAAGCCAAACCAGCCAACCCATAACATACAGGCACCCGTGATCGTCATGGTCATGTTATGTGGCATCATTGGCGTAGTAGGAAAACCGTTGCGATTACCCATTACCATCGCCGTTACAATAGCCGCAACACCTGCCGTAATATGTACCACCGTACCACCGGCAAAATCAAGCAGCCCCATTTCAGCAAGCCAACCGCCACCCCAAACCCAGTGACAAATAGGGAAATAAACAAAGGTTACCCAGATTACACTGAATAACAACATTGATGAAAATTTCATACGCTCGGCAAAACCACCAACGATAAGAGCGGGGGTAATAATCGCGAACGTCATCTGAAACATAACAAAAGTACTTTCAGGCAATGTACCGCTTAAACTGTCGCGAGTCACATTCGCCAGGAATGCATTGTCCAGACCACCAATCCAGGCATTCATGCTGCCGCCATGACCAAATGACAGGCTATATCCGTAGACCACCCATATAATACTGACTACACACGCAATCATGAAACACTGCATCAAAACAGACAACACGTTTTTGGTTCGAACCAGACCACCATAAAACAGCGCAAGTCCAGGCAGCGTCATAAATAATACCAATGCTGTTGAGGTCAATATCCAGGCCGTATCACCTGAGTCCAAACCGTCTGCCTGTGCTATCACCGGTATAAGCAACAGCACGCAAGCAGAAATAATTTTATTAAAATAATTCATAGTTTTTCTCTTATTGTATCTTCTCGTTATTTTTTTTATCTCCATGGACGGAGGGTCTGCGGGGAATCGTCATGAACGATTCCCGTCGATTGTTCTATAACGCTTCATTACCAGATTCACCGGTACGAATACGGATCGCCTGTTCAACATTAATAACAAATATTTTACCGTCGCCAATTTTGCCCGTATTGGCAGCACTACGAATGGCCTCAATAACCTTGTCCACCTGCTCATCTTCAACGACGGTTTCAACTTTAACTTTTGGCAGAAAATCGACAACATACTCTGCACCACGGTACAGTTCTGTATGGCCTTTCTGACGACCAAAGCCTTTAACTTCAGACACGGTAATACCCATTACGCCCACTTCTGATAATGCTTCACGCACATCATCGAGCTTAAAAGGCTTGATAATTGCTTTAATTAATTTCATTTTGACCCCTGCTTTTGCGGTAATGCTTTTTTATTTAATAGATTCGGCAGCCTTTTTACCACAAGTCAGGCGGCGATTGCACCAAAAATGGTCATTATGGCGTTTATTATCTTGTCTCGGAATAATCGCAAGACTTAAAATCGCTTCTGTTTGCTGCCAGTAGCGAACCTTTGAGTAAAAGCGTTTTTTGCGTCCTTCGCGGCAAAAAATGCTTTTAAAATTTTAACTTCTACTGAAACACCAGCAAACAAATCATTAAACTACAGGCACAAAAAAGGCCGAGCACCGAAGTGCTCGACCAATCAAAATACCAGCAGGAGTCTATTATTTGCTAGTAAATTCTGGGTAGGCTTCCAGGCCACATTCGCCTATATCAACGCCTTCGTACTCTTCTTCTGCCGATACACGGATACCCATGACCATCTTCAGAACAAACCAAACCACAAAGCTGGTTGTAAATACCCAACCAAAGATGGTCGCTGCGCCAATCAACTGACCCATGAGACTAACCCCATCGTTTGTTAATGGTACAACCATCAACCCAAGTAACCCACAGCTACCATGCACAGAAATTGCACCCACTGGATCATCAATTTTTAGCTTATCTAGACCAACGATTGAGAACACAACTAATACACCACCGGCAGCACCTAACAGTGTTGCCACTAAAGGCGTGGGCGTATCGGGTCCAGCCGTAATAACAACTAATCCAGCTAAAGCACCGTTTAACAGCATGGTTAAATCCGCTTTACCGAACAGGATACGAGCCATAATTAATGCAGCAATGGCACYACCCGCCGCTGCTGCATTGGTATTAAGGAAAACCATCGCAACTGTATTCGCACTCGCGATATCACCCAGCTTAAGMACAGAACCACCGTTGAAACCGAACCAGCCCATCCATAATATGAAGGTACCTAATGTCGCTAATGGTAAGTTAGCGCCGGGAATCGGATGCACTTTACCGTCTGTACCGTATTTGCCTTTACGAGCACCCAGCAATAACACACCGGCTAATGCGGCTGCCGCACCTGCCATGTGTACAATGCCTGAACCAGCAAAATCAGAGAAACCCAGGTCGCCCAGGTTATACAAACCAAATACATCGCCACCRCCCCAGGTCCAATAACCTTCCATAGGATAGATAACACCGGTCATRACAACAGCAAATACCAGGAAGCTCCAAAGCTTCATACGTTCTGCAACCGCACCARAAACAATCGACATGGCAGTCGCAACGAAAACCACCTGGAAGAAAAAGTCAGAAGCACCTGAATAAACAGAATCACCGCCAAAACCATTTTCATGTGATGCCGCTAATGCGTCAGCCACTAAGGTATCGCCACCCGCKATACCGTCAAGCATAAAWCCACCACCGTACATAATTGCATAACCGCAAACCATATACATGATGCAAGAAATCGCGAACAACGCCACGTTCTTGGTTAAAATTTCAGCTGTATTTTTTGAACGAACTAAACCGGCTTCTAACATCGAGAAACCAGCAGCCATCCACATAACTAACGCACCAGAGACTAGAAAATAAAACGTATCTAGCGCGTATTGTAATTCGAGTATTTGATCTTCCACGTGAGATCCTCCAAATTAATTAATTGTTTTCAGAAAAAACGAGTTAATAAAACTAAAGCGCTTCAGCGCCCGTTTCACCTGTACGAATACGCACAACTTGTTCAACAGTTGATACGAAAATCTTGCCGTCACCAATTTTTCCCGTGTTAGCTGCACCACGAATTGCGTCGATTACTTTTTCAGCAATGTCTGCACCAATCGCGACTTCAACTTTAACTTTAGGCAAGAAATCAACCACATACTCAGCGCCACGATATAACTCGGTGTGTCCTTTCTGACGACCAAAACCTTTTACTTCCGTTACCGTAATACCTTGCACACCTATTTCAGATAA
Source organism: Thiotrichaceae bacterium (assembly GCA_002746365.1). Taxonomy (GTDB): domain Bacteria; phylum Pseudomonadota; class Gammaproteobacteria; order SZUA-229; family SZUA-229. The sequence goes on from NVWZ01000001.1 coordinate 114,973, forward strand.
TGCTTCACGCACATCGTCAAGTTTGAAAGGTTTAATGATTGCTGTAATCATTTTCATAATCGTTACTCCTCGGAATATGCCTGCCCTCATTATCGAGGGCAGACGAAAACCACTAAGGGTTTAAATATTTATCTATGATTTCTTAAAGTTCGAAATCCATTGCGTAGCTAACAGTGAAACGAACGTTGTCAGCAGAACCGCCATCTATGTCATTTTTATCAACTGCGAAGGTAAAGCCGTCTTTACCTATGCTTGCACCAACGTGGCTGTAGTCAACATCACCTGCAGTACCACCATCGTTATCAAACAGGTAAGAACCCGCATATAAACTTACATCGCTTTTGCCCAATGTATAATCAACGCTACCGTTTATATACATATCACCTGAATCAAATACACCGCCGTCATTACCAGACGCCGCGTCAACGGTGTAAGCAAGACCAACTGTTACCATGCTAACCGAGCCAGAAACATAAACTTCTGTAAAGTTAAAGTTTGGAGTAACAGGGTACTGGTATGAAATCACACCAATGTCATAACCGATATCACCTGCTTCACCAGAAAAACCAGCGTAAACGTCCATTTCGTAACCGTCACCCAAACCACTAAAATCAACATTAGATACCCAAGTGCCTACATAAAGGCCTGAGTCATTGCTCCAGTCGATACCACCCTGACCCGCTGCCTGATCCGTTGTTTGTGTCACACCACGCCAGATGTAGTTTGAAGCAACAGCCGCATTACCAGAAAGCTCAGCAATAGCAACACCACTTGTTAGAACAGCAGCAACCGCAGTTGCTAGTACAATAGATTTTTTCATGAAGACAGACCCCTAAATAAAATTAATAAAATAACAGTTTGATTAAAAACTTAATTTCGATAATGCAGATATTGTGCCAAAAATAATTAACGTAGCAAATACAATTAGTTGTCTTATACCGGCTCACCTCACATGATGATAAACTCCAGCAATCGCACCAATTGGGTGCGTCACTTTCCGCGTGGCAACATTATGGTGCATACCTCGAGTAACGATTTCATTTACACTACCGCTAACCACATGGAGTCCTAAACAATATGAATGACACACTCGATCAACTCAGCAAACGCATTAATTCACTTATCCCTGGCGATATTAAAGAAGTACGGGGTGACATCGAAAATAATGTAAAAGGCCTACTGCAATCTACCCTGACAAAAATGAATCTGGTCACACGTGAGGAATTCGATGTACAATCAGCTGTACTCCAACGCACACGTGAAAAACTCGAACAATTAGAAAAGCAGATAAAAAACCTTAAATGACTAGCATTTGAGTCTTAGCTGGTATGCGGAAAAGTAAAAAACATTTCACCACAGAGGCACAGAGGACACAGAGTTTTAATGGTTGGCCGCGCCTGCGGCGCGGTTAACCATAAATAATCCTTTCCTCTGTGCTCTCTGTGCCTCTGTGGTGAATAAGCTTTTGACCTTGCTTTTGATTCCCGATCATGGCCGGCAGTAAGCACTGACTACTATATTGAAAGCAAAAGTTTAACCAAACAAACCATTCTCAAGGAAGGGATAGATGCAACTCGCCACACTACATACTCGCGCCCTCAACGGCATCAACGCTGCACTRGTCACRGTCGAAGTTCATCTTTCAAACGGCCTACCCGCTTTTTCCATAGTCGGTTTGCCCGAAGCGGCTGTMAGAGAAAGCAAAGACCGGGTTCGYGCTGCCATTATCAATTCCAATTTCGAATTCCCAGCACGAAAGATCACTGTCAATCTGGCACCGGCAGACCTGCCCAAAGACGGGGGCCGATATGATTTACCCATCGCACTTGGCATTCTGGCTGCTTCAGGGCAAATTGATAAATCTAAATTAGACGAATACGAATTTCACGGTGAACTGGCACTTTCGGGTTTATTACGTGAAGTGAATGGCAGCCTGCCGGTCGCGCTGGCTGCGCAAAAGCAAAATAAAAAGCTGATTATGCCGGTTAAAAGCGCACAACAGGCGGCCTTGATAGAAACCGCAGAAATTTATGCAGCAAGTAATCTGCTCAGCGTATGCCAACACCTGCAACARCGAATAAGCTTACCTTTTGCAGACCCCACCTCACAGCAACAACAAGCAGATACTGTCGCCGAYCTGGCRGATGTYCGCGGCCAACAYCGTACACGCCGGGCWCTGGAAGTGGCTGCCGCTGGCCGCCACAACATGTTGATGATCGGCCCACCGGGTACCGGTAAATCCATGTTAGCAAGCCGTCTACCCGGTATATTACCGCCCATGAGCACACAACAGGCACTGGAAAGCGCCTCAATCAACTCCATTAGTTATCAGGGTTTTGATATCCGCAAATGGAAACAGCGCCCTTTTCGCAGCCCACACCATACTGCTTCAGGCGTCGCGCTGGTTGGCGGCGGCTCTAAACCCTCGCCCGGTGAAATTTCACTGGCACACCAGGGCGTATTATTTCTCGATGAGCTAACCGAGTTCAACCGTCACACACTGGACGTATTACGCGAGCCAATGGAAACCGGCACCATCACCATTTCGCGCGCGGCCAGACAGGCTGATTTCCCGGCTCGGTTTCAGCTGATTGCCGCGATGAACCCCTGCCCGCAAGGTTATACCTGTGATGGCAAAAAACTGTGCCGTTGCACACCTCAACAACAATTAAAGCACCGCAACCGAATATCCGCACCGTTTCTTGATCGCATCGATATTCATATTGAAGTGCCACGTATCGACAAACAGGCTCTCGATACCAATGCCAGAAAAGGCGAAACCAGCCAACAGATAAGAAAACGTGTCTACCATGCGTTTCAGCGACAGCAGCAACGCGGGCCAAGATTTAATGCCGAACTGACGACCAGTGAACTGGAGGAGTTTTGCGCGCTGAAAGAAAAAGAAAAGTTGCTACTGGATAAAGCCATGGACAAGCTGAAACTGTCTGCCCGCGCGTATCACCGCATATTAAAACTGGCACGCACGATTGCGGATATAGAAGACAGCCAGAATATAGAAACACCGCACCTTACTGAGGCGATTAGTTATCGTAGTTTGGATCGGTTTACTTCAAACTGATCCCTCAACAAATATTTCAGGCAGACCCCTAAAAACCACCACCACGTGTTGGGCGGTAGACTGCACCATAACCATAAACAAGGCTGGCATAGAAACTATATTCTCCATAGTTTTCAATCACCGATGTACTTATCAGTCTACGATATTTTATGTCGAACGAAGCGTTCAACTTACGTGAAAAACGATATCTCAGATTCGTGCCCAGTAAATAGTTATCATCGGTACGGTTGTTCTCAAGCCGCCTGGTATGAAAATACCTTGCGTATACGCCGCCCAATAACAAACGCGTAAATGGATAATCAGACATCTCAATATCCAAGCTGCTGGCGGTCTGATCAAAAGGGCTTTCACTGTACTCCACTTCACTGTATTCTGCTCTTATCAAGGTCWGAARATAAACATTTTTTCTGAARTAGCTAACGTTCGCATCCCGATGYCGAACMACATCRGTTGTAATCTGAATCTCTCTGGCATCCAGTGAACCACTTGCCACAATCGTACTGGTATCYGTCAAAGCCGTTGMTAYATTCATGTTCAGYGTTGAMGTTGCCGATAAATTTGCCAACAGATTCAGGCTTCCAGAAAACCCCGATGTTTCCTGACCCGTATCTCTCGACACTTTAGTCGTACCCAAAATGGCAGTAAGGTTGGTMCGTGCGCGACGCGTATTAAGAACGAGCCCGATAGTTGTAAACGTAGTATCCGCAACCGCCTGCTCATCATAATCGATAGTTCGTGTACTAAGATTTAGACCCACAGCCGACGTACGAAATGCCTGGTAATTCCAGTTTGCCAACAGTGAGACCTGTTTATTGTTTGTCAGCGAACGGCTGTAATAAAACTGRTTGTACATCGGAGTCAGACTAAACATCTGYCGAGAGGTAAGAGGCACCCTCATCAGCGCGCCAAAAGTAAAAGCATTGGTGTCCTGCAGATTGTCAGGCGTATTTGGATCTAAGGTATTTATCGTACGTTGCGTAAAATAATCTGTCAAAATCCAGTTAAAGCGGCCTTCTATCATCTCTACATTGACATCAGCCGCTAAACTAAAATACCGGCTATCGTCAAAAGAACCYTTTGCATAGCTCTGCTTATTCAATGAAGTCATTACATCGTATACTGCGTAGCCTTCATTTTCAAAAAATCTAGCACCCACATAACCCACGGTAATCAAATCATCTATTTTRTCATCCGTCGTCAAGTTGACGTTGTCCGTATATTCGACACCGACACCGACACCCGGCTCAAACTCTGCCGCGACGACGGTCTTGCAAACCAAAGAAACCGCAGCAAGGATCAGGCACAGGAAACGACTCCGCTGACTCAGAACCATGGAATACATTATCAAAGGCGAGTAATAATGGTTTAGAAGCTACGTTCAGGCACGGTGATGACATCACCCGGAAGCAACCAGATATTCGTGGTCATATCACCATCCTCAAGAATATTCTTGAGGCGGATATCATAGGTAACTGCGCCATTTTCTGTTTTACGATGAAGCTTCGTATTATTTTCATCGGCATAGAGCTCAATACTACCCGCTTCCAGAATAGCATCAAGCACCGTCATTCCCTGATAATATGTCATAGATATATTTTTTGTTACCGAACCGGTAACCCTGATTCGCGACAAAAATGCCTGTCCCTGCAGGTTGGTTAAAATAATGGTTACATTAGGCGCTTTTACATAGTTAGCTAATCTATTTTCAATTCTTGCAGCCAATTCTTCTGGTGTTAGTCCAACAGCCAGTACATCGCCTATCAATGGCATCGATATTTTGCCATCGGGACGAATCGGTGTACCCAGTGACAGCTCGGGGCTCTTCCAGACATTGATCTGAAGCTGATCACCAACCGCCATTTTGTATGACTTCACCAAAACACTGGGGCCAGCATTCTTCCCTGATTCATGAGCTGGTGGCAACCTGGGTGCATTAGTCGAACAACCCAACAACCCTGAAAACGATAAAATCGCTATCAGCAGTACAATAAAACACTTCATTTTAACTCCTGAAATTAGTATCCGGATACTTTAAAACCTATGCGAAGGAAATCAGACAGACACGAATCCCTTGGCATCATTATTTGCCCACAATCTTAGACTATGGCCGAACAAATTCATACCATTTAACCGTATATCCACTTTACGGGCTGATGATTACTACTGCCTGGGAATTAAATAAGCAAGAACCATCTGATTATAGCATTACTTCATTCTGAAACTTAACCAGCGCCGCTCATTCTTTATCGATACTCGGAAAAAGCGCGCAATCATGTCCATGGAAAACTGCTGTAAAATGCCAGACAAGCTATAGAGCGGTGCTGCAGAATACGATTCAACCTCTGGCGCATCCCTTAACAGGATTGCAGCAGCATCCACACTCGTGGCATGAGAATCATTCTGCATCAGCAGAACCAATATTCTTGAATAATGTCGCGTCTCCTCATTTTTCAACGTGTCCTCCACAAACTTCACATAATATTGCGCCGCCTCAAGATAGCGGGTTTTTTTCTTATCGTTATACAACGATGCGATATAAAAGATGTTTGCTTTGCGTAAATCCTGCGCTGTCCATGTATGGTTAGGATACTCCAGGTTGCCGGGGTTTTCCAGAAAAGGCGTTTCATTCTCCAGCATCCAGTCCACATAATGCAGTAGACTATCTCTGGCGTAGAAACACGCATCGTCAAACTGCTTGAGCCGGGTTTTTAAATCCAGATATTTACACACAGCCTGCAGATAAATTAGATATGACCATGTCGACTCGGTATCTTTCAGATTTCTCAGCGCGATATCATCACGCGGATGTACCGACTGCTGGATAACACGCTCGACCTTTAACAGATATTTTTCCTGTCCTGTCAAATTATACGCGTCAATTAGAGCGGTAATATAATTACCGGTACCACGGGTGAAAGGATAGCGGTATCGTTGCACGACCTCGCCGGCAAACAGGCGCTTGAGTATCGGCAACTCTTTAYTTTTAAACTGAAACACCCGCTCGATCACTGTGTCACTGCCTTCCAGCACACGCGTCAACCAAAACACAAGTTGCAACGCCGCATCCTTGTAAACCGTATCACCGGTCATAAAGTAGTAATAACTCAGRCCGGTAGTATARCAGTGCTCATCACCCGGCCCACCGCCAATATTACCGTATAAAAARTCGCCTTTATGCAGACTGGAAAAAGTACGRTGSGTACAGGTRAARGCGTTTAAATAATGATGCGTGTGCCAGAATAACCCGCCGTTGTATTCWTCTCTGTCTTTAACCGTGTGGTAGATATCAATATCAACGATGTGCTGCGCAAGTTCCGACAATAATTCATGCCAGCGCTTATCACCCGARATAAGATACTGTTTGATAAAACCGTAAAGCGGGTCATACTGRTTGTTGTAATGAGAGATTAAATCATCTTCGCCTTTATATTCAAGYCCCTCATGATCAGCAAATATCTCACCAAAATTTCGCCAGCCGAACTCATCTATAGCTTCTCTTTTATCAAAAAAGTTTTTCTCTCCCTGGATGCCTCTGTCGATTAGCTTTTGTATCGCAGAGTCTTTATGAAACCCGGGCAGCCATGGAATAACTTTTGTTTCGGCATAATAATCGAGAGGAAYCCGAGGCGACATATCAYCGATATAACTATCCAGCGAGGCTTTATTATTACTAAAATCTAAATAAAAAGTATGTTTTTTTCTTTCTCCACCCTGAAGCTCGTAACAGTCTGACGCCATCTGAGGAAAAAGGCTTAGCGACAATGTCGACTGTTCAACCTGTATCGCTTTTGGAAAGTTTTGCCAAAAATCAACGACATGTGCAGCGATGCCGCCTGCACCCGAAGTTAGAAAAACTGAGGGCGTCGCTCTATCACCGCTGCTCAACTGAACATCCTGTTCGAAATAGCGAAAACCTTTGAATTTCATAGGAATCTCCCCCTTGAAATTCATATGATTTTTGCTCTGCCAGTTTTCTCCCCCACTGGAATTCTGTTCAAGCATTAAATTTTCATTTTCAACCAGCCGCCAATCTGCATCAGGCGATAGCCTGATCGATGGTGCACATACATCTGCCGTGTTTGTCATCTGGATTTTTAACGACAGCGCCTTAAAGAAGAAAGAACCTTTGTCGCCAAGGTCCCATACGCCACCTGGATGTTCAGCTGCCTGTGGGTTGGACAGAGTGAACTCGCATTTTACCGTCGCCAGTCCAGCATAGAATGTCAGCTTTAAATTAAAATCRGCAAGCGTCGCTCCATCAYTATTTTGAAAAAARCCATCAATACTTACTTTTCTTCTTAGCGTATTGTCTGCATCAGGGGTATGAACAGCCGAAATGACGGATTCAGCTTGATGACCCTGTTCATTCAGCAGCTGAATATGACTCGGCGCATCAGACAGTATCGCAACACCGTCATACACAACCTGATCAAACAATCCTGCTTGCTGCTTACTAACGGTGAACTTAGCAATACCCGTATTAACCAGATAGGCATCATCCGTTTCACTGACCGTCACCTGTTTTAACGCTGGAGATTGATTACTCGTGCTGTTCGCACGTATCAACTGTAATTGCAGCTGCGCATTGGCTTTGACACTGGCCTGAAAATCCAGCAAAAACCATTTCATGCTCCCGTCTGGCCAGCTTGCCAGCGGGGTCACGTTAAACGGTTTTGACTGTCCGTGACAATCCAGCCGCAGTTTTTCCTGAGCAAATAGCGCGCCCTGAGCACAGGGAACACCGATGCTAAAAGGACGATTCTCTACAGGAAAATCATAGCTATTCGTTATTTCAACAGGTACTAGCTTAAACATAGATAAAACAGATTATGCAGCAATGGTTATGCAGTAACCGGGCTTTTAACCAGATAAGGGCCAATCACCAGCACATCAAGATTGCCATCAAGAAACGCCCGGATCGCATCGTGCGGATTACAGACAATAGGCTCTTCATGCATGTTAAAACTGGTATTGATCAAACTGGAAATACCGCTCAAATTTTCATATTCTTTAACGATGTCGTAATAACCTGGGTTAACTTCACGTCGAATTAACTGAGGTCGTGCGGTGCCGTCTATGTGAACGGCTGCCGGGCAATCTTTTTTCATCTCATCGGTACAGTCAAAGGTGATGGTCATAAATTCAGCGGTGTGTTCCGCGCCTTTTATGTTGTAGAAATAACGCTCTCTTGCCTCATACAGTGTTACCGGCGCAAACGGCATGAACTCAGTGCGACCCAGCCGCTTGTTCAGCCACTGGTTCACTTCCGGCTCCTGCGCGTGATACATAATAGAACGATTACCCAGCGCACGTGGGCCGTATTCCATGCGACCACTGAAACGCGCGACCACGGAACCACCAAAGATCAGCTGCGCAACTTCTTTAGCCAGGTGTTCCGGCTGCGTGAAGGCTAGCCCATGAGCCTTCAATTCGGTTTCAATTTCTTTATCGCTAAAGTCAGGACCAAAGTATGTGTTGCTGATGCTTTCCTGCGTTTTGCCATTCCACGACTGATACATAGCGGCGCCGCTGCCACAACCACCATCACCCATGTTCGGGTAGACAAAAATATTTTTAACTTCCTCGATCTCAAAGATGCGCTGGTTCAATTTAACGTTAGCCGTTACACCACCGGACAATACGATGGTATCAATGCCGGTTTTTTTGACCCAGTATTTAACAAAATTCACCGCGACTACTTCCAGCACATGCTGATAAGCCGCTGCCACATCAATCTTGGAAAAGTGCGCTGCCAGGTATCGGGAAAGATAAATATTGTTTGAGCCAAAGATGCGAAAATCTCCATCGACCTGCTGGATATGGCTCAACAGAATATCACTCAGCACATCGGGGTTGCCATAAGAAGCCAGACCGACAATTTTGCCTTCGTGCCGACTCGGTTTAAAACCGAGACTGGACGTCACGTGCTCATATAAAGTGCCCAGCGAACTCGGATAATTCACACCATGCAGGCGACGAATCTTGCCATCGACCGCTTCACTCACCGAACCAGCTAGTCCGGTACCATAACCATCCAAAGTGATGCACAGCGCTCTTTCAAAGCCACTGGTAATAAAACTGTTGGCCGCATGAGTCATGTGATGATCCATACGCTTTATTTTTGATTCCAGGCCGTACTGGGCCAAGCCTTTTTCCAGATCTTTCTGCCAGTGTTGCAGTGAAGCCACCGCAGTATCGCGCCAGTGCCTTGAGCCACGTTTTGCCGCAATGCGAGAAGCGATGGCGTGGGTGCCTGCCACGTTATAAAACAGCTCGTGAAAAAAACCTTTTTCCATTTTCTCATTCGGATTTTTCAGACCGTGAATCGCTTCCTTGTAATCCTGCTTTTTACGATTCGCTTTGGCCAGCAGTTCGCTCAGGTTATCTGCCTTAAAACCATCGATAAACTGTGCCTCATTATGGACATTCTTATCGATAATTTTTTTCTCAGCCTGCGCGTCGGTGAACGCATAGGCAACATGATCAATTTCATCGAGTGAAGTATTGGTATACGCCAACGCATTTTCCAGTGCTTTATGAGGAAAACCATCCTGCTGCTTCACTCTGGTAAACCGCTCTTCTCCCGCCGCATACAGAATCTTCCCATCTTCAACGATGGAAACAGTCGCATCCTTGTCAAGCGGCGATATACCTAATATTTTCATTTAGTTGACTCCAGTGTATTTTTTAATAATGTTGGCGTAGTCGCTACACCACCCATTGTAGTAAAGAAAAAATCAAAATATTGGTGAAATGAATCAAGAAAGTTTTTTACGTCCTGTTCATTTTTTACATAGGGAGTAGTGCCCGGCATAACCGTTGGGCTATGAAAACTCCAGGTAAAAGTTCTTACCCCTTTGCGATACAAAAATTTAGTAATTTTAACATGCTCTTCGTGCGTATAGCCTTCTGGCGTAAGAACCAGCCGATCAACAATTCCAAATTTTGACATGATACCCGGCAACTTAAATTTTTTATATCCCTGAGCAAAGTTAAACACCCCTTTTGAAGCATCGCCGGCACTGCCGACGAATGACCCGGTTAGAGGAATCTCCAGAAGGATTTTATCATCATCAAACCAAAAAGGCTCGGCATGTGCAGCGCTATAGTCAGGGCCGCCATCCGCACCATGATCAAACGATGGGCAGTATGAAAGATCTATCTGATAACCAAGCTGCTGGAGGATAGCTTGCGTGTTCGCGCCGAAGCCATAACGGCCGGCTTTATAGGTCGTCGGCTGAAAGTCAAAATTTTGCTGAATCACTTCTGTGAGATTTTTAAGTTTTGCATACTCCAATGACCGTTCAAGGTTTCCCGGATAAGTGTTTTCAGGAATCAGTAACTCCGTTTCGGGCGGCGTTACCCAAGGATGAAGATGTGCACCGATTTCACAGCGCTCACCTTTAAATATTTCCAGCAGATGCGAATAACTGCTCTGCTGTGACGCAATTGGATAATCGATAACATAGCAGGGCTTAATACCGTATTCATCGAAGATTTCCTGCACCCTGTTTATATATTGCATGGCAACGACCGAGGTCGAACTTCTTTCTACCGGTTTATTCCAGTCAAATTCTTCTTCGGTATCGATCACCACAATCAGCTGTGGTGGCTGATCTTTATTAAGAGGAACAGCTTGTTTTGAATCTAGTATCATCATTTTATTCCAAACATAATCCTAGGGCACCTCTGAACAAGTAAAGCCCGCAAATAAAAACGGTAAATTTATTTTTCATTTTTTATTTGTTCAAATCTTTTAGTGATATCTTTATCTGACTTCTGCCAGAAATCGTATAATTGTTGGCGCGCTATTTTTTTAGTGTCATCAAACCGCGTGGCAATTGACAGCATTGAAACATCTGACCTGCCTTCAACAATAAGATTGTACGCTTCTAACGCTTTCGCCCTATATGGATTGGGCGTCTCATATTTACCGACTCGATACCAGCTCCAGACCAGCAATTTTTTGCCCGAAAATTTCAACTCTGACTCAGCAAAAGATTTATCATTTTCGATAACATCAGAAGCACTGATAAGTTTCCAGTCTCCGCCATACGGATCGGTGAGCTTATTACTCGTTGATATCGCCTCTGCTCCCTGTCGCTGTATTTGATAGTAGGCAATATTCAGCTGCACAAAAGCATCATCCAGAAGATAACCACGAGAAATTTTCGCATCCGGTTTTACAATAACTGGCTGCCAGCCGAGTGAGCGATCAGCATCATACTGCCAGCCAGAAAAATTAGCTGGCAACTGGAATGCCACAGGTTTAACCGCCCTTTGCTTTTCATTTTCGATATGATTCGAAAAAGCGGAGAACGACGCTATCAACAAAAACGTTATCGTCAAAAAAACGAATGGAGAATAATTTTTCTGATTACCCGCCACCGCTACTTTTTCATCATTGGCGCTTTCGAAAGAATCTTCAGCATCCCGCCAAAAACTGCCTGCATAAAAAAGCAGGAAAATAATAAAGCCAAAAAACACCCAGCCATATAAAAGATGGTCTGCACCAATGGCCAGCTTCATGCCACTGAAATGGCCTATCATTACAATACCAAAAGCTCTGAGACCATTCCCTACAATAGGCAGAATCAGGGATAACAGAATAAAAATTACTCGTTTTTTAGTTGACGAATAATTCAAATAAGCRTAAATCGAACCTAATAAAAATGARGCAATGAGATATCTGACACCACTGCATTCTTCAACGACTGTCCATGACCCTGTGGGCAGAACAAATGATAGYCCATCTCGATAAACGGGGATGCCTGCCATCTTGATCAGCGCTACAGTAAAGTCTGCCGTAAACTGCATTAAATAAGGGATAAAARCCTGCCCGAACGGCACCGCAAAGTATAAAAACAAAAGCGGAATAAAAACACAAAATAAAACCTGCCGCCCGGTGATAACCCAGATGCTTGTCATGATGATGGTAATCATGCTGAATTGCTGGACAATCTTAACATCCACCACCGCACTGATTAGCCACCCAAGCAAAAACAGCACCAATAATAAAAGCGCACGTGGCTCAGGTTCAGGCTTGACTGATAAAATATGGGATCTTTTTTGCCACAACAACCATATCACCAACGGCAGCACCAGAAAACCATGGGTAAAGGTTTCATTCACTGTCCAGACATGCACCATAGCCAGCGTCGTATTATACAAAAYTACCGGTATAAAAATGATGGGCAGCAATACCAGCAACAGGGAGCTACCATTCAACTTTGACAACARCTTRCTCATCACTAACTGGTGCCCCTGCCTATTAACTTGCATAAGAAATACTTAATYTTACGCGCCACACTTTCCAGGCGAAACAACARCGAAGGTTTTTGAATACATAAGGTGACGAGGTCTTCTACCTGATTAGACAACTGRCAYTTATACTGGCTGTAACCGCCCATGTAATCATATTTGCGCATGCCTTTATCCAGATAATACTGCGTTGCCATTGCATGCGCGACGAGACCAGGCTTTAACTTCTGATTCGACTCATAATTAATACCCTGCAGATAAAAATAGACGTCTCTGCCAACCAGGTGAAAATATAAAATAGCAATGGTGGTATCACCTGACGTTATTTTCATCAGGTTTATCGAATCACTTTCGATTGAATTTTTTATAAGGTTTTCATGAAACAGGGTGAACTGCCTGTTTTTGAAACCACTGTCCTGCCAGCGCAGCATATGATATTTGCCCGCCTCATGAAACAATGCCAATGCCTCATCAACATCTTGCGCTAACTGGTGTTTTATCTCGCCGTGCAACTGCTCATACAGCCGTATCGAACGGCCGATCTGGTATCGCGTGTTTGCATTAAGCGTGGCCAGGTATTGCGGATTGTCACCCTCAATGCTGTCCAGATTTTTAGCATAACAGGAATTAGTTAGCAGGATATGGGAACCCGTTATGGCGTTTAGAATACTGTCGGCCCGCGACGATGAAATCATCGAAAGAATGATCTCATCCCACTTCTCATCACTTTGCTGTAGAGCCAGAAGGCAGGCGTTAACGGCTGACACACGATGCTGATCAATGCAGATGAAATCGTTATATTCCATCCATATCTGATCGAGCAGGAAATCACCCATCTGGTGCAGGCGATACTGGTGGGACCGAACAAAACCATTCCGGGTTTGAGTCGAGCAGGTAAAAAGACCAATCGCAACAACCTTATTTTCATATCGCGCCGAAATGATGACCAGATCAGGCGTATACGTTTCCAACCAGCACGAGACCCATGACCATGTCAGAAAAAAGGGCAAACTTTGACCTTCCTGTATAAGCAGCCACTGTTGTTGTAAATCTTCCATGTCATAACTATGTGATATTTCAATCTCAAAGCCATTTATTAAACTGCTGCCTGTTACCATTCCTAGCTATTTTCACTCATTGTTATCAATACGAAACAGGCACTAACTCCTAATGAAAGATGATTATTCCACATATCCCTATTTATTAGTGCGATTAATTGCTTATTGTAGCTGCAAAATTATAGGTTAGTTTCAAAAATTAGCGCAATTAGTCAAAGCGCCACCAATAAAAATTTCCTCCGGGCATGATAGCAAGAGCCGCATAACGAACAAATAGCAACGCTAAACGGCTGAATACCCTTGATAATCACGCCAATATATCGATAGACGAGCAAAATCTCACTGTAAAAACACCCCCCCCCACAGGTAGCACCCGTGTTTTTTTGGAATATACAGCTAGACTACCGAGTGAAGCTTTTTTAAAATAACAGGCTGCGGGTGATGCAACGAATTTCCACCAGCACCGACCATTAATTCAAAAGTTAACTCTACACAATAATAAATACTTAAAAACAATCAATCTCCCAATGAATAACATTAAACCCTGCCGCATCAAGCTGGACTCGCACGTCCATTTTTATGATTGCTGGAACACCTCCCTCGACCAACTGCTCACTACCGCATACGACAATCTTTCCCGCAGTCATACAGAGGAGACCGCGCAGACCACGTATCGTGCAATCTGCCTGCTGGACACAGAAAAAGAACCCGTGCCTCTCCATCAGAAACTCAACCGCACAAACGGCTGCTGGCAAAAAGAAGCTATCGCACTTGAACCATACAGCTACTGGTTTTGCAAAAACGAAAAAACCATACTGATTATTACCGGCACACAAATTAACACCAGTGAAGGCCTGGAAGTGCTGGTAATTGGTAACCAGGAAAACGTGACACATGGCATGCCGATAAAAACCCTTCTGCAACAGCAGGAAAACAACCGCTTAAACATCATCCCGTGGGCGGCGGGTAAATGGTTATCCCGACGCGGTGAGCTGCTCACTGAATTACTGGAAAATCGAGATCAATACTCGTTCGTGCTGGGTGACAACGCAGGCAGACCCTGGCTCTGGAAAAACGTCAAACAGCTGGAATACGCCAAATTGCATGGYATTCCYAYCCTGTGCGGATCAGACCCRCTGCCGCTGCATAAACACTATCTAAAATCTGGCAGCTATGGCAATCTTATCGAAACCAGTCTGAATCTGGAAAAGCCATGGACGTCTATTATTCAAGCCATTCATCAACGACCACAAAACAACGAATTTGGCCGCCTGTGCTCTGTCTCTGGCTTTGTTCTTAACCAGTTAAAATTACGCCTGTAACCGACAGCGATCTATTACCCTTTNCTCTTATGTCTGAAAAAATCTTACTCATCGCGCCGCACCCCTTCTACCAGGAAAGAGGCACGCCCATTGCAGTCGATTTATTAATACGCGCACTAACCGAGCGCGGCTACCTTATTGATTTACTAACATTTAATGAAGGTATCGACGTACAACACCCAGGCCTGACTATACACCGCGTCAAACCATTTCCCGATATTAAAAACGYKMYGNYCKGTTWYKSCGRCRWWRRRMWSKMTMTKGMYSKACNGMTTTTTTTCAAGTTCATCGCGCTAATGACTAAAAACAATTACAAGGTTGTGCATGCGGTTGAAGAAAGTTCGTTCATGGCTACACTCATCTGCCCGCTTTACAAAACGCCTTTTATCTACGACATGGACTCTTCCATGGCGACTCAGATACTGGACAAAATGCMCTTTTTGAAACCGTTTGCAAAAGTAATAAGATTAATGGAATCCATTCCCATGCGACGCGCTAAAATCGTCATCCCTGTCTGCCAGGCGCTGGCTGACGAAGCGGGAAAATACCGCAGCCAGGGCATTCATGTGCTGAAGGACGTATCGCTGGCAAATAATGCATCAGCCGATGACGACGAGGCGATCAACATCAGGGATCGATACACCATCGACGGTAAAATTCTTATGTACATCGGCAACCTTGAGTCCTATCAGGGCATTGACCTGATGCTTGACGCTTTTGCCATCTATAGCCCGCAACACCCTGACGCACACCTGATCATCATCGGCGGCGAACAGAAACACATCGATTTTTATCAGAGCAGATGCCAGCAACTGTCTATTCAAAACACGGTCGTTTTCATGGGCAAGCAGCCGGTCTCGCAGATCAATCAGTTTATGTCGCAGGCCAACATCCTGTTATCGCCACGCACCCAGGGTGTCAATACGCCGATGAAAGTGTATAGCTATCTCGACTCTAACGTCGCCGTACTTGCCACCGACCTGYCTACGCATACTCAGGTCGCCGACTCGAGCACGGCCTACTTGTGTCCCGCTGAAGCTAAAGCTTACGCGGCCGGTATGGAAACCCTGTCAAGCGATAGCGAACTGTGCGTCCAACTTGCAAAAAACGCCAGTCAGCTTATCGCCAGAGAGCACAGCTACCCCGTATTTCGCGCCCGGTTGTATGCTATCTACGATGAACTACCCGCCAGGCAACAATGAGACATGGCAAACGAATCCACTACTAGCAACCGCCTTGGGCAGATTGATAGCGATTACCAGCTAGTCATTATCGGCGGCGGCATCTATGGCGCGACACTGTGCTGGGAAGCCGCACATCGCGGCATTAAAACCCTGCTGGTGGAACAGGAAGATTATGCCTGCGGCGCATCGTCCAACAGCCTGAAAACCATACACGGCGGTTTGCGCTCACTGCAGTCGCTGAATTTAAAGGCTGTACTCAAGGGCATTCGCGAACGTTCAATCTTTCTGCGAATCGCGCCTAACTATGTCAAACCACTGCCCTGTATTCTACCGACTAGCACTTCGCTAATGAAATCAAAACCGGTGGTTGGCATGGGCTTGCTGTTATATAACATCCTCAACCAGCTGTATATTTTCGCGTCCAATGACGATAATAAAATCCCACGCAGCCGCCTGTTATCACGCAGTAAATTTTTTAGCCGTGCAGCAAACATCAATCCTGAAGGCATCACCGGCGGTGCATTGTGGCATGACGCTCAGGTAATAAATACCGAGAGGATGGTCTGGCAATTTATCCGATCCGCGATCACCCGGGGTGCGACCGCCATCAATCACGCCAGCGCAATCAAACACGAACACGACGGCACTAAAGACAGGCATAAGGTATTAATACGCGACCAGATATCTGGCGACGAAAAGACAATCACCACGGCGGCTGTGGTTGACGCCAGCGCCGCCTGGAATTTTATAAAACATTGCTTGCCAGAATCACAACATGACAAAAACCTTACGTTTGTAAAGTCCGTCAACATCATCGTCAAAAAAAATATTTTTGATACCGCTGTCGGCGCGAACATTAAAGCCAAAGATAACAGTTCACGCCTGTATTTTTTTTCGCCCTGGCGCGACTGCACCATCATCGGCACCTGGTATTTGAGCGAAAACCCCTACCCTGAGAAAAGCTTTTCACGGGATGAAGCCAGTGCCTGCATAAACGAAATCAATGCGGCTTTCAGTCAACCGCTATTAAACATCGACGACATCTGTAATGTACATATCGGTTTTTTACCCGCCATAAAAAACCAACACGGCAACACACTTACGCTGGACAAAAACCTTATTTCAAGTTACCAGCTCAAAGACTGGTCACAACAGCCCGGCATGCAAAACATGTATTCATTACGCGGTACAAAATACACGCTTGCCCGCCACGACGCGCAGCAGGTAATCGATCAGCTGGCAAAAACGATGCAGTGGAAGGTAACCGCCTCACGTTCAGATCAACTACCAATCTATCAAGCAATGTCAGCGACTGAAAAAAAACATTCACTTTCAGCCGATATCATCAATCAGCTACTGACAAATTATGGCCTCGAGACTGAAGGACTGCTCGAACATATCAGAAACAACCCGCAGTCTGCCGAGTTAATACCAGGCACACAACATCACATCGCTGCCGAAATACATCACGCGGTAACAAATGAGCAGGCTCTAACATTAAGCGATCTGCTCAAACGCCGACTGGCTATTGGTGACCGCGCACCACCCGATCTAATGACGGCACAATATTGCGCCAAAGTAATGCAGCAATTATTTTCCTGGTCTGATGATACCGTTCGCAAACAAATATCAGAGTTATATGCCAGCTACCCGGAATGCCTGTTACAGAGAAACAACGTCACAGCGAATACTGACCCCTTCGCCTTACAGCCAGATAATATTAAAAGTGCATAGTTGAAATGATTAAATTTTTAATCAAATTATCCATCAGTCTGATCATTTTGCTGGTACTGGTATACGCCGCTGATCTGGATGCGCTGAAGAACAGTTTTTATTCCATCAACTTTAACGCCATCATTTACGCTTTTTTGTTAATACTACTAATACGACTGGTCATGGCAATACGCTGGAAATTGCTGCTAGGTTATTACCAGATAAATGCTTCACTGATAAAGTTGTTTGAGATTATATTTGTCAGTAACGCGGTCGGCCATTTATTACCAAGCGGTGTTGGCTCAGACATCATCAGGGTTTACGAATTATCAAAAAGCAAAGGCTGTGGCGAAAAAGTTCTGGCCTCCGTTTTTCTGGACAGGGTTTTTGGCCTGATCTCGATGTTGCTGGTAGCGTTACTGGCAGCGTGGTACGCGTATTTTACGGCTGACCTGGAATGGATTGTTCCGCTGCTCAYCTCTTTTGCCRCACTCATGTTACCCGTGGCATTTTTTATTATTCGCTTTCTATTGTCAAAAAACATTAACYTCAACAGCAACAAAAAACTGCTGRTGAAAGTAACAAATTTCTACAACCGATTCACCATCGCSCTGCAACAGACCGATATTCCCACCCATGGCTATTATACTATTCTCCTGCTATCAGTACTGGTACAGCTCATTCGCAGCTTGGTATTCATCTGTATTTTTATCGGCCTGGGGGCARACATTGCTATTATTCACTATTTCGTGTTTATCCCCATCGTCTTCATCCTCATGTTAATACCTATCTCGATCGGYGGTCTGGGCGTCAGAGAATCGGCTCTGTTTGCMTTTTATGGYCCRCTCGGATTATCGATTGCGACCTGCACKGTGGCCGGTCTGATATTTCACGCGCTGCAACTTATTATGATTATYCCCGGCTTAATTATTTTTAACTTGAGGAAATAACCGATTATGAGGCTTCAAATTTATCGCACTTTATTATTCTTTACACTTTTGCTACCAGGCCTGAGTGCTGCAGCAATGGAAAAATCTGTTGCCCTGTATGGTCTCTTTGAAACCAAAATAAATAGCGAAAAAGAATACAACAATCCGTTCGATTATACCGAGGTAGCCTTCGACGCTCTGTTTACCTCACCAGAAAAAAGCTCATTCAACATTTCCAGCTTCTACGACGGACAGGATGCTCACGGAAAAAATACGTGGAAGATTCGCTTCATGCCACACCAGCCCGGCACCTGGAACTACACAATAAAAAATCAAACCGGTGAAATCATACAAAGCGGGCAGTTTACGGTGACAGACAAACCGACCCATCCCGGTAATCACGGTCACATTAAGGTCGACGCCAACAATCCCCGGTATCTGATCCATGACGATGGCAGCCCGCACTTCTGGATCGGCGGCAAGTGGATATCCGCCAAAGACTATGGCCCGAAAAACAAAGGCGGCCARATCAATAAAAGCATTGATCGCCGYRTCAATGTTGCTCATGGYCATAAAACCGACCAGCAGTTACTGGACTACCTCGACCTGCTGGCAGAGTACAAACACAACGGCATATTACTAAAAAYTGCGCTGTACCCGCTGGAAGATGACCGCCTCTCCTGGGATCTGGCATGGATAAAACGCGGTGAATGGCTGATAGAAGAATCCCTGAAGCGCGGTATATATGTTCAGGTCAACATGTTCGACACCTGGTCACGCGATAAAAACCAGTACTTCGAGAACAAGATGCCGGGCGCGGAACAGGTTTTTGATGTCTGGACGGATAGCGACGATAAATACAAAAAAAACTATCTGCGTTATATCATCAGCCGTTTCTCCGCCTACGCCAATGTTTACTGGGAGCTAGGCAACGAGATGGATCACGCGCCAAACTGCGGCTCATGTTTTGCGAAACTGGCCGAGGAAAAATACCTTCCCTGGATAAGACAATACGACCCCTATCAATTACCAATCGGACTGTCCGAAAGCGTCTGGCAATCCACCAGTGTTGATATCGGCTTCCTGCATCAGACAAACGAGTTGCCGGATGAATCCATGAAGCGCCCRGTRATTATGAATGARCCGGTCAGGTACGACCTCAGCYTACCCATACTTCARAAGAYATGGCGCAAGCTTTTCGACAAKAAATTACCCACCGGTCTTTGGCATGACAAAGCCATCAACACCAAAGACCTGCGCTACATCTACCGCCGCACTTTCTGGAAAGTTTTTACACATGGCGGCTCTGGYAGCAGTGAAGCAACCTGGCTGGATATMTTCAAGAAGCCTTCWGAAAACGTGCTCAATGTCATGCGCGACCACATGCAACTGAGCGTCCTCATTGACCAACTACTCCCCATTCTCAATGAGATGAACCCGGTAAAAGATTTTATAAAATCTGACAGCGAGAATGAAGATATCAGCAGCCGTGGCAATGACGCTTTTTATGTCACCTATTTTGATGCTGGCTATCAGCAGAAAATGCCAACAACAACGGTAAGCATCACGCCGCTGACGGCAGACTATACAGCCACCTGGGTAGACCCTGCTAGCGGTGAAGTTTTAACACAGAGCAGGCTTGTCCGCGGAAGCAACTCCCTCACGCGTCCAGCCTATCAGCAAGATATTGTGCTGCTGTTAAAACGTTCGCATTAGTATTTATTATTAAGGATTAAAAGTGAACAAGATCAGCTCATCAGCATTACACGCCTTCGCTGCCAACGTGGAAAAATTCCCTGACAACAATGCTATTCATGTTGCGGGCAAATATTACAGTTACCGAGAATTCAGCAATATAATTTCTGGCATCCAGAAACGGATCAATGACAGCGGCCTTGAAAACGAAAAACTGATAGGCGTGCTGACCATCGATGATATATACACCTATGCCAGTATCATGGCTATCATGTTTAATGGCAGCGCTTACGTTCCCATCAACAACAAAAATCCGCAACACAGAAACAGTGACATCATCCAGGATACTAGCTTAAACGCCATCCTGGCAAGTGTTGAACATGAAGCAATAAAAAATGCAGACGGCGATTTCTTTATTGTCGATACGTCGAAGATATCTTCTGATAACGACAGAGTGTCCGTAAAAAATTTTAGCGACGACAACATTGCTTACATTCTTTTTACCTCAGGCAGCACGGGGAAGCCTAAGGGCGTGCCCTTAAAACATCGCAGCATCAGTGCTTTTCTCAATGTCATGCTTGATGACAACTCGGCTTATGATTTCGATGAAAACGACCGCTTTCTTCAAATGTTTGAATTAACCTTTGATATGTCTATTTCATCACTGCTGCTTCCGCTTTGTGTCGGTGCCTGTTGTTACGTTATGCCACAACAGGGTATCTCGTACATGAATATCATCAATCTGCTGAAAARCCATAAAATCACCGTTACCCAAATGGTGCCCTCCGTTCTGTTATATCTGGAACGTTTTTTTGGTGAATTACACTTTCCSGATGTCCGRCTTAGCTTTTTTGCTGGCGAAGGCTTGCCAGTAAGYATTCTGSCCGGCTGGCAAAAAGTTATYTCTAACGCACAGATTATTAATCTTTATGGACCGACAGAARGTACTATTTACTGTYTTCGYCATGACTGGATCAGTGACGACGATGCTGAAAACACCCTTAACGGCCTGGTTTCAATCGGTCTCCCCTGGCATGGCATTGAAACCTGTGTCATCGATGAACAGTTACAACTCATCGCCGACCCATCTACCAAAGGGGAGTTATGTGTAAAAGGCGATCAGATTACCGATGGCTACTGGAACGACCCGATAAAAACGGCAGCAGCTTTTGTTACCATTAAAAACTCTGACGGCGCAAAAACTTATTATCGCACCGGTGATCGCGTTTTTCTCAACAGCCTGGGAAATCACATGTACTGCGGCAGAGTCGATCACCAGGTAAAAATTGATGGTCACAGGGTTGAACTGGGCGAGGTCGAACATCACGTAAGAGTTTTTTCTGAAAGCTCACTGGTAGCTGCAATTATCGAACAAAACACCCATCTCACACAGAATATTTTAGTGGTTTATATAGAGCCCAATAAGCACAGGCCTGAACAGGAAATTCTGGAATATATGAGAAAAATTTTGCCACCCTATATGATCCCAAAGAAAATACATTATATCGACAGGATGCCGATGAATTTAAACGGCAAGATCGACAGAAACGCACTAAAAAACAAAAATAGTTAACACTCGCTCTAGGAGCTTGTCCGAGAATAGAAATCGTAGCGAGGGGAAGCCATTTTGAGTCAGATTTTTCGATTAAATAAGGAGGATATTGGGCATATTTAACGAATTTAATCGGAAAGTCTGGCCAAAAGGGCTTTTCCGCAGTAGGTTATCTATTCTCGGACAGGCTCCTAGGCAACCTTGTTTCTCTCGCAGAGGCACAGAGGACGCAAAGGTTTTTTATGTCTTAATGACTCTAATCCTGTATTTTTTCTCTGCGCCTCCGCGAGATAATTATATTTAGTTATCTACGAAAAACCAGCTTTTACGACTGTTTCTGGCTTAAGGGCACCCTTATTAATTGCTTGTGCCCTCTGGCTTTACGACCCGTTCAGAATCAAGGCGTGCTTTTGAAGCTAGGCTTATTGCCTGTCAAAAAAGTGCAACGCAGAGTCTGGGCGGATCGTAAAGCCCCGTAGGGCGTGACCTGAAGCGTGCATCTGCTGCGTTGTAAACCTTGAGAATGGAATACCATTCTGCTGCGGCTCACGCCTTGCAGCTACGCGCTTCAGGTCACGCAGAGGACATAAGCAATTAATAAAGGTGCCCTTAAGGGCATTAGTTCCCTAGCTGTTAAATAAAGCAAACAGGCGCAACCTGAGATAAATAAGCAACTGCACTATCGCGTCGCGATACCCCTGGAAGTTTTTTGCCATTGAAACCATGCGGCGTACGGGATGAAGCAGGCGTTTAATATACAGCTTCTCCATCGTAGACATACTGGCATTATCGACCACTCGCTGGTAACCATATCGCGCCAGTTCTTCACTGGCGACCGCTTCAAATATCCTTTTTTCATCCTGCGTTAACGCTTTCTTCCATTTTTCTTTATTGGACTTCATCAGCGGCCGGGTCAGATTTTTATCGTTGCCTTTATCGGTCTTGTATGATGTCGTGCTCTTGTGAAACGCCAGCATTTCATCGGAGTACTCTTCTCCAATGAACGCACAAATTTCTTTGGCTATCTGTTCCGGGCGATCCAGCAGATCTTCATATTTAAGCTCATAAAGATTATCCGGATTAACCGCCTGCTTGAAACCCTCGTATTCATCATGAAACCGCTTCCATCGAAGTGCGGCTGGATAGATATGCTTCGGTCCAAATCTAGCTTTCAGCCATGACATTGACGCATCACGACCATCTCTGACGATGAAAATAAATTTAGCCTCGGGAAACCCTTCCATAATCTCGCGCCAGTAAAACATGTGCCACGGCGTTTTTTCACCCCATCGCTTTTTTCCACACTTTTCCAGCCAGGCGGTCATCAACGCATCGACGACGCCATGAAATGTATTCACTTTCAAATGACTAACAATGTCGTTAAATTCAGGCTTGATATCCCACAACGTCATGACGTCGGTATCGAGCAAATCCTGTATCAAGCGGTTTCTGTTTTTTTCTTTTTCCAGATCGCCATAGTATTTTAACCAGGGATAGAACCGATTATAGAGATGTGATTCAAAAGGCACGCCTATATTCGGATGACTGCCAACAATTCGGCTTAGCAAAGAGGTTCCGGATCGTGCTGAACCGAAAATTATAATCGGGCTATTCATAGCGACTTATCTTCTTGTGAATATAACTTTACCAGGGACACCGTTAACGATACTGTTTTTCGGTATATGCCCGGAGATAACGGAGTTTGATGAGATGATACTGCCATCGTCTATTTGACTGCCGTCTAACACGGTCACGCCCGAACCGATCCAGACGTTGTTGCCAATGGTAATACCTTTCGAGGTTTTCTCCTGCAGCAACACCGGTTGTTCTAACTCATCATACTTATAACTGTTACCGATAATTGAAACACTTGGACCTATCATGCAGTATTCGCCAATCGATATACCGCCCTGATCGCTCGCAATAAAAACAAAATTAGCGATTTCTGTATTCCGGCCTATTTCCAGTTTACCAGCACTGCTCTTGATTTTCGTAAACGAGCCTATCTCACAATCCGCACCCATACTCAGGTTTGCCGACAGCTCCAGCTCCGCCTTGGGGCTGACTTTCGATTTATATTTAAACATGACGTATAAAGTGATAAAACTCGAAGGCAGGAAAAACCGCATGAATATTCGTTTAAAATTCATCAGGACAACTTTGTTACTACAGCTTTTAATGTAGCAAAATCCACGATACCCTGAATGTCGCTCATCGACATCGCTATATCAAATTCTTTTTCTACCGCCGTAATAATATTCATATGATTCAATGAATCCCAGTTTCCGTTATTATCCGGACCGAGATCATCCGTGACATCTTCAGCGTTTATACTCAGTATGTTCGCGACTACCGCCTTCAGTTTCTGTTCCATTCATACCTCAACTTTATAAAATATAGCTACTTAAAATAACACCGGCTATCAGATTAATATTTTCTTACAGATACCCGTTAGACTTGTACCATTCCACTGTTTTTTTCATCCCCTGCTCCAACGAAACGGCAGGGGAATACCCCAGCTTCTGTTTTGCTTTGCTAATGTCAAAAGCGCGGTTATTGCGATAAAACTTTACTCGTCGACGGAAGATTGGCGGCTCTATGCCGAAGGGTACACAGGCAAACTCAACAACCGCGGATAATGCATACATGGGAGCGAAAGGAATTCTGATCCAGGGATACTTTGCACCCACAGCGTGGGCAGCGATGGTTAYATATTCTTTGAGCGAAATATATTTCTCACCGCCCAGAATAAACACTTCATTATTACTATCGTCATCAATAGCAAGCCTAATACCCGCTATCAGGTCATCAATATAGACTGCATGAAAATTTGCATCACACGCGCCAACGACAAGAAAAGTGCCTTTCTTTAACATGCGGAACATCTTTAGCATGCGCATATCGCCCGGCCCATACAAAGAACACGGTCTGATTACAATTAACTTCATCTCAAGTTCGTTGTTTTCAGCCTGCTGTCTACAGTATTTCTCTGCTTCTAGCTTTGTTTTCTGGTAGTTATCACCTGGATTGAACACCGTGGTTTCTGATGCAGGACATTCTTTGATATCACCCAATACGCCAATGGTTGATATATGTATAAAACGCTTTACCCCAGCTTCCCTGGCGCGTTCGAATGTATTGATAGTGCCGTTCAGATTTATTTTCGTATAACTCTCGGGAGGACCCGATGCACTTCTGAAATTCGATACCGTATGTATGACAATGTCCGCACCACTCACCAACTCTTTCATGGCTTTTTCATCACAAATGTCGCAAACAACCAGCTTTGACGCCAGCTCTTCAATGGTTTTTGCTTTTTTTTCTGAACGAGCATGCAGGTACAGTTCGTGACCATTTTTAGCCAGATCTTCGGCCAAACTTTTCCCTAAAAACCCGGTCGCTCCGGTTATTGCAATTTTCATAATATTTTTCAAACGCTAAATTAGTTAATAGATATTGATAAAAAACTCGGCCACTAAGATGCCGAGTTTTAAATATAAAAACCAAAAAACAATATCAATTAATTATTTTTTTAATACGATATTCCTTATTGTTTTTAGAACTTGTAAAGATGAGTATTTCTCCAACCAGGCCGATAGCAATCAATTGCACACCGAGCACCAGAAACAGCGAGAACAGAACAAGTAGCGGGCGGTCAGAGGCAGCGACATCAAACATCAACCTTTCTACGGCGATATAAATCAAACCCGTAGAACCGATCAGGAATGACAAGGCACCGCCGGTACCAAAAAAACGCAAAGGCTTCTGATTAAAGCGCGTTAAAAACCCGACCGTCAACACGTCCAGCACGCGACTCAGATATGTTCTGAATCCATAAATCCTGCGGTATGAGTCTGACTTTGACTGCGGAATATCAACCTCAGTCACATCAAAGCCTAGCTGTTTGGCGAGGATAAAGAAAAACCGGTGCATATCACCRTAAAGCTTCAAATCATCGAATACTTCTTTTTTCGACAGCCTGATGCCACAACCCGGATCTTTTGGCACATCGTAAGCCATCAGCTTCARGATACCTTTAAACACCGCTGACTGAATACGGTTAATTTTATGATCAACTCTCGGCCAACGGTTCACGACAACGGCATCATGATCACCGAACTCGTCAATAATCCTTGGAATATGTGATGGCGAGACCTGCTCATACGGTGGCAGCGTCAAAATATTCTCAAATTCAGCATGGTCGATTCCAATCTTTAATACACCGGCTTCACCATAGTTTCTGTTCAGTAGAATAACTTTAATATTCTTTGCTTCATATTTGCTCTTGATGCCGTCGGCCAACTCACTGTATTCTGGTGTCAGAACAATTATGAATTCATAAACCAGACCCATGTTTGAGACACTTTCATAATATCCGTTTAAAAATTCCAGCAGCTGGTCACCGCGCTCAGTGACCGGTATCACTATACTTAAAGATTTAATTGAGCTCACAATTATTTTTTCTCATCCATTAACGAAGAATTTATAGACATGGAAGTTGCATCCTTGATGCTGAAACTTCCTTTAAAGTATACCAGCTCAACAATAATTCCCAACGAAACAAGAAAAATGCCGAGCGAAAAAAACATAACTACGAGTGTAGACGTAATCACATTCGAATTTGCAGCTTGATCAATAGTATTTAAAAATATCGCGGCAGCAACCAAAAAAGGCACCACCGAAAGCTTGACGAACCAGCGCACCGGATGTTGCCCGAGAGACAGAACGGTTTTAATGGTCATCAGGTCCAGAAGCACTTTATAAACTCGTGACAGRCCATATTTCGATTCGCCGAACTGGCGCGCRTGGTGACGCACTTTAACCTCRGCCACCTTCACGCCCGATAATGACAGYAATGCCGGAATAAAACGATGCATCTCGTTATNAAAAGGCGAGTTTTTTATAATTTCRGCTTTATACACCTTTAACGAACACCCATTATCCTTGATCGGTACACCYGTCACCTTTCCTATCARACGGTTAGCRATCATCGACGGRATCTTCCTGGTAATCAGYTTATCCTGTCGCTTATGCCGCCAGCCGACGACCAGATCATAACCCTCTTCCAGTTTATTCACCATCATGGGAATATCATCGGGGTCATTCTGTAAGTCACCATCCATGGTTACCAGAATATCGCCACGGGCCAGATCAATGCCCGCCGCCATAGCCGGCGTCTGCCCGAAGTTTCTGCGAAATTCGACAACCCTCAAAGAACTGTCTTTTTCAGCCAGCTCAGCCGCCACACCCGATGTATTATCAGAGCTACCATCGTTGACAAATATTATCTCATATACCTTACCCGTCTTTATGGCCGCCTCTTTTATTTTTTGATAAAGCAGCGCAACGGAATCTTCCTCATTGTAGAGGGGCGCAATAATAGAAATCTCAACTTTTTTCATTTTTATTTATGTTCACTTAAATCGGTTTTATGCTTACTAACAATCTGTAAGCAATTCCGCATCACCTGACCTTTTAACCGCCCTGAATACACGTCGAAGTCTCCTGATTGTTTTTTGTTTTATCGCTTACAATATAAATTTGATAGCCGTTCACTTCATAATCCAGCCTGACCGCATGTTTCTGCCACACTAGTTTCGCATTACAGAACAGCCACCTCTCCAGCCCTGAGGCCAATGGTTTTCTTTTACTTGAAGCAATGATCCAGGTTCGGCCCTCAACGTCAAGCAGCGGCTGTAATTCTTTACGCCAGTCAACCGTATTGTCTCTTTCAAAACTTATAAACGGGACAGTATCAATCACTCTGCCATCAGGAAATGCGAAACCGGGCTTAAATGACAACACTCTATCGCCCTCCTGAAAGTTATCGTCCACGAAATATACGACCGAATTAAAATGAAAGCTTGTCCGATCCAGAAAATGCGAAGCAAAACTTGGCAGCAATGTCGCTATCAACAGAAAAAAAGTAACCGCTGAAACAATAAAGGAATGTGTTGAGGCCATATGCTTTCTGACTTCTTCACACGCTATGCCTGCCAGAAGCACCACTACCGGCAGAATATAAAAAGCATACGATGGTGAAATCGCCATAAACGGCGATGCCGCGATCAGGAACAGTGCTGGTACAACTAAAGCGGCGAAAAAGAATGTTGCCGCAACATGATCTTTTCTGAGCACTACCAACCAACCAAACAGAGCCGTAATTACAATAGGCACCTGAATATATTTCACTAGCTGCGGAATAATTAGTATCGCTCCGTAGCCCCAGGTCTGACTTGTCGCCACCCATCTATCCAACACCATATATAGCACAGGGGTTATCAATACACCTGCAATCAAGCATAAAACCAGATATATTTTTATATTTTTAAAATTGACACACTCCTCTTTTTTCATAAAAAGAAATATGACCAAATACGCAACCGCCACTGACACCGGGACAAAAATAGCGGTAACGTGAAATGATACCGCAAGCACACTGAACACCATCGCCCAAATAAGGTGACTTAGCTTTTCGACATAGATTGCCCGGAAAAAGAAGAAATAAGCGAGCGAGCTAAACAGCAACACGCCGATATAAAATCTGGCGTACTGAGAGAACCACAAATGCCAGGCGCTGAAAATAAGGATACCCGATGCGAACAGGGCSGCATTTCGCCCGATATTTCTGGACCAGGAAAAATACAGGACAGGAATACTGACAACTGCCAGGATAAAGGCAGGAATGCGCGACAACCACTCTGCATCACCAAACAGTTTATAGGTCAGCACGACCAGCGAGTAATAAGCCGGATTAATTATGGACGCATAACGCTCATATGCTTTGGTCGCAGTAAAATACTCATCGTTTACCAGGTCCCATTCCCATATGCCGTAAAACCGAGAAGCAACTGCGGTAAAAAGAAGAAGAAGTACTACGCCAATCTGCGGTTTCTGATCCAGATAAATCATAAAAAACTATTCCTCATATCCCTTACAATATCAATCGAACTAATTACCGCAATCAGATTATTGTGCCTCGCTTCTCGCTACCAGCATCCAAGTATTATAGACTAAAAAAACACCGGCCGCCCATTACCCCACTGCCAGAAAGAAACGCTCCATCACCGCACTCAATACGACGAAGTAATTGTAGAAACCCCAGAAGCTTGACCGAGAATAGCGCTCCTAGGAATTATCTTTTTTTCTGAGCATGACAATATTAAACAAACAGGCGGTAAAAAGTATCAGCCAATAAACGATCTGTGTCCTGAACTGATTGATGAACGATGACGCGACCAGAACCCCAATATAAGATGACAAAATAGCATGCGTAAAATAATAACCATAAACATCCTTTTTCTCCCAATAATACCGCCTTACCTTCTGCAACGATCTATATGTTGTGTAGATGATCATCATGAAGAAAAAGAAGCCAATATAACTCACTTCTGCCAGCGCCTGAAACCATATTGAATGCACGGCTTTGACCGACTTGCCACGGTCAAAATACTCAGCGGGCACATAGTTTGGACTTAATAATTCATAACCAGATGCACCAGCGCCAAACGGGTACTCTTTCAGCACATCAAACGTTAGCACCCAGAATGTCACACGGTTTGAGCCACTTTTTCTGCCATCACTCACATCAGACAATGTAGACATCCTTTCAAGAAATGAGGTATCGATCACTATCGTCAGACTAACCAAACCACATGCTATAAGGAACACTGTGATAATCCGTTGAAACCTGACCTTAAACTTCGAGCGAAGCATCTCCCAGACAAAATAGACGCAAGCAATGCCGCCGCCAACAAAAGCCCCCCGACTGTTCGCCAGTACCAGCCCATTGACAATGATAGCACCGAAGATGGTCATAATGATCTTGGTTTTTAAAGAGCCCCGCCAGAAATAAAATATTAAAAACGGCAGAGAGGCGATCATCGCTGCAGCCGCAACGTTGGCATCCGGCGCATCAATCATGCCAAACCGCCCAATACGACCAAACTCATCTCTTCCCATAGAGTATGTAACAAAACCCAGATACGCGATACCGACAATCATCGCATGTATCGAATACTCAAGTTTTTTCCTGGTATCCACAACCTTGTACGCGATGCCGATCACAATGAAAAGTTTGATATATTCGATCATTGCTTCATAATGCAGGCCTTTACTCACAGCACTAAAATAAACAAGCCCGTATGTTATGAGCAGCATAATGATCCACTTAAATTGCGGCAGCTTCCGGATCTCATTGAGGTGGTAGTTAAATTTTTTCCTCTGCATCATATAGGCAAAAAAGAGGACAGCAACCGTGATCAACGAGTACCTTGAAAAAGGCAACCCCGCCGACCACCAACGTTTTTCAGGGTTAAGAAAATAGACCAACTGATAAATATAAAACGCCCAGTGAGCCCCTTTAAACAGGCTCATAAACAGGCCGCTGAAATAAACAGAAGCAAACAATAATGCAAATTTAGACATAGGACTTATATTTTATTCAAGTGCCCTGGCACCTTTCTATCCGATGAAGCGAATATCAAACCAACTGGCATACCACACACCAGCAACACGATTGACAAAACCTCTCCTCTCTCCCTTGAAATTCTAGCCTGATTTAAAATAAAAATTGACGAATGGCGCTAAAGCCCCACACCATCGGGACGCGCTAAACTTAATACAACAAAAAAAGCTTGAATAAAAATCAGGGCTCGGTAATCGTTTGATCACCGAGCCCTGATTACACGGCCTGTCGAGAGTAAATTGCCGCTTATTGCGCCTGTATATTCGATGGTGGCTTAGGCGGCGGCATGCCAACATAATAATCATGCCCTATCCGGGTGGTACTGATAACCACATCATTCACATAAATACCGCCTTCAACACCGGCATCATCCCAGTTCTTGTTCCAGCTGGCCATATTATCAAACATGACCAGGAAGTTATAACCGGAGCCATGCGATGCCGTTGGTATCCCTGTTGGTGCCAGATTACCCAGCACAGGAGCACTTCCACCCGGGCTTATTTTAACAGGCACTTGCTCAACACCATCAACCCACATCTGAAAAACACCGTCATTTGATGTATTGCTACTCGATAACTTAAAACGCCATTCAAATGTATGCCAGGTCTGAGATGTATTATTTACCAACAATCTTGTCGTAGAGTCAAAATCCCAATCCCCATTACCTACATTCCTGAAATGACCAGGAACCATTGTATAATCCTGCTTGCCAATATAAAAATCGTTAGAATAACGTTGACCACCGGCGCTGCCTTGACTCAGATTAGCGCCTGTGTTCGCACCGAAAGTACCACCCGCATCGATACCCCACATGTCCGTGCCACCATAATTCCAAACCGCATAAAAAGCATCAGCCCGGTTCTCGGTCCACTTTTGCCCAGGAGCGACGCCGGTATTCTGCCACAAACGTCCCCACTTCCAGTAAGGCACGTCATCATTGCCAGGGATACCTACCTTGAATTTATTCGGCAATCTGACTCTGTACCGTATATATATTTCATCGTAGCCTGTATTCTCATCACCCGTCAGATGTTTGTATAGCTGTGAAACTGGCTGCCCTAATGCTGGATCCCACATAAACTTGAGGGCAACAGAACCGCCGACCCCTTCACCCGGCATACCCTGGATATAGCCATTACCTTCAATCAATGCTCCATCAAAACCGGTTGGTTTATTCGCCCCCACCGCTGTCCAGGAGGATTGCTGCTGAGTTGCATAAAAAGAGCTATCATCAGCAAAATCCGTCTCAAATATTATCTGCGCATAAGAATTAAAAGTAAGCAAATAAACCAATGCACCAAATTTTAGTTTATTAAAATTGGTCATAATTTCATCCTCGTCGTTGTGTATCGCTCGTTATCCAGTCTATAAATTTAATTATCTATGACCTTGATATTCATATAAAAAAACAAACATTTAATTAATATCATTTAGTCTCATTTGATTTCAGTAATTACTGAGAAGGCGACCTGAACAGGTTATAACCTTCTACATCATTGTAGAAAAAAGACAGATATGCCACTGTATAATCGCATGCTGTAGCTCAATTTAGGCTCATGTATGAACTGACACCAAAAAGCATATCTGGTTATTCCTTTACCCATTATAGCAGGATGTTTGACGGAATCAGA
Source organism: Thiotrichaceae bacterium (assembly GCA_002746365.1). GTDB lineage: Bacteria > Pseudomonadota > Gammaproteobacteria > SZUA-229 > SZUA-229. The sequence continues at coordinate 146,864 of NVWZ01000001.1, forward strand.
AATACAATCGTATTTATCGATTAGACATCAAGCATTCCCGCCATAAAAAAAATTTATACCCGCGCCGCAATAGAAAAGCCCTCGGGCTCACATCATTCTCAGCAACAGCCCTGCCAGAGCTCAAATAGCGAGCTTCAACCGCTTCCGTATAAATCGGATAGACGCCGATTTTTCATTTTCATCAAACATAAACACATACACTAAAGCCATATAAAACAATGTACACAGAAAAGCCGATGATAACAATTTCAGATAACTGTCCGGATAAAAATACACCGACACAAGATATAGCGATATAAAAAGAAAAATTGAAGGAATGATGGATGGTATATAGGTTTTTTTCAGGTATTCCCCAGCCGAAAGATTGAGCGTTTTCAARGTCGACCACGGAACATAAAGACCATGGAATATTATCTGCGGTATCGCAGCGCCYAATGCCACACCGACGATACCCCACTCCTGCACGAGCAAAATACTCAATATCAAATTAGCCACCGAAACACCCATACTCACATATGAGTAATACTTTTGCCTGGCCATCCCCAGAAGGATGGAATAACTTATCTGCTGCGGGCCCTGAAAGAACTGGTTCACAAAAAGAATAATCAGCACCGTTTCACAGAGCTCCTTATATTTTTCACCCATCCACAAAGCTATAAACGCCCCGCCYAGCACGATCATACCGATCGCYAGCAGGTTGGAAATGATGATCATGTATTTCGTCCCTGATAGGTACAGTGATCTTATGTTCTCCATATCACCCCTGGCATCAATCTCACTGATCGCCGGCGTATAAGTCTGGCTGATGGCCATAGAAATTTTCTTGGTGTACTCTGCCAACGTCCAGGGAATACTGTAATAGGTTACTGCGGCTGCACTCATAAAATACCCGATTACAAAAGCATCACTGTAATAAATTAACTGGTTCGCCATCATCGCAATAAAAGTAAATTTACTATAATGCAGAATCTTCGAGGCACTGGGACGGCTTATCCCGCTAAACTCAATCGAAACCTGCGGGTAGTTTTTCTTCAACAGGTAATAAAAAATAATGATGGTCAAAATATTCCCAGCAATAGAGATCAAACCCATCGCAATCAGATCGTGCCCCTGAGACAGGAAAAAATAAAACATCAAGGCTTTAAACAGTGCTGAAATAACCTGCGTAAAATTGATAATAGAATAATGCTGGAAACCACCAAAGATGCCTTTGAATAATCCGCTAATAACAAATATTGCGATATCAAAAGACACGATGATAATCAGCAGATGAACAACATTGGTGAGTGATTGCTCAATATTTATGATACTAACAATAAAGTCAGCCATGTAAGGACTGACCAGAACAATGATCGTCCCCATCAAAAAAAACAGCGCGAAAGACGTGGAGACGATAGCATTAACATTTTTGCTATCTTGCAAACTGCTATATTTTGCAACATACCTGTTAACCGCTGAAGTCAGGCCGAGATCCAGCAAGTTCATGTAGCCGGTAAACGCTATCGCTATGGTCCAGATTCCATATTTTGTATCGCCAAGTGTATGCACCAGAAAAGGTGACAGAATGAAAGCGATAACAATCTGAGCCATCATGCCTGTAATATTGGCAAACACATTCCTGCTGATTTTTGCGGTCGACATCTTTACTACTTACCTTTATATAATGCGTGATAACACTTAATCATGTGCTCAGCTGCAAACTCTTTTAAAAACCGTTGTCTTCCTGCCTTACCATACGACGTTCTTAATTTCGCGTCAGACAACAGCGTTGTAATGGCTTCAGAAAAAAGCATCACGTCATCACTGGGCACCAGTATGCCGGTCTCATGGTTTATAACAATTTCAGGGCTGCCACCGACACGGGTGACAACAGATGGTCGCGACAGAGACATAGCCTCCAGCAACGTCATCGAGGTACCTTCACTGAAAGATGACAACAGAAAAACTTCAAAAAGACTCAGAAATCTTTGCGGGTTATCAATAAACCCGGTGAAAATAACATCCTGTTCAACATTCAATGAGCGTGCTAACGCCATCAGTTCAGGCCTTATTGCGCCATCACCGATTAAAACAAGTTTAAGCTCGGGCACTTCCTGTTTAGATCGGTGAAACGCCTTTATCATCATCGCCTGGTTTTTTATCGGCTCCAATCGAGAGATGGTTCCGATATAACGATATTGCTCCGTGAGATTCAGCTCATTTAACAAGGCCGACCTGTCCAGAGCTTTCCCCTGCAAATCACAAATCCCGTTATAGATAACATCAATTCTATCACGCCGCATATACTCGTATTTCGCTACTGCGTCTGCTGTCGATTTTGAAATAGCTGTAATATGATCCGTCATCATAACCAACAACGGGTTAATAAATCGGCGCTTAAAATGGTGGCGGTCAGGAAAAAACCTTCCATGCTCAGTAAAAATAACTTTCGTTCGCTTTCCTGTCGCCGCCAATACCCCATAAAAATAAGGCGTATACTGATGACAGTGAAGCACTTCGATACCTCTGGATTCAACCAGACACCTGATAAACCGTATCAGCTTGAAATCGGTGCCGGCCTGTCTTCGCGTACTTTCTATATGAATACCTTTTTTCTTTAGCGCCAGCCCCAAAGGCCCGACCTCACCATCGATACACAAGATTTCATGCTCGAATTTTTCTGCATCAGAATTTTCTATGATCTGACGGATGACCTGTTCGGTGCCGCCGATGTTCATATTAAAAGTGACGTGTAATACTCTGATTTTTGAATCGTCCATAATCGCCTAAACCATGTATTTCTGCCACCAGAACTCAAACATCAACAGGCTCCATAACACGGCAGAATGATCCCTGATTCCCTGTTGATGCTCCAGCCAGATATTTTTTATCTCTGCAGGCTTAAAAAAATTCGACAGACCATTTTCAGTCTGAAATAACTTTGCTTCAGCCGTGGCTTTTAATTCATTTCTCAGCCAATGCGTCAACGGCACCGAAAAACCCATTTTCTTTCGGTACAATATATCTGGCGGCAACAAACGGCTAAACGCTTTTTTCAGAATATATTTCTTCTCCTTTTGCTGCAGCTTTAGCGTGGAGGGGATGCTGGCGGCGTACTCTACCACCCGATGATCCAGGATAGGCGCCCGCACCTCCAGCGAGTTAGCCATGCTCATACGATCGACTTTCACCAGGATATCACCGACCAGATAAGTTTTAATATCGGTGTATAGCACTCTGGACAGATGATCGTCGGCATCCGCCTCATTATAAAACTGCATGCTTATCGTCGATGGGTGATAACCATTTACTTCCCGTTTCAAATTATCGTTGGCCAGACGATTCCACATCGTATCGGTCATAAATGTATTGGTCAGATAAAAGCCTTCCGCCGGGCTTTTGCTCATCGCATTCAACAATGTTGCCGCACGATTAAAGACACGGACATTGCTTTGTTGCAGTGGATTAACGAATGCTGGAAACAGATTTTTTCGAATAAAACCCGGCACTTTATTGCGCAAATTATTTTCAATCTGATCCACGCTGTACTTACTGTAACCTGCAAAATTTTCATCGCCGCCATCGCCTGCCAGTGCCACGGTAACTTTTGTTTTTGCCAGTTGCGAAACAAAATATGTGGGCACCAGCGACTGATCAGCAAACGGCTCATCAAAAAAACCCGCAATGTGTTGCAGGTGATCAAGAACATTTTCCTTCACCGTTAACTCATGGTGTGTCGTATGATACTGCTCCGCCACCTGTTTCGCATATTGAATTTCATCATACTTCTTAGAATCAAAACCAATAGAACAGGTCACTACCGGTTTTTCACTATTATTTGCCATCAGGGCCACAACACCGCTCGAATCAACACCACCACTTAAAAACGCACCCAACGGCACATCACTGATCATGCGCTGTTTTGTGCAGGTATCAATCACATCGAGCAAGCCATCAGCAATCTCATCTTCACTGGACGTGCTCTGCTCTTTAAATGACACATCCCAATATTGCTTAACATCAACGCCATTTTTATTAATGGTGAGATAGTGGCCCGGATTTAGTTTATTTATATTTTTGAAAATCGATTTTGATTCAGGTACATATTGGTAGACAAAAAAATCGTAGATAGCATCATGACGAATCTCTTTCGGCACGCTCTCGATTTCAAGGATAGACTTGATCTCTGAAGCAAAGATAAATCGTTTCTGATCATGATAATAATAAAGCGGCTTTTTACCAAGTCGATCTCTGGCTAAAAAAAGTTCCTGTTTATGTTTGTCCCACAGGGCGATGGCAAACATGCCAAACAGTTTATCTAGACACCTGGCTCCCTCAAGCTGATACAGTGCCAGTATGACTTCTGTATCGGTTCTGGTTTTGAACGAGTAGCCTTTCTGCTCAAGCTCTTTTCTCAGTTCCAGAAAATTATATATCTCGCCATTAAACACGATTACCAGATTACCGTCTTCAGAGAACATGGGTTGATTTCCCGCGGCCGATAAATCGATGATGCTGAGTCGTCTATGACACAAGCCGACACCATCGTCCAGGTATTCTCCATGCGCGTCGGGACCACGATGGGCTATCCTGTCGCCCATTCTGAGCAGGCTTGCGGTATCACCTGTCGCGTCAAAAAATCGGGTAAAGCCTGCTATTCCACACATAAATCAGAGATCTCAGTTATTGGACAGGAGGTTTTGGTACAAAGCCGTATATTCATCGGCCATGCGTTGTCCTGAATACCGCTCATTTACAAACTCTCGGCCCTGTTGCGCCAGCTTTTCAGCCTGCTGTTTATCTGTCAGTAATTTTAGCCAATATTTTTTCAATGTCTGCTGATCTCCATATTTTGCAAGTAGCCCGGTTTCTTCGTGCATCACCAGCTGATCGATACCCGGAATGTCATAAGCCGCWACGGGAACTTCCATCGCGATGGCCTCCATCAGRCAGCGCGGRATGCCTTCATCGGAYGAGGTCATCACGAATAGATCAAACTGGCTTAAAAGTTCCAGACGGTCATTTCTAAAACCAAGGAAATGRATGGACTCTACTGAAGGCAACGTTTTTGCGAGCGCTTCCATCTCGACRCGGCTTGCGCCATCTCCCAGTAACTGTATTTCGATATCATTATTCTCTAACCAGATCTGATTATAGATATTCAGGATATGATCAATTTTTTTTCGGGGGATCATCTGGCCGATATATCCGACCATTAATTTACCACTGGCCTCTTCTTGCGATTTCTTTTTAATTCTATACAGCTCGACTTCTTTCAGGTCCACCGCATTTCGGATGAATTGAATTTTCTTTTTTGCGATGCCCGCTGCTTTTATCTCATCGACCAGCTGTTCTGACAGGGGCACGACCGCATCGCAAAATCTCAGGGCAAATTTACCCAGACGGATAAACGCTTTTAATTTCAGATCTGACGGTTCACCGAAACCATGCGGTGTCGAAATCGATTTAATGCCCGCTAAACGCGCCGCGATCAAACCCATAATATCAGATTTATAACCATGGGTATGGATGATATCGATATCTCGCCGTTTAATCAGTTCAACCAGCGAACGAATGGCCGACAGGCTGAGCCGAGCATTCATCTCGATTTCAAACGCCTGGCATTCACCGACAGTAAAGTGTTTTAATATTTCGGGGCGTCGATTTTGCTCTGTGGTAACCACTAGGTCTGATCGCACTTTTTCAGGATCAAGATTATYGTTCAGCGCCAGTATCCACCGTTCTGCGCCATAAAACCCTGTGGGGGTTATAAATTGTAAAACATTTATCGTGCGCATCTATTTATATAAGTGATTGCAGCGTGACCCAAAAAAGCCAGGCAGTTAGCAGAATTAAACCGGTAAAGCCCAGCAGCGTTTTCATATTCACAGCGGCAGTCGTCGCGTTTTGATCTCGCGGCGTACTCCAGGTTATCTGAACCTCGCCGCGCAAAGACTGCAATACACCTTTCATCGAATTAATGTTAACCAGATAAAAATAATACGGGATAAGCAGAATAGACGGACAGGCAGAGCTGTTCTTTAATAATTTACCAGATAAAATGCTCCAGATGAAAAGGATACCCAACAAMAGTAGCCACTGAAAAACCACTATTTTCATCTGCGCCAACRCGAYAATACCTGTKRCGGCAATCAGTATGAAAAARGGRATCAACCAGCGCAGGAGTTTATGTGAGAGCACCTCGAGTGAATAGAAACCAAACTTAAAAGGGTTCAGCACTATTTTATTTTTCATTAGTCCGCTGAAACTACGATTGACGATTCGTTGCTTTCGCTTCCCCTCTTTATCWAAATCACCCGCAGTTTGCTCATAACAGATAGCATCCGCGTCGAAAACACCTCGATAACCTTTCGCTATAATTTGTAACGGATTGACGAAGTCATTGATATCTTCCTGGTCCAGTGGCTCATACAATGATTTTCTGATCGCATAGATTGCTCCATCACCACCAACGACGGAATGCAATTTACTTTCTATTTTTTTGATGAATATTTCATACTGCCAATAAATATTTTCACTGGCGCCGGCGCTACTCTCTTCYTCATCCTGATATATTGCCGCCCCAACCACATAACCGACCGATGCATCGTGAAAATTTCGCACCAGCTTTTTTAAGGCATCGTCTTTGTACATGGCGTTGGCATCAGAAAAAACCACGAGCTCGCCGACGGCTTCCGCCAGTGCAAGATTGAGCCCCATGGTTTTACCCAGACGRCCTTCCTGACGAATTAATTTTATACGCTCGTTACAATATTGYKTGATGAGTTCATCGGTTCCATCATCCGAGCCATCYGAGACGAACAGRATCTCCAGTTGATGCTGTGGATAATCGATGGCCAGACAGTTCCTGATTTTTTGTTCGATGACATCGACTTCGTTATAACAYGACACAATCAAACTGACCGACGGYGTAATCTCTGCGATTTCGAGTTTTTTACCCTTCACCAACTTATCCAGAACGATGAGCAGCAGCGGGTAACCAATATACACATATACCGGTATAAACAACGCTATTAGCGTGATGACAATCAACAATATTGTCATAACGAAATGTGCCGGCGCAAGCGAGGGCCGATAGTGTTCACCACGGATAATGGCAATTTTTTCCATACTGCTTCGACCCGCTCTCTCACCCAACCTTTACTACCCGCTATTTCTGCCACCACGCCCTGTTTGTTCAGCGTTTGCCAGTCCAGCAGAACGGGCTTTGCACCCCATTGTTTTTTAAAGTTGTACGTGCCTTCGCCATAGGTAGAACGGCCGAAATCAAATTGCTTGYMMYMKSTWWYRCWSRMGMYYMRSWKMMSMYTYSAKKRMWKCMWYWKGTTCGGNNSSSYRRWMKRWWRYWTYMACGCNMRRYSSMTGCCCAGGGAATCGAGACGTTACTGCCGCTAAACAACAGGATGCCCGCACCRACAATTTTTCCGTCGAACCAGACGCGCCCCACCAGCARATTATCCTGATAGCTTTCTCTTAACGCCTGAAACCATTTAAGAGAATGCGTTGGTGAACCGAGAAGATGCATGTTGCGACAAAATACATAAAAAAAGTCGTCGAYACTTTTCTCATCATTGGCAAAATCAAACCGYARCCCATTCTTATCCGCTTTTTTAATCTGGCTGCGCAATTTTGATTTAAACCCGGCCAGTAATATCTCTGCCGATTCCGGCAGCGCCAGYAACATACTTACTTTTCGATCAGCCATATCCGCACCAGTGGGCGCTTCCRCCACCCGTTGACGAAGCTGTAATGGCATCGCCTGCAACTGTTCGGCACGRGTTAGTGCAAATGCAATTAATTTTTTTCGGACAATGTCACTGTCGGCAATAACACCACCAACATCGCAGAACGGCAAAGCGCACAACGAATGCTTGCCAGTAATACTTTTAAAACGACACACTGGCAGAACGCCTTCGATCTGAGCATCGGTTTCTGCAACCAGATATTCATAATCAAAACCGTAAGCTTTTTTAACCGCCTGCAACCATTGCATATGGTGATATGGCGCTGCCTGTACAGATGCCACCAGATAACGGTCAATTCTGCTGRTCTGCCCAGTYTCCGCAACTGATATCTGTGTACTCATCGTYGTTTGCGCCCGGTTAAACGATCGATCAACGCCAACGACCGGCCACAGAGATAAAAGTAAAAAATAACCGGCATAATCAGCAGGTAATTTATTTTCTGCAAACCGAATTTATAGAGGGTCAACAACAACGACACGCCAAACATGAGAATAAAATATACCGGCAATGCCTGCAAGAATCCCATCAATGTTGCTATCACGGCGATCAGCAACAGAATTAAATTTATGCTGGCAAACCAGGCAATTTTAGAACCTAAAAATAATTGCCAGCTTTCAACATCCTGACGTCCGTGCCAGCGTTCACGCTGGATAAACCCCAACAAGGACTCAGGATAACCGTCATGCATAACGACCAGCGCCGGATCGTTATGGATAACCGCACCCGCATCGGTTGCTTTCTGACAAAAATCATAATCTTCAGCGGTTTCCAGCTGCTCGCTAAAGCCCTGTATCCTGTCGAACAATTGCCGYGAAGTAATAAGGTGACCTGAATTTATATATGGCGCATTGTAAGTGTTCAATTGCGAAAACCAGTATTTATGCAAATAGTTATTTTTTTCTGTYGACTGAACCCGTGAGCCGGTGACCATCAGCGGCGACTCACGTAATCCCTGCACCACCTCCACCAGTTTTTCATGCCAGCCAGGGGCGACTCTGATGTCCGCATCGATGAACACCAGGGCATCACAGGTCGACGCCTCGACGCCTCGGTTTCGCACCGCTGCAATCGTGCCAGATGGAAAATCGATAACCTTTACGCCCTGCTGATTCGCCATTTCTGCGGTGCGATCAGTGGAACCGTTATCGACCACAATAATTTCCAGTCCCGTCTTCAGCGTTAATGCCTGCAAGGTATTTTGTATATGCTTCTCTTCATTAAAGGCAGGAATAATGACAGATGCAATTTTCTTATTATTCATTAACGTTAACTAAAGATACTTATAATATTTAATGCGGATAACAGAGAATTTCTACTGCTGAGTCAGCAATACCCACTTGATGTTACATAATGCCGCGTTCAAAAAACCCATTACTTTCTCGTTTGAATTAATTTAGCAGGGTTGCCAACCATGATTGAATAGTCAGCGACATCTTTAGTCACCACCGCACCTGCGCCAATAATGCATTTTTTTCCGATGTTCGCCATAATCAATGCACCATTACCAATCCAGCTGTCTTCACCAATTTGGATTTTTGTATAGACACCGCCCTGCTGCTGAATAGGACGATCCAGATTATCAAAATTATGCTGCGTACTGCCGCTCATTATATGCACACCACTGGCAATCAGGCTGTTATCGCCAATCTTGCACATACCAATATTACATTGCGGGCCTATATATACTCCTTTACCTATTTCTATATCACGTTGTGAAAATAGGGTCGCAAAACCAATCACACAATCAAAATGACAACATGTCATGGTAAGTCGATAAAAAGCAATTCGACAATAACTCCCAAATTTACCTGGTAGAAGACTTAAAATTTGCGAGTAACTTGCAATAGCGTTTTGTTTAAAAAAGACACCCGTCAGAAAATAGAGTAAATACAGCGGTAATATCAACACCACAAACGCATTTGAAACCGTTTTTTTAATTCCTGAATTCATCTACACCTTGGCATTCCCCAGAGTAAGTTAGTGAAGCATGCTTCACTCCGAGTTCTAAAAAAGAACGAAACAATAATAGTACATATAATAATTTCTGTATCTTTTTACAGAAACACCTTCTAATCTCACATTAATATGAAAACTTATATAATGTGCGCCCTAACTCACAAGGTCGCTATGCAGACACTAACAAAACCTGATTGCTCTCATTCTATTAATACCCAGGGTACCTCTGAACAAGTATCATAAATTCTGCGATACCCTGGAGTAGCTCGTTCTGTCTAAACAATGATATCATCAAGCAGGTCACATTACTGTGCAGCCACACCATTCAGAGAAACGCAAACGCCGCGATGCTTAAGGAGCAACATGTCAAATATTAGCAAGTTTAACTCAACAATAAGGCGCTATTTCCTGGTAAGTTTTCTTCTTGTCACTACTGCCTGCGGCCAGGGCATGAACGAGCATCAAACGATGCAAAGCGCAAAAAACCATCTCAACCAGGGTGACCCTAAAACAGCCTCCATCGAACTCCGAAATGTACTGCAAATAAATGGAGAAAATGCGGAAGCCCGATTCTTACTAGGCGATATAAATCTGCAATTTGGCGACCTGGAAGGCGCCATGAAAGAATTTAACCGCGCCGTAAAATCTGGCTGGAACGATGAACAAATCCAACCTAAAATTGCTCTGATACTATTGGCGCAAGCCAGGTTTGATGAGCTCCTGAAAACAATTATTAGCCAGGACGACTGGTCAGACGCTGCTCGCGCCAATGTAGCGGGATTACGCGCTATAGCAGAAGCCAGCCTCGGCCACACAGCACTTGCAAAAAATACACTTAAAAGAGGTGCCAGTATCGAGGCTGATGCATTACATATCTTGAGAGCCACATCAATGTTTCAACTCTCAGGCTTATTGAATGGGGATGCCACCAGAACGACAGAAAAAGCACTGTCGCTTTACCCAGACAACATCGAGCTCCTATTTTTATACGCAACCATCGATCGAAAAAATAATAATCTATCAAGAGCGAGTGATACATATNAAAAAATCATAGATTTAACACCCGCGAATACCACGACGCTATACAGCCAAAAAGCGTCTATCAACCTTGCTCGCCTCGAAATGGCACAGCAAAACATCATCGAAGCTAAGGCAATTCTGGCGACGTTACTGTCACGAAATGAGGATAACCCAGAAGCTAACTATCTCAGCGGATTATTGGCTTTTAGCGAAAAAGACTTCGCCCGTGCGGAAGAGTACTTACAAAAACTTTTTGCGATTGCACCTAATCATCCTCTGTCACAACAGTTGATGGGGAAAATAAAATATGCACTCAATGAAGACAAACAGGCCTCTCACTATTTTATAGAATATCTAAAGATAGTTCCCGACGACTACACTGCTCAAAAACTACTTGCGCACACCTACATCCGTCTTAATCAGCCTGAAAAAGCACTGCCTATCGTACAGTCGCTACTGACAAGAAATTCGACTGATCCAGGCGCTTTAGGCTTACAAAGTCAGTTAAAATTTATTAAGGGAGATATCAATGCCGGAATCCTGTCACTTAAAAAAGCCTTAACTTCAAACTCGGAAAATAGTGCATTACGCGAGCAACTTATTAAAGCCTATATCGCTAATGGAAAGACAGAACAGGCACTAAAAGAGATAAACACCTATCTAAACATCAATAAAAATACTGTGGTTGCTAATAAACTGRCTATTTCAGCCTACGTGCAATCAGGTAATACTGATAAAGCAATAAATATTGCCCGCAAGATGCTGGARAATAACCCGGGTGACGCTGAGKCTTTATCACTAAATGGYGCCCTCCATGCCTCWCAAAATRATGACGRTCTGGCGCGCGACTATTTTACTCAAGCACTTCGACAGCAGGACAATTTTCTCCCGGCCACACAGGGGCTAGCTCGTCTGGAAATAAAAGAAGGTAATTTAGATAAAGCCATTAAGCTATATAACGGCCTGRTAGAATCAAACAAAGGYGGCGCTTTACCGATGCTAGCATTATCCGAACTGGCAGCAAAACAGCAGCGCACAAACGACATGCTATCCTGGCTAGAAAAGGCACGCGACACCTTTCCGTCTGATACCCGATCACGCATCCTTCTTGCCAACTACTACCTTAACSANRAAYTKCTAANASAAASMKRMYWYRTMMSTKCANKMKKCTWTAANNCTWTSANMKGATNATGKAGANWKTAMTNNYWCTWYAAKGAANNWWMKMYTRATTNMKCAAAAAAGGTTTAACGAAGCATTGCCACCGCTAAAAAGACTGGCCAACAAACTACCTGATCCTACCATTGCGAAAATATTACTTGCTGAAGCMTATATWAATCTTGCCATGWYTRATGAGGCGCTGACAAATCTGCGCACTGCTGTAAAARCCCAGCCAGAAAACTATCTGGCTGTAAATATGTTGGCAGGCACTGAATTACAGGTAGGAAATCACCATAAAAGCCTTGTCTACTCAAAGCAATTACAACAACAAAAACCATTGCTTYCCATTGGTTATTTACGTGAAGGCAACGTATGGATGGCTAAACAAAACTATAAAAAAGCAAATATGGCGTATCAAAACGCCTGGRATAAACAACCTTCTGCCGACCTGGCAATAAGRCTATTCACTGCARCCRCCCATTATGATGATTTTGATATCGCCATCAAACCATTGTTAGCCTGGCTAGATAAAAACCCCGATGACAATTCTGTACGCCTGTTTCTTGCCTCTCAATATCAGCGCGCGAACAAGAATGACCTTGCAACCCGTGAATATGAAATCATCCTTAGCAAAGAGCCAGAGCACACCACCAGCCTAAATAATTTGGCATGGCTTTACTCTCTAAAAGGTCACCCTAAAGCACTGGACACGGCTGAGAGAGCATATCGGTCAGCCCCTGAAAATTCGAGCGTACAAGATACTTACGGCTGGATTCTGGTTCAACAGAACCAGACGATTAAAGGCATCCGTTTGTTAAAACAGGCGATGGACATATCTCCTGAGGATTTAGATATACGTTATCATTATGCAGTTGCCTTGCTTAACACCGAAAACAAAGATGAGGGGCGTAAAATCCTTGAACAGATACTCGCTCAAGGTAACAGTTTCAACAGTCGGGCCGAAGCTAAAGAACTACTTGGAAATTTAGAACCGAATAAAAATTATTAACACGTAGCATTGTTAGCGAGGATGTAAATTAACCATGAAGATTTTTAATGATCTGGCTGATTTTAGTATCACCGAAATTAAATCGCTAATTGARCTCGCRCAAAGACTAAATAATTACCCCGAACCCAGGGCRCTCGAAGGAAAAGTGTTATCACTGTTATTCCTGAGCCCTTCACTGCGAACATTAATTTCATTCCAGTCAGCCATGGCCCGATTGGGCGGCGGATCCTTTGTTATCTCTCCTGAAATGTCAATTCACGGCCTYGAATCTCGTTCTGGCATAATCATGGACGGTGCTGCTGCCGARCATATTCGAGAGGCTGTTCCTGTAATCGCATCTTATGGCGATGCKATCGGCATTCGTGCAGCCGCAAATATAAATAATATTGATGACGACCTGGCTGATCGYGAATTTTGYGAGCTAACATCACTTATCGACACGCCTTATATCAACATGGAATCWGCCATTAACCACCCTTGCCAGAGTCTGGCTGACTGGAAAACCATGGATGACCTGGGCATACCTGCCTATAACGGAAAATTTGTACTCTCCTGGACCTGGCACCCTAACCCACTGCCGTTCGCAGTAGCTGCGGCAACGGTACATATGGCGGCTCTACGCGGCATGGATGTCACCGTACTAAGACCGGACGGCTTTGAGCTACCAGGTCCCATTATGCAAAAAGCACAGAAAGCGGCAGCAATAAGCGGCGGCTCAGTAGTAGAGTCTGATGACCGGAACAAGGCAATGGCTGGCTGCCAGGTTGTCTACGCCAGTTCCTGGGCATCCGCACGCCACTATGGTAACAGAAGTGCCGAAGACGATATCAGACCCGAGCTGAAGGACTGGTGTATCGACGATCCCTGGTTCACWAATGCAGCCAGTGACTGCCGYTTCATGCACTGCCTGCCAGYRCRWCGMGGCGWWGMWGTWRCWGMYSRTGTRMTTGACGGAACACGCAGTGTTGTTATCGCAGAAGCGCGTAATCGAATGCTGGTACAGATGGCATTGCTACATCAGATGTTATCGAATGCCAAATAAGCCAGGGAATCTGATCAAGTCTGGGTCCCTGGCCAATTAATACGACGCCCGTTTAATAGTCACATAATAATTGCGCCAGGAATATTCAGACCGCTCCCTTCACCAACGCGCTGACATTTAAATAGTTTATTTAGATGGTGACTGTATAGAAAACTCAGTCCCTGTTAGATCGAGCGTTTTTAAAATATCCCAGGTTGTGCCAAACCGAAAATCAGTCATTAACTTTCGCAGTCTGGGCTCACACTTATCAAGGTTATTATAATGCCTGAAACGAGAAAACCAGCTCGCCGCTATTCTTGGCTGTTGCGGGTCTACCTCCCATGGATGAAGATAAAAAATAAACGGATTTTGCCGTCGGTTAACCTGAGTTAACCCAGCTTTACTCAACCAATAAGGATACAAACGAAAATACCCTCCACCCGCAATTGGCAACCGGTAGTTAAAAACTCTTGCTGTTGACAGTGGAAATTCGATGATTGAACGCCCGGCAGGCGTCATCAACCTGTACGGATGCTCTGGCGTATCAGGTATCCCGTACCGATCATGCCGAACCGGAAAAATACTTGAGTCATAATCAAACCCGACCTCAGCAAGGATGTCCAGAGCCCATAGTGAACGACTGGTAATTGAATAACTGGCGGCGCGGTAACCCCGGACAGGTTGCTGAATAATATCTTCCAGTATGTTTTTAGCACGAATGGTCTCTTCCCTAAAAACGTCAATCGTCTGATTATAAACCAGCTGATGGCTGTACCCATGACAGGCCACCTCATGCCCTCTTTGGGCAATTTCCATAATTAAACCACCTGCTCTGTCAGCAACCCAGCCCAAAGTAAAAAATGTGGCTTTTACTTGATGCTCATCAAAAAGGTCGAGTAGCTTGTGAGTATTTTGCTCAACACGTAGTGGCTGACTATCCCACTCATGCGTACCGACGCTGTCAGCAAATGCTGACACCTGAAAATAGTCTTCGACATCAACTGTCAGTGCATTTTTAATAAGCATTTTCTGTTAACTGTTACTGATTGAGAAAATGATGAAAGGCTCGAGCCATCGAATTAAAAACTCACGATTAATTAGTAGCAGAGTCATAATACCCATAGTAATTAGCACTATCCGTCTCACCAGCAACTTTATTTAATACCAGCCCAACCGCTTGATCTTGCGGGATCATTTCCAACGCAGCGTCAACCATAGATTGAGGTGTTTTTCCAGCCTCTACAACAAAGACAATCTGACCAACCAGCCCTGCCAGGATTTGAGCCTGGGGTGTTGATAACAGGGGCGGCCCATCAAATATAATAATACGGTCGCTGTAACGGCTGGCGACTTCATTGACCAGCTCAAGCATACGATTACTACCGAGCATCTCAGCAAAATTATCATTTTGTTTACCTGCAGGCACCACTCTTAAACAGGGGAYATCCGTTTGCAGTAAAACATCACCGATACTCAATTCACCKCTTTCCAGCACGTCCGCTACACCACATTTCTTTTCCAGACCTAACATCCTGCTAACACCTTGTTTAGCAACATCACAATCCACGAGCAGAACCGTTATATCCATTTCCTGCGATATAGTCAGTGCCAAATTTACTGAAGTATAGGATTTCCCTTCTCCYGGTACAGAGCTGGTCACAAGAATAAGATTGCCGTATTCAGCCATGGACCTGTCACGACCACAGGCATTAGAAATCAGAGGACGTTTAATTCGTCTATAGTCATCATGAACTTCCCGACTAAGCTTACTGCCCGGAACCAGCATGTCCGCATCTAAAAGCCGGTCTAATATTTTAACTTTATTACTGYTGCTCGGTGCYTTRCCGACAGTATCCTTCARCCCCTTASYTGTTGAGACAGCAATAGTTGATTYGGTGTTCTCCGGATGCGCATCCGYTGTTCCAGCGCTACTCGAATCTACCAATTGTGTAATGGTTGTTGGTGCTGATTTCTTACTTTCTTCATTCATATCGCAGAACTCCGTGACTCGATTAAAGCATTAACCAGCTCACTACCCGAGTGACTAAAAACCATAGCGAAACCATATGTGATTACCAGCAGAGAGAAAATAACAAAAAAGCCCATTAGTTGTAATTGTCGTTTTCTTTTATGCTCGGCACTCAGATGCAACCTGACCGAACCTAGCAATGGCACTCCGACTTTACCTCCAAGTTGCTTTGCATTAATGAACGTCGGCTGGCTTTGATCCTTAAGAAAACCCCATCCCAAACCTGCGGCTAAAGCGACTAAAAAAGCAAGTGTCAGAAACAACAGGCGATTAGGCCCAGAAGGTTTTGTAGGTATGCGTGGCGGTTCGATAATGCGAAATTTGATACTGCTACCACTTTGCCCAACAGCCTGCGCTAGTTGCGCTGACTCTCTACGTTGAATAAAACTAATAAAACGCTCACGCGTAACTTCGTAATCACGATTTAATTTTGCAAGCCCCGCCTCCACGCCTGGTATTAAATCAACTGATTTTTTTAATGTRTTCACCTTTTCTTGCTGTGYAGCCAGTTTCAGGTTTAAAGCTTCAATTTCAATAGCTGTTTGATGACTCGCAACTTTTAGATCATGATAAACGGGGTTAAAATTAACCGAATCTCCGCTACCGACATTRACAAAAACATCATCTTCAACATAATCACTTGCTATTAAATCTGCAATGGTCGCTCTCAATGCCTTGATATCCGGGTGCCGTTCTTCATACTGCGTTAGTAAATTATCAAGCTGTTCGCGATACCTGCGTAATTTTTGAACCTTTGACGTGCCATAGCCGCTGCCAATTAAAGGTAGCTCACCTTCCAACTGCTTAAGCATGGCCGAATACCTTCGTTTTTCCAGCAGCAACTCTGCGCGAATAGTATCCAACACACGTTCTTCGTTTTGCAATCGTATAAAAAAACCCCCTCCCGCATCAGGCATATAACCGACATTAGCTCTTTTAAACTCGGCCAGTTTCTGTTCTGCAATTGTAAGCCGAAGTTCATGTTTTTCTATCTGTTGATCAAGAAATTTTTGAGCACCCGCCGTATCCGTACGCGCGGCATCCAGTGTATGTTCTATTAATGTATTTAGTAACTTGGAAACAATCTGATACACTATTTCAGGCGAGCTTCCTTCGTAGCTCAGTTCATAAATATTATTGCCTTTTCGTCTACCCCCAGACGTTAATGATACTTTTCGGGCCAGGTTTTGCACAAGACCATCAAGCGCCTCCGGAGTATTGGCTTTCAAATCCATGTCTGTCTGACGAATCACATCTTCCAAATTCTTTCGACTTAGCAATACCCGTTTCATCATATTAAGACCCGTATCTACTTCAGACTCTACCGATAACCCTCTTAGTAGCGGCGTCATAACTGACGTGGTATCAACATGCACCACAGCTTGCGACGTRTACTGGTYAGGCAATGCAAAGACAATCCCCCATCCAGTAATCGCAACAACACAGGCAATAGCTAACGCCGCCCACCTGTACTGCCATAAACCATACAAATAGTTATAAACTAGTATTAACTGCTCCTTCATATCACTTCACTCTYTAATAATTTCCAATGCCACTGAATAATGCCTAWGACTAATAACAACTTGTAAAATCGCATTTTATCTTTTTCTCGCTCTGAAAATTCAGGAATGAATTAATCAGAGCCCTCCTAAATAGTATTCTAGTTTATAAGCGCGTAATAACTTCTTTTACCATCCACTTATTTCTGGACTCCCGTTCATTTTCCTGGCTCAGGCATATCTAGCTTCTTAATTAAACTGTACAAAGAAGGACGACTTATACCCAACGCCTCGGACGCATGCGTAACATTATTATTGTGTATCGATAAAGCACGCTGGATAACCTCGCGCTCCACTCGCTCTCGAGCTTCACGTAAATTCATTGCCTGCACATGACACTCATTCTCTACAAAGCCCATATCAGTCGCCAAAATTTGATTACCATCGGCAAGCACCACTGCACGTTTAATACGGTTTTCTAGCTCACGCACAYTACCTGGCCATTCATAGGCATCGATTTGAGCTTTGGCTGACTCAGTAAAACCGCGAAAGCTACGTCCATTTTTTTCACTAAATTCATCCAAAAATATTTGTGCAAGTAATGCTTTGTCAGTACTACGATCACGTAATGCCGGTATTTCAATCACGATGTCACTGATTCGAAAAAAAAGATCTTCGCGAAACCCGCCTTCTTTTATTAACTGCGCCAAGTTACGGTGCGTGGCGCAGATTATTCGGACATCTACTTCTATCGTGCTCCTGCCGCCTAATCTCTCAATGACGCGCTCCTGTAAAAAGCGTAACATCTTTGCCTGCAGGGACATKGGCATATCACCTATTTCGTCGAGAAAAAGTGTGCCGCCGGTCGCTGTTTCGATCTTACCCCTGCTCTGCCTTACCGCACCGGTAAACGCGCCTTTCTCATAGCCAAAMAGCTCACTTTCCAGCAAGTTCTCCGGAATTGCCGCACAGTTCAGCGCGACAAAAGCTTTACCATTTCGAGGACTTAGACGGTGCAGCGCTCTGGCAAACAGTTCTTTGCCCGTGCCACTCTCACCCAGCACCAGCGATGTTACATCGGTCGGAGCAACTCTCTCAACCATTTTACAGGCAGCCAGCATGGGCTCACTAGTGCCGATTATACCGTCCAGAGGCGAATCAGCACTTTTAGCTACAAGACATCTATTTTCTTCTTCGAGCTCGTGTAGCTGATAGGCGCGATCGACGATCAGGCCCAGAACATCAGGCTCAATCGGTTTCTGATAAAAGTCATATGCACCCAGTGAAATGGCTTCCAGAGCATTTTTTCGGTCATCATTACCGGTCACAACAATGACTTTGGTATGCGGCGCAATCTTTAAAATGTCTCTTAGTGCAGCCAGCCCTTCACTGGCATTTGCCGGCTCAGGAGGCAGCCCCAGATCCAGTGTAACCACTGGCGTCTGATGTTTCCGCAAGAGAGATATCGCAGATTCACGGTCACTAGCAATATGGACTTTGTAGCCCTCAAAAGACCACTTAAGTTGCTTCTGTAGCCCAGGGTTGTCTTCGACCACCAGCAGTGGCTTTAACGCATTACCTACCATAACTATTTATACTTCCTATAAGTATATAACTAAGCATATAACCTGATGAAACAATACTGGCGCTTATGCGTATTGCTTGTCTTCGCCGTCTTCATGGGATAAGCCCGACGGAATATGTAGTGTAATTATAGTCCCTTTTCCAGGCTTGCTTTGCACATATATATCCCCTCCTAACTGTCGCATAAACTCCCGGCTTTCATACATACCTATACCCATACCTGCATTACCTTTTGTCGTATCAAAAGGCTTAAATAATCGGTCACGGATAAAATTTTCATCCATACCCTGCCCATTGTCTCTAATCTCTATCAAGCGCATATCATCTACATTTGACAAAGTGATGATAATTTCACCCTTCGCAGCCGTGGCCTGCTGTGCATTTTCGATTAAATGTGCGAGCACGTTCGCTAGCCGCCCTTTTTCCAGTGGCACCAATGCCGACTCTGATTTCACTCTGAGTTGCGGTGCAGGCAACAGATGTTTTTTTGAATTCACCACTTCCGTTACCAGTTCAACCAGGTCTACGATAACCTTCTTTTCTTTCTCAGCTCGTCGATTACGCAGCTGCATTAATAATCGTTTGATATCATCCGCTGCATTTTCAACCGTACCGAATGCATCTTCAATAAATTCTGGATTACCGGTATGTTTTTTAGCATTAATGGCAATAAGTTCAAGCTCGGAGGCTATATTTTTTAAATCATGGACCATATAAGCAGACAACCGGCTAAAAACCTCAAACTGCTTGGCTTCAGCTAGCTGGGAAGATGTCATCAGCATGGTTAAAAAATTACTTGCCTGTTTAGCCGCTGTTTTTAATAGGTCACGATCTTCCCAGTTGATAGAACGCTCTACGAGTGGATCAGCTAAAATCACAAAACCGAGCAGATCATCACTGCCATGTAGCGGCACGATTAACCATAAATTATCATCATTCAATATCCAGCCTTCCAGGGATAATTTTTTATATTCACTTTTACGTACAATAAAATCACGCAGATTAATGATAAACCCCGTCCTGTTCAGGAACCTGATCAGCGATGCGTTTTCTTTTAGAGTGTAATCCTGGCGTCTGACCTTCCAGACACCAGTGTTTTTATATCCGCCACTTTCATCTCGCAACCATAATGAACCCGCTCGTGCCTCGACTATATTCGCCATCGCTTCGATAACCGTACCATAATGATCTTCGCTATGACCCTTATCATCCAGGTCTTCGGTAAAGCGCAACCACTCTATACGGTAATCATATTTATTTTTATAAAAGTGCTTGCTTAAGAAAACCCTGGCCTTCGCGCGTAGAGGTGATGATGTCAATATAACAAACAAAATCACGATTGCCAGGGTCAAAAACATTACCTGAGCAACCTTCCCCCAGTCACCACCAAACACTCTCAGATAATAACCGGCAGTGGCCATCGCCAACAGGTAAAGCCCACCACCCAAAATGACCGTGGTACTTAATATGATATCTCTGGATACAAATATATTCAGGGACCAGTTTTTATTGCGCGCAGAAGATACCACTAACAGGGGCACAACCATCATGTGAACGATACCGCGTGCCTCCCATAAACTCTGGTCGATTGTTCTAAACAACAGCGCATCAGCGTATAAATAAAAATCGAATACAAATATACCGCCGGCACCAAAAAATAAATATTTAGTTGCCCAACGATGACGTGAAGAAGTATTACGAAATAACTGTTCAATAACAGCCAGACCAATGAGCGACAAAATAACATAACCGGCTATACCGATAACAAACTGACCGGGCAGTGATAAAACATCWGCAAGCACTTCATTAATTAATAGCAGGGCTGCAAATCCGACACAGAATGGCATCGCCCATCGGATGAATTTTTTGTAACTATTTTGTTGCTGCCCAGGCTCGGAGACTTTGCCGCCAGAAAAAGCGACATCAAACAGTTTAAATAAAAAAACATACCATACGATATAGCGAAGAACTTCCAGCGACTGATACAACACCAGGTAGAATTCATTATGAAGTGATATCTGCACAGCAGCAAAAGCCCAGCAGGCACTGACAAAAACAGAGATGAATAATAATTTACCCTGTAAACTTTCACGCCAGCTAGATAGTAACAACACAGCAAATAAACTGTACGCTATGCCGGCGCCGAGATAACTGTATAACCCTAAATTCATATAATCATGCTGTCCGTTAATGTCTATTTTCTTGTGGACATATGCGCACCGCCTCCCTGGCTCCTTGCGCTATACCTTCCTTCCCTGGACATATGCGCACCGCCNTCCYTGGCTCCTTGCGCTAATACCGTCCATCCCTGGACATAAAAAATCCGCTAATACAGCGGACTTCAATGATATAAAAAATACTTAACTACCCTGAAAATATTAAAAAGTGACTTCCAGTACTGTAGAAAAAACACTTTCTAAACCATTCGTATCGACCGTGGCCACCACGAAAAAGTATTTGCCAGCAGGAATACTGGCAACGTCTTCAGYMGTAATAGCTTCTTCACTGACAAATAATTGATTAGGGTATATTCCTGTTTCTGTACCGTAATAAACACGGTAACCCGATATCTCTGACAATAACAGTACTGCACCATCTTCCCGCTCAGAAGGCGCCGTCCAGCTCGCCAGCTCAGAGCCATTACCACCACCACTGGAACAGGCAACCACTAACAACATCGAAACAGATGCAAGTAAAAGTTTAAGCCACACCAGACCAGCTATTCGCGATATATCCATAACCCCTCCCTCTTCAGTATTTCACCTGTGACCTACAACAGTCCCAACAACCAAAACCAGATTATCAAATTTAAATCAATCCTCGAGTATATCCCAAAACATAGTCGGTTTATAGCAGATAAACCCTACAAAAACAAAGGCTACTATGTCGCCAATGAGGCTACCGGGATGCATGTTTTTGCTTACTGCGCACCCTTACCCAGCATCACCACTTCCGCCGTTTGCAGCAAGATGAGCAAGTCCAGCAAAACACTGTAGTTTTTAACGTAGAATAAATCGTATTGCAGCTTTTCAACACTGTCCCGTTCTGTATCGCCATAGGCATAGCAAATTTGCGCCCAACCGGTYAAYCCGGGTTTTACACGGTGRCGCTCCTCRTAATAAGGWATTGATTTTGCTAGNTTTNTCTATGAATTCAGGCCGYTCAGGACGWGGCCCAACAAAACTCATATCACCCTTTAATACATTAAATAATTGCGGCAACTCATCTAATCGACCCTTACGGATAAATGCACCCACACGCGTTATACGCGTGTCATTTTTTTTAGCCCATCTCGCCACACCGTCTTTTTCAGCGTCCGTCACCATACTGCGAAACTTATATATCTTGAACAGCAGGCCATCTTGCTTAACCCTCGTTTGGCTGTAAAAAACAGGGCCTCTGCCACCACTCTCAATGATGATTGCCAAACTCACAAACAAGGCAAAAGGTAGCGCTACGGGCGATAGTATCAATACGACCAGAATATCTAGCGTGCGTTTACCTATTTTGCGAACCGTACCCACTTCAAACCCATCTGCCAGGTATAACCAGCTGGGATTGAGCATATCAAGACGAATCTTACCGGCACGCCTCTCAAAAAAGGTGACCATATCTAGAACATTGATGCCACTCATCTTGCAATCGATCAACTCCTTAGTCGGAAAGTTCTGCGACCGACGGTCATCTACAGCAATAACGATTTCATCGATATCCTGTTCTTCAACGTAATGGATCAAGTGCTCATCCAGTGCTATGGTATTACCATTGGTCGTTATCGCGTCACCCTCCATGGACACAAATGCGACAACATTAACCCCTTTAAGCTCTCCAGCGCTAATCGCGTCTCGAATCAAACTGGCTTTTTTGCCTGACCCCAACACTAAAATACGCGTCCACATATTGCTTTCTTTGACGACACGGTTAAAGAAAAGCCTAACAATAGATATAAATAAAAAGCTTAAACCTACCGCCAGAAAGAGAGCGCCTCGTCCGAGAAAAAATTGTGGAACAAAATAAAAGCTGACACCCAGTGGAATAAGACCCAGCAGCAAACCACTGGCAATCCGTAAAACCAGCATATTAATAAAACGGCCGGTCTGCCTCTGATAAAGACCAAAAGCAACCAGACTCAGCTGCATCACGATGGCATAGACTAATGCCTTGGGCATGAAATCATCTACCGGAAACTGCCAGTCACCATCCCAGAATCGGATAACAAATGCGAGATACAGCGAAGTGATTAATACCAGAAACTCTATTGTGGCCAGCACAACGAATTCAGTTGGTACGTAATATCTAGATAATTTTGTTGAGTGACGAAAAAATTTAACGGTGCCCATAATAGCAACCAAACATATCCCTGGGATTAAATGCCGCTACAGTGATTTGCCGGCCCATATTATGTATAAGATAACTCTAATTTTAGCACTTATACCCAATTTAACCAGTGCAATACTGTTAACCAGGTCTCATTCCAGATATAAATCCCCTATAGAAAGCTTAGCGGGCAAACTTTGCCGGGATAAAAATAGAATGATACCCGCTATTTGACTTAAATCCAGTTCTCTCGCTTCCGGCCCTTCACTAATACTAGCAAGGGCAAAGGCATAGTCATTTACCCCCGGATGTACAATTAGAGCCTGATTAAAACGGTCTGAATAGTCTTGATTGTGCTGCTTATCATGTATTCGCAAGACTAATACGACGTCCCCTTCTACGTTTGAAACCACACTAAATTTTAACAGGCGATAACTTGACCAGTCTGCTACAGGCTCTCTTATTGATAYRCCTGGAAATCGGCCTGGCCCAAATAGCACTTGATGCAACTTATCTTTCCCGTAYCTGCCTWTMTTGCYCTGGTCGTCGCCATGTAATAACTCGGCATGGTTATATACGATAAAACTCTCTGACCAGTTCGCRCCCAAATCAATRACCACAGGAAAGGCACTGTTTCGTTGGATATAATGCATACTCAACTGCATCAAAGGCGCCATTGCGAATAAAATCAAAGCAACAGCCATGGCTAATGAGAGGAACCGGTACATCTGATTGCTCACTTTCTTTGCTGCGCCTGATGCGACCAGACAAAGCCCGGCAAAGATACCCACCACATCGCGGCATAGATCGACAATACTTGCTTCACGCTGTAAAGATWGCTGTACAGCTTCGATTAAAATACCGAACACAATTCCAACGAAAACGATTATCACTACAATAAGGTACGTATTCGAAAGGTTGGTTTGTTTTTTTAATCCATGATAGGCATAAAATGACAGGAAAAAGAAGAAAATAGTATGCCCACTATTTAACGCTTCGCGCAGCCATAAACTTTCTATCGGTAATGGCGAAAACATTAGCGCCAGAACAACTACGACTAATACTATGTATAATGCACTCTTTCCAGCAATCATAAATTTTACGACCCTGGGAGCCTGTCCGAGAAACATGGCCAAAAAATCGATTAAATTAACCGGCAGCGATATCTTTTATGCTGCCGACATAATCACCCAAATCGCGTCGGGCCACGGGCGTTAAYARACCTTCRCGATGCAGCTCMACGATAACAACAAGCGCATCACCGCCSACTAGATTATCTTTTYTCTCCAGRCCCGCATGCAGAAACAAGCGRTGRCARATAAGRTTAATCCGYCTGGGCACRCCYGCRCTAAATTTGTGAATYAAACTACAGACYTCRTCMGTAAAAGACGGATGATTCTTCCATCCCACACAATTTAAACGGTGAACGATGTAGTCGACCGTTTGCTCAAAATCCAGCGGTTTTAATTGCGCTGCCGCAATGAGGCGCTGATGAAACTGCTCCATACCCGGTGACCGGATAATATCCATCAATGACTCCTGACCGACAAGAAAAATCTGTAACAGAAGTTGTGTATGAGCCTGTAAATTTGACAATARGCGCAGYTCTTCCAACGCTTCGATTGACAASCCCTGCGCCTCATCAACAATTAGAATAACCCGACGACCTTCRGYCTTTTGTARTTTGAGATAACACATGAATTCGTGCATCGCATTGAGGTTACCGGTCTGRTCCAACGGCAGTGAAAAAGCATCTGCCACCATCTCTAGTAGAGTGCCTGCGCCCAACTGCACGTTAGTTACCACGCCAACCTGGACTTGCGATTCATCTAACTCGGAAAGCAATGATGCAATCAATGTGGTTTTGCCGGTACCCGGTGAACCGGTGATCGCAACGATGCCTTCACCTTCATTAATTGCATATTTTAAATAAGACTTGGCATCATCATAAGAACGATGCCCGAAAGAAAACCTGTGATCAGGACTTAGGCGAAATGGCGCGCCTTCAAGGTTATAAACTGATTTGTATACATCAAGCATTGGTCTTTTATCCCGGTCAATGCCCGCGACAGTACACTCCACTTTAGGGTCGACTCCAAAATCCTTTTAAGACCAGAAATTTGTCCGAGAATAGAGAACAAGCTCCTAGTTAAATATCCAGCCTTCATTCCAGCAAAATGGTAAGCACGTACCCCGGGAACGCTTGTCCCACTGCCAGAGGCAGCAAATTCTACCATAAAATTTCTTGTTGCCATCAAACTTGTAAAAATTAAACTAACGGCGCTAGTCCAAACAGCGCGATAACAAACAATGATAAAAATACAACAACGATAGACAACTTTTTAGTGTCATCATGTTTCTCGATTTTATTTGTATTTTGTTCCACTTTAAAACCTCCCTAAATAATCAATTATTCAACTTTATTTCACGATGAACATACAAAATATTCAACATCTATAAAAAGCCAAAACTCTTTGCTTACTGCAAAACTATTTTATCTTGTAGATATATTAATTCTCAGAACTACATCACACATTTAACTAAATAACACGGCTTAGCACGTTATTGATAGCACTATCTATGCCAGAAGTTATAAGCATTTGTAAAGTAACGTAAATTACAAAAAACGATAGAACCCAGTTAACAATAAACGTCGATTGT
The DNA here is from genome assembly GCA_002746365.1 of Thiotrichaceae bacterium. Taxonomy (GTDB): domain Bacteria; phylum Pseudomonadota; class Gammaproteobacteria; order SZUA-229; family SZUA-229. The sequence goes on from NVWZ01000001.1 coordinate 172,863, forward strand.
GTAAGATATACCGACTAAACTTAGGCTCTATTTTACACAATTAGTAACAAAACAGTCAAATCATGCACAATCTGGTTAACATGCAACCATTATAGCGAAAAATCGTTGCTATTGTGTAAAGTATTTCAACAAATACGCCGCTATTAGATAAGTATATCATTATATTAGTGTGTTTTATATAAATACAGGAAACATCTGCGTGATCACGAGAAAACAACCAGGGAAGAGCGAAGCCATTGAGACAGACGTGCTAGAATCAGCCCGTCTTTATATTTCAGCGCCCGTAGCTCAGCTGGATAGAGTGTTGGCCTCCGAAGCCAAAGGTCGCTGGTTCGATTCCAGTCGGGCGCACCAATTCGTTTGTTATAACTTAATATTGTCAGGATCTGGATTATCACACCCCAACCAGGCGAAACCTTCTTCCAGATTATCAAATATAGCCACTTGGAGGCCATATTTTTCAGCTAGAGATTGGTGCAATTTTGCCAACCTGAGTATCTCTGGGTGCCTCAAAACYAAAGCAGTTYGAAACTTTCCWAYSGCCARRCCCATTCCTGTATTTATTTCAGTGATTTTTTGAATATCWTCWTCCGTYACCAAAAYAGACTCAAYATCACTATCAAAATATAAYTGCARAAATCCTTCCTTWACTTCWCCTACATTTCGACTATCAATTTGCCARAAAATACCGTTAATAAAACTCTGTGRCTCAATAWCACCGGTCATCTTRCCGACGATYAAAYYRCCRTCRTTRTATACATTACTMTTGAACATAGRRCTTTWGCRYYCTCATTAATARRCGATAAYATKGGGTGYATATTGCTTGAAGTYTGGCATYGTCATKCCACTGTTTGCATTGATATAGGTRGGGTCAGCTATAACATAGCGCTTACCTTTGTACATCACRCTATCACCTTCCACCGCCTCACTAAAAGCCACGGCTGTCGCCACATGCCCCGGATAATCTACCCCCACAACCTCAAGATTTAACARACTTCTYACCAGCCATGCGAACAACACTGCGCGATCCTCRCAATCTGAATACGGGTAAAAYAGCGTTTCTTCCGGGAATAGATAGTTTTCCTCACCAAATTGTTGATCATCCGTCTCATACTTCAATGAAGTCTGCACAAAACGCAGCAAAAAATTTACCGCTTGCCGCTCRGACATGCCTTGCATATGAGCAGCCAACTGTTTTTGCAGCGGTGTCGCTGTKGCTTTGTAAACGCCAGATGAAAAATACAGGYTCAAACTTAGCTGRGGATAAGTACTGAAAAATTTAACGCGCCCTTGATCATAAGCGACATCAATATTATATCGTTTACCCTCAAACTTGAATGACAAATATCGACGTTCTGACTGATTACTGGAAGCAACGACCGACGTAACACGCATATCAAATGATTTAGTTGTGTCTGGATATTCGCCATCATAAGTAAATACCCGGCCWGGTTTYTGTTTATTGCCATCAAAATCGATCGCATAATATCGCGTACCCGTAAAAGTAAAATAAGAAACTTCAAACAGCTCATGYTCTGATGGCACTAACAAATAAACAGCAGACTGATTATATGCGACACGAGCTTTAAAACCCGTCTTTGCTAAAATAAACCAGTTTAATAATGCACTTTCATTCCTTTTATTATTATTTATCTTTACAGCAACCTGATTGACCAATGATGCAAATGCCCAATCATTTAACTGTGATATTTTTTTCTGCTCYTTTAACTGCTTTAAAAGATTTTCGTATTTTGTTCTGCTTAGCGCAGACCAATAATCGCTCACCGCGTCCTTATTAATATTGGACGACAAATTTTGTCGCATGTTGACATCATAATAAAAACGCAACGCTTTACCATAAAAGTTTATTGTTAATGACTTGCCTTCAGGCTTAACTATCACTGGTGCCATGACTGGCGGTTTAATAATGATGGGTTTTGGCACAGTTATCACGACAGGCACAGGCAATGATTCCGGCGGTACCGTTAGTTTTTTAACTGGCTCAGGTTCAGCCACGGGCATCACATCCGGCTTTGGTGCTTCATCTCGCACATCACCTTTAACCAGATCAACCGACTTCCATTGTGATTTTAAAAAACTTGTAAATTCTTTATCACGCTTATCTTTGTATTCCTGAAATTCTTTCTTTTGCGCCGCAACACCATTAGACTGCTGTTGCATCCATTGCTGAAATTCATTATTWGCATGGGCTGTCACCCCATAAAACAAAATACTGAGTCCCACACATATCGATATACAATTTCTGTTGTTCATTATTAGATCCTTAATCAAGCTTTCATCGAATGAAATACAAAGCGACTAATTTTAAGAGCACCTCTATTAATTGCTTGTGCCATACCGTCCATCCTTGGGTATAACCGCACCGCCTTCCATGGCTCCTTGCGGAATACCGCCCATCCTTGGGCATAACCGCACCGCCTTCCATGGCTCCTTGCGGAATACCGCCCATCCTTGGGCATAAAAAAACCGGTATCCGTTTTACGGGAATACCGGTTTATATTCAAACATAAAATAATTGCTGTACTACTTTACTTCAATGCTTTATTTTATATTCGCAATCGATGAGGCCAGCTCATCCTGACCTTTCTGAGCTTTAAACTGTTGCCATAAAGCACGGTCATTATTCATACTGGTCTTAAGCGCATTCTCAGTCGCAGCAGCGGCAACAGAAGGGTCCATACCTAACAAGACATACAGTGTTCCATTCGGGCTAGTACGTGTTTTGAATATCTTTGTACCCACCAGGGTTTCATCTGTAATTTGCTTAGTCACCGATGTGTTGACTTTATCAACGGTTTCGCTATCAGCCGCACCGGTTGTTTCTGCATATTGTTTAACCATATTTTGCACATGCACTTTCATTGACTGTGCAAGCTGTACACGGGCATCGGTAGCTGCCATGTTTTTCATAAAGCTGTGTCCAGCAGCTGACTTTTCTGCCACACCGACAGCGGATACTGCCACACCAGCAACCGGCTCATCACAAACCCAGCCCGGTGCCGCAGAAGCAGGCACATCTGGAAACACACAATCGTGAACCACTTGTTTAACTTTGTCTTGACCACATGCAGACAGCATCAAAACCATTGTTACTGCGCCGGCACCTAGTAATCCTGTATTTATTTTCATATCATTACCTCCCAAAACATTTATTGTCTTTAATCAAACTTAGCCGAGTTTAACTCAACTTGCAATTTATTTAGTCAGAATACAGTGTCTTGCAAAGCAATCCTGTTAAACAGCTCACACAAATTGAATGATATGAAACTTATTTTGATTCCTTTTCGATTAAATAATCAAGCACTTTGATCATGTTGTCGTGTGAACCTGCCATTGAGCCACTGGTAATATATTTGCCATTAACGGCAACGGTCGGTACACCTTGAATTTGATAGGGCTTTAACATTTTTTTGGCTTTTCTCACCATGCCATCAACGGCAAATGAACTATATTCAGAAAGGAATTTGTCTCTATCAACCCCATTTCGTTCGACAAAATCGACCAGCAGCCCTTTTTTATTTAGCCGTTGTTTATCTTTATGAATCGCTGTAAATATTTTTCCATGCAAGTCTTCAATTACACCCATATTCAGCAACGCATAATAGGTGCGCGCCTGTATTTCCCAATCTGGGCGGAAGATGGCAGGAACACGAATGAAGACAACATTGGCTGGTTTTGATTTTTTCCATGCAATAATATGTGGTTCAAAAAAGTAGCAATGCGGGCAGCCATACCAGAAAAATTCCAGCACTTCGATTTTGTCACCGCTGTCTGCTCCCTGCGTCGTTATCGCCTTATAGTCCTTACCTTCTTTAAAATCTGCCGCATGCAGTAATACCGGGCTGATAATCAACAACAAACTTATTAATATTTTTTTCATATTCTCTCCAACTCCAATTTTTTTATCTCTGAGTAGGCATATTTTGCCTTATGGAACCAACTTATCTATTTGAATTGTCAGCGCGACATCCGTTGCATCCACTGTTCTGCGATCAACATCTTGCTGGCCGATATAGTCACCGCTCTGAGCAATGGCTGAACCGGTTTGACTCAAACGCGCTGACACCTGTAATTGCTCAAAGGCACTTAAATTCATCCCATCAACCATTGCCATACTGTCATCTAGTATGATGGTAGCAGGCAATTCACCCAAGGTTAGGCGCTGTGCTGCCAATGGCATACGTGGCCCCTGTTTGGCTTTAGCATAAACAAAGACAACATTATTTGCATTAAATTTTTGCTTTACCGCATCACTTACACTGACGGTTACCTGTAATCGAATGGCGGCAGCTGAAACTTCAGGATGCTGCTCGTTATTACTGACACTAGCACGCTTTAATTCATCCTCTGCCATCATGCCTTCGATGCCTAATAACTCGGCCAGTTCCGGCATTGCCTCGCCTGACTCGATTAAAGCATTACGCGATTTAGCAACAATCGCGACGACCGACTTAACAACATCCTCATCACCGCGAGCTGAAGGCAGTAACTGAAGCAGGTGATTAATGGCTGCATGATAATTTTCCGCTTGAAATTCTGTGACCCCAATAAACCATAATGTATTGGCATTGTCCGGCTGTAACTCATAGGCTTTTAATACCAAAGCTCTGGCTTCAGCATTGAATTTTCGATCATTCATCAATGCTAACATTTCGGCCTGCTCAAGCATCACCTGAGCATTGTCACTATCTTTCTCAAGCACAACAGCAAATGCATTCGCCGCCAGTGAATGATTACCCATATATTTGTGTGCACGACCCAGCATTGTCCACTCCTGAGTAGTGCCACCGTCTTGTTCGATTTTTGCCTCCAGCGCTTGAGTCATCTCTTCAACGGTAGCTTCCGGCTGGACAGCGGGTGGCTGACTGGCAACGAAGCTATCTTCACTCGCAGCATGCATTCCCAATTCCAGGTAAAGTAACAACGCTAGCATAGGAATAAAAACCGTAATCATTAAAGCTAACGTGGGCTGACGCTTTGCTGTACCGGTATAATGTAACGCAGATGTCTGTTTGCTTTCAGCTGGAATATCAATAAGTAATTCGCGATCCAGTTCTTCACGCGCGATTTTATAATATTGCTGCTCGATACGACCTTCCTGTAAATCAAGATCAAGCTCTTTAATTTTTTCATCGTTGATTTTTAAATTAGTATCTTTATAGGCCAGTGAAGATTCCTGACGCCCCTTTAATAATGGGTACACCATCAAACCAATCGCTAGCAGTAGCATTAAAACCAACAAAGCCCAAAACGTAACATTCATTATTAATTTTTATCCTGATCTGCGTGTAAATCTTTAATACGTTTTAAATCTTCTTCACTCATGTTATTCACTGGCGGTTTTGTCGATTGTGATTTCATATAGCGCACGGCAAACACCAGTAATAAAAAAAAGGCAATGGCAGGGCCAAACCACAGCAGCCAGGTTTTAGCTTCAAACGGCGGACGATACAAAACAAATTCACCGTAACGTTGCACCATGAAACCGGTAATTTCTTTTTCCGACTTACCGTCTTTCAACATAGTGTAAACCTTCTGTCGTAAGTCTTGTGCCAGCTGGGCATTAGACTCGGCAATGCTCTGATTTTGACAAACCACACAACGTAATTCTTCATTAATGGTATGGAACATTTTTTCCATTTCCGGAGAATCAAAGGTAAAAGTTTCATACGGCACCGCCARCACCRCAGACGGCACAAAGAYGAAACCTGGMATGAGTRCCATAGACAATAWAAAAGTAGAAATTAACTTACTCATACGCTCAATCTCATTTATTTAGCAAAGCCATAGCCGCCATTAAACCATCCAGTTTTTCTTTGTCCGTTAAAGGGCCGATAACCTTGTGCCGAATTATACCGTCCTTATCAATCAAAAAGGTTTCCGGTGTCGCGTACACACCCCAGTCAATGCCTGCTAACCCATCATAATCTGCCGCCACTTTATAGTAAGGATTACCCAGTGCCGCCAACCATTTCTTCGCATCTTCTGGCTCATCTTTATAATTTAAACCGACAACACGCACGCCCTTTCGAACCAGGTATTTAATGACTTCATGTTCCTGGCGACAGGAAATACACCAACTCGCAAAGACATTCAGCAGCGTGACTTCACCAAGAAAATCTTTGTCTGAAAAACTGCCCTGCTCTAACAATAATGGTAGTTCAAACTCCGGCGCCGGTTTATTGATTAAGGGTGATGGCACCAAGCGCGGATTTAATGTTAAACCTATCGCCAGCAACGTGACTAACGCCGCAAAAATGATAAGTGGCATAAACCGCTTTAGTAATGATGACTGTTCATTTTCCATAGTGTTTTAAATATTATTAAGCGACGTTATCAGCAACAACCGGAGCCGTGCTGGGTCGTCTGTTGCGTCGATTGCTTGACTTCGCTTTCTGCCGATAACGACGATCACTTATTGCTAAAAATCCACCCAGCGCCATAAATGCGGCACCGGCCCATATCCAGCGAATAAATSRCNYGYAWTAWRMCCGTAGACTCCATGCACCATTTTCCAGTTCTTCACCTAATGCGGCATATAGATCACGAAACATGGTTACATCGATAGAGGCTTCTGTCATTGGACTATTTATATCGCTATACGTCCTTTTCTGGGGAAGCAACTCATCGAGTTTTTTACCTTCAAACCAGATTTCTATTAACCCCTCATCTGCTATGTAATTCGGGCCTTGCTGTTTTGTAACACCTTTAAAGTGAAAATCGTAACCCGCAACATCGTAACTTTCACCCGGCACCATTCGTATATCTTTTTCTATATGGTAGCTCGATGTGATGGTTACGCCGACGACAAATACCGCCAGGCCCAGGTGTCCCATCACCATGCCTAGATACGAGTAAGGCAGGCTGGCACCACGCGCTATTCGGAAAAATAGCTCTTTTAGCGTGCTGGAGGCAACCCACATAGCGCCGGCAAGACCTAAACCAACCGCTATATTTAATTTATCTTCAACCAGGAAGGGAATCAACATGCCCAGTACCAGCGAACTAACAAAAAAGAAGGAGAGCACTTTAGCGTTACGCTGCCAGTTATCAACCTTCCATCGCACCGTTGGCCCGATACCAAGCAACAATAAAAGCGGAATGGCTACCAATGCAAACATGGTGTCAAAATAGGGTCGCCCGACTGAAATTTTACCGCCACCAAAAGCATCAATGACTAACGGATACAGGGTGCCAATAAAGACTGCCATTGCCGCCGTCAAGAAAATAATATTATTTAGCAGTAAAACTGATTCTCTAGAAAACCACTTGAATCGACCAATACTGACCACGGCCGCCGACCGCCAGGCATATAATGTCAGCGAACTACCCACGACAATGACTAGAAAAGCGAGAATAAAAACACCACGTTCAGGATCAACAGCAAACGCATGCACCGAGGTTAAGACCCCCGAACGGACGATAAAGGCACCGAGCAGGCTTAACGAAAAAGTCAGTATCGCCAGCAATACCGTCCAGCTTTTAAACACGCCGCGTTTCTCTGTACTCGCCAGCGAGTGTATTAATGCCGTACCCACTAACCACGGCATAAACGAAGCGTTTTCAACCGGATCCCAAAACCACCAACCACCCCAGCCGAGTTCGTTGTACGCCCACCAGCTCCCTAAGGCAATACCCAGAGTTAAAAAGCTCCACGCTGCTGTCGTCCACGGACGAGACCAACGCGCCCAGGTTGCATCAAGCCGGCCGGCAATTAAGGCGGCAACCGCAAAAGAAAAAGCCACCGCAAAACCCACATAGCCAATATATAATAATGGCGGATGAATAATCATGCCAAAATCCTGTAACAAGGGATTTAATTCGTTACCATCCAAGGGCGCTGGAAAGATCCGCTCAAAAGGATTTGAAGTGAACAACATGAACGACAARAAWCCACTGCCAACCAGTGACATCACCGCAAGCACTCGCGATATCATCATTTGTGGCAAATTATGACTAAAGGCTGCCAGCGCAACAAGCCAGATTGAATGAATAAACACCCACAATAAAAGTGAGCCTTCATGTGATCCCCATACACCTGTAATCCGGTACTGCAATGGTTGCGCTAAATTAGAGTGCTTARCCACATTCAACACCGAAAAATCATGCACGATAAAWGAATGTGTTAATGCGGCATAGGCCAGACCAACAAACAAAAATTGGGTAAGAGCCGCCGGTCTTGCTATTGCCATCAGGGCAGCATTGTTTTTATGCGCACCAATTAATGGCACCACTCCTTGCACAATAGAAATAACTAAAGCGATTATTAAGGCAAAATGTCCGAGTTCAGGAATCATAGGCTGGGTGTCTTTTAGAAGAAAGAAGGGTTACATTTTTCCGGAATAATCATTACTTTTAAAGTTTCCAGAAGCCTTCAGAGCATCCGCTACTTCTGGGGGCATATAATTTTCATCATGTTTAGCCAGTACTTCCTGCGCAACAAACTGACCGCTCGCCTGAAAATTTCCCATGGCGATAATACCCTGCCCTTCGCGGAACAAATCAGGCAAGATGCCGGTATACTCWACCGTCATGGTTTCAGCWTTATCCGTTAAATCAAACYGCACTGTTAAGCTATCTTTCATACGATGCACACTACCCTCTACAACCAGACCRCCCACTCGAAACGAATTCGTTTCTGGTGCGTCACCCGCTTTTATTTGCGTCGGGCTATAAAAATATAGCAGGTTTTCTTCAAATGCGGTTAATCCCAACACGGTAGCAATCGCGACACCAAATACGATAGCGGCGACTAATACTTTTCTACGACTTCTTTTATTCATAATATTTTTTTAAATACGTTTTGAGTTAAACTTTATTTTGCTTTTGCAATTGTTCACGTTTAATTGTACGTTTAATGAGTGTTATCACTTTTTTACGCTGCATGATTGGCGAAATGATATTTGCTATCACGACAACAAGTGTCAGCGCGTAGGAGGTCCACACAAAAAATGCGTAACCACCCATATTGAAAAATTCAGACCAGTTCATATTCGTTACTACTCTTGTCTCTGGTTCCCATGCTCCGCGTAAGAACAGCATGGCTCAGCAGACTGAAAAATGATTCGCACASCCGTGCAATCTACTAGAAGGCTCCCCTGCTGCAACATGGGAACCCGCGTTAAGTTTATAGTAATTTTACCCTTACTCATGACTTCTCAACCAATTCACGAACCCAGCGRCGATTWCKATCRCGAWACARWGCTTCRTTTCGYGTKCGMAYYAAYACCASKGYYRCRTAAAACAATTTAAANGSCAANCGCCATYAACAAYAAGGGRATYAACATATCGATATGCATCGATGGTTTATCAAATTTTGCTACCGTCGCACCCTGATGCAAGGTATTCCACCATTCGACAGAGTAATGAATAATCGGAATATTCACCACACCCACTATAGCTAATAAGCCACTGGCTTTATCGGCGCTGCGTTGATCTTCGATGGCCGACTGCAGCGCCATATAACCCAGATACAGGAACAACAAAATTAATTCGGAGGTTAATCGTGCATCCCACACCCAGTAAGCACCCCACATCGGCTTACCCCAAAGCATGCCCGTGGTTAATGCTAAAAAAGTAAAAGACGCACCGATTGGCGCACTGGCCGATGCCACCATATCAGCCAGTCGAATTCGCCAGATAAGGCCTATTCCCGCTGAAATAGCCAGGACCATGTAAATAAACATTGACATCCAGGCGGCGGGTACGTGCACAAATATAATGCGATAACTCTCTCCCTGCTGATAGTCTGGCGGCGCAACGAATAGACCTAAGTACAGACCATAAACACCAATAAGCAAGGTGCTAATCGCAAACCACGGGATGAGCTTAGCCGACATATCATAAAAATACTTAGGCGAAGAAAATCGTTGTATCCAGTTCCACATAATTCAATCTTTATAGCTAACGTTATCTAAAATTATAGTCTCAGCGAGACGCTGTTATTCGCAAAGCGACGGCAGTGGCCAGTGGCGCTAAAGAAAGAGCCAATGCTAGCACAGCACCCAGAAACAGTAATTGACCTCGGACAGGCATGCCATCCGCTGCCACATCAACCGCATTCGCACCAAATATTAATATTGGTATATACAAAGGCAGAATAATTAGAGACAACAAAACGCCGCCGCGGTTCACTGCCACCGTCAATGACACGCCAATGGCGCCAACTAGACTCAACACCGGCGTACCCAACAGTAAACTGTATATCAAAACAACCACTGCATCCATAGGCAATGACATGAACAAACCTAATAAAGGCGCGATAAGAACCAGGGGTAAACCCGTTAATAACCAGTGCGCCAGTACTTTCGCCAACACCAGAATCATCAATGGATTCGGGCTCAGCATCAATTGATCAAGTGAACCATCTTCATAATCCTGCTTAAATAATCGATCCAGCGATAACAATACTGCCAACAATGCTGAGACCCAAATCACACCAGGCGCCATAGCACGTAACGCATCGGGCGTCGGTGTCACCGCAAGCGGAAACAATGACACCACCAATACAAAAAATATTAAAGGGTTAGCAAGCTCRTGACGRTTTCGTAGCGCCAGTCGCAGGTCGCGAACCAGGAGGTGGGAAAAAGCATTAAACATCCAATGGCTCTCCACTTTGCTGCCCACCAAGGCGAACCGAACGCATTTCACAATCCAGCTGCATACCATGATGGGTAGTAAAAATCACACTTCCACCCGCCTGACGATGCTCAATAATCATCGATTCCACCAATGCCACACCTTGCACATCCAGCGCGGTTAACGGTTCATCCAGTATCCACAACTTTGCCTGCGATAAAGCCACAAAGGCCAGCAATACTCGGCGGCGCTGCCCGGAAGATAATGCCTTAGCGGTCACATCTTCGTAAGTCTCCAGTCCCACTTTTGCCAGGGCTGCTTCGATAATCGCGTCTGATACCGTCARCGAACGGGTATCCAACARTGAGCGCACATTTTCCAATACGGTCAATTCTGCTTTTACACAAGGCAGGTGACCGATATAAACCATATTGGAATAATAATCCTCTCGACTGGCTTGAATACGCTCACCTTGCCACAGAACCTGACCGGCTTCTGCTAGACGCAGGCCGCAAATAATGCGCAGTAAACTGGTCTTACCGCAACCGTTAGGCCCTTCAATTTGTAACACTTCGGCTTCAGCCAGCGCAAAGTTTAAACCGCTGAAYARGAGACGGTCATCACGTACRCATTCTAAGGACTGAACYTCAARCATAGGSARTACAAWCATCGATASAGAAATTATTYTTCAATATACTATTTTAATTAAGCRGACGGCTGTCATAATCAAAAAAGGATGGCACAAACCATCCTTTATTTATAAAGTCTTATTGTGACGCCCCTGGTTAAAAGTCATTTGCTATAAAACCAAAGTTAACGTCAATGGTTACTTAAGACTAGCAATATAGTTAGCCAAGGCTTCAAGATCGTCGTCAGATAGCTTAGCAACAATATCACGCATCAAGTTTTTATCATCATTGCTGCGACTGCCGTTTTTAAATGCTTGCAATTGCGCCAGCGTATAACTCGCATGCTGACCACCTAACTGAGGGTAGCCGATACCCGCCACACCCGACCCATTAGGGCCGTGACATGACTGACACGCTGGAATACCTTTCGGCAAGTCGCCGCCTTTGTAAAGTGCACGACCCGCTGCCGCTTTATCCGCATCAAAACTCGCTGCGTCCTTTAAAAATTGCGACTGGAAGTAAGCGCCGATATCCGCCGCATCGTCATCTGATAACGCAGCGACCATACCCAACATAATCGCATTTTTACGCGTATCGTTCGCCTTATAATCTTTAATCTGTTTCGTGATGTAAGCCTCGTTCTGACCGGCTAGCTTCGGGTACATAGCAATGCCACTGTTACCATCAAARCCATGACAACCGCCACAAGARGCAGATTTTGCTTTCCCTGCGGCAGCGTCACCACCGGCTACGGCTACGCCTGACACCGTAAAAAGGCAGGTTGTCGATATTAATACCAAGCTAGCTAAAATTCGTTTTTTCATTGTTTGATCTCCAAACATATCAAACCCTTAAAGGGGCAAAAAAAGTGGCGAAATTCTACACCAACTACGCGAAACCTTCAATAACAGCCGCCGCTTATTATGGGATAGGCCCTGTTTTCGTTGCAAAATACGGCATATTTATCACATTATCAGGAAAAATAGGTAGAATGCCGAGCAATGAATAAACCCTATCAAAAAACAGTCGCCGACAACCGCTACTACCGCCAGGCGAAATTTCTGATTAGTGCGGGAAAAGCCAACCAATTCCCAATCGATGGTGCCGAAGTCGCGTTTTCCGGGCGCTCAAATGCCGGCAAATCCAGTGCCATCAACACCTTATGTGATAATAAAGGTCTCGCCCGAACCAGTAAAACACCCGGCCGCACCCGTCTGGTCAACTTCTTCGAGCTTGACGAAGCGCGACGTATTGTCGATTTACCGGGTTATGGTTTCGCCAAAGTCCCGCTAGCCATGAAAAAAGAATGGGAACGGCTGATGACGCAATACCTAAGTGAACAGCAAGCACTAAAAGGACTGGTCATCATTATGGATATCCGCCACCCGCTTAATGACTATGACTGGCAAATGCTGAAATGGTGTGATCATTTCCAGCTGCCAGCTCATGTTCTGTTAACCAAGGCTGACAAGATTAAACGCGGGCCGCAACAAAGCAGCAAATTACAAACTCAAAAGAAATTAAAAGACGCCGGCATTGATGCCAGTGTACAGGTGTTCTCCTCCCTGAAAAAAACGGGATTGGATGAACTGGTTTTAAAGCTTAATGGCTGGTTGGAATTATAGTCAAGAGCACCTCTATTAATTGCCTATGTCCTCTGCGTGACCTGAAGTCGAATGTATCTGCTATCGTCCATGAACGGACGGTCAAAAACATTTTCACCACAGAGGCACAGAGGCACAGAGAGCACAGAGGTTTGCATTGTTAAACGCGCCTACGGCGCGCTTAACAATAATATGTCTTTTCTCTGTGTCCTCTGTGCCTCTGTGGTGAACAGTTTTTAAATCATTTGGGACTGTGCGCTTAGAGTCATAAACTAACTCACTATTTTTTCCATAAAAAAAGCCCGACCAAAGGCCGGGCTACAAAGTTGGAACCGGATTGGGGATGCCGATTCCGATGGCTCGCAAAAGGGAGAACGCAAGCCTACGCCGGGCTACAGCGTATTCACAAAAACTTTTAAGATTCCGCCTGGTAGGCGATTTATTTTCGTGTTAATAATGATTAAAGACTATCCACAACAAAAGTCAAAGCTGTGTTAAAAAACTAATTATATTTCTTATGAACGGTAGCAAAACCTTGCTCGCCGTTTAACCGCTCGGAACTAAAATCGTTACTTATCAATGCTTTATTAATATCTTAGATAAATAATAATAGATAAAACAAGTAACTGGTTGATTTAAATTAAAATGTTATTTTTTGTCGAATTATTTATCACTAAATAGCCTTATTCTATGCCCTAAATAGCAAATGATAAATAATGCTATGAACAAAAAACAAACAGTAAGAGAGCTTTGCACGATGTATATTTTTCGTCAGAGCAAGGCAAAAATTGTCGAAAAAGTGCAGCTTACGCAGAGTTTGACGCTACGTGTCCCCGCATTTTGAGACCATTTTTAACGCTGACATAACGAAAAAGATACATCGTACAAAGCTCGCAGTAACTGACACACTACGGAATAGAATCTATACTCTGTTTAAACATATAACCGTTTCAGGCCGAACATGACATTCATTAAACAGCTCGTACTAGCCACAATTTTATTTTGTCTTTTACTTCCCGCCAGCCAGCAGCTGCAAGCCGCTAACCTGCCGTATTACATGCGCTTTATCGCTTACACGCCACCAAACTTATATTTGAGAACGACTCGCGCCACCACTGCCTACTATGCGCCAATCAATGTTACAGAAACATTAACCTTTACATTAACCCCCGCGATTGCCGCAACCACCTATATTGCCGAAGGCCCGATTCCTTTTACCTTGACGACATTCAGTGGTCTGGCTGCCTGTACAGGTTTAAAAAACATTCAGGCTACACTGGATATCATTCAGGGCGCCACGACGACCAACCTGGGGAATAGCAACATCTCGATGACGGGAACGGGCTTTATCGATACCTTTAACTTTAATATATTCAATACCGCATCACGCATTTTGCTCAACCCTGGGGATATTATTCGTCTGCAATTAACCAATAACAGTGCAAATACTTTTTGTCCGGTTAATGAGTTTCCGCTGAACGGAACCGATAATGATGCCACCCACCTGGACTTTGAAACCAGTCCATTTTTAACTATCAGCAAAAGTAGCGCAGTACTATCCGACCCCGTTAATCTGTCCAACCCCAAAGCCATACCGGGTAGTATTCAGCAATACACTATCGATGTCAGTAACGGCGGCAGTGCAGCCAATGATGTGGACACCCTGGCGATTAGCGATGATTTACCGGCAGGGGTGCTATTACGATTTGGTGTCGGTGATAACCCCATTACCTTTATCGATACCAATAGCAGTGGCTTAACCTATACCTTTGTTAGCCTTGGCGATGCGGGTGATGATATTGAGTTTTATAATAATGGTGGAACCACTTTAGTCACACCCACTGTGGTGGGTAATACCGATGCAACTGTTCCGCGTGTGGACAGAATTATCATTCGGCCAAAAGGCTCGTTTAATAACTCAACGGTGGCACCTTTTCCTGGCTTCCGCGTTCAGTTTAATGTTGAAATGCAGTAATGGTGAACTGATTATTGTTGGTGTAGACGAACAATGTAGGTGTGGCGTTTGATAATAAACTTTGTTTTTCTCCGCGTCTCTGCGGTTCCTGGCTTTTAAATTTTTTGACGGTCGGCTAAGAGCAAAACCACCCACTAATGCGCTTCATCCCAATTATCACCTATGCCAATATCAACCACTAACGGYACTTTAAGCTCAGCCGCCTGCTCCATTTCCATACGYARTAAATCCGCCAGTGCTTCAACATCTTTTTCCAGCACTTCAACRACCAGTTCATCGTGTACTTGCATAATGACTTTTGCGTCGAGCYGGCTGGCAGATAAAGCCTTATCCACAGCGATCATCGCACGCTTGATAATATCGGCTGCSGTTCCCTGCATYGGTGCGTTAATGGCTGTACGTTCGGCATATTGCCKACGCTGTCCGTTRCGYGCATTAATTTCTGGCAAATACAATCGACGACCAAAAACGGTTTCAACATASCCTTTTGCTCGCGCCTGCTCACGAGTMGTTTCCATATAAGCCTGCACACCGGGGTAACGCGCAAAATAGGTGTCGATGTAGTCTTGYGCTTCATAGCGACCAATATTCAACTGTTTAGCCAGCCCAAAAGCCGACATGCCGTAAATCAATCCGAAATTAATRGCTTTCGCRGCGCGRCGTTGATCGGRTTCAACYTCATCCATTGCCACTCCAAAYACTTCGGCTGCCGTTGCACAATGCACATCAACACCATCAGCAAAGGCTTTSAGTAARYTTTCATCTTGCGACAGATGCGCCATGATACGYAGTTCRACTTGAGAGTAATCTGCCGCCAGTAATTTATAGCCCTYTGGYGCAATAAATGCCTGRCGTATTCGACGRCCTTCCTCACTGCGAATGGGAATGTTTTGCAGATTRGGATCCGTTGATGACAGTCGGCCCGTCGCCGCCACCGTCTGATTATAAGAAGTATGTACACGCCCGGTTCTATCATTAACCTGCAAGGGTAATTTATCCGTATAGGTTGATTTCAACTTACTAACACTGCGGTGCTCAAGAATTAATTTTGGTAAAATATAGTCTTCTGCTAATTCCTGCAAAACATCTTCTGCTGTGGAATACTGCCCGGTTTTGGTTTTTTTCTTCGCGGGTATCTCCAGTTTTTCAAAAAGAATAACACCCAGCTGTTTCGGCGAGGCCAGATTAAAGGTCTCACCTGCCTCTTCATACACCTGCTGCTCGATTTCTTTCATGCGCGCAGCCAGCTGTTTACTCTGCTTTTCAAGCATCGCCACATCGACCATCACACCATTCGATTCAATGCCAAGCAAAATACTTAATAAGGGCAACTCGATGTCTTCGTAAACACTTTTTAACGCAGGCTCTTTTTCCAGTGCCGCTGCCAGCACCTGATGAATTTGCAAGGTGATATCGGCATCTTCAGCGGCATAAGGCCCGGCTTCTTCCAACCCAATTTCATTAAATGTGAGCTGCTTAGCGCCTTTGCCAGCGATGTCTTCAAAATGAATAGTATTGTGACCCAATAACCGTAACGCCATATCATCCATATTGTGTCGCTTGGTTGAATCAAGAACGTAGGACTCCAGCATAGAATCCTGAGCGATACCTTTGAGTTTAATACCATGATTAGCTAAAACGTGGGCATCATATTTCAGGTTTTGGCCAATCTTGTATTTGTTTTCATCTTCTAATAGAGGCTTTAATGCGCCCAGCACATCCTGTTCACTAAGCTGGTCTGGTGCCGCTGGATAATCGTGTGCAAATGGGACGTAAGCCGCTTCCCCGACTTCGATAGCAAACGAGACACCGACAACACGAGCTTTCATATAATCCAGACTGGTGGTCTCGGTATCAAATGCAAACTGTYTGGCTTTATTCAGTCGCTTTAGCCATTTATCAAAGGTTTTTTTATCGAGCACGGTGTCGTATTGCGCATCCGTTTTATTATTGCTCRCTTTATTACTGCTCACTGCCTCTGCTGAAGTGCCACCTTCAGTAGACAAATTCGATAACCAGGTTTTAAATTCCAGCTCCGTATAAATCTGCCTGAGTTTATCGATGTCGGGCGCRCGCATCGCCAGATCASTTATWCCCTGCTCTAGCTCAAYATCACATTTGATGGTCGTTAACTGTTTAGACAGTGGCAAYTGATCCAGATTATCGCGAAAACTCTCRCCAACCTTGCCCTTAATTTCATCAGCATGYGCRACCAGATTATCCAGWGTTTSGTACTGTTTAAGCCATTTTGCTGCRGTCTTGGGRCCCACTTTTGGRATRCCCGGAATATTRTCWGAGGTATCRCCCATCAAYGCTAGATAATCGATGATAGTGTTTGGCGGCACATCAAACTTTTTCATTACGCCAGCTTCATCCATGACCAGGTTATTCATGGTATTGATGAGTGTCACATGCGGATTAACCAGTTGCGCCAGGTCTTTATCGCCAGTCGAAATCAAAGTGTCCACTTTTTGCTCTGTTGCTATTTTAGCGTAGCTACCTATTACATCATCGGCTTCCACATCGGGGATGATAATCATCGGGTAACCCAGTGCCTCGACCAGTTCGTACAAGGGGGCAATCTGGCTTCGCAATTCATCCGGCATCGGCGGGCGAGTCGCTTTGTACTCCTTATAGATATCATTACGAAAGGTTTTACCTTTGGCATCAAAAACCACGGCGATGTTTTCTGGTTTATATTCTTCGACCAGTTTATTAAGCATATTAATCACACCATACACAGCACCGGTCGGCTGGCCTTTACTGTTGGTCAACGGCGGCAAAGCGTGAAAAGCACGAAATAGATACGAAGAGCCATCGATAAGAACAAAGGGTGGTTTTTTATCAGCCATCAGAAGGAAACTCTAGGGTTAAGTTTTTTGCAGGACGCAGATTATCTCACAATCGTCGTTGCTTGTTTATTTGATAGCAAATCATTGCATGTCATCTCGACCAGCGGGAGAGATCTGTTAAGCCGGAGTATAAGATCTCTCCCGCTGGTCGAGATGACATTACAGCGTTAACAGGACAGCAGGAATTGCAGATATACGGTAAAATCTCGACCTTTATCCTTTTACCTGATGGTATTCTCAATACCCAATTAAAATTTAGATACGCTATGTCTGTTTATACTACCATCGAAGAAAATGAACTTAGGGACTTTCTCGCCAACTATCAGGTCGGCGAGCTGGACAGTTATCAGGGCATCAGCGATGGTATCGAAAACACCAATTATTTCGTCAACACCCGTAGTGGGCGATATGTTTTAACCATCTTCGAACATCACAGTTTTGAAGAAATGCAGTACTACCTTAATCTAATGCACCACCTTGCCGATCATAAAGTACCGAGCGCCAACCCGGTTGCTGACACACAGGGCAATTATCTAAGCCATTTTAAAAACAAACCTATTGCCTTAGTCGAACGACTGGATGGTGGCAGCATTATTGAAACCACCGTTGATCACTGCGCACAACTTGGCACCGCAATGGGAAAAATGCACGCCGCCGGTTTAAGTTTTGAAATGCGGCAGGTTAATCCACGTGGCCCTGCCTGGTGTCAGCAAACAGCTCAACAGGTTATGCAAAAACTAACTGCTGCTGAACAGTCCACTCTAGACGAAGAAGTACATTATCAAAAAGAAAAAAGGCATGCCGAGTTACCACGTGGTGTGATTCATGGCGATTTATTTCGTGACAACGCGCTTTGGTTTAATGATAATTTCAGCGGCATCATCGATTTTTATTATTCCTGCGATGATATTTTATTATACGATTTAGCCGTTGCCACCAATGACTGGTGCTGCAACAGTAGTGCTTCGCTTAATAAAGAAAAAGTAACCGCGTTATTAACAAACTATAACCAGCACCGGAAGCTTACTGATAACGAGCAGGAATATTGGCCCGCGATGTTACGCGCCGGCGCTTTACGATTTTGGCTATCTCGTTTATACGACAAGCATTTCCCACGCGAAGGTGAACTAGTACATACAAAAGATCCAGATGAATTTAAAGCCATTTTATTTGACCGCATACAAAACAGCGGTCGTTATCAAAACTACTGGCTTTAATCTTCATTATGAAGCCTTCAAAACGCCATTATTGTCATCTCGACCAGAGGGAGAGATCTGTGAGGCCGCTGTTTAAGATCTCTCCCTCTGGTCGAGATGACATTATTCTCAAACAACTATCATCATAATGCTCAATAAAACATTAGTAAACATTGAAGCTTTTATCGACTGGAGTGGTCGCACTGTTTCCTGGTTAAGTTTATTACTTGTTTTAGTCATGTTCCTCGTCGTCGTTCTACGTTATGTTTTTGACAGCGGCTCTATCGCGTTACAAGAAACCACAACCTACCTGCATGCCAGTGTTTTTCTAATTGGTATGGCATACACATTACAACAGGATGCACATGTACGTGTCGATATATTCTATTCGACTTTTTCTAAAGAAAAAAAAGCCTGGGTTGATTTGTTCGGCGCATTATTTTTATTACTTCCATTCATGTTATTTACTAGCTGGGTTAGTTGGTCATATGTTCTGAATAGCTGGTCAGTGCTTGAAAGCTCGCGAGAAGCGGGCGGCCTACCCGGAGTTTTTTTGTTAAAAAGTTTAATTCTTGTGATGACCCTGCTATTGAGCTTACAAGCACTAACACAGATAGCACGAAATATTAAAGTCATACTAGGCACGGATAGCAGCAAAGGTAGCGGCCAATAATGGAATACATGTCGCTCTACCTTTTTGCTGCTGTTTTTGTTTTTTTACTTATCGGTTATCCCGTTGCTTTTACACTCGCTGGCACCGCCTTAATCTTTACTGTTATTGGCGAAATGACTGGAACCTTTGACCCTGCCTTTATAGAAGCTTTACCCAATCGCCTTTACGGCATTATTTCTAATCAAATTTTAATCGCTGTGCCACTGTTCGTTTTTATGGGCGTTATGCTGGAACGATCAAAAATTGCGGATGACTTATTAACGACTATGTCACGCCTGTTCGGAAACTTACGCGGTGGTCTCGGCATCTCTGTTGTACTGGTTGGCATGTTGCTTGCTGCGAGTACTGGTATCGTTGGCGCAACCGTGGTTACTATGGGATTACTGTCATTGCCGACCATGTTAAAAAGTGGCTATGACCCARAAATATCAACGGGGTTAATCTGTGCGTCTGGTACCTTAGGACAAATTATTCCACCTTCTATCGTTTTAGTTTTACTRGGCGACGTATTGTCCAATGCCTACCAACAGGCACAACTGGACATGGGTATCTTTTCGCCTGAAACCATTTCTGTCAGTGATTTATTTGTTGGCGCATTAATACCGGGCTTGATGTTAGTCACCTTATATATTATTTATATCGCTGGTGTTGCCYTTTTCAATAAAGACGCCATGCYTTCTACTAATGTCAACGGCACCAAATATGATCGCCATTTACTGCATGATGTAATCAAAAGYTTAATTCCRCCCCTGTTTTTAATCTTTWCYGTACTCGGTTCRATTATTGCTGGTTTAGCAACRCCGACCGAAGCRGCATCAATCGGCGCTGTCGGCGCCATGTTACTAGCAAAAGTCAAAAACATGCTGACGCTCAAAACCTTACAGGAAGTGGTTCGTAGCACCACACGCGTCAGTTGCATGGTGTTTATGATTTTAATCGGCGCGGCACTGTTTTCATTAGTCTTTCGTGGGTTTGAAGGCGATGAATTGATTCAAACATTACTCGGYGATCTTAGTGGTGGCAAATACCATG
The DNA here is from genome assembly GCA_002746365.1 of Thiotrichaceae bacterium. Classification (GTDB taxonomy): domain Bacteria; phylum Pseudomonadota; class Gammaproteobacteria; order SZUA-229; family SZUA-229. The sequence continues at coordinate 193,423 of NVWZ01000001.1, forward strand.
CGCTGCTTGTTGTCATGTTAGTGATGTTTTTACTGGGGTTTGTTCTCGACTTCATTGAAATTACTTTTGTCATCGTTCCCATCGTCGGACCGATACTGCTGATTATGGGCATCGACCCGATCTGGCTGGGCATTTTAATTGCCATTAATTTACAGACCTCTTTCCTCACGCCGCCTTTTGGTTTTGCATTGTTTTATCTACGGGGTGTTGCRCCWAAGGAAATAAAAACCACWCAAATTTATCGGGGTGTGATGCCTTTTATYGTCATACAGCTGTTAGTCTTGGCAATGATTGCCTACTGGCCCGAACTCGCTACCTGGTTACCCTCACAAATAACTTAAAAGCAACAAACCGCCCGAGTAAAAGGAAAGGTAGAATGTAATGCAGGGGTTGAGTATGACGATAAACAGATTGTATTTCATGCAGCATGGGCTGGCTGTTGATAAAACAGARAACCCTGAGCGCCCACTTTCAGTGCCTGGTATTGAACAAACCCGTCTTGTGGCGGCACAACTTTACAAACAACAAGTAACGATTTCTAAAATTTTCCACAGCAGAAAATTACGCGCCTCACAAACCGCTAAAATAGTTGCTGACGAACTACATCTCACCACCCTGTCAGCGGTCGATTATTTGTCACCCAATAGTGAGATATCGATTACCAGCCAATTTTTAGATACTGACTCCGCTCTTTATATCGGACACCTGCCACATCTGGACAAACTGACGTCACACCTCATTGCCGGTGATGAAAACAGGAATTTGGTACATTTTCAAAACAGCGCCATACTTTGCATAGCGCGGGCTACTTCCCGGTATCAGCTACAGTGGTATCTTACGCCAGCTCTGTTAACACACTATTAATCTATAGTGGACGCCTCTATTAATTGCAGCAACAGACAATCGCTTTTAAGACAGGCAATAAAAAAGCCCCGCGTAGCGGGGCTAGTATAAAAGCTATAGCGCGTTTCTATTAAGCTTTTCTACGTGCAATTCCAACTAAACCCAACAGGCCAGAACCGAATAACCATACTGCGGCAGGAACAGGAACARCTGTAACAGCCAGTGAGTAACTTGCAGCACTCTGTGCTGAAAATGTCCAGGTTACATCAGTCGCATCAAACCCGTTACCAGACAAAACACCTGTACCGCTTAAGTGCAGTAAATTAACATCTGGATTGTCAATGTCCAACGTACTTAAACCTAAGGTCCAGCCACCRATTTCCAGAAGATTAKCGTGGCCAGTAAAAGCTGCATAATCAATAACGCCATCGATTATACTACCCAGTGTAGGGAATCCAACGGTACCACCGATGTCATCTGAACCAATAGCACCGGTTGCACTGTTCAATGTCAGTGTCGTCGCATCAGCGTTATAATTACCTGTAATACCCATGCCACCTGTTATCAGTGCTGCGTACGCAGTACCTGCATTAAAACCAATCACTATCGCAAATAATACGATTGCTTTTAYAAATTTACCCATTCTCATACTCCTAATAACTATAACTTATTTTTAAATTCTTGATATCTCAGCATGTCATCACTGACACTGCTATCTTCTACGGCCGGCAACGAAACCGATAAGGCCTATTCCCATACCCATCAGTGCCAGCATTCCAGGCTCGGGAACCGCGACACTTGAACCTGCAGACCAGCTAAAGGTACTGCCTGCGCTGTTACCAGTGAACGACCAGGTACCCATAGTGTCATCATAGCCAACATGACTGATGGTACCCGTACCYTGAAGATTAAGGAAAGCAGAACTCGGTGCGGCCAGATTTRTAACCGATGCCAATTCGAAGCTAAAGCCATCAATTGTCCAGAAGTCAGCAATTAAACTCACAGCCGTTACGCCACCCATGCCATCACTTATGCCAAGACCAGGAGCAAACTGAMAACTGCTAATCGTACCTATTTGGCTGCTCACTTCTGTCGCAAAAATACCTGTTGTGCTGTTTACTATGAACAACTCAGGCGTGAAGGCAATACCCGTTGCCAGACCATTCGTTGTTGCATTCCAGCTAGTATCAACAGCCTGATATGCACCGCCCATTCCAATATCACCTGTAATAGGAATAGCTGACACGTCCATTACTGCAGTCACCAGCAACGCACCGAATACAGTCTGTATCTTCTTGTTTAARTTCATTTTTTTATCTYTTTCCTTGTTATTTWAATAYCTTAATTTCAAAAATACGCAGATTTAAGGTTGTACTTCTACGCAATCAAACTTACTTGTTTAGCAAATATATACTGCARSYCYMAWSMMRWRWKRAYAAAYRCTYWTATAAAACAGGYRGTTACCTAAKARYTMCTTATTGMTTTTRGCTKTTTACRACCACTYTTTRAYRWAACTGTAARYATCYTCGACACCYATAGNGWYCCTGATKACAKAAAMACTTCYTCRTYTAYTGCTAACTWATTGTTATYAATACATATAWSMAGYRTTGGYYAATWAACRCGCAGYAACGTAAAAATTTGTGACAGTTATAAATAGGACWTCATCTTAATRTGWAATAATATTTCAAACTAAACCAGAATTACGGCAAGATAGCAGYTGATAAYCCTTNATCATKATAATAATTARCCTGGARATGGCATTGCTCCACCCATTTGTATGAACCTGACCTCAMCGCTAACTTTTTTTGCTCAGAAACTCCTGTACCTATGGATAAAAACCGATGTCACACTCTCCAGTGACCCTCACAATAACAGCAGTAGTAACAAGACGGTCTATGTCCTTGAATCACGCGCCTGGTCAGATCTATTAGTATTAGAACAAGAGTGTAMAAAGCTGCAGTTAAARCGTCCWTTATCACGRATTCAACACCAGCAACTAAAAAAACGMCACAGTGTTTATACGRTAGCACCCGCTCAACCACTCAAAGCCTGGTTACAACAAGAGACGAAACGCTCGGTCATGTTAAGTGACATGCATCAGGTCTTGATTGAAAACCCGGACCTGGACATTCATTTTATTCCCGTGGTCATCTTCTGGGGCCGCCCGGTACTTAAACAAAAGCACTGGTTGCGTGTATTGTTTTCAGAAACCTGGGGACTGGCTGGCCGCACTCGACGTTTTTTCACTATACTCTTTAATGGCAAGAATACGCTGCTACAATTTTCACCKGCCATTTCCTTTCGTGAACTGATTCTTAACACAGCCGAAGAAGATAATTGTGTTGATCARTTACAAATAGCCTTATCAAAGAGACTGGTAGAAATTAAAACCGCCACACTCGGCCCCGATATATCGCATCGTCGCACTTTGGTGCGCACCCTGCTTAAAAACACGGCTATCTCAACAGCCATTTTTAACCGGAGCAAAAAAGACAATATCTCACCGTATAAAGCCACAAAAATAGCCAATAACTACCTCAATGAAATTGTTGCTGATCGCAGTTACATCACCATTCAAATCCTGCAGCGCATCCTGACCGCCTTCTGGAATAAATTTTATTCCGGCATTGACATTCACTTTAGCGAGCAAGTTAAACGGCTGGCTCTCAGTCATGAGCTGGTATACGTTCCTTGCCATCGCAGCCATATTGATTATTTACTGCTTTCCTATGTCATACATCACGAGGGATTGGCCATTCCTTATATTGCAGCAGGCAAAAATTTAAACATGCCAGTAATAGGCCCTGTGTTGAGAAAAGGCGGCGCTTTCTTTATTCGACGGAGYTTTAAARACAATGAACTGTATTCGACGGTCATGTTTGAATACCTTGCCTCRCAGCTTTCCACCWGTATGCCGATTGAATACTTTATCGAAGGYGGACGCAGTCGAACRGGCCGCCTGTTACAACCGAAACCCGGTATGCTCGCCATGACCATCCGTGCATTTTTAAAATATCAGAAAAGACCGATTGCCTTTATCCCGGTATACATTGGTTACGAAAAGATGGTTGAAGGCAAAGCCTATCTTGCTGAATTGACCGGTGATGATAAGAAATCCGAAACCCTGCTTGGCTCGATACGCTCGTTTCTTGGCATCCGTGGTTTTTATGGTCGCGTTACCACTAACTTTGGTCAGGCCGTTCTACTGAATGATTTATTAGACCAGCATTCTTCTGGCTGGCGACAACAACCCTATGATGACAAACATCGTCCAGAGTGGCTWCGCACTGTCGTCAATCAAACTTCACARAAAGTTATGCAACACATCAATGAATGTTGTGATGTCAATGCGGTCACGCTCATTGCAACCGCTTTACTTGCCTCGCCAAATCAAACCATGGATGAAGGCGAATTAAAACAAACTTTAACTTTTTATACCACGCTAATCGAACAACTTAACTATTCAAGTTTTATTACTGTAACCAARCATARTGCTGAGAAACAAATTAGTCACGCTGAAGCGTTAGGTCTCGYRCAKCGTCGAAARCACGARATGGGCGACTTTATTTTTCTCGATAATGCACATGCAATATTATTGACCTATTACAGAAATAATATCCTGCATTTATTTGTTTTACCTTCTCTTATCGGCAGCTGCTTCACTAATATGTCTTCACTAAATAAAGAAGCCGTTACTGACTATATTAAGATTGCATACYCTTTTTTAAAATCAGAATTTTTCTTACCCTGGCAGTCTGTCGAGATTGAAAMCATCATCGAAAAGCTTTTGATACAGTTGTGTGAAGCACAATTACTCACCTATCATGAAGATACAAAATTATATTCAAGACCGGCCATAGGCACAGAGCAACACGTTCAATTTTCTACTTTAGCGCAAGTCATCTCACCCGTGTTAGGGCTGTACTATATGATATTTGCTTTGTTAGCCGAACACGGTTCAAATACCCTTTCGCAAGGGCGGCTCGAAGAACTTTGTTATCTCATGGCACAACGCCTGTCGCTAATGTATGAAATCAATTCACCTGATTTTTTCGACAAAAAGTTAATCGCCAACTTTATCGGCTCATTAATCGAGCTGGAGTACGTTAAAATAAACACCGCTAAAGATTTAGAAATAACAGAAACTGCTATTACTAAAGGTCGGCAAGCAAGGCGTTTACTCAACAAAGATATGCAATATAATATTTTACAAATGTTACGCACATCAACAAAAAACCGCTAGGAGCTTGTCTGAGAATAGAAGTCGTAGCGAGGGGAAGCTGATTTGACCCTATTTTTTCATCATTTGAGGCTAATAGTTCCACTATTTAACGAAAAGGATGGGAAAATAGGGTTAAATTCAGCTTTTCCGCAGTAGACTTTCTATTCTCGGACAGGCCCCTAGCTCTCATATTAAAACGATGCCTAACCAAAACACTTCGTCAGCACTTGAACGCTTTAAAACATTTTCACTTAACAGCCCGTGGAAAGCYCGTGCCATGGTTGCACTGGGCAGCATGCTTCTGTTATTAATCATCATTCGTTTGATACTCACGCCTACCATAATATACAGTGTCAACCATTGGCTAAAACAACAAAACATAGACTCGTCTATTGAAGATGTAAAAATTGGTTTATTTAACGGAACCGTTTCACTAATCAACGCAAAAGGCAGTCGAGATGCCCGCACTGTTTTTGATATTGGTCTGATCGATATACATTGGCGCTGGACGCCCTTGTCAAATAAAACGATTGAGGTGACTGAAGTTGTTTTCGATAAAATTAACTTCAATGTTGAAAAATACAGCGATGCCATTATTGTAAGCGGAATTAACCTTCCTTTAGGGCAAGACCCAAAAACTAATAATCAAAATAACGAAAGCACCGATGCAGATCCTGATGAATCACATTGGTCAGCCGCGTTAGGTTCTATCTTATTAAAAGATCTTAATATTTGTTATCTGCAACACGACACACCTGTGCAACAGGCGACAAAAGAATCAGGTCAATTTGATTACTGCGTCAGTCTGCAAAAAATGGYATGGAAAGGTARCATTCGTTATGACGTAGATAACACACTCATTGAATCCGGTGATTTWKCTTTATCGTCTAYTGGCAATTTCACTCTTAATGGTCTTAYCRTMCGTGAYAATAAACTCAATAAAGTATTACTCGCATCTAAAKCTAATACMCTAAATAAYGTAACCATCAMCGGMTTAAATAATATTCATATATCTGAAATGGATATGAATKACCTTTCAGCGCTAGAGCGTGAYGACCCACAACATAGTGATACAGTAAGATTTAAACAATTATCAATTAAAGATATTAATTTCACTGACCTTAATACTTTAAGTCTGGGCGACATCCTACTTAATAGCCCCGGCCTGTACCTGGTTAAGGATGATAAAGAAAATTGGGAGCACCAACTATGGATACCCATTTCTAACGTCCCTGATACAGCAACCACTCAGCCACCCGTTAATATAGAAAAATCAAAACCTTTCACTTTATCGACCAAAAATATAACCATTAACGATCCTGATTTCTGCCATCTGGAAAAAAACACCACCCAGTATTATTGTTTTACCGCACAAACACTAAAATGGAATGGCGCCATTAAGTTCAATAACATATTACAAACATCAGGCGACGTAAAACTATTACAGCCTAAAATACGCAATCATTCTCTAGAGCGCGATTTATTAACAATCAAATCACTAACCTTAAACCAGCTTGTTGTTTCAGATTTTAACAATATAAAACTAGGTGAATTCTCTATCGAAAAACTGGCAGCCTTACAGCGTGGTAAAAAAGAAACCGATGCCACTGTCTCATTCAGTTCGTTATTAATCAACGACATTAAATATTCGAAAGATAAAATGGCTATTGATAGCATTGCCATGAATGGCATAAAGAGCAATCTTTCAATCAATAAAAACGGTCAATGGGAACATGACAAATGGTCAACACCCAAGAGCCGACAGGAAACCCAGAAAGCTGAAAACACATCCCAAAACACGGCTCAAATCAAACAAGAGAAAGACAGTACCTTACAGCTCTCTTTAAATAAATTAACTCTTTCCACTGAAAATAAAAATCTATTTACAGATAACAGCACAAGTCCGGCGACGGAAGCAGGCCTGGACAAACTGTCTTTTGAGCTGAGCAAACTCAATGCCGAAAAACCTGACACGGACAGCCTGTTCAARCTGTTCGCAAAAACCACCCGTCATAGCACCATCGACCTTGAGGGCACTTTCAGACCGTTTGCTAAAAAAGTATCTATAAATGCTGATGGAAAAATAAAAGGATTTGATTTGCGCGCAGCCTCGCCCATAGCACATAAGGCTATCGGTCACATCATAAAAAGYGGGCAACTTGATGCCGATATTACGCTGCGAGCAACKGACGGMATTCTGGACAGTAATATTGCACTATCACTCTATCACTTCAATCTAAAAGCTTTAAGTAACAAAGATGCTAAAGCGTTAGATGATCTTTTCGGCATGCCGATAAACCAGTCACTAGTCCTGTTACGCGACAAGGACGATAGCATTCATCTCGACATCCCGATCACCGGTGACATTAACAACCCAGACTTTAATCCGATGAGCGCCATTATCAAAGCCACGACTAAAGCAACCACAGTCACCCTTATTACCTTTTATACGCCTTATGGTTTAATTTACGCGGGTGGTAATGTCTTATTTGATATTGCGACAGCACTCCATTTTGACCCCATTATATTTAAAGCTGGCTCTTCAAAACTGACTGACAAAAACAAAGATGAGCTTCTCTCACTCACTAAGCTTCTAACTGAAAAACCACAGGTACGCCTGACACTTTGCGGCATAACCAACAATAAAGATCATGATGCGCTGTTTCCTGATTCTAAAATAGCAAAAGAAAAACTTAATTCTGAGCTAAAATTATCTGATAATAAAATCAGCGTGCTTGACCAGCTAGCTAAGAAAAGGCAGATAGATATTAAAAACTACCTTGTTAATGAAAAATCTATTGACCACGAACGTCTAATACTGTGTACGCCAGAATTTAGTTCAAACGAAGACGCTATTTCAGGTGTTGAAATAAATATTTAAGGGCACCTATTCTTGGTGCCTCTTTCTTTTCTCAGTCCTTTTTTTTGAATCCGTCAGAATCTTTTTTTTCTGATTATCACTGGCATCGCCCCAGCGAATAATTTCTTCTATTGTTCGTCCACAACCCAGACAAACATCCTGTTCATCCAGGCAACAGTTTCTAACACAGGGAGAATCAATTACCATGAGTCTATTTATCGAATATTAAAATATATTTTTTCAGATATTTCATGCCAGGCTGAAACCTGTGTATAAAACTTATTATAAGAATCGTATATTTTTTGTGCGGCTTTATTTTTAGTTGCCAGTTCAGCGACAACATCATTAGACAGCTCTTTTAATTTCGCCAAAACATCATCTGGTAACTTACGCACATCTACTTTATGTTTATTAACCAGTGTATCTAATGCCGTATTATTTTTCGCGGTGTATTCCAGCATCATATTTTGATTAACTACTTTACATGCATTATCAACGATGGCTTTTAAATCGTTAGGCAGTGCTTCATACGCTTTTTTATTTATGATGGCTTCTAAGGTCGTACCCGGCTCATGCCAACCTGGATAGTAATAATATTTTGCTGCTTTATGTAATCCGAAAGCCATGTCATTATAAGGACCGACCCACTCAGTGGCATCAATAGCGCCACTTTTTAACGAAGTAAATAACTCTCCACCAGGAAGATTCACCGGTGTACCACCTGCTCGTTTTAATACTTCGCCACCCAGTCCTGGGATACGCATTTTTAATCCTTTAAGATCTTTTGTACTGTTTATTTCTTTATTAAACCAGCCTGCCATCTGCACCGTGGTATTACCGGCTGCCATTGGCACAATACCAAATGGCTCATACGTTTCTCGCCATAACTCCATGCCACCACCGTAATACAGCCATGAGGTCATCTCCTGCGCGTTCATACCAAACGGCACGGTCGAAAAGAATTGTGCCTCTTCGATTTTTCCTTTCCAGTAATACGCTGAGCCGTGCCCCATTTGAGCTGTCCCACGAGAAACCGCATCAAAAACTTCAAATGCTGGCACAAATTCACCGGCACCGTATACTTTCACTTTGATCCGACTGTCAGTCATCTCGGTTATCAATTTTGCTAATTGATTTGCACCGGTGCCTAATACAGGGAAATTTTTCGGCCAGGTGGTGACCATCTTCCATTTTATTTTTGTGTCAGCGCTAACAATTGCGGGAGCGGCAACACTTGAAGTGACAACAGCACCTACACTGGCTTTTTTTATAAAATCTCGACGTTTCATATTGATACCTTTAAACTAAAAATTAAACCACTGAGACACAGCGTACACAGGAATTTATTTATCTGCGTGTGTGACGCAACCAAACCCTATACCTTTTCTCTGTGCCTCTATAGTTAATATTATTTAACTATCTTTAAGCAGGTGATAAATTAGCATAGGCCATCACCAGCCACTTACTGCCTTCGTATTCAAAATTAACCTGTACCCGTGCATGGCTGCCACTGCCCTCTAAATTAGTCACCATGCCTTCGCCGAACTTTTTATGTATCACACATTGGCCGATATATATTCCATTTACGGTTTCTGTTGATTTGTATGAGGAGGCTTTATATTGCGGCGCGGATACAGCATGACTTGTATTATGTTTGCCTCTGACTTCACTAACAAGATGATCCGGTATCTCACTAATAAATCGTGAGGGTGAAGGATACATATCTTGCCCGTATAAACGCCGATGTTCGGCGCAGCTGACAACCAGTTGTTCGCGCGCTCGGGTAATACCCACATAACAAAGACGGCGCTCTTCTTCGAGTTTGCCTTCCTCCTCCAAAGAACGCTGACTCGGGAACAAGCCTTCTTCCATACCGACAATAAAAACTAAAGGAAACTCTAAACCTTTGGCACTGTGCATGGTCATTAATTGCACACAGTCATCCCATTCTGCTGCCTGACCTTCGCCTGCTTCCAGCGCTGCATGTGTGAGAAAGGCAGTTAACTCGTTCATCGGTATTTCAAGTTCTGACTGGTCATAATCAAAACTGCGAGCAGCGGTAATCAGTTCCTCGATATTTTCAACACGTGCTTGCGCTTTTTCACTTTTTTCTTTTTCGTAATATTCAATTAAGCCAACATTATGTACAACCTGGTCAACCTGTTCGTACAATTGCATCTCACTGGTATCCGCTGCCAAACCCTCTATCAAATCGATAAAACCCTGCACCGCATTGGCCGCGCGTGCCGGCAAGCCATTATCTTCTATAATAGTTTTGGCGGCTAACCACATTGTGCAGTCTTGTTGTTTTGCTACTTCGCGTATTTTTTCAACGCTGCGTTCGCCTATACCTCGTGTTGGGGTATTTATGACGCGTTCGAATGAAGCGTCATCATTTGAATTGTCCATCAGCCGCAAATAGGCCAGTGCATTTCTAATTTCAGCCCGTTCAAAAAAACGCATACCGCCATAAACACGATACGGAATAGCTTCACTGACAAAACGTTCCTCAAATACCCTTGACTGCGCATTGGAGCGATAAAGTATCGCAACATCAGCGCGCACATTGCCGGCACTGACAAACTGTTTTATTTTATCAAGTACAAAGTGTGCTTCATCACGTTCGTCATAGGCGTTGTAAAAAATAATTTGCTCGCCATCTTCACCGCCACTCCATAATTTTTTACCCATGCGATCAGCATTATTTTCAATCAATGCATTGGCTGCGGCAAGAATGGTGGTGGTCGAGCGATAGTTTTGTTCCAGCTTGATGACTTCTGCACTAGGAAAATCTTGCTGGAAGCGCTGTATATTTTCTACGCGAGCACCACGCCAGCCATAAATAGCCTGGTCATCGTCACCGACAATAAAAACTTTATTGGACTTTCCTGCGAACAATTGTATCAAGGCATACTGAATGGTATTAGTATCTTGAAATTCATCAACCAGAATATGCTGAAAACGTTTTTGATAATGCAATTGCAATGATTCGTTATCGCGGACGAGCTCCAGGGTGCGTAATAATAATTCTGCAAAATCGATTACGCCCGCTCGCTTACAAGCCACTTCATAAGCCAGGTAAATTCTAACCTGTTGTTCATAAATCGGATTTCTTGTGGTATCAATATGTGCTGGCCGCTTGCCTTCATCTTTTCGTGCATTAATAAACCCCTGAGCCTGTTTGGGCGGCCATTTGGACTCATCCAGCTCCAGTGTTTTTAATATTCGACGAATCATACGATACTGATCGTCGGAATCGAGAATTTGAAAACTCTGCGGTAAACCAGCTTCTTTCCAATGATTACGCAATAATCGGTGCGCCAGTCCGTGGAAAGTACCCACCCACATTCCCGCTACCGGCATCCCCTGTAACTTTTCAACACGACTGCGCATTTCTGCAGCCGCTTTATTGGTAAATGTAACAGCAAATATATTGTAAGGAGAAATACCTTCAACCTGACTCAACCAGGCGATGCGGTGTACAAGGACGCGTGTTTTTCCACTACCGGCACCGGCAAGAATCAGCATGTGCTCAGGTTGTGCGGTTACCGCTTTTCGTTGAGCATCATTTAACTCATTCAGGATATGTGAGATATCCGCTTCAGCGGCTTGATTCACTACTTCGTGAAAGCCGCTTTGCGTTGATTCTGGTACGAGCTGGTCTGACATGGAATAACTCAACTAACCGTTGTGTAATTAAAAATTAAGGCAACGCCATTCTACTGTGTCGCTCCACAATAGAGCAATCAAAAACGGCTGCCAACCTTGAGATATAAACGATCCTCACCAATATCGCTGTCAAATCCATGCGCATAACYGACCCGGGTTCGCAGCAACAAGTTGTAGAATACATTTATATCAGCGGTGATCTCGATACCCGCACTGGAATAATAGGTATCAGGCGAGTCTCTATACACGCTACCTGTTTCAATAAAAACGCCACCAAANCACTGCATGATGCCAACGGGGGGTGTCATCACCCCTCTTTCTAAACGTTGAAACGGGACACGCCACTCGGCCGATAAAAGCTGTGCTCGGCGACCAGTCAATTGCGGCAACCCTTCTTTATAACCACGCAGAGCGTACCTGCGTCGATCAAAAACACCTTCGCGGCTTATGCCATTTAATAATATTGCTAAGGTATCCTGGCTTACACCTTCACCACCTAATCGGAACGGACGAGGCTGATCGCTACCCCAGCCCTGCACAAAACGCAGGGCTAACGTACTCTCTCTACCAGTTCGAATATATTGCTGCCAATCAAGTGTGTAGATCTGTCCACTAAAGTCTGAATCTAACAAATCACTATCCTCAACGACCAGTCGTACATTCATACCATCATTCAAACTAATCGACAGTGGATTGAAATCGGCTGAATTATATAACCATGCAAAGCCTAAAAGATGGTCTTCGAAATCACCTATGTTTATTACACCATTTATCAATTCATTGTTTGCWGTTTTRTCATAGATAACGCTGAATAAAAAATCYGACTGGTTTTGTATCTTGCGATCATRCAASRCAAACATAGCATTAACGACATCACGACTAGAGACACTGTTAAGACTTCCATCGACATCAAGAAAGATTTCATTCAGCCGTGTATACGACAAGAAATAACGACTTGCATAAGAGTAGCTAAAATTAGCCGCGGGCTTTTTTAATTTAGAATCATAACTGGCCGCTACAAAATAATTATGAATAGACAATGCATCCGAACCCGCTGTCGACACCCCTAGCTGTGACCGCTGATCACTAAATTGAAAGGTTGGAAACCACCAACGCGGACGCAAGCTAGACCAGGCCTGATAATCTCTCGGCTTATGGGGCGTAATGGTGTAATCCATAATCTGCAAATAATCTTCCGTTAGAGTAAACGGTTCTATAGTCATTGCATCATCAAGCATGCCGACGATATCAATTAAGTTTTTATCTTTATTGACCAATTCGTCATCCAACTCTAACTTATATATGGCAAAGCCTTCAGCGCTGTATCCTGCATAATAAATGGGGCCATCGACTGTTGCCTGACTGGATTGAAATGCGCCACCAATAAGATTGGTCAATTGTGTAACGTTTCCGCTATCGGTTTTGTATAGATGAAGATTATAAACGTCATTCACTTCCATGCTAAATAAAACATTGCCGTCTACGGTGTACTGTGGATTTGCTGCAATATTTGTGCCTCGTGTTAACTTTGTCCAGCGTTTGTTTGCAAGATTAAAACGCTCTATATTCCAGCCGTCTCCTTTTCGCCATAATGAAGCAACCACTGAGAGGCCATCTGGCGACACATCAATTTGACCTAGAATTTCATTATCTTTTGCTTGCCATAAACTTTCTTTAAACTCTGCTTTTTCATCTAACCGTTGTAATTCAAATTTGCCCGCATCGTGATGCACCGCAATAATCTGCTCACCATCTGAAGACCATCGTGCAGAAAGAAAACGACCACACTCGGTTAATCGTTGCAATTTGTTGCTCTTCATATCATAGCGATAAATATCACTGTAGATGGTGAAATAGTTACAGAACTCATTTTGAGTTAACAAAAGACCCGCTTTTGAATGCAAATCTAATCCCGCAGTATTATTTAAATCAAGCAGAAATTTTCTATTACCTTCAGTATCAACGTGCATCAAATGCGATCGTTTATGACCCCCGCTTTCCACATAATAAACTTCTTCGCCTTTTGCTGTTGCTATCGACTGTACCGAACTCGTCCTATATGCTTCTTTCGAAAATTGTTTACCCGCTATGATTCCTTTAGCTGTTATGTCTTCGATTTGCGGCTGAAATTTTTCTCTAAGCCACTGTTGGTACTCGCTCCATAATGGCGTTAAGTTTTTACCCAGTGCTTTTTTTGCATTCGTATTGATAAAAAAGGGAAAAAGATTATTGCTATATTTTTCTATCCATCGTTGCAAATTATCTTCGCCATAAACTTCTGAAATAAATTTCATAAAGTAGACGCCATAGAGATAGCGCGTGGTGCCTGCGGGCCAGGTTGCCGCCGGCAAGTTAACATGTGAAATAGGCTGCAAGCCCTTAGCGACTTCTTCTCGCATCATCGAGGCGAACATCGCACTCTGACCACGACCGACACCGCGTACTTCATCCGTTTCTTTATGTGTTGCCAGACCTTCGATTACCCACGCAGGCTGAAACAAGTTGGGAAATAAAAACAATAGACGGCCAAAATAATTTTTTAAGGTCTCAGGCGATCCCGCGCTTTTATCTAAATGTATGACATGCGTATACTCATGCACGATCAAGGTAGTCATCCAGTCATCAAAATCTTCTAAAGTATTGACGCTGGTCGGTGGCGCTAAAAATATGACGGTATGATTAAAAAAGATGGGAGAAGCAAACCCATTAGGCTGGTCAGTTTCATCACTGAGTACAAGGTGGGTTTTTTCTAGTGGATACCAATTCAGTTCTTTGCTCAGTCGAAAATGTGCTTTTTCAGCTATCACCAACGCCCGTTCAGCTATTGCTTTATTAGCTTCGGCATAATGCACATAGAGGTGTTCACTTTCAATTGTTTTCCAATTCAGATCTGGATCGACCGCATATACATTTTTATTGAACAATAAAAAACCAACGACAAATAAATAAATCCATCTCTTCATATTTGTTTTCTATTTAATGCTATTTTTTAAGACCATAAAGGATAAAAAGGAGGCCTGTCCCTGCCGAAACCCATGACAATATCGGGGCACCCATTACAAGTTCGGCATCGATTACCGCGTAAATAACTGATGCCGCAATTAACATACTGGAGCCGGTGATGACAATTAATGTCCGTTGATGATTGTGGCTTAATTCATCACGAATTTTTTGTATTTCGTCTATTTGTTTTAGGTGATACTCACCATCGGCATACGCTTTCAAACTTTTGTAAATTAGCCCCGGCATTTCCGGCATCTTTTCGATCAGATACGGCAGGTCATCTTTCAGGTTTCTAAACAGTGCGCGCGGGCCGACCTGCTCTTCCATCCATTGTTCTAAAAATGGTTTGGCAGTTTTCCATAAATCAAGGTCGGGATAAAGCTGGCGACCCAAACCTTCGATATTCAATAAAGTTTTTTGTAGCAGAACCAGCTGCGGCTGCACTTCCATATTAAAGCGACGCGCGGTTTGAAACAAACGTAACAACAACTGTCCGAATGAAATCTCTTTTAACGGTTTCTCAAATATAGGCTCACACACACTGCGGATGGCTGATTCAAACTCATCCACTCGCGTATGCGATGGCACCCAACCGGACTCCACATGTAACTTGGCAACCTTGTAATAATCCCGCTGAAAAAATGCCAGAAAATTTTCTGCCAGATAACGTTTGTCTGTCTGGCTTAGCGTGCCCATAATGCCGAAATCTACCGCGATATATTTAGGTAACTTTGGGTTTTCAATATCAACAAAAATATTGCCCGGGTGCATGTCGGCGTGGAAAAAATTATGCGAGAACACCTGAGTAAAAAATATCTCGACACCCAGAGCTGCCAGACGCTCCATGTCGGTGCCTTGCTCTTTTAAGGCGGCTATGTCACGAATGGGCGTACCGTAAATTCTTTCCATAACCAGTACATTTTTACGCACGAAATCCCAATGTATCTCTGGCACGTATAAATCGTTTGAACCTTCGAAATTACGACGCAACTGACTGGCATTTGCCGCCTCACGTAACAGATCAAGCTCATCAAGAATGGTTTTTTCATATTCGGCGATGACTTCAACCGGGCGCAAGCGACGCAACTGTGAGGAGTATTTTGCAGCTAACTCTGCAATGATATACAACAAGGATAGATCGCGTTTTATAACCGGCAGTATGTCTGGGCGAAGCACTTTGACGACAACATTTTCACCGGTTTTAAGTACCGCAACGTGAACCTGTGCGACTGATGCCGACGCTAAGGGCTGTTCATCAAATGACTCAAATAATTCCTCTACACTTTCACCAAAAGCTTTTTCAATAATTGATTTGGCCTGCACGCCGGGAAAAGCCGGTACTGCATCCTGTAATTGCTCAAGCTCATCGGCAATATCATCTGCCAGTAAATCTCGTCGGGTCGAAAGCATTTGACCAAATTTGATAAAGATAGGGCCGAGATCTTCCAGCGCTTCTCGCATACGCTGAGCACGGGGTTTACGTTTTCGACGAAACCAGTTCCATGGGAAAAGATAGATGAGAAATCGAAAGGGGCGAAACAGGTGTGTGGTGAATACAATATCATCCAGCCCATGTTTCATCAGCACCCAGTTGATGTATAACATTCTGATAAATTGACCGGGTGATAATATAGGCATTTTTACTTAGCTGATAGTGATTGAATTTTTTGCTGCAATCGATCAACGTCATTTCTAAGTTGATCAACCGCATCATTAAAAATATTCAGTTCTGTTTCTGTAACCACATCGCGACTTTCTTCCTGAAGATACTCGCTAACGCTATTAGAAAAAGAACTAACCGTGTGCTGGCTCCAGCCTGTCAACTTTCGACCTGTTTGCTGTAACTGAAAAGCCAGTCCATCACCGACTATTTCTGCCAGCGGTTCTGACCAGTCAATATCCATCTGATTAAAGATATTTTTAAACTGGTGGCCTAAACGCGTATCGCCGCTTATTTCAACTTCACCTTTTAGAAGTAAGCTGGCGGCATTGGATGCCAGCCCCATTTTAAAAAGTGATAACGGCGTACCGCGTAATACTGTATCAACATCGCCTTCAAACTCGGTAAGAATTTGAATGCCTGTCTCAGCGGGAAGCATATATATCGTTTTATTAATTACCGTTAATTCTATCTTAATCACTTTGCCATCAAATGCTTTTAATTTCCCTAGCATCTCAGGATCTAATGCCAGGTAGCGATTAATGACTGTTTCAAAAATTAACATCGATAAAATACTACACTAATTAATCAGCGGTTCCTTAAAGTTTAAAGCCTTTATGCAAAGCGACAATACCGCCTGTCATATTATGATAGGTACAACGTTCAAAGCCGGTATCAATCATCATCTGCTTTAACGTATCCTGGTTTGGGTGCATGCGGATAGACTCCGCAAGATAGCGATAGCTTTCTTCATCGCCCGCAATTAATTTGCCCATCTTTGGCAATATATTAAAAGAATAAAAATCGTAAACTTTATCCAGACCCGGTATAACCGGCTTTGAAAATTCAAGAATCAGTAAGCGACCACCGGGTTTGAGTACCCGGTACATCGACGCCAGCGCTTTATCCTGATGCGTTACATTTCTCAGACCAAAAGCCATGGTGATGCAATCAAATTGATTGTTTTCAAAAGGTAAATCCTCGGCATTGGCTTCAACAAAATCTATATTGCCGGCGTAACCTTTATCGAGCAGGCGCTTTCGACCTTCTTCCAGCATGGCAGCATTGATGTCTGAAATGATTATCTTACCGCTTGGCCCTACTTGTTTTGACATTTGCATCGTCAAGTCGCCGGTACCCCCCGCCACATCCAGAGCTGAACCACCGGGTTTTAAACCGGTGTGTTGCATGGCAATTTTTTTCCAGATRCGATGCACACCAAATGACATGACATCATTCATAATGTCATATTTACTGGCGACAGAATCRAAGACGCCMGCGACTAATCCYTCYTTAGCRTTTTCAYTTACTGTTTTATAACCGAAATGAGTTTCTTTTTTTGTCATGGTGTTTTTTAGCGTTCTCGTCATTGCGAGTGATAGCATTATTTAGTCGATTTTTCTGCGCTCATGCCCCGCTGCTTTTAATCTGTCCAGATAGTCCTGCCATTTGGCTTCGTAGGTATCGCCTAATTCGTAAAGGTAATCCCAGGTATATAGGCCGGAATCGTGCTTATCATCATAGATAAATTTCAGTGCATAATTACCTTGTGGYTCRATTGAATCGATAGTYACTTCTTCTTTATTTAACTGCAGCACTTCCGAACCAGGGCTGTGCCCGGTTACTTCTGCTGACGGTGAATAAACACGCAAGTATTCACATGGTAGCTGATGGATGATACCGCCTTCGTATTCTATTTCTAAAACTCGGCTTTTCTGGTGTAAATTTATATTGATTGGTTTTGACATAGYTTTCTCTAATTATGGCTTTAACTTTATATGTGCGAATRACTTCAACGCAACGCTTATAATATGTAACGRCTTAAGTCTTCATTTTCGACCAGTTCGGCCAAACTGTTATTTACATAATCTGCATCTATAGTAATCGATTGACCGGATTTATCGGGCGCACTGTAGGAAATTTCTTCCAGTAGTCGCTCCATAATAGTATGCAGACGACGCGCACCAATGTTCTCTGCATTTTCATTGACATCAAACGCTGATTGAGCAATTTGCTTGACACCGTCATCGGTAAATTCGATATTTAAACCTTCCGTTTTCATCAGCGCTTTATATTGAATGGTTAAGGCGGCATCAGGCTCCGTTAATATGCGTTCGAAATCTTCAGCATTTAACGCCGACAATTCTACCCGTATGGGTAAACGCCCTTGCAACTCGGGGATTAGGTCACTGGGTTTGGTTAGATGAAATGCGCCGGACGCAATGAATAGTATGTGATCAGTTTTAACCATACCGTATTTAGTGGTCACCGTGCAGCCTTCGACCAAAGGTAACAGGTCGCGTTGCACGCCTTCACGAGACACGTCTGCGCCGCCACCACTTTCAGCACGTTTAGCCACTTTATCAATTTCATCAATAAACACGATGCCATTTTGTTCCGCATTTTCTACTGCTCGCGTCTTTAACTCTTCGTCTTTAAGTAACTTGCCGGCTTCTTCATCAAGAATGGCTTTCCGCGCTTTGGAAATGCGCATCTTGCTGGTTTTTTTCTTATCACTGCCCATATTTTGGAACATGCCCTGCAACTGAGAGGTCATTTCTTCCATACCCGGAGGTGCCATGATTTCTACGCCAACAGGTGCGGCGGTGACTTCTAGTTCTATCTCTTTGTCATCAAGTTCACCGTTACGTAGCTTTTCTCTAAATTTTTGACGGGTTGAATTTTCGGCATCTTCTTCAGGTTCACCAAACTCATTTCGTGCTGGCGGCAATAAAGCATCTAAAATCCGTTCTTCGGCGGCTTCTTCGGCTAAATGGCGGACTTTTTTCATTTCCTGCTCACGAGTCGTTTTAACAGACATATCGACAAGATCACGAATTATCGTATCAACTTCGCGGCCAACATAGCCGATTTCGGTGAACTTGGTCGCTTCAACTTTAACAAAAGGCGCGTTCGCCAGGTGCGCCAGTCTACGTGCAATTTCGGTTTTTCCGACACCGGTCGGCCCGATCATCAGAATGTTTTTTGGCGTGACCTCATTTCTCAAACTTTCGTCCAGCTGCATACGACGCCAGCGATTACGCAGTGCTATCGCCACCGCACGCTTGGCATCATTTTGACCAACGATGTGTTTATCTAATTCCTGTACGATTTCTCTGGGTGTCATTTCAGACATAAAACTTAACCTTCGTTAATTTTGGAGTCAGCGAGCAGCGGCTCGCTGACTCCTATTAGTTTCAAAATTGCGCCTATAGTTCTTCAATTGTTCGCGTCTGATTGGTATAGATGCAAATATCACCTGCGATTTCCAGGCTTTTATCGACCATCTCTCGTGCGGATAATTCTGTGTTATCGAACAATGCTCTAGCCGCAGACTGCGCATAGGTGCCGCCCGAGCCAATGGCCATAAGATCATCCTGAGTTTCGATTACATCGCCGGTTCCCGATACCAGTAAAGAGGCCTCAGCATCAGCCACAATCAACATGGCTTCTAATTTTCGCAAAACACGATCGGTTCGCCAGTCTTTTGCCAGCTCAACCGCTGCACGCTTGAGCTGGCCACTATGGCGCTCCAGCATTGCCTCAAAGCGTTCTAGCAGAGTGAACGCATCGGCCGTCGCACCGGCGAATCCAACTATAACCTTATCACCATATATTTTTCTTACTTTGGTGGCATTACCTTTCATAACGGTATTGCCCAAGGTCACCTGACCATCACCACCGACCACAACTTTACCCGCACGTCGCACGGTAAGAATGGTTGTTCCGTGAAATGTTTCCACTGCTAGCTCCCGTTGATTATTTACGGCTGGATTGTCCTGCCACGAAAAAAGGTGAATTTTACACTATGCAGAGGGCCGCTCATACCTTGTCAGGCATCAGGCTTTTATTGAATGCTTAAAAGGTTATGAGTTCCAACACTTTCTGTTGCTGGGTAATCAGGTCACCAACTGTGTTTTGAAAGCCCAATGCCAGACTGGCATTGACCCCTTCCGTAAAATTCGAACCGAATACTTATTAGACTTAGTATACTTTAACCACGCTATGGCATAGCTCTGTTCATTGCTTATCAAGGGTATTGACTGTATAACACCTTATGTTCTGGCTTTATACGGAATCGACTATCTCTGTTAACCAGGCTTTCGACTGCCCACCTAAAATTGAGCGTTTTGCAGAACCGTATATTTAACTTTTATAATTGAATAACTGATACGCAGTCCCGGAGAAGCTCTTATGAAAAGAACAAAAGTAAATCTATCAGTAACAGATTCAGCGGAATCTTTGACTAAATCTTTACAGGAAAAAGGCTTTAAGCTTTTTTGTGATATTGATCATCAGGCGAATGCTAATGGCGTAGACCTGGAAATGCCAGCATCACGTGTATTGATTTTTGGAAACCCTGTAGCCGGAACCAAACTGATGCAAGTAGATATAGCAATGAGCTTAGATCTACCTTTACGCATAGCCATAGTAGATATTGATGGGGAAACATTGATTATTCATCAAACATCAGAAGACTATTGCAGGAATTACCAGGTTGAACATCATCCCGTCCTAAAAAAGGTTGAAGAATTGTTCGCAACTTTGGTATCGGAAATATAAGCTAACATGTCAATTAACGGCGACTTGAACTTCCCTACGTTATTTCTAACGTTATACAGCACTAAGGTGTCTTAGATGAGCGACACAATTGCAGTTTTTGCAAGTGCGAGAAGAAATGGAAATACAGGAAAATTCATGGGCTGGGTTGGTAGTGAATTAGGTATCAATATTATTGACCTTTCTGAAAAAAATATATCTCCATATGATTACGAGCATAAAAATATAAACGATGACTTCATTCCATTAATGACGCATCTGTTAAGTCATGAAAAAATTATATTTTCAACTCCTGTCTATTGGTATGCTGCTAGCGCTCAAATGAAAACATTTATTGATAGGACATCTGATTTTTTAGACTTAGAAGAGTTTAAAAACATTGGTCGCAGATTGAGGGGCAAGACTGCCTATATTGTTTGCACATCAATAAGCAGTGAAGCCGATCAATCATTTTTGAACTCTTTTAAAGATACGTTTGAGTATCTAGGTATGAATTACGGAGGGCATGTGCATGCTAATTGCGAGAATGGATATTTTCCAGATGAATACATGGAAGATGTTTCTAAGTTTGTAAAATCAGTTAAAGGCTAAATCTAGATATCGTTGAGTAAAAAAATAGATAGTAAACAATGCTGTATAACAAGGCCGATTAACGCAGTAAATTGCCGGTTACGGGTTCATGGCTGATCATGCAGTAGACCGAAATCTACTTAACATAGGCGTTCGCGTTTTAAATTTCTTGTATAGTGTTGTTAGGCTTTCTCGTTTGCGTAAATTATAAAAGTCTATCATAACTCGCAATCAGGCACTGGTAACCCCTTACGGTTGAGGTCGTTCAAACGTCCACTGTTTTTCATCGGACAAGGTTTTATTAAATTTATAACCGCCCATTTTAAATTTTTTAAGCTCTTCGGGTTTTTCGATACGATTTCGGATTATGTAATCCGTCATCATGCCACGTGCGCGTTTTGCGAAAATGGCAACGATGCGAGTCTTTCCTCCTTTGGTTTCTTTAAAGTTTATATTTAATAAACGCCCTTCTAGTAATTTTGGTTTAACTGATTTGAAATATTCATTTGATGCCAGGTTCACCAAAACGGCTTCTTTCTGTTTTTTTAATTCTTTATTCAGGCTTTTTGTAATGCGCTCATCCCAAAATTGATAAAGATTTTCGCCTCGATCATTTTTAAGTTTAGTCTTCATTTCCAGACGATAGGGCTGAATCAAATCCAGTGGTCGCAAACAGCCGTAAAGGCCGGAGAGTATTCTCAGATGATCCTGCGCATAGGCATAATCTTCTTCTTTATAAGCAGCCAGCTCCAGACCACTGTAGACGTCTCCTTTAAAAGCAAAAATGGCCTGTTTAGCGTTTTTAGTGGTGAACGGTGTTTTGAATGTTTTGTAACGATCAACATTTAATGTTGCAATATTTTCACTGATCGCCATCATGTCCTGAAGTTTTTTGCTTTTAATTTTTCGCAATTCTTTAATCAATAATTCGGAATCTTTCAAGGACTCCGGTTTGCTATATTTTTTTGAAAGGCTAGTTTCTTCGAAATCCTGCCCTTTAGATGGCGATAGTGTGATTAACATTTTTTTCTCTGTGAAAATAGCTTACTTATGCGCATTATAACGCATAGCGTTGGACAGCCATAAATAACACCGTTTATTTTTTTCGTGCGCGAGGATGTGCGTTATCGTAAACGCCGGCAAGATGTTGAAAATCTAGATGAGTATAAATTTGTGTCGTGCTCAAGTTTGCATGGCCCAATAATTCCTGCACTGCACGTAAGTCTTTAGACGATTCTAAAATGTGCGATGCAAATGAATGGCGCAACATGTGGGGATAAACAGGGGTATTTAATCCTTGTGTTATTGCCATTTTTTTCATCCGTTTCTGGATACTGCTATTACTTATACGGCTGCCACGTGAACTGATAAACAAAGCGGTTTCATTTTCATTTACCACTTGATCCCGGACTTTTTTCCAGTTATTGATTGCCTGCTTTGCTTTTTTCCCAAACGGAACACGTCGCTGTTTCTGCCCCTTGCCGATGACGTTCAGTGTTTGCTGTTGCCAGTCTATATCCGACATATTTAATCCACTTAATTCTGACAAACGCAGACCACAGGCATACATTAATTCCATCATCGCATTATCACGACAGATTAAATTGTTACTTTCTTCTGTTGTGGTTGTGGCCGCTCTAATTTCTAATAACTGATTTATTTCATCAACGTTGAGTGTTTTAGGTAAACGCTTTGCTGTTTTTGGCGCCGGGATGCCAACAGCGGGATTATGTTTTGCGCGTTTAAATCGACACAGGTAATTAAACAAACTACGAATCGATGATAGCCAACGCTGCAGACTTTTACCGGATAAACCTTTTCTGTGTAACTGCGCGACAATACGACGAATGTCTGCCTGTTTTATACTGTCCCAGTCCAGTGGGAGGTCTCCATCAAATGCGCCACCATTTATAAAATGATTTATATCTCGGCTATAAGCGGCAACGGTATGACTGGAGTAACGTTTTTCTGCGCGCAGATAACGGTAAAATTTATCCAAATCCTGCTTTAGCGTTGGCGCAGACATTGGCTAGTCGTTGCCATTACTTTCCAGATGCACCGCCAGAGAGGCACTGATTAACTCACCCATTTGTGAAAGAAAATCGGTGCCCATTGCCGAACTAAATCGCGTCACCTGGTCCGCACCTAATCCGATAAGACCCAGATTGGCACCGGCAATTAATGGAATGATTGCCGCCGACTGGATACGGTCTGCATTGTCTTCAAACAAAAAGGTTTTTTGTTCGTCTGTCGATTTTCCGCAAACGATATTTTTATGATCAAGCATGGTTTTAAACGCGGTTAGCGCTTTATCGTTTGCATCAACAAAAAGATCTGGCGCATGCTCTAAACGTTGTTTGTCTTCGCTGAACAATTTTATTACGGCATAATCGGCCGATAATTCATTACTTAAGACATCGAGCACGGTACTGATGACATCATCCAGATCATGCGCCGCTAATAAATTAATAGCCAGACTGTGACGACTGATTGCCAAACGCTCGTTGTCTCGTGCAACATCCATCAGCTCACGGAGTCGTTCATCCTGCGTTTGCGTCTTTTGACGTAAAACGGCGACCTGCCTTTCAATAAGGGAAACCGCTTGTCCGGTTTCGTGTGGCACCTCAAGTACGCTCAATAGCTCTGGGTGACGTTCTAGTATATCGACATTTTCACGCAGCAAACTAATCAACTCCAGATCGGTTGCCAGTTGCCTTTCCTGCTGTGTGGATGATTCTTCATTTGTCGATTTTTTGTTAATGATTTTTGCTTTATTCACAGTTAAATTGCCCCTGAAAAACAGTTGTTGCTGGTCCTTTCATTAATAGTGCCTGACCTTCTCCGGGCCAGTTGATTGTTAAATTACCGCCATGCAGTTTAGCCGTAACCTGTTCATTTAATTTGCCGAGTTTACGTCCAACGGCCACAGCAGCACAGGCTCCTGTTCCACAAGCCTGGGTTTCTCCCACGCCTCGTTCATAAACACGCAAACGAATCTCATCGCCATTGATAATTTGCATAAAACCGGCATTGACTCGCTTTGGAAATGCGGGATGGCTTTCTATCGCTTTGCCCAATACCTCAAAATCTATATTTTCGACATCATCCACCAGCATGACGGCATGCGGATTACCGACAGATACTGCACCTATAGCATATTCGGCACCATTCACCATGAGATGATAGGTTTCGGCCTGCTTTTCTACATTAAAGGGCAAACTTTGTGGATTGAAATTGGGCACGCCCATGTTGACCGTCACCTGATCTGCATCTACCGTTAATTCAATTAAACCGCCCGCCGTTTCCACAGGGATAACGTTATTCTTCGTCAGCGCTTGTTGTCGAACAAATAGTGCAAAACAACGCGCCCCATTTCCACACTGCTCTACCTCGATTCCATCCGCATTAAAAATTCTGTAGCGAAACTCAGCGCCTTCCACAGTGGGCTTTTCTACCAGTAATAACTGATCACATCCCACACCAAAATGCCTATCTGAGATAGCGCGTATCTGTTTAGTCGTCAAATCTATCGACTGGGAAATGGCATCAATCACCACAAAATCGTTACCCAGACCGTGCATTTTTGTAAATTGAATTTCCATCAGACTTCTACGTTCTCATTAAATCGCGACTGTAAACAATATGWTACCGAGACTTTTCAGCATACCTGCCAACCCCTGTATTGGCAATGTTAATTATTGTTTTTTCTCCTTTTCACGTCATATTAAGTCAATCGCCTAAATATTATGAGGCATTCATGACCCAGGCCATTTAATCAAGGCATAAAAAAGCCGCTTCAAATGAAGCGGCTTTTTAAATAAGAAAGTGTAACTAAATACTACAAACTAACTTATTTACCAGGAACAGTAGTCAGACCCAGTATTTCCCAGTCCTGCATACCTCCACGGTACCATTTAATTTTGTGTGCCGGGTAACCCAGTTTCAGCAGGTTTTTGATGTTGTTTGGAGACTGTCCACACCACATGCCATTACAGAATAAAACCAACGTCTTTGCTTTAGAAAAGTTCAATAGACCTTCGCTTTCTGTTATACCAAATTCATCTTCAAGAAGTTCAAGAATTGAAACTGGATCAGCGCCTTTGGCAGGGTTCAGTTTAGTCCATGGAATGTTTTTCGCGCCAGGAATCGTGCCTTTTTTAACCCAGTCAGGTGTGCGTGAATCAATAACCAGAATGGAACTGTCACCACCAGACATCTTTGCAACATAGTCAATCACTTCGTTCTCTGCGATAGTCTCAACACCCGGTGCCAGGACTGCAGGCTGGATACAAAATGGTGGACATGGACGTGATGTTTTTGCAAATGCAGGCTTTATTGTGTTTTTATTGTCCTGATTACGTGAGATTTTTACCGTTTTACCATCATGTTTAACCGCTACTTCCATTGTACCTTTTACGATAGCTACTGGTTTAGCGCTGACATTGGCTGATATAACTAAGCTTGCAGCCAATGCTGCTAATATTAATTTTGATTTCATCGTTCTATGACTCCTCGGGGATAAATAATATTTCGTTTTAATTATTGAGAATACTGCTTTCAAACTATTGTTCGGCTGATATAGCAATAATTATAGCCGCCGTCGCCATAACCACTTTATACTTAAGCCTATTCGCAATCAGGCTCTTCCTCTTCCTCTTCTTCTTTTCCTTGTTTTTTATCGCCGTCACTGAAAACACTGCAAGACGGCATTTCAACATCACTAACCGCAGCAAAAGAGGGGGCATAAGTACCGGCTAATAATACAAGTATGAATAAATTAATTATTTGTTTCATTGATGGCTCCAGACCCGTTCAAAAGTTAACGACTACATTAAGTTCGAGAGAGTAACAGAGGCTGTCAAAATTAACATGTCAGTATGGCGTGTTTGTGAGAAAAACCTACACGATATGTCAGGTTGTCATGAAACAGCCTGCCATAGAATCAAAAGAGTGGCTAGTGTGTACCACTATCATTGATTTTAAACGCATGGGGAGTGGCTTTATTTGATGAAAAAGAGGTTGATAAAAAACAGGCAAGGGTCAGCCTTTCTCCACTTTCGACGGGAGTAACCTGATGCGGAATACTGCAGTTATTAACCAGCGCCATCTGTGCCGAAGGGCGATATCGCCGGGAAGTGGTCGCGTCATCATTCTCTATTTGAAAATAACCGCCTTCATATTCATTACTAAAATGAAACACTATAGTAGCAAAGTAGTCAGGACTGCTGTCCTGATCTTTGTGCACTCCGATGTAATCACCCCGGCTTAGGCGATTGGCCTGACAGCGTCGTAAACACAACTTATCAGTACCGGTAAATTGCCGATAAAAATCGCGCATTTCAGCACTCATGACAATCGCCTTTATTTCTTCAGACAGAGCACTTAATGCTTCCGGTGATTCGACATCATTATAGTAACGGCTTACCCACACGGAATGTCCTTCTTCGGCGTCGCCACCGATGACGTGCTGATAATCACTCTTTGCCAATAGATGGGCGAGTTGCTGCCACTGCTGATCGGTCAAAGGAATCTCACCTTTTTCAAACAGGAGTGTGGGCTGTTGTTCGATATTGTATTTTGGCATGGTTGCTATTTTTCTAAAACTGACTCATTAGCGAATAGCTGTTCGATGGTTTCTCGTTGCCTAACCACTTGATACTTATCACCGTCTACCATCACTTCCGCAACACGCGGACGCGAATTGTAATT
>NVWZ01000052.1 GCA_002746365.1 Thiotrichaceae bacterium
TGAAGCATGCATCTGCTGCGTTCTGAGCCTTGAAAATGGAATAACCATTCTGCTTCGGCTCACGCCTTGCAGCTACATGCTTCAGGTCACGCAGAGGACGTAAGCAATTAATAGAGGTGCCCTTAAATCCACTTGACGTGGAGACATATGCAAACTATCATAGTTTACAATATTTATATAAAATACCATGTTTTGTAAACCATGCCAAGGGCTGAATTATGATCGGTGAACGAATACAGCAGGCACGCAAGGCCTCTGGCCTGTCTATGCGTGACCTGGCTGCAAAGGCAGGTATATCTGCCATGGCAATATCCAAGTATGAAAACAACAAAAACACTCCTTCGTCAGGCGTGTTGCTTGCTATGTCTAAAGCGCTTGGTGTGCGTACAGAGTACTTCTTCCGGCAGGCCAAAATTGAGCTAAAGGAAGTTGAGTATCGAAAGCATTCTGAGTTACCAAAAAAAATACTCAATAAAATTGAAGGTGATGTTATTGAGCAAATCGAACGTTACCTGCAACTTGAAGAAATTTTACCCACTAGCCCGATTAAAACTTTTTCGTTACCTAAAGGACTTATGGCAAATGTAGAAAGCTATATTGAGGTAGAAAAAATAGCATTGTCAGTAAGAAAATCATGGGATCTGGGGTGTAATCCAATACCTGATTTTATCGATACTCTTGAAGAACGCGGTATAAAAGTATTCCAATCAAATATCCTACATGATGATAAGTTTGACGGCCTGGCTGCACAGGTAAATGGTACTCCGGTAATTGTAGTAGGCAAAGAATGGCCGGGAGACCGCCAGCGTTTTACATTAGCACATGAGCTTGGTCATCTGATGCTGGCCAATCGCCTGACTGAACAGCTCGACGAAGAAAAAGCGGCAAATCGCTTTGCAGGTGCATTTTTAGTGCCTGCAGCAGAAGCCATTAAAGAGCTGGGGGAATCACGAAGCTGGCTGGAGCCAGTTGAACTGTGTGTACTCAAACATACTTACGGTCTTAGTATGCGTGGCTGGATATACCGTGCCAGTGATCTTGGCATCCTGAATCAGTCAGCAGCTCGAAAAATGTGGGACTATTTCCGGAGTAATGAATGGGTAAAAACTGAACCTGGGGAACCGCTTCCACCAGAAAGGCCCAAGTTATTTAAGCAGCTGGTGTTCCATGCATTGGCAGAAGACTTAATTGGTGAATCAAAAGCAGCTGAATTGCTGTGCATGCCGATAGTTAATTTTAGAAAACTAAGGAAAGTAAGTAACTGTGAGCAAGAAGCTTTTAATTAGTGATGCAAATATCATCATCGATATAGTCGCAGGCGAACTGGTTGATGCCATGTTTTCACTTAATTATGAATTCGGTACACCGGATATCTTGTATGTAGAGGAACTGGAAGAGCAGCATTCAGATATTCTTAATGCAGGTTTAAAACTGTTTGAACTAAGTCCGGAATCTATTGATGTGGCGAATTTGTATTACCAGAACAATACCGCTATCAGGGTTAGCGCCAATGATTGCCTGGCACTGTCATTAGCGCAACAGGAAGAATGTGCCCTGCTAACCGGCGATTCAAAACTTAAACAACTGGCAATTGTTGAAGGTATTACGGTACATGGAACGCTGTGGCTGGTAGATACGATGTTTAACAATGGCTGTATTACAGCTGGAGATGTAGAAATTGCTTATCAGAAGATGCTCGATGATGGCAGTAGATTGCCAGTAAAAGAGATACAAAAACAATTAAAAACTTTCAACAAGTAAACCACAAATACTGTGATAGTATCAAGACTAAACACAGATGCAGGACGCACCTAATCTAAGGGCAGGGAGGACTACAAAAAATAATAAAGGTTTAAAGGCGGTGTTCATAGAAATGCCCCTGAAGGATAAATCAGTCAATGAGCAGCACCGGTCTCAACACCTTAAAACAACGCCTGCGTGAATTCGCAGACGCACGTGACTGGGATCAGTTCCACTCACCAAAAAACCTCACCATGGCGCTCAGTGCCGAAGTGGCAGAAATTACCGAGCACTTTCAGTGGCTCACCGAAGAACAAAGCAAAAATCTTCCCAAAGATAAATTAGAAGAAGTAGAAACCGAGCTGGCGGATACACTTATCTATTTAATCCGCCTTGCCGATAAACTCGATATCAATCTATTAACCGCAGCTAAAAGAAAAATTGAAGTTAATGAACGTAAATATCCTGTAGAGAAAGTGAAGGGTAGTGCAGAGAAATATACGGAGTATGTTTGAATGTTGTTAGGTATAAGGCAAGACTTGAGCCTGTTGTGTGCTAATGATTCTCATTTGTCACCGACCTCTTTCCCAAAAAAATAAAAGACCTTTAGATGACAGAGCATGATGATGAACGAACCAATATCAATAAAAATATTCCTCGCAAAAGGATCAGCCACTAGCCTTAGAACTGCCGAAATTTCTAACTGGTCTGGCAAGGCCATTGCCTGCTCAAGAAAAGAACTAGATGAACTGGCAAAACGAGAAGAAGCTATTCGCCCAGGCGTTTATTTTTTAATCGGTAATGATATTGAAACCGGTGAGCCTTCTGCGTATGTGGGTGAAGCTGAAGAAGTGGCAAAGCGGTTAAAGCAACATATATCAAAAGAATTCTGGAATCAGGCTGTTGCTTTTGTAAGCAAAGACGAAAATCTAACTAAAGCTCATATAAAATATCTTGAAGGTAAATTAATAGAAATTGGAAATAAAGCAGGTAAGGGTGTTATCCAAAACTCTCAAAGTAGTGGTGCTAGATTACCCGAATCTGATCAAGCAGAGATGGATATCTTCCTAGATCGCATTTTGAAATTGTTGCCTGTGCTAGGTACGTCTTTGTTTTCAATTCCCGAAGTAAACAAAAAGCTAGCATCCAACAAACTTATATGCAAAATAAAAGGATTGCTTGCGTACGGCAACCGGACAGACAATGGTTTTATTGTTTATAAAGACTCTGAAGCTGTATTAGAAGATAGAGCTTCTGCTGTAAGAAACAAAGTCCGGCGTCAGATACTTATTGATAAAGGAGTTTTAGTAAAACAGGACAATTGTTTTATTTTCACAAGAGACCATGAATTTACAAGCCCTAGTCTAGCAGCTGCTGCAATAAGGGGCGGAACATCAAATGGACTTACCGCGTGGAAAACTAAAGAAGGAAAAACCTTAAAAGAATTAGAAGGAAGACAAGACTAAAGCTAATGAATTATTGGTGGGTCAATCAAAGACAAACCCATCGCCATGAAATTGGCGAAGGTTATATGTGGTCCCCAAAACGTCAACAAAACGGAAATAAACATTTCTCCTATGAATATATGAAACATATTCAGCCAAGGGATATTATTTTCTCCTATGCTAATTCGGCGATTGTTGCTGTAGGTATTGCTAAAACTCACTGTTATTCATTCCCCAAGCCATTGGAATTCGGTAGGGCCGGCATTTATTGGTCCAATGAAGGCTGGAAGGTAGACGTCCACTACCACGAATTAGTTGTACCCATTAGAACTATTGATTATATCGATTCCTTAAAATCACTTCTACCAACTAATAAATCACCTATTCGGCGAGAAAATGGTTGGGGTAATCAAGCCTACTTATTTCAGATAGGTGAACCTCTTGCTTTAGCTTTGGCCCATTTAATTGATGAACAAACAGTAACTTTGGTATCAGGAAATTATGTTGCAGATATATCTAAATCGGTAGATACCATTGATTTACATATCGAAGATTGGGAGAACAGAATAGAGGAAAGCATTCGAACTTCGCCTGATTTTTCCGTCACCGAAAAAGACACGCTTGTTAAAGCACGGCGTGGGCAAGGGAAATATCGTGAATTACTGTTGAGACGAGAACACAGGTGTCGCATTACTGGGGTTGATAAGTCAGAACATCTTATAGCGAGTCACATTAAACCCTGGCGAAGCTCAAACAATGATGAACGACTTGATCCTGAAAATGGCTTTATGCTTACGCCAACTATTGATCACTTATTTGACAAGGGCTTTATTAGCTTTGAAAATGATGGGGGTATTCTGTTGGCTGATGTGGCTGATAGAGATGCGATGGAAAGAATGGGAGTTATTGGTGAAGATGTGCCGACGAATGTTGGTCATCTACGAGATGGTCAAAAACAGTATTTAGATTGGCATCGCACATCAATATTGTTGAAATGAAGTGAAGATATCTCGCAGTTATAAGATGATGATAGAGTAATATAAATGAAATCATGAAAATTTTTAAATTGTCACTAAAGAGGTGTATTTGTAACCACATTTCGTAAGTACTAATGTCTGGTTTCAGTGTGTAGGGTCAGGCCTTTCTATGCCACCTAATCTATACTAAGTAATAGAGATTTTTTTCTTCTGTAATGAAAGTAAGTGGTGACAACGATAGTGTTCTTGCACTTAACGCTCATTCTCATTCATGCTATATAAACCTAAGTAATAAGTAATAAGTAATAAGTAATAAGTAATAAGTAATAAGTAATAAGTAATAAGTAATAAGTAATATTATAATTTTTTTATGAAAAGAAACACACCATGGACAGAAAAGGAAATACAGGCCGCCGTAACAGCCTATTTTGAGTTGCTAAACTCTCAACAAAAATTCGAGCCAACAAATAAATCTGCCATTTATCGAAAACTTTCATCTATCCACACAGCTCGAAGTACTAAAGCTTTTGAACTTAAGTTTCAAAATATCAGCGCAGTTCTGTATGAAGAAAAGTTACCCTATGCAGATGGTTTGCGTCCGATGGGTAACTATCAAGCCGCATTAAAAATAGCCGTGCTTGATTATCTAAAACGAACAAAACTAAAAGAGCAGCCCACTATCGATATTCTGGTCGATAAACTCAAAAGGTTACATTATCGTGACTTCTTGCCTGTACATGGTAAAGGCACTGGTCGTTATGGACTCTCGCTAGAACATTACCTAAGTATTCCTCAAAATAGTTCAAAAGAAGCTGACTTCATGGGAATAGAACTAAAAACTAAACATGGTAAAAGCTTACAGACTTTGTTTTCTCGTGTGCCATCGCGTTACTTAGCTTGTAAGGATAAAAACCAAATGCTTGATAAATTTGGTTATTTTGATAAAAAGCGCGAACGGCAGGCTTTATATACATCATTTAATAATACATCTGATTCGCTAGGGTTTTATTTGTCGGCACAGAAAGAAAAAATAGTGGTTAATAAAAAGAAGATTAAAGTATTGGAATATGATGATGGTGTTTTAGCAGATGCGTTACTTTCAAAACACAATGAAACAGCTTATGTATCGGTTTCTACACAACGGTTGAAAAATGGTAAAACTGGATGCCGTTTTGATCAATTACTGTATTGCAAAACACCATCACTATTTCGATTTATGCACATGGCTAAAGACGGTAATGTCTATTTAGATTTTACTTTGTCAGAAAAAGAAGGCCGTGTAAAAGACCATGGTTTTTTATGGCGTGTACCACAAGATGCAATAGGTGATTTATACCTATCAACACAATTAATTGATCTTCATTAGATTGATTTTTATTCTCACACTGTTTAGTACACTTAATTATGAAAACTATTGAGATTAAGTACGATAATTTAGACTGCTATGCTTTGAATAATCAACCTATAACCTGCGGTTTATGTGGTACAAGAACGGATTTTAAAGAGGTTAGTGATGTTATGCAGCTACATGAGTGCTTGAATTCAAACTGTGGGTATAAATTTATCTCTTATAAAGATTAGGTGGCTCTTTGGGTTATTGCCATATCAGTGGCGCTTGATAATCCCCAAAAAGGGGACTATAGTCCCCATATTGGGGATTATTGAGAAATAGAGATGCAAGTAACATCGATCGGTGATGCGTTATTCACCAAAACACAACAAAAAGTG
Source organism: Thiotrichaceae bacterium (assembly GCA_002746365.1). Lineage (GTDB taxonomy): Bacteria > Pseudomonadota > Gammaproteobacteria > SZUA-229 > SZUA-229. The sequence continues at coordinate 5,891 of NVWZ01000052.1, forward strand.
TTGGGCTTATTGTTTGGCAAACCGGATAAAAGCTTTTACACCAATGAAATTATGCGTTGGGTTGATATGGGCCGTGGCACGGTAGGCCGTGAACTGGAACGCCTTGTTGGTGCGGATTTGTTGTTTGTTACCAAAGAGGGTAATCAAAACCATTATCAGGCAAATGCAAACAACCCGGTTTATTCTGAATTAGTCAGTATTGTTAAAAAGTCTTTTGGTATTGCGGATGAAATAAAGCAGGCATTGTTACCATTTGATGAAGCCATTGAGATAGCGTTTATTTACGGGTCGATCTCAAAAGGCGGGGAGACTGCGGCGAGCGATGTTGACCTTCTGCTTATTGGTAAAGCACTTAATTATGGTGATATTATTGAGCAAATGCTACCGGTAGAAGAGGCTCTGCAACGTGCTATCAATCCTACGATATATGATAAAGCTGATTTTACGGCGAAATTTAAGAAAGGAAACAGTTTTGTTACGCGTGTAATGGAACAGCCAAAAATAATGATTAAAGGAATAATTGATGACATTGGAAAATCTGGTAAGGATTAATCAGTTAAATAGCGAGCCGTCTGATAAAAATGAATTTGAGGGCCTGGTTAAAGCTGCTGTTGATCGGTTAAAGGATTCTCAATACGAAGCATTATCGTTTGCGAGCCGGTTCGATTTAGCATACAGCGCGGCACATAGTTTAGCACTGGCTGCATTGCGTGCATCGGGTCATCGTTCGGATAAACGTTATTTGGTTTTTCAATGTTTGGTGCATACGACTAATTTAAATAAAACACAGATTAGAATTTTTTCGCGCTGTCATGATAAGCGGAACCTGGCGGAATATGAAGGTCATTATGAAGCAGACGAACAACTTTTGGCTGAACTAATAACAAATAAAAGCATTGTTAGAATGCGTTAATGAGATTACATTGTGAGTGCATCCTGGAAAAATGGGCACCTGAAAAATGCGGCCCTTAGAACATTTCTTTTATATTTAAAACAGGACGTTTAAGGATTATTTACCGGTTCATGTTTTTTTTGGTTTTACTGGTCGCCTGTGCGGTAAATGGATTATCCGGCCAGTAATGACGTTTGTATTTTCCGCGCAGATCTTTTTTTACATCATGATAGGTGGTTTGCCAGAAGCTGTTTAAATCTTGCGTTACCTGCATGGGATGCCGCGCCGGTGATAACAAATGCATCATGAGTTTACAGTGACCATTTAATACCGTGGGCGTGTCGAACAAACCAAAAACTTCCTGTAGTCTGATAGCGAGAATCGGTTGAACGGGGTCGCTGTAATCAATACTGACCGCAGATCCACTAGGTACGCTGATTTTTTCGGGTGCTAATTTTTTGATTATCAACTAACATCCCAGTTATATGAAAAACAAATAAATATATTGCGTGGAAACAAAGAACTTGAATCATTAAGAGACTGGCACTTACACATGTTAATGAACGGCCAGGTCAGCGTTAAAAGCTTATCCCAATAACCTCAGTATTAATTGAGAGAGAGTAAGTAGTTATTAATATTAAACCAATACAAGTTCGATGGCTGACAAATAAATGGAATTAACAGCAGACGAAAAAGCAATTCAGAGTGCAGCGCTGGATTTTGCTCGTAAACATAAAAAAAATATTGCCAAAAGAATCACAGATTTATCTCGTTTTTTGCCAGAGGATGAGCCGGTATCTGTTTTTATGGCGGGTTCACCAGGTGCGGGAAAGACAGAAGCATCGATTGAACTGTTAGCTTCAGTTGAGAGTGAAGACGTAGAAATTCTTCGGATTGATCCTGATGAACTGAGACATGAGTTTCCGGGTTATACTGGCGAAAATTCATACTTATTTCAGGGTGCTGTTTCGGTATTAGTAGAGCGCATTCATGACCTTGCATTGAAACAGAAGCAGAGCTTTTTATTAGATGGCACACTTAGTCATTACGATAAGGCAGAGCAGAATATTGCCCGTTCGCTAAAGAAAAACAGGGTGGTGCAGATACTGTATGTATATCAAGAACCGATGTTGGCGTGGGAGTTTGTTAAGAGTCGTGAGCTTGTAGAAGGGCGACGCATACAGCCAAAGCACTTCATTGAGCAATACTTTTCGGCGCGTATTGTGGTTAATAAGCTGAAAGAGACTTTTGGTGCTGATGTTAAAGTAGACTTATTACTGAAAAATACCGACAATACAAATAAGCTGTTTAAGGCAGGTGTCGACAAAATTGACAATCACATTCCTGAAAAATACACTCCCGCAGACCTTGAAAAATTGCTAGGTATGACCTAAATAGGTACAATATGAGTATGTTTTCAAAACTCAAAACAGTTAAATCTACGCCATTTTCGGATTTTATTCGCAACGCTTCCTCTGGTAAGAAAAAGCGTGTGTATTCTGACGTGATGAAAAAGGCGACAGATAGACAGCTTGATATCATTAAACGGGCGAATTCTGATAAGGAATAACTCTATTTGAGATTATTTACCGGTTCATGTTTTTTTTGGTTTTACTGGTTGCCTGTGCGGTAAATGGATCATCCGGCCAGTAATGACGTTTGTATTTTCCGCGTAGATCTTTTTTTACATCATGATAGGTGGTTTGCCAGAAGCTGTTTAAGGCAGGTGTCGACAAAATTGACAATCACATTCCTGAAAAATACACTCC
>NVWZ01000002.1 GCA_002746365.1 Thiotrichaceae bacterium
GTCATTGCGAGGTACGAAGCAATCCCTTTCTGGCAGGTAGTACACACTAGCAGATTGCCACGCTATCGCTCGCAATGACGGCAACTCCAGCTTATGTAATCGCCATTCTTCCCTGACCCCAGTTTTCCGCCGGATGGTTTGATGCTTAACTTAGTGCCAGTTTGTACTGACCCCGGTTTTCCGAAATTTATTCATTGGGATACTCCTCTGAGAGACTTTTCGTCTCTGATTAAAAGTATCCGTTAAACTGGGGGAGGTTCAAGATGCCCCAATTACGCAGATTGTCCTGATAAAATTGCCCACAAAGTCACTCACCAGAAGCGCTAGAACTTTTACAACGCCCCAGCCTCCTCAACATCACAAACCCAATAAACCCCCTTGCCGGCAAACGACTCTCCCCCCCGCAACTCATCAATCAAAGTCTTTGCCCGCTCATCATCAAGAAGAATATCCGCCCGAACCTTAGGCACATACCCCACCACCTTATCCCGAGCAGACAAAAAGGCATCCTGCTTATGCTGTGAGCTATGTTCTTCTATATGACTGAACATAAAACTCTGTAAGTTCAAACTACGCAAACAATCCGCCAGTTCTTGCTGCAACGATGTGTGTACCACTATCGATAGTTTTTTCATGCTACTTCCTCCGCTGCTTCTGACTTATTATTCCGTTGTTGCATCTTAGATAACACTCTTCGCTCCAAAGCCTCTTCTACCCAGGCGTAAAGTGCTGGCAGTAAGATCAAGGTGAGGATGGTCGAGGTAAACAGACCGCCGATCACCACCACTGCCAGTGGCTGTTGCAGTTCTGAGCCGGGGCCGGTTGCTGCCAGCAGGGGCAATAGACCGAAACTGGCTATCATGGCGGTCATCAGTACCGGTCTTAGTCTGCGTTCTGCGCCTTTTTTGACCGAGTCCTGAATACTTAACCCGCTCTGTCTTAGTTGGTTGAAGTAGCTGACCATGACCACGCCATTGAGCACGGCAACACCGAACAGGGTAATAAAACCCACCGATGCCGGTACTGACATGTAAAGGCCGGAGTAATACAGGCTGACCACACCACCGATCATGGCGAACGGAATATTGAGGATGATGATGCCTGCTTGTAATAGCGAGCGGAAGGTGGTGAATAGCATGAAGAAGATGAGCACGATAGCGATGGGCACYACCAGTGCCAGCCTGTTAGATGCGCGCTGCTGGTTTTCGAACTGGCCACCGAAGGTAACGTAGTAACCTGTAGGTAACTCTACCTTCTGTTCTATAGCAAGCTCTACTTCTTCGACAAAACTGACGACATCACGGCCATCGACATTGGACTGGATGACCACCTGGCGTTTTGCTGATTCACGGATGATCTGCACCGGGCCGTCCACGATGGTGACTTCGGCGAGGTGACCTAGCGACACTTTGGTGCCATTGGGTAAGGTCACCAGCATCTTTTTAATGGCTGCCGGTGAGCTTCGGTCTTTTTCCTGGTAACGCACCAGGATACCGACGCGGCGGTTTTTCTCCAGCAGTTCAGTTACCACTTTACCGCCGACCGCGGTTTCGACTAAACGGTTGATGTCTTCGACATGGATACCGTAACCGGCGATAACATCCTGATGGATATCAATTTGCAGGTATTGCTGGCCGGAGATATCAGTGCGGAACACATCGATTGCGCCGTTGATGTTTTTCACCACAGTTTCGATCTCGGCTGCTTTTTGCTCCAGCACGGCTAGATCATCACCATAGAGTTTGATCGCCATTGCCGAGCGCACACCAGTGAGCATCTCGGAGACGCGCATATCGATGGGCTGACTGAAAGCGAAATCCAGATCGGAGAACGGTGCCAGTTTTTCACGCAGGTTTTCCTGGAACTCCTGTAACGAGATGCCCCACTCCTCCTGTGGTATGGTGACCAGAAAGTTATCGGTCTGGTTGAGGCCCATCGGGTCCATGCGCAGTTCGTCGGCGCCGGTTCTTGAGGTAACACCGATGACCTGTGGCAGTTCCATCATAGCTTTTTGTATCGGTGCGTCCATTTCCAGTGATTTCTCCAGCGTGATGCTGGGGTCTTTTTCTATTAGGATAACGGTGCTGCCCTCGTCCATGATCGGCATAAATTCTTTACCGATATGCGGGAACAGGCTGGCGGTGGCGGCTAAGGCGATCAGTGCGATACCGACCGCTATCTTTCTGTAAGTTAATGCCCAGTTCATCACCGGCAGATAAGCAAACTTCAGCACTTTCATCAGACGGCCATCGCTGTTTGCAGCATTGGCTGCATTAGAACCTTCACTATGTTTCGCTGAAGTATCAAGCGTATGCACCTTCATAAAGAAACTGGCCAGTACCGGAATAACGGTGAGAGACATAATCAAGGAGCCGATGAGGGCAAAGCTGATAGTAATCGCCAGCGGGGTAAACATTTTGCCTTCCAGCCCGGTGAGGCTGAACAATGGCAAAAATACCGCAACGATGATGAGTATGCCAGAGATAACCGGTGACGATACTTCCAGTACCGCGCGATAAACCAGGTGCAGTTTGTTGATGCCTGGCGGTGCTTTGCTGAAATGGCTATGGATGTTTTCTACCACCACCACAGCGGCATCAACCAGTATGCCGATGGCGATCGCCAGACCGCCCAGTGACATCAGGTTAGCCGAAACATTAAACAGTTTCATCATGATAAAGGTGAACAGCACGGTTAATGGCAGAATTAATGCCACGGTCAAGGCGCTGCGGATATCACCTAACATGATAATCAATACCAGCAGTACCAGTATCACCGCTTCGCCCAGTGCTTTTTGAACCGTCCACACGGCTTTAGTGATGAGGTCGGTGCGGTCATAAAACGATTCGATGCTGACGCCTTCTGGCAGGATCGACTTTAATTCTTCTAACGCTACTTTGGTACCGGCAACGGTTTTTAAACTRTTRGCACCTTTGCGTARCAATACCAGTYCGGTGACGGCTTCACCTTCACCATCGGCGGTRACTGCACCGTAACGGGTCATACTGCCGATGCGCACGTCTGCAACATCACTGATGCGTACCGGTTTTCCATAACGGGTGCGCACAGCGATATTTTTGATGTCTTTAATACCATCCAGCTTGCCWACGGTACGCACCAGTAAAACTTCATCGCTCTTATTGATGCGATCGCCGCCGGCGTTGCGGTTACTCTCCATCAGCGCGTGTTCGACTTCGTCGATACTGATACCATGTTTGACCAGTGCTTTGGGTTTGATGACGACGTCATAAGTACGCACTTCGCCGCCCAGTGAATTAACATCGGCAACGCCGTCGACCTTGCGCAGGTGCGGACGGATTACCCAGTCCTGCAAGCTGCGCAGTTCCTGGTTGCTGTAACGCGCCACTCCCTCTGCGTCAGCAGTACTTAGGATGCGATACATAAAGATTTCACCCAACGGTGTGGTAATAGGTGCAAGCCCGCCTTCGATACCAGCTGGCAAATCACCCCACACTTGATTAAGGCGTTCGGTTACCAGATTACGCGCCAGATAGATATCCATGTCGTCTTCAAAATCGATAACGATGACACTGAGCGCATATTTTGTGGTCGAGCGCAACACGGTCTGCCCGGGGATGCCCTGCATCTCCATCTCGATAGGAAAGGTGATGCGCTGTTCGACTTCGCTAGGTGACATACCGTTAGCCTTGATGATGACCTGCACCTGGGGCGCAGAAATATCAGGAAAAGCATCGATGGGTAATGTTATGAACGACCAGTAACCAGCGGCGCTGATTCCCATCGTGATTAACAGAACCATCACACGCTGAATGAGTGAGAAACGTAATAGTGCAGCTATCATTTACTTGTCCTCCATGTTGAATTTATTATTTTGAGACACGATATTTTGTACCTGTGTATCAGTTATCATCTGGCCAGCGTACAGCTTGACCTCGGCAAGTTCTACCCTCGCCTGATAGAGCAGATCGAGATAGTTCAGCTGTGATTCAAAATAAGTATTATTAGCATCGACCAACGACAGGATGTTTAACTCACCACTACTGAATCCCTTATTGGTCAGCTCTAGCATTTTACTGGCAGGTTTCAATACTTTCTTTTTATATTCGATCGCCTGTTCGGTGACATGGTTAAGATGCGTATAACTTCTGTTGAGGTTAATTTTTAATTCACGTTTCAATAGCTGCAGCTCTATCTTCTGCTGACTAGCTTTGTAGGTTGCTTTACTTTCTGCTGTGGCCGTACGATCTGTAAGCGGTATCTGTATACTAAACATGATGGCGTAGATATCTTCGCGCCCGGTTGAAAATGTATCCCGCTGCCAGCTGAGGCCAACGCTCGGGTCAATCATCTGTGTGCTACGCGCGACATCTATCTTATGATTCGCCGCCAGCACTTCCTGTTGCTGACTGGATAGCTGTGCATGATTGTTCTGCAAATTAGACAACTGCTTTAGATTCGGGATATCCGTGACCGGAAGCAGTTTTGAAACGCTGTCGACGCTATCCGCTTCGATACCGAGAAGTTTCACGAACTCACTCAGCGCTTCTTTATATTTACCTTCGGCACTGCCTTCTGCCTGTTTAGCCTCCTCACGAATAATGGTTAAACGCATTTTCTCCAGTGGTGTTAGGTAACGCACAACGACATCTTTTGACTTAGCCTTATCTTGACCATACATTTTATTAGCGAGTTTCAACTGTTTTTCTGCCAGCGCGAGTTTTGCCGAAGCAAACTGCAACTGGTGGAAAACTTTTGATACCCGGTTCTGCACCTGTAGCGATTGATACTGCTGCGTAAAACGTGCCGCCTTCATACTGGCAGATGCCACCTCTTCCTGATACTTGATGCGTGACATCGGGATAGATTGTGTGATGGTGATGTCGGTCAGGTCATAACCACCTGCACCGTCATCTTGCCCCATCTTATTATCAACACGAAAGCCTATCTCAGGATCGGGCCACAGGCTGGAAAGACTTATATCTGCCTGACGCACACCTAATTCGGCGATAGATTTTTTAAGTTCCGGCGACGTTGTTATCGCCTGCCTAACACTGGATTGCAAGGTCCATTGCTGGGCAATAGATTGATTCGTTGCTAACACAGTAAATAATGTGAGAACGATTAAATATAGCTTTTGTAAAAACATGGTAAAGCTCCAAACGTGAAACGCCGTTTATTGATAGTGATAATCAATGCAGACAATTCAACAAAAATAGTTCAGCAGAAAAAACGGCTAACTATAAAATTAAAATGTAAATTGGTTTTGGAGTTTATAAAGGCGGTGCGCGAAGCGGTGGCGTACCGTGGAAAGGTATAACGGGAAGTTGAACATAATCGTCTCGCAGACGACCAATAAAGGTTCGGCATAGTACGGTCAGCATAACGGCGATCAGCAAAAACACAGCCAGCAGATTAATATTGCTCTGTTCGATTTTCAGAACGCCGTCGGGACTGACTATAATCTCATCACTACTACCTTCTGGTATAAAATCGCTAGAAAACGAACTGATAGATACAGCGAAACCGTGATCGGCCACAGCAGCTGCTTCGTGATCGTGGATATGGATTTTAAATGACGTCAGAAACAGCAATGTCGTGATCATGTAAATGACCAGCATTTTGAAGGACTGCTGTTTTTGATAAATACTCATATCAGCGTATTCTAATGTAATTGGTAGAAATTTACCAGTCGCTATAATAACTCTACCGGGGCCGCATACTTTTGTTTTTTAAAACAGACCTGGTGACATGCCCGTTTCCCTGGTTTACCCTTGGCTGCTTAATTAATTAATGGTGGGTGACTATACTCCTGATCGAAGGGTTGGTCAGTGTAATCCAGGTAGAGGACTAGCGTTATAAAGCTTGATGCAAATCAACAATATTTTCTATTTGATTTCTTATACTGAAAGCGCTGGCTACAGACCTTGGAGTTTATACAGTGTAGAAGTGCTGCTGATATTAGTGCCCTTTTAAAAACTAAAAAATTAACTGTAAATAATGCAAAAAACAATAATCGAAGAGAAACTGGATTAATTAATTTACTTATTACACCAGGAAAAACCTATGATTACGCAAACCCCCGAAGCCGGTGAAAGCTACCCTGTTATTTTATTTGTCTTTTTGCTGATTCTTTTCGTTTTGGTGATACCCGCTAAAAGTGAAGCCATGCCGGCATTTTCCCGCACATATAATATGAGCTGCATAACCTGTCATGCTGCTTTTCCAAGGCTCAATGAATTTGGCGAACTATTTGCAGAGAATAACTTCCGTTTGCCCAACTGGAAAGATTCAGCGGTAGAGACAGGTGATGAAATGCTTGCTTTACCAGGCAGCGTTCCTCTGGCATTTCGCACGCAAGCGTTTGTGCAGGCCAGGGAAGCCAATACAATTAATGTTGAAACTGGTGACACCCTTTCTGCCGATACTGATTTTCAATCACCCTACTTAATAAAACTGCTATCAAGCGCGCCTTTATCTGATCACATCAGTTACTACTTTTACGCTATTTTTGCCGAGAAAGGTGATAATGGTTCGGTGATTGTAGAGGATGCCTGGTTCTCACATAATGATGTTTTTGGTACCGATATCAGTCTGATGCTTGGTCAGTTCCAGGTGTCAGACCTGATGTTCCCTCGTGAAATCCGACTAACTTTCCAGGATTTTATGGTTTATCGCATGGCTGGCCTAACCTATGATCGCGGWACMATTTTTGGTTAYACWGCWGGYYCWGTCGATTTATCWMTAGGCCTGGTTAACGGGAACGGTATYTCAGARAACCACACAATCAACAGTCCCGGKTATAAACGCCCTGAYCACCTGTTTGACAAYAATARTGGMAAAGCKGTATTTGGTCGTATTGGYGGAGAGTTTGCTGGCGTGAATCTTGGTTTATTTGGTTATTCYGGCACTCAGAAAAATGCCATTGGCATTGCCGGTACTGAGAGCGGCAACCGTGACACTGACAAAATTTCTTACGGTATTGACCTGTCTGGAAAATTTGGCCATAAGACCTACTGGTTTGCACAGTTTCTGCAAAACGATTGGGATGAGTTTATTAACARCAAYACCAAATACAGCTGGTTCGGCAGTTTTATGGGCGTAGATTACATYCAYAATRATTACTGGGCTTACTCACTTTTATACAATTACGCAGATGCTAACGATTTGAAAAATACAGATACTGTTTATGAAGGCATAGACATAAATTCGTTGACACTATCCGTTTCCTACTACTTCATGCGTAATGTGAAAGGTGTAATTGAAGTCAATCTGGATTTACTCGATACTGTTGATAAAAAAGGCACCTACTGGACGGGGCACCTTACTGGWGAGAGCTATGCACTAATTGGWTTTGATGCRGCTTTTTAATRCAAWATRATTTCAGARAAGAAYGGGGRCAGRTCCTTCCATGCCWCAATACTACTCATTGCCTTTAATTATTCGGCTGATTGTTGATGAGGCTTTGTTTTTTATTAACAAATTTTTCTGTTCCAGGAAATATCTGATTTTGCAAATTCTCCCATAGTGAAGGTAAACCTATGCCCTCTCTTACAAAATCGATATATTTTACTATTGCTATTTTTCGACGTTTAAAAAAACTTCCCAATATCCAGTCGGTCTCAAGCCAGGGTCGCGCAGACATTTCACTAGTCATCGCCTGATAACTACTCCATTTCCATTCATCCCTGTTTTTTTCGTGTAGTGAAAACCCTTCCGTATAGATACACTCTAAAAGACATGTAATCTTGTAAGAGCACGGTTTATTTCTGGTACTATAAAAAATTGTAATACTATTAATCAATCGGTACTCACTCTGCTTAATTATTATCATGCCTGAAAAACCACTGCTTTCTTCTGAATCTCGTTTTGCGTCAAACTTCAGGCTATATGAGCTTTACCCTCAACTGGCGGAAGAACAATCAGCAGACTGGAAACGTATTCTTGAACGCGCACAGATAATGGATGCACCACCTAATACCCCGCTGGCGACCGTTGGCTCTAGCTGTACAAATTTTATGTTGCTACTGGATGGCGAAGTAAGAATTTTCCAGGAGGCAGAAGATGGCAGGGAAATGACTTTATACCGTATCACACCGGGTGACGTCTGCCTGATGAGCTTAAACAGTCTTATTCACGACAGACCTTTTCGTGCCAATGCCACAGCGGAAACGAGCATCAACATGATTCTTTTCTGTGCTGAAGATTTCCACACAGCCATGAAAGTTTCGGATGCCTTTCGCGACCTTATCTTATCCAGCCTGGTTGATACCGTATGCACCATGGTGCAGTCATTTTATGATACCGCCTTTGAACCCCTGGATATGCGGCTGGCCTGTTTACTGGGGCGTCTGTTTGAGCGAGCGGGCTCTGATTCACTTGATATTACCCATCAGGAATTATCTCAGGAGCTGGGCACTAGCCGTGAAGTAATCAGTCGATTATTAAAAAAGCTGGAACAACAGGAATGCATCGTTTTAAAGCGCGGCCAAATACTGGTGGGTGAAAATAAGCAAATGCCGGGTTCGAACCAGTAAAACCGTTTCTGCCTTACTATTTCAACACTGCGATTGAAAATAAAAACTTAAAGTAAAGTATCTCTTGTCTCTCGAATAACCACCTAGTTAGACAGAGCCTGCTGGTACGCTACATCTGTGCGGGTTATCTACCGCAGCGTATCAGTTTTGGCGGCCTCACCCCCAGCGCAGAGATGTCCGACGGCACAGCCAGAACAAGTATTACCGTCGTGTAATTTTTCCACTACTTACTTACGGGCCGCACACTGAAAAACATACGTTTCGCAGTGTGCGGCCTTTATGTAACACAAGTCACATAAGTAAATACTAATATATGACATAATGCACGTACAGTTAAGGGTATTTCTGTTAATTGTTTATGCCCTTAAGACTATTTTTATTAATCAATACAGAGATAAAGTAATGAAAGTTTTTAGTGTAATCGCAGTTTTTGCAGGTATTGTCATAATGGGCAGCCTGACGACTGCCCACCTGATGGGCCAAATTAACCTGATGGAAATGAGCTGGGTATGGCTGACATTTTTTGTTGGTGCCAATTTATTCCAGATGGGCTTCACCGGCTTCTGCCCGGCAACAAAATTTCTTTACGCAATAGGCATAAAGGACAAACAAGCGGGCTGCAAAATGTAACAAGCTCTGCTTTTAAGCTTACGTTCAGGCCGGCCTATGACCGGCCTTTTTCATGCGCAGCATCGTAGAAACGTCATTCCGAAAACCGTCATTTCAAAGGCAGTATAAAATGACATAAAGGCTATTCAATTAACATGCACCACGAGTAATATAGCGATGGAATTTTTTGCAGAAATTAAAAATAATAAGTTATCGATCAACAATCTGAAAACACGGTTAACAATAGAACAACTGCCTATTTTATGTCACTCAATCGACAGGGTGATTTTAGACAATCAAATAAATGGCATTATTTACTGCATCTGGGGAGAATATGTCATCAACCGTGAAGACCTTGAATACGGTATCCGCTTCACCTTACCGCATTGTCCAAACTCACTGGCATGGACAATTACCTGCAATGAAGACCACGGTGACATAATAATCCACTGCACTATAAGTAAAAAAACACATGAGCCTGACTTTATCGAATCGATCAGGCAGTTCGTCGCTGACTGGGATATTAACCCGGACATTTCATAAAAAACCAGCGTTTTAGAATAATTTCAGTGAATCAGTCAAAATGGCCAATAAGGTTTTTCCAAAACCTGCATAACAGTCTCCAGCACGTAATGTAGTAAATCATTATTTTCTAATAAGTTTTTACCTTAACAAGAATAGGGAATTTCCCTATATCCCAACACACGGGCTGTCTTTAACCTCTTTCGACATCATTAAAAATATTGATGATGCTGGTGCTTTGCCAGCTGATAAATGATTTGAAAAATACTATAGAGGATAAAATGAGACATAAAAAACAATCTTTTACAGGGCGAAAGACCCTGCTATCAGTGGTACTCGCCTTTGCTACTATTAGCTCACCGGCATTTGCGTCGGACCGCAGCAATATTACTCTTATCCAAATGGGTGACCTACACGGCACACTGGTACCCCATGCCGCCATTTTGAAAAACCCGGATGGCACTGAATATGAATCGGCCAGTGCCGGTGGTCTTGCCCGCTTAAAAACCGTGATTAATGATATCCGTGAAGATAACCCGGAAGCCATTTTACTTTCTGCAGGTGATTTAACCCACGGCAGCGCAGAAGCCATGTTTACTCTGGGTGATGCCATGATGGTACCCATGAATGCTTTTGGTATCGATGTGTTCACACCYGGCAACTGGGATTTTGGTTATGGCGGCGCTGTATTCCGCAACCGTTTCACAAGCTTCGGACCTAAACCAACCATTCCTGGCAACCTGCGCACCATGACAAGTTACATCAGCTGTGCTGATATACCCGTTATCGCAGGCCTGACTGATGCCGCCAGTGGTTATACCTGTGATGAAATTACCGCAACAGCACCMTTCCCTACCCCGCCAGGAATGGGCGTTATCAAGGCAAACTTCACTGCGGTAGCCGCAAATCTTTACAACGCAGCCCCACTGCCACWACAGGCACAGGGYAAACCGGTATTGCCAGCATTTAAAATGTTGGAGCGTAATGGTATGAAAATAGCAGTTATTGGTATCACTGCTTCTATCGTACCGCAACAGGCCGACGCTTTTAATATCGGCTTCCGCTTCACTCAGGGCGTTCAGGAGCTTCCTGGTTTAATTGAAAAGGTTAAAGACCTGGGTGCTGAACTGATTGTTGTGCAGTCTGAATTAGGCCTACCACAAAACATCAAAATCGCTCAGAACTTTGAAGATATTGATGTCATGTATTCTGCTCACACACACGAAGTAACACTGGGTGCTTTAGTCGTGCGTAAAGACAAAATCGTTAAAACAACACCCGGTGCTCGCTTAAGYCGTCAAGCCCGCAAGYTGCTGCGCAAAGGCGGCGCCATTGTTGTTGAAACCAACCGCGACATGTATGTCGGTCGTCTCGACCTGAAAATGCGTGGTGGTCATATCGTTAATTTTGACTGGGAAGCGATTGCTGTCGATGAGTCTATTGCTCAAGACCCTGCGATGGCAGAACTGGTCGCTGCCATGCAAGAAGATTTTATTGCCGGTGAAGATGGTCAGATTATACGCCATACATTTCGCCCAGGTGGTTTTTTGCCTCCAGGTTTAAATGGTCTGCAACTGGTTGACGATCTTGATACTGTCGTCGGTTATACCGATACACTGTTACTGCGTCATCATGTACTGGAAGATACTTTAAACAACTTCCTTGCTGATGCCATTCTTAACGTGACAGATAATGTGGCTGATGTTAGAAATGTCCCCGGCTGGGAAAATGGCGTTGATATTTCTATGGCTAACGGCTTCCGTTTTGGTAATGCCGTATTAGCAGGTAGCGCCATCACTCTGCGTGATTTATATACGTGGTTCCCGATTGCACCCGCGGTAAATATTGCCGATTTTTCTGGTCAGTCTATCGAAGGCAGTTTGAATACTATCCTTGGTGCCGTGTTTGACCGCAATGCATTCATGCAACGTGGTGGCTGGTATGTTGGTTTGTCCAATATGGAGCAGAAACTTGATCTGAAAAATCGTCCTTTCAGCAGCTCTAGCGGCCGTATCGTCGAAACAACCATCGGTGGTCAGCCACTTGATCCAGGCAAGCGTTATGTATTCGCTTCCTGCTACGGTCACGGTAACGCACTGGATGAAGTCTGCCGTACCGGCGGTGGTGCCAATCACAAGTTCTTCCAGTTGAGTGATTCAGATGATTACGCAAGTGATATTACACTGGCAGAGCCGGTTAACAAAGTAGGTGTTATTACCGGCCCTATCGTTAAACAGGTGGCACCGGATAACTTCCTGCATCCTGTGCATGCTCTGCGCCGCTACCTTGATAGCCTGCCGGACAACATGGTTACTGAAGCACAGTTTGGTGCTGGTCAGGGACGTGTAACGACGGTTGATTCGACGCTAGCCGGTAATCCTGCTGAAGCTGAAAGTGTTCAGATTGGTCAGCCTGGTAACACACCAGATGTTAATTTTGTGCAACCACCGTTCGGTGCAGGCCCAACATTCTTCAGTGGGCAAATCGAAGATGATGATGATGATGACTAAAGCAGAAAGAGAAGTCGTAAAGGAAAGGCTAGAATAATAAAAACTATGACAGGGACAGGGGCGGCTTTTTAGCCGCCCTTTTTTATCACCATGAATAATCATCTGATAAAGCAATACACGCAGCCATTGCCGAGACCACGATTCCAGTCTGTCTTTTTACCAGCAAACGATCATCAACATTCATCTTGCGTATATATTAACAAARAATATTTAGATAACACTCAATATCAGCTAGTATAAGTTACCTGAMWAATACTATTTATAGAAACAGAATGRATACARTACTAACCTTCACACGCWGGTTGCATCTGGCGCTTTGCATTATTTTTTTACTGAGTTTCTCAGCATTAGCAGATACCAAATCAGATGAAAGYTGTAAACAGTATGACCATTTAACCTTTGGCATTCTGCCTTTTGTTAGTAACGAACAACTTGTGTTTCAGTTTTCACCACTGGCACAMTACCTCAGCGAAAAACTCAAGGTACCCGTTCGCATCGAAACCGCACCGGATTTTYCCGAGTTTGTAAAACGCACWCAYCAKGGAARTTATTACGATATTTTATTTACCGCACCCCATTTTTATTCCCGCGCGCACGATAAGGCAAACTATCAGCTGGTTGCCAGCGTTGATTCACCGGGCATGTGGGCGGTGATTGTGGCACCGAAAAAAAGCAAAATCTATCACCTGAAAGATCTGAGAAACAAACGCCTGGCAACCGCACATCCGGCAGCTTTGTCTACCCTGCTGGTAAAAAAACATTTACGTAATGCCGGTATCGATCCGACTACTGACCTTACTCTGGTAGCCACACCCTCGCATGATTCCTCATTATTATCTTCTTATCATGGCGTTACCGATGCCTCTTCACTGATGCAGCCACCTTACTCCGCCGCCAGTGAACAGGTGAGAAATAACATGCGAATTATTGCCCGCACAGAAAGTTCACCGCATATTCCTATCAGTGTAAACCCACGTCTAAGCCAGGTCTGTACCACTGAAATTGCCGATTTACTACTCAACATGGCAGCCACCAAACAAGGTCAAAAGGCACTGAGCAATAACCGGTTTTCTGGTTTTAGAAAAGCCCGTACTGAAGAATATGACAGCATACGTAATCTACTGCAAAACCCGTAATTAGGAGTATTCACAACCATGCTTAATACGGCCTCACTGTTTCATTCATTACGTTTCCGGTTAATTGCCAGCGTCGTGACCATCGAAATTATTATGCTCTCACTGCTGGTATGGAATAACATCGCCATTATCCAGACAACCCACACTGACCGTTTACGAGATACCGCCTCCAGCATGTTGCAACAAATTGCCAACACCTCTGGCAATTATATGATGGCCGTAGACTATGCCACGCTTGAAGGTTACCTCAGCAAAATCATCAATTACAAAGAACTGACTTATATTATCGTTGTCGATCGTGATAACAAGGCGGTGATTTCACTAGGTAATACACCCTCACCACCCTGGTCTGAAACAGAATCCCATCCAGCTCAGGTGAGCGATGGTGTTTATGATGTCGCCACCGAAATCAGCGTTGCAAACCTGCCCATGGGGCGCCTGCTGATGGGGTTTTCCTTATCGTTGATGGAAGACGCAATAAGCAAGTCACGCAATCGCGGTATAACCATCGCCGCCATTGAGATTCTTCTGACCGTCATCGTTACTGTCTTAATCGGTCTGGGACTGACACGCCGGCTGGCGACGCTGGCCGATGCTACCGCCAAAGTGGCCGCAGGCGATTACTCGGTCACCGTGCCCACAGAGACAAATGATGAAGTCGGTAAAACTGCGGTAGCCTTTAACAAGATGGTAACTGAGATCTCAAAAAGAACACAGCAAGTGTTACAGGAAGAAGAAAAAACAAAAACACTGCTCGATGAAAACCGGTTGTTWMWASRAAMAYMTYWCKAWSTMMAGRAAMWGRRMSRCAAANAKSTSGSWYKMGAACTTCATGATGAATTAGGCCAGTGCATCACTGCTATTCAGGCCGACGCCAAATCAATCAAAGATCTGTCACCGCAATGTGACAAACGAGTCATCACCAGCGCGGATGCAATTTTAAATGWCTCGGCGCATATCTATGATGTCGTACATTCGATGATGCACCAACTTCGCCCCAGCGTGATGGATGACCTTGGCCTCGTCGAAGCGTTAAAAGATGAAATCAAAGCCTGGAACAAACGGCAGCCGAAAACTGATTGCATCCATCACTTCAAGGGAGACTTATCTGACCTTGGCGAACGCACCAATATTACAATCTATCGCATCATTCAGGAATGCCTGACTAACATTACGAAACATGCAGATGCAGAGCACGTTAATATTAAAATAAACAACGACGCAAAAAAAATTCACCTTACTATCAGTGATGACGGAAAGGGTATGGATGCAAACTCAACAGTCAAACAACTCGGGCTCGGCCTGATTGGAATACGTGAACGCGTTCAGGCGTTAAATGGTGTCTTTTATTATGAGACCGCTATTGATAATGGCTTTCAAGTTTTTATTCATATTCCGCATGACAACATAGAGAGTGATGGATGAATACCAATAGCATAAAGGTGTTAATCGCTGACGACCACGAAGTGGWTCGCGCCGGTTACTGTCGATTGTTGGAAGCTACCAATGATATAAAAGTTATCGCTGAAGCCCATGACGGAGAATCGGCTTACACGCTTTTTTTTAAACATCAGCCAGATGTCCTGGTCATGGATATATCCATGCCGGGAATCGATGGCATTGAAGCTAGCCGAAAAATTCTGGCAAAAGATAAAAACGCAAAAATTCTGGTATTCAGTGTTTATGAGAATGAAGTCTACCTGACCCGCGCACTGGATATTGGAGTGCTTGGTTACATATCAAAACGCAGCGCATCACAGGTAATGATCGAAGCAGTACGACAAATAGCCACAGGCGCATCGTATGTCGGACAGGAAATGATGCCTTATCTGATACAGTCCAGAAATACCGAAGACGGTGATCCCATATCCACCCTGTCRCCAAGAGAGTTTGAAGTTTTTCTATTGCTGGCGGACAGTAAATCAGTCAACGAAATAGCAGAGCTGCTCAACCTCAGTCCCAAAACARTCGGCCATCACTACACCCATCTAAAAAACAAACTGGGCATCAATGATATCGCTGGTTTAACACGCCTTGCCATACGTCAGGGYCTGATGAATCCATAATATSGTTTCACCTTGYWRARRCTNGWGWWACWRRSRYMKAGWWAYTKRGKCAATCCTGAAATTTAGGACAGGTTGAATTTCAAGCGCTCTGATCGAGATATTGCAATTTATTTGTATATTACTATAATATACATAAATGGCTAATTTAACGGACATCACAGGATTTGATTGGGACGATGGAAACGCCCGAAAAAACGAGAAACACAACGTTTCTATGGCTGAAGCAGAGCAGGTCTTTTTCAATGCGCCATTATTGGTACTGGAGGATTCCAGGCATAGCAATCAAGAACCACGATTTCATGCATTAGGAGAGTCAGATAAAAACCGACTGTTGCACATTACGTTTACCCTACGTCAGGCTGGAGAAAAAATACGCATAATCTCAGCGAGAGACATGCACAAAAAAGAGCGAGTTATATATGAAAAAGCAACTTAAAACGATACCACTGTTTGCTAATGAAAAAGAGGAGCAACGCTTTTGGGAGAAGAATGATTCCTCAGATTACCTCGACTGGAATGAAGCAAACAAAGTGGTTATGCCAAACCTGAAGCCAACAACAAAAACAATCTCGCTTCGCCTGCCACAACATCTACTGGATTCCATAAAATCTGCTGCGCATGCCCGCGACGTACCCTATCAGTCATTAATTAAAGTATGGTTGCAGGAAAAATTGCATGGACATTAATTTTTAGTCGCTATCAATCAACAAGCGACCTTGAGCGATTTTTTTGACCTTAAAAATATCCGCAATAACGGATCTTTGTTTATTTTCACTGACCGAGCATTTTCGGCCATGAACGGACGGTCAAAAACATTTTTCACCACAGAGGCACAGAGAGCACAGAGAAAAGCCTGTTATTGTTAACCGCGCCGCAGGCGCGGTTAACAATATAAACCTCTGTGTCCTCTGTGCCTCTGTGGTGAATCGCTTTTAAATATTTTGACTGTCCGCTAAGAGTCGAAAATTCTCGACCAGGACTATCGTCCCAATGTCCGCTCTCTACGATTTCTTCTCAAAACCAGCCTATTACACCAAGGTCGGATTTGTGATATTTGTGAGCTCAACTTTTATAACACAAACTGCATAAGCTCGTAATCATCTAAATCAAGTTTTTCACGCGCATGATAAAGATCAAAAAAATCGATATAGTCGTTTTTCTGGCGAGCCTAATGAAGCGGAATATCGTTATTGGGAAAACTCTAAAACTTTGGCCAAATTTACTTGACCACTACAAACTTGCCTGAATACTCATTAAGTTTTATGCTTCTACCATGATGAACTCTTCTCTGCCTCCGTATACGCATCTCAACTGGTTTGAGTATCTTGAAATAGGACTATTTGTATTACTYGTATTATTTTTTCTGGTATTTATTATTCGYTTTTTTAATCTCACGCCAYCCTATAGCRATAAGCCAAAAGAAATTATTWCYTTCAGAAAAATACATTCCTGGAAARAGACGCCTGAATATCTATTATTGGTTTTATCACTACCCYTKCATTTTTTATGGGAAATTGCTCAGTTCCCGCTCTACACTGTMTGGCATGAAGGYGACTGGAGCTTCATACTATACGGTTTAGTACACTGCACTTTGGGTGATTTATTAATTTTACTCAGTGTATTCTGGCTGGTATCACTTCTTAACAAGTCAAGAAACTGGATTTTTTCTCCGTCGATGCCCAATATCGTTTTATTCACTGTTTTAGGTCTGAATTATACTATTTTCAGTGAAATGTTAAATACACGAATCAAAAGCACATGGGGTTACACAGAACTAATGCCGATCGTACCGGTTATCGAAATAGGTGGAATGCCTTTTTTACAATGGTTRCTGATACCMCCCGTGTTRCTTTGGCTAATRCAAATAATAAAACCAACTAAAAATATATGAACAATAACGCTAAGTCACTTATAAAATATAAATATCATGGTCTAATTATTTTCGTATTATTCGYGTTCGCTTTATTTTATGTTTTAGATTACTGGCCAAATAACGACACAAACTCRATCCCGAATCACCAAACAATTGCARACACCGGTCAAGCACCTGTTTCTTATAAACAGGACATCAAANCATTACTGGATAACCGTTGWGTTGTTTGYCACGGCTGTTAYGAYGCNCCCNTGCCAGTTAAAAMTKKMAWSTMKYGMMGGWATYRMWCGTGGYGCMAACAAAGMMAWYGTTTATARYSSKRAAMGKNTTACYKMMMKSSAACMKWMKCGRYWGTTTRWSKAWGYWAAMWSAAWTGAMKARTGRCRKMMYARMGSCWYTSMKYCWGYAMKAAATAATACTGAAAACGCCAACAATAAATCTCTGTTACAAATGCTGTTAGAACTTAAACAGCATAATCCGCAACCTGAAAAAGGTAAGCTACCAGCAGAGTTAACGCTAGACATCGGGCGCGAACAAGAATGTCCGACACCAAACAAATTTAAAGAGTACGCAAATAAAAACCCCTTATGGGGCATGCCGTATGCGATGCCGAATCTCAACGAAAATGAAAACTCTATCTTAAAAGAATGGCTTGAAGCTGGCGCGGTTATGCCTGACCCTGACACGTCAAACGGGATTGCATTACCGCAGATTGCTAAATGGGAAATATTTTTAAACCAGACTTCAAATAAACAGCGACTGGCAAGTCGATATATTTATGAGCATCTATTCCATGCTCACATCCATTTCAATAACACACCACTTGATGAATTTTACCGCCTTGTACGCTCCCGTACCCCAACGGGAAAAGGTGTAGATGAAATTGCCACACTCAGACCTTATGATGACCCCGGTAAAAAGCCATTCTATTATAGGCTGCTTCGTTATAGCCCAACTATTGTGGCAAAAAATCATATTGTTTATGAGTTCTCAGGCAAACGTATGGAGCGGTATCGCCAGCTGTTTATCGATGCAGACTACAGCGTAAATGAATTACCTTCTTATGCATCAAATATTGCATCAAACCCATTCAAAGTTTATGCCGCTATCCCGCCTGACTCACGCTACCGTTTTTTACTCGATGATGCGCGATTTTTTATTGAAGGTTTTGTCAAAGGTCCGGTTTGCCGGGGCCAGGTTGCGCTCAATGTTATTGAGGATCAGTTCTGGATTGTTTTCTTCAATCCCGACCAGGAAATCTTTACAAACCAACGTTCATTTCTAAATAATATGGCTGATTACCTGAACATTCCATCAGAACGTAAAAGTCATTTAAACCTTCTACCTATCTGGACAGATTACTGGCAACAACAAAAGCAATACATGACCAGCAAACAACGTTATTTCGAAAAGATGGATACCCATGATCTCGATCATGCATTAAATTATGTCTGGGATGGTAATGGAACTAATCCGAATGCAGCGTTAACCGTTTTCCGGCATTTTGATAGTGCCTCTGTTGAATATGGTTTTGTCGGTGATAATCCTGAAACAGCGTGGATAATTGACTACCCGCTATTTGAACGTATTCATTATCTGCTGGTTGCCGGTTTTAATATTTACGGTAATGTTGGACACCAGCTCAGTACGCGAATGTATATGGATTTTTTACGCATGGAAGGTGAAGACCATTTCCTTACCTTTTTGCCCACCAATAAACGTAAAGCGATTAGAGATTCGTGGTATCAAGGTATGCGTTCTGAACTGGATGTATTATTCAAGATGCCTTTAGATTGGCTGAAAGTTGAATCTGTCCTCGGTTACAAAACCAATGACGTGCAGTCAGAACTGTATAATCAAATGAAACGGCGCATGGGCGATTTATTACGACAGACTAATAACATTAACCAGTGTGGTCATATCAACTGTTCGGAAACATTCAAAAATTCTCTAAAAGATCGCACTGATGAAGCCATGCAAAAATTGGCCAAGCTGAAAGGAAACATGTTGCATGAACTTCCCGAAGTCTCGTTTGTACAAATTGTCACCGATGACCCGGAACAATCTTTCAACTATACGCTTATACGTAATAAAGCTTATAAAAACGTCACCACACTATTATCTGATGAGCGCATACGCGATCAACAAGATGTTGAGAACGACAGTTTAACCGTGGTGAACTGGCTAGTTGGTAGTTATCCGAATTTTTTCTTTAGCCTCCATGCAAATGATATCGACCGTTTTATTGAGCAGTATACAACGATTAGCGATCAGGTAAGTTTTGATAATTTCATCGAAAGGTTTGGCGTGAGAAGAACCAATCCTTTATTTTGGGAAACAGCCGACTGGTTCCAGACTCGGTACGCACAACAACGACCTTTGCATTCCGGGCTTTACGATTTAAGTCGCTATAGTAACCTGTAAAGCATCAGTGCTAATGCCCTGCTCTTGAACCAGGACGTGCTTCCAGTGACTCAATTTCTGTCTCTTCGCTAAAGTGAACAAATGCACGTCGGATTTTTTCCATTAGATTCTCACCTAGTACGATACCTGCTTCAGTAATTTTTTTTTCGATCTGCAACTCCGTTGCCTGAAGAAGATCGTAAGTTATCTCGATATAGTTATCGTTTATCTCGATATGGTTGATACCCATCATCGCTTCGATATATTCGATAAACTGATCAGCAACTTCCTGTGGAAACGGTTCAGCTAGTTTTAGTCTTCTTTTTTTCAAGACGACAACACCCGCATGTTTGGGTGCTTCGCTACCTGGATATCCAATATACAGATGCGGATTTAACTGAAACCTTTCCAGGCACTGGGCTGAACAAAAAACATAATGACGCTCCTGATAATCTAAAGATATGTCATCAGAATTGACGTCCATACCGCAAACAACATCTTTTTGTACCGTCGATTTAATTTTCATCTCAGTCTCCCATGCCTGGTGTTATTTTATAATGCCTAATATTTAATTTCTGACAACTAAGCAATTAATAGCGGTGCCCTTAAGTAAGTGCCATTTGTTTCTGATATAAGTCGCCAGATTAATCATCTGTGTTCAGAATGATCTGAATGGGTGGTCTCGTAACTTTGTTTGAGAAATACCTGCTCAGTGATATAGATAAGTATGATGAGTACGCCGGCTACAGCAACGATAAGCGCATCAGTTTCCAACTTGAGCAACAGTAGTCCGGTGAGAACAACAATATCCAGTACAATAGCAAACAAGACTATAAGGCGATTTGCGTTTATTTCCTCATGTAAATATCTGAACACACCCCACTGGACAATAATATCCATTACCAGATAGAGCATGGCACCAAGTGNAGCAATACGACCAAGATCAAAAAACACCGTTAGTACGATAGCAATGCACACCGTATAGACCAACATGTGTGATTGAATCTTTCCTGGCATGCCGAAATGACGATGCGGTATGAGTTTCATATCGGTCAACATCGTCAGCATTCTCGATACCGCAAATATACTGGCAATTAGACCCGATGCAGTCGCGATAATGGCGAGCAATATGGTCAATGTCATGCCGAGCTCACCAAACGTTGGTCTAGCCGCTTCGGCTAGAGCATAGTCACGTGCCGCTATAATTTCTGCTAAGGACAGGCTGGTACTGACCGCCAGTGCTACCAACAAATAAATTGCTACGCAAATCACAATTGATATAATAATTGCGCGCCCTACATTTCGATGTGGGTCAATTATCTCAGAGCCACTGTTGGTGATTGTGGTAAATCCCTTGAATGCGAGCACACCAAGTGCAAGCGCTGCTATAAATCCTATAACAGAAGGATCAGCATTACTGGGTGCGGTTACAATATCTAGATCTTTGGCGGCAACAAACCCGGCTATCGCCAGCGCGGCAATACCGATGACTTTGATAACAGCCATGAAAAACGATACGCTTCCTACCAGGCGGTTACCTGAAATATTTATAATAAAAGCGACGACTATCAACATGACGCTCAATGCGGGGACAAGAAAATCGGACTCAAAGCCATCAAATAATCGTGCCGTGTATGTACCAAATGTACGTGCTACCAGACTCTCATTGATGACCATAGACAGTGCCATCAACAGTCCGGCTGAGGCGGTCAGTGCGCTACGACCGTAAGCCTTTTCCAGAAACATTGCGATACCACCGGCAGATGGGTAAGCGTTTGAGAGCTTTACATAAGAGTAAGCACTGAACCCCGTGATGATGCCCGCTATAGCGAATACCCATGGAAATCCAGAACCCGCCAGCTCTGCAATTTGACCCGTTAGCGCAAAAATACCGGCGCCGATCATAACGCCAGTCCCCATGGCGACTGCACCCGTAAGTGTCAGGCTTTTTGCTTGATAGTCAGATTTCATTGCGGTAGCCTCGTGTTATATTATCGGCATCCTTATTTACATACTTCGTAATGGCATTTTTCTTTCGTGCGTATGTGGTAAACCGATTCGACTGGCAGCACAGCGATTATTCCGTCGCCTTCCTCACCCGTGTGTGCAGCATCCATAATGGCTGCTGCAACTTTTTCTGCCCGTCCAACATCAATAAAAACTTCAATTCGAACATGCTGGCATAACCAGTCCGGTTTGAAAAAATCTATATGCTCACCAAAGCCCTTCACTTTAGTCACGCTGATACCGGGAACAACAAGTTTTTTCAGACTTTCCTCTACAGCTTCAAGATATTCCGGCCGAATGATTGCGGTTACTTTACGGAATTTCATATTCATTACCTCCAGATTTATTGGGCTGTTATTTCTAGTTCTATTTTTCCAGTTCTTTTTTCATGCTTTCAAATTCATCCTTATCAATTTCACCGGATGCGTAACGTTTTTGCAGAATGTTAAGTGGACTCTCAGGATTTACACCTGGTTGCCCGGATGGGCCACCCATCATCATCTTTGCCAGAAAAACCACGATTACAATCAAAACAATCCAGAATATCCACATACCAAAACCCATCGATGTATTCATAACTTTCTCTCCTTATTTTCGTAATAACATTTACTTACAATTTCGCTCTCTTTAACCTTAATGAATTCAGAATCACTGATACCGAACTAAAACTCATTGCTGCGGCTGCAATAATCGGCGACAGTAATAAGCCGAACACCGGGTACAACACACCTGCTGCAACCGGCACACCCAGCGAGTTATAAATGAATGCAAAAAATAGATTCTGCCGGATATTATTCATCACCGCCTGACTCAGCCGCCGTGCGCGAACGATGCCACGCAGGTCACCTTTTACCAGGGTGACMCCTGCACTTTCCATCGCAACRTCRGTGCCCGTGCCCATAGCGATACCRACRTGCGCCTGTGCCAGTGCCGGCGCATCRTTGATGCCATCTCCTGCCATGGCAACAATTTTGCCTTCTGCCTGCAGCTGTTTAACAATGTTGGCTTTCTCGTCTGGCAATACTTCCGCTTCGACTCGGTCGATGTTTAATTTATTTGCAACGGCTAATGCGGTTGTCTTACTGTCACCTGTAAGCATAACCACCTCGACACCCGCCTCATGTAAATCTTTAATCGCTTCAGCGCTTGATTCTTTTATCGGGTCAGCAACACCAATCAAGCCCGCCGCTTTACCGTCTATCGCGAGAAGCATGACGGTCTGTCCGCCGGCTCGTCTTAAATCTGCTTGCTCGGGTAACTGACCAACCTCTATTGATAAACTTTGTAACAGTTTTATATTTCCCAGTGCCACACGGTGGCCGCCAACATTGCCGGTTACCCCTTTACCGGTTATCGATTCAAAATCCAGTGTGGATGCCAGTGTGATATTTCTTGCTTCGGCTCCCTGAACGATGGCTTCGGCCAGCGGATGTTCACTGGCACGCTCAAGACTGGCTGCCAGACGCAGGATTTCATTTTCCTCAAAACCGGGTAACGACAATACGGTTTCCAGTTTTGGTTTGCCTTCGGTCAATGTACCGGTTTTATCGACCACCAGAACATTAACTTTTTCCAGTATTTCCAGTGCTTCTGCATTTTTTATTAGCACGCCCATCATCGCGCCTTTGCCGGTTCCTACCATAATCGACATCGGTGTTGCCAGCCCCAACGCACAGGGGCAGGCAATAATTAATACTGCAACGGCATTAATGATGGCGTGGGCAAGCCGTGGTTCAGGGCCCCAAAAACCCCAGACAATCATAGTGGTAACCGCAATCAATACCACCGCAGGAACGAAATAACCCGCGACAACATCCGCCAGTTTCTGGATGGGGGCACGCGAACGCTGTGCTTCACTGACCATATGAACGATCTGAGATAACAAAGTATCTGCACCGACTCTTTCCGCTCGCATTAGCAGACTGCCGGTACCATTGACCGTGGCACCAATAACCCGCTCACCCTGATTTTTTTCAACAGGTATCGGTTCACCGGTAACCATTGATTCATCGACCGAGCTATTACCTTCTGTCACTGTGCCATCGACCGGTATTTTTTCACCCGGTCTGACACGTAATACATCACCAACGACAACCTGTTCGAGAGGAATATCTTCTTCACTGCCATCATCACGAACGATTCGCGCAGTATTCGGTGCCAGGCCAAGTAATAATTTAATAGCCGCATTGGTTTGACTACGGGCACGTAATTCCAGCACCTGCCCGAGTAGAACCAGCGTGGTGATAACAGCGGCGGCTTCAAAATACACATCGACCAGTCCCCCTTCCATCAGCATCACTGCTGGAAAGATATCGGGCAGCAGTAATGCGACAACGCTGTAGGTCCAGGCTACAGATACACCGAGCCCGATAAGGGTAAACATATTGAGGTTCCAGGTCCTGACCGATTGCACTGCGCGTACATAAAACGGCCAGCCACCCCAGATGACGACCGGTGTCGCCAGAACAAACTGGATCCACTGTGCTATTTGCATGGTCAACCCATCTGGCAGCCATGAAGGGGCAAGGTCTGCGACCATGGCAAGGATAAAAACCGGTATGGCAAGCACTGAGCTAATCCAGAACCGTCGCGTCATATCAATCAGCTCTTCATTCTTTTCTTCACTGCTTATTGTTTTAGCCTCCAACGCCATGCCACACTTGGGGCAGCTTCCCGGATGGTCCTGATTGATTTCCGGGTGCATCGGACAGGTATACTCGACTTTAGTCTCAACCACTGGCAGGCCTTTTGGTTCCAGCGCCATGCCACATTTAGGACAGGAACCCGGTTCCTGTTGTTCTATTTCCGGATGCATCGGGCAGGTAAATATAGAGGTGGCCATGGGGGCGGAAACCGAAGCCGAAGTCAAACTGCAATTGTCATCTGGGCAATCACTATTTTTCACGCGTGTTTTATTTAGATAAGACTCAGGTGACGTTTTAAATTTTTGTTCACAGTGTTGACTACAGAAATAATATTCCTGCTCAGCATGGTGAAGATGATGTTCACTGGTTTCGGTGACGGTCATCCCGCATACCGGGTCAGTCAGTTTCTGTGTGCTTGCCTGTTCTTTGTTTTTATCCGACATAGTATTTGCTCCTGTTACCTTTTTTTAAATAAATTTATTCACCGGGACCCGGACCTGTCATTTTCAGTTCAGGTGTAACGTCCTGCAAAAATTGATATTGAAGTGCCGTATGGCCATTTTTATAGTGAAGACTTTTATGCATCACGTCGATGACCTTGCCGTCATCAGAAAACTGCAATATATATATTTCGGGAATACCGGCTTCTTCACCTGTTGAATACAACCAGCTATGATTCCCATTGGGTAGAATCAATTTACGTACAGGTCCGCCATGATGCGCAAATGCTTCCCGTTTATTGATTAAACCCAATGGGTATTCACTCAAAACTTTTTCCGGTTCATACCGGAATGAAAAAACCGGGGGCATTTGCTTTTTTATTTGGGCGGCAAACGCAGAATTTGATATCACAATAAACGTTGCAATAAAAATAAATTTATTTTTTGTTGTTAACCTCATGACTGCAGCCTCACTTTTTTAGTTAGGGAGCCTCTGATTAATTCTGAATGAAGGTAATGGTGCATAGAAGCTTTCATGGTCAAGGCATGAAACACACGTAATAGCTGGCTATTGCGAAGTTTCATAACGCAGAAGATGAATATTTCTATGTGCAAGATACGATTTCATGAACTGATCAGAGGCTCCTTAGTTTTCTAACAATTAAAAAATTCTTTTAATTCGCCTTCAGTAGGCTGTTTTCTAAAGACAACCTCTCCATTGACAATCATATTCGGTGAATGCCGTATACCATATTTCTGAACCAGCTCTGGGTTATCATCACAATAAACCACGTCGTGCTCTATACCAATATCATCCAGTTCTCTGGAAAAATTCTTACAGTGACTGCAATTTTTTGTTGCCATTATCATTACATTCATTTTTGTCTCCTAACATTAATGTTTAATAGTCTTAAACAAGGTGAAGCGTTATCATCCACATCTGCATATTTTATTTCATAAGGACACCTCTATTAATCTCTTGCACTTTTACCTTGCCATTACAGGTATATAGCCAGGGAAATGGCTGTCACCAGACCTGATACCGCCCATGGTCGTCTGAACGAATAACATGAATATTTCATGATATTTACTCCTAAATGAGTTAATAAAATATATAAATAATTTTTAAAATCGTTTGTATTTATTCTTAATCACGCTGATGTTTTGCAAGCATGCGCCAGTAATATAACGCACCCATTGTTATAATTTACATTGGGTGTCTGGCTGAAATAACGACTCCTGCGGGAGTCTTAAACGATAGGAGGACGGAAATCGGGAGTGATTATTTGATTATGATATTGARTGARMTNWTMRATWRMAMAKWGAMKRMGAGANNKMARGATTGAGAAGCATACTGTTTAAATAGTATAAAAGCAGAAACATGCTTTAAACTGTGACCACATGATGTCATCCCTGCACACCCGGCACAGTCGTCATTACATTGGTCACAACAAGCTATTTGTTGCATTGATGTATGAAAAGCATTGTCCATTATAGAGTCGTCAAATCCAGTGGTTTGAGCAGACATCACTGAATGCATACTATGCCTGGACTGACTGTGACTGGAGCGGCTGCGAACGGACATGTCGTGATCAGGCATGGACATGGGCCTGGTGGTATTCATTTCGTGACAGCTATCTTTGTTTATTAAAGATAGTGAGATATCAGCTGACACAGTGAGTGGCAACCAAACCAGAGATATGGTTAAAATCCAGCATAAAATGGTATGGACTTGTTTTATCATTTTTTGTCTAATTTACGCTAACAAACATCTACTACTGACTGAAAGAGTAGTGGTTATTATGGCCTGTCAATATGACATAAGTCAATATTTTCTCTTTTTTGCTAATCATTATTCTCCTGCTTAAGGGCGTCTTTACTAATGGCTAACACCAGCTAGCCTCACCATGATCAGGGTTATGCAGTAATTCGCGTACATTAGCATCGATGATTCGATAACCCACATTGCCATAGAGCAGTTGCCGACCCTCATTTAATATAAGTGTTGGACTGCCGGGCACTTTGTAATCTTGTCTGGCTTCGTCGTCTTCATGCAGTGCAGCATGCGCCTGTCCGGAATCAATTAATTCATGTATTTTCTCTAGCGGTAAATCCAGTTTTTTTGCTGTTTCATCCTGTACACAACGACGTGCGATATCTTTGCCTTCTCTAAAAAATGTGTCACGAAATAACCAGATTGCTTCTTCAAAACAACTTCTGCCATTGAATTCGTCTAACGGCTTGTTATCTATTTCACCGCGATCCATTAACCGTTGAATGGCTTTTAAATAGAGGTGCGCTGAAGTGGATGTTTCCGGCGCCACCTTTGTCCATAGATCAGGCGAAATAGAAATGTGTGACCAGTTTTTTGCCACTTGCTGAAGATGCGCGTTGAAACCGACTAACCCACCTTTCTCTTTCCACACATTATTAACATGCTGTTTACCTGCACCAAAGATGGGTACAAAGCGATACTCTATTTTTATTTCATCAGCAAAGTCACGTTTTAATTCATCCATGCGTATCTGGCCAGCATAGGCCCAGATACATAATACATCACTGAAATATTCTATTTTTATTGTCATTGTTTACTCTTTAACAAACGTAAAAGCATTAGTCCGCGAATAACGCGAAAGACGCAAAAAAAGCTTAAACCCTTTTTGTTTTTCACTTTCTTTAGCTTTTGCCTTTATTGCGTTATTTGCGTTCTTCGCGGACTAACATTAGCTCTTCTTCAACCCCATGCTTTTCCAAATTAAAAATACGGCAGGAATAACCACCAGGGTCAGAATGGTTGCACTTACCATCCCTCCCACCATTGGCGCAGCGATTCGTCGCATCACCTCAGAACCAGTGCCACTGCCGAGCATAATCGGCAGCAGACCCGCAATAACAGTGGCAACGGTCATCATTATGGGTCGCACCCTTAACAACGCACCATCAATAACTGCCGAACGAACTTCCTTCACTGTCAGTTCAGTTCCTGCTTTGTCTACCGCATCTTGATGCTGTTGCAGTGCCTGATTCAAATAAACTAACATGATGACACCAATTTCCACTGCGACCCCTGATAAGGCAATAAAACCCACACCAACGGCAACCGACATATTGTAGTCCAGTAAATACAATAACCAGAAACCGCCAACCAGTGCCATCGGTAAGGTGCCCATAATAATAGCGACTTCAGTCAGATTACGAAAGCTCATGTATAACAACAAAATGATAATAACCAGGGTTACCGGTACCACTGTTGTTAAACGCTCCACCGCACGAACCATAAATTCATACTGACCGGACCAGGAGATTGAATAACCGGGTGGCAGCTTAACTTTGTCTGCGACTGTTTGTTGCGCATCCTTAACATAAGAGCCCAGGTCTCGGCCTTCAATATCAATATAGATCCAGCCATTTAATCGTGCATTTTCGGTTTTAATCATGCCCGGGCCACTATCGATACGAATATCCGCCACCTCTGCCAATGGAATACGCGCACCTGTCGGTGTCACGATGGATAAGTTACGTAACTTTTCCAGTGAGTCGCGCACATCACGAGGATAACGCATGTTAATCGGGTAACGCTCAAGCCCTTCCACTGTCATGCCAACACGCATACCGCCCAGTGCGGTTTTTACTACTTCCTGTACATCGGCAATATTGAGTGCGAAACGCGCGGCTTCACGGCGTTTAATATCCACCGTGATATAACGTCCGCCCGCCACGCGCTCTGCATAAACAGAAACGGTCCCCGGAACATTTTCAAGCACTTTTTCGATTTCTTTGCCGATATCTTCTATAACGATTAGATCAGGCCCTGCAACTTTTATACCGACCGGTGTTTTAATGCCGGTCGCCAGCATATCGATACGGTTTTTAATCGGCATCACCCAGGCATTGGTCAGACCCGGAAATTGAATTAGCTGATCCAGCTCTTTTTTAAGTTTATCCATGGTCATGCCTTCTCGCCATTCATCGCGTGGCTTTAGCAGTATGGTGGTTTCTATCATGGTTAACGGCGCGGGGTCCGTTGCCGTTTCGGCACGACCTACTT
This sequence comes from Thiotrichaceae bacterium, assembly GCA_002746365.1. Classification (GTDB taxonomy): domain Bacteria; phylum Pseudomonadota; class Gammaproteobacteria; order SZUA-229; family SZUA-229. The sequence goes on from NVWZ01000002.1 coordinate 28,776, forward strand.
TGCCGAACACACGTTTAACTTCCGGTACCGTTTTAATCAACTTATTGGTTTGCTGTAACAGCTCCTGTGCTTTACCGATAGAAACGGCAGGAAAAGTACTTGGCATATACAATAAATCACCTTCATCCAGGTCAGGCATAAACTCTGACCCCAGTTGCGTCATCGGCCAAATACCCGCAACRACAATTACCAAAATCACTGCCAACACAGCCTTTGGTGAATGCAGCACCATATTAATAAACGGTTTGTAAGCCGCTATCAATAGACGATTAACCGGGTTTTTACGTTCGGGTATGATATGCCCACGAATWAAGTAGCCCATCARCACTGGCACCAGTGTTATCGCAAGCAAGGCTGCACCTGCCATGGCAAATGTTTTGGTAAATGCCAGTGGTGCAAACATCCTGCCTTCCTGCGCTTCCAGAGTAAAAACCGGCAAGAAGCTTAAAGTAATAATAATCAATGAAAAGAACAACGGTGGCCCAACCTCTTGTGCGGCTTTGCGCACCAACTCCCATCGCCTGTTATCAGATAAATCTGCGGCATCTGTTTTSTCATGCTCCATATGTTTATGCACGTTTTCTACCATAACRATGGCAGCATCCACCATGGCCCCGATRGCAATRGCAATACCMCCCAGTGACATGATGTTGGCATTGATACCCATACGCTCCATGACTATAAATGCGATAAGGATGCCCACAGGCAATGAAAGTATAATGACCAGTGCCGAGCGGAAATGRAAAAGAAARACCGCACAYACCAGTGCAACCACCAAAAAYTCTTCCAGYAATTTCATGCTGAGAGTATCAACGGCRCGATTGATTAATGCTGAGCGATCATARGTTTCTATAATCTCAACGCCTTCGGGTAAACTCCGTGAGAGTTCTTTCAGTTTTGCTTTAGCAGCATTAATGGTGGTTAATGCATTTTCACCAAAACGCATAACGATAACACCACCAACCACCTCACCTTCACCATCCAGTTCGGCAATACCACGACGAAGTTGCGGACCTAGCCGAACTTGCGCAACATCTTTTAATAGTATGGGTGTTCCCTGATCGTTCACCCCCAACGGAATGTTCTTTAGATCATCGAGTTCATTAATATAACCGGTGGCGCGCACCATGTATTCTGCTTCTGCCATTTCTATAACAGAACCGCCGGTTTCCTGATTACCGCGTTGTATCGCTTTTTTAATTTTTGACAGTGGCAGGTTGTAAGCACGCAGACTATCGGGATCGAGTACCACCTGGTATTGTTTAACCATGCCACCAATGGTGACCACTTCTGAAACACCGGGTACGGTTTGCAATTCATATTTTAAAAACCAGTCCTGCAAACTGCGAAGCTGTGACAAATCCTGGGTACCGCTGCGATCAACCAATGCATATTCATAAACCCAGCCAACGCCGGTCGCGTCCGGCCCTAGTTCGGGTCGAGCATCGGCTGGCAATTTACTGGCTACCTGGCTTAAATACTCCAGCACTCGTGATCGCGCCCAGTATAAATCGGTACCGTCTTCAAAAATAACGTAGACATAGGAATCGCCAAAAAAAGAGTAACCACGAACGTTAACTGCTTTAGGTACCGACAGCATCGCAGTGGTTAACGGGTAGGTCACCTGATCTTCCACCACCTGTGGAGCCTGACCGGGAAAGCTGGTTTTGATGATAACCTGTACATCAGATAAATCGGGTAATGCATCCAACGGTGTTTGTTTAACCGAGTAGACACCAAGCCCAATTACTATAAAGGTCAACAYCAACACCATAAAYCGGTTGTCGATWGACCAGTCAATAATTTTTGCAATCATAACTACATCCCCCCATTACTGGCTTTATSAGTATCCATTTTATGCACGGAGGTAATCAGGTAACGATCATCGCGCTCTTCTAACTCGAACATAATAGTGTCATCAGCCGACAAGCCGCCGATATCGACACCTTCTGCCACAGAAAAGTCCATGGTCATCGCAGGCCAGCCAAGATCTTCGATAGGTTTGTGTTGTAAATTGAGTTTTCTCTCTTTGGACATAACCATTTTAACAACACCGCTACCAGAGACCTTTTTAGCCGTGTCATTTTTAGACTCTTCTGCATTTTGCATAGCACTCATGTCRTCACYGGCTGGYTCAGTYAKMCGCGTTATGCTTGCACGCATACTGGCTTCAGAGTCGATCAGGAATTGTCCCGAAGTAACAATTTTATCGCCCGCRTWAACSMCWTCGAGAATTTCAACATAGTTACCGCTTTCGATGCCCGCTMTCACCTCACGYGCTTCAAATCGGCCTTCACCCAGAGCGATGATGACACGCTCAGCACGACCGGTACRAATAAGCCCCTCTAGTGGAATAACGATAGTATTTTCTTTTGCRCCGCCATAGATTTTTACATTGGCATACATATTGGGCTTAAGCAGCTCACCCGGATTTTCAAAACGCAGACGTACCTTTAAGGTACGTGTTTTAGCATCCAGACTGGGATAAATATATTCAACTTTACCCTGCCAGGTTTTACCTGGAATATAAGACAGCCTGACTTCTGCCGTCTGYCCCTCTTTGACCCATTGTGACTGGCGTTCAAATACCTCTGCCAGTAACCAGACACTGGAGAGATCACCCAATGTCATCACTCTCTGTGACGGCTTGACAAACATACCYTCACGCACGGGTARTGATGAGACCACACCATCCTGTGGCGCATAAATAGAAATACGTTGTTTKACTTTTTTATYCTGYTGMAGYTTTTTAATYTGTGAYGCCGATATGCCTAAGGCTGACAARCGTTCCCTGGTTGCCCTTATCAGTCCTTTATTGCCCGAAGACAATGCAGTCACCAGTTCTTCCTGAGCATTAACTAATTTGGGTGAATAAACATCAAATAGAAAATCGCCTTTTTTGACCCGCTCACCTTCTGATTGAACGGCAAGTTTTTCGATCCAGCCCTCGGTACGCAAATGAATATGGCTCACTTTTGATTCATCATAATCAACATAACCGACGGTATCGATRCCGCGCCATAARCGRGTGAGTTCWGCCTTAGCGGTTCTAACACCCAGGTTTTGTATTACCGTCGGAGARATGGTTACCGTGCTGCCATCTTCATCGGCACCGGCATAGAAAGGAATTAAATCCATTCCCATCGGGGATTTACCGGCTTTATCCCGGCGGTAGTTAGGATCCATTGGCGCTACCCAGTATAAAACTTCTTTTTCGGCTTCAGCGACTGCAATAGTAATACCGGAAAAATAAAGGCTGTTAGCAAACAATAGTATTGCCAGTAATTTAATCATATTATTTTTTTTCATTATTCGTATCCTCTTTATAATCGCCAGTGATGTATAGCAGTCTTGCTTGCGCTGCCGCACGATCAATGCGCACTCTTAAATCTTCCAGACGAACATCTAACTCGGTAATTTGTGCGCGCATTAAGGTATTAAACTCAGACACACCACTTTGATAGGCTTTTAATGAAGCGTTGGAATTATTTTTTGCCGCTGTCAGCAAACTATTTTTATATAACTGTTCACGCTCGCCCAGACGCGACCAGAGATACTGGTTTTTTTCATAAAACTGTTTAAGTTTTCGCAACTGATCATCTTTTTTGTAACGTGCTGAGACCACTTTTTGCTGATTTGAAGACACCGTTTTATCCTGACGATTACCGGTGAATAAAGGGATATCCAGGCTAACCAATGCGCTTGCAAAATCAGGCCTTTCGGTTCCATCTGGGTTATTGCCTGAACGAAAGCCGTAATCGAGCAGTAAACTCCAACCAGGTTTATACTCCTGTTTCGCCATCTCAGTCATCTGTTTACTGGCATCCACTTTGGCACTTTCTGCACGTATTAACGGGTGTTGCACAATCACCTGGTTTAGATCAACCTTTTCAGGTAATGCTGGCAGTTGTGGGAACGCCATACTGATATTATTCCAGGCAATATCACCTATCCATTGTGACAACATCGCACGATAACCTTCTTCTCTTGCCTGTATCTTTGTCGAACGGTCATCTAGCCGAGCTAATTCCAGCCCCGCAAGTATCACATCCTGCTGATTGACTCGCCCGGCGGCATAATTGGATTCTGTTATTTTCACCAGCTTTGAAAATAATTTTCTGGTCTCTCTAATAATTTGATAGGCRGACACTTCGTAATAKAGRTTTAAGTAAGYTTCACGAACCTCTCTTAAAATTTTAAGYTCGGCATCACTCGCCAGCGCCAGCGCAGACYGGGATAAATACTGTGATTGYTTYTGTTTAATCGASAGCACGTCACCACGGGGGAAATTTTGCATRATACCCACTTTTATCTGCGTCATCTGYTCCTGCTGCAGATCAAAACTATCGACTGGCACATTAACCGCACCGAAACGTAATTTAGGATCAGGTAAAGTATTGACAGCAACCGATTCATCAACAAATGAACGTGACGTTGCTTTAAAGCTTTCAATGGATGGATCGAATTGAATAGCAAGCTGTTCARCYTGTTTCAGATTTAAAGCAAAGGCATTACTTGCAGACAACATACTTACTAACAGCATACCTACCAACAGYACACCTACAARCAGCGTATCCACAAAAAACACCCGGCCAAAYAATCTGTTACTAATGTTTAAAAATTTTATTGAATAAAACTGACACATGGTCAACTCCATAGCTAAAAAATCGGTTCCAAATATTCGATCCATTATCTAACAGATCAAACAATCGGAATAAATGATAGTTAACTAAGAGAAACCAGTGGGGGCCGAAAAGGAGGGGTATATTCTTTTTTGACAGGATCAGGAATAAGCACGACTGATCTTGTTATATTGGTGAAATTAGGATTATAGGATGATTTTTGCATAAGCAGCGAGACAGATATTCTCATGTCACAATTATCTGTACAACTGCTTTTGCCAGAACAGCATGCATGTGAATTTTCAGCATTTTGCCCGTTTGAACTTGTTGCCATGGACATCATGTCGTGAGCCGCAGGGTAATCAGACATTAACGTGTTGCTTCCTGTGTTATGAGCCGAGTTCTGGCTTGTACCAGAGTTAGCCATATCACAATGAGATAACGGCATTGCCATCACACTACGCATCGGCGCAAACATCATTATCATGATGAGCACACAGTGTAATAGTTTATCTCGATTAATCTTCACAATTGAATAGTAGTCGTTTTATTATTGCGTTTCAATGTTATACCGGTGTAAGTTTGTCAAAAATAAATAACAGAAGTTCATTTATTAGAGAAAGCAGATTTTGCTACGTGTTTTATACTTAATGTTTAGCTTTCAATATATATTGTAATATATTGAAATAATTATAATTAATTAAAATTTATTTTAGCACTTAGGCTGTTTTCAACGCCAAGTTAACGTTTAGGACAAGACTACTGCTTATTCCAATCCGTCATACCACCACGAACAACTCGCACATCCTCAAAACCATGTTTCAATAAAACATTGGCGGCAACAGCCGATCGCTTATCCGTTTTACATACAATTGAAATGGATTGGGTCTTATATGTCTCAAGTTTAGATAGTTGTTGATCAAGCACCTCAACAGGTATGTTAAGTGCATCATCAATGTGACCATCCGCATGAAATTCTTTATCCGATCGCACATCAAGCACCAGTGTCACCTGCTCATCCAGTCGTTGTTTTAATTCATCGATATCGATACTGGGTCCGCGACGTAGGGTGGCGACAAATCTTGGCAGAAATAACGCCACCGCTAATAATGCCAGTGCGATTAGTATATTTTTAATAAGACCATCGCCGCCTGAGAGTGCATTACGACCGGCATACCCTATATAAGTATAGGCTGCTGCGCCCGGCAACATAAAAATAAAAGATGCCAGCACATATTCACTAAAACGTATTTTTGTTAAACCCAAAGCATAATTGAGTAAATTAAATGGAAACAAAGGGACCAACCGGACGAATGCGACAAAACGCCAACCTTCAGCTTCAACACCATTAATCAGTTGTTTTAATCTACCGCCAGATTGTTGTGAAACGAAATCGGACGCCAGATAACGTGCAATAAGAAATGATAATGCCGCACCGATTGTCGCTCCAGTCAAATTATAAAGTATCCCCAGATAGGGACCAAAGAATACACCGCCCGCTAAGGTAAAGACCGAACCGGGTAAAAAAAGAACCGTCGCACTGATATATAAAACTATAAAAATAGCTGGCGCCCACCAGCCAGCTTGATCTAACCATTGCTCTAGCAGATCAACGTTAATAAAATCGCGATAATAAATGGCAACCGACACGGCTATGATGAGTAATAAGATGATAATAATTTGTATTAAGCGTTTATTCATTAAATTCTCTCACTGCCCCGTTAACTCGTCATTCTGGTGAAACCAGAATCCATCTATCAGAAAATACAAAAATTCTAGCTGAATACCGCTCTAAACTGTGGATACCGGCTAAAACCATGTCGGTATGACGGATTCATCTAATCGTTTTTTTGCTGACAAGTACCTCTTTCCACCTAAAAATACTACGCGAAGCTGGCTGGTTAAACCCGAAAAAAACGCGCCATTTGTATTCTACTGCTTGCCAGAGCCTAAATGACGGCAGCTTATAAATCAATTTTGAGACTGGCATAAGTCTTAATCATTATGCTATATCCTATTTTATTATTAAATAGGATACTGTATAACGGGAATAACCCGCGACTGCCCGACAATAATTTAGCATCTACGGTAAAAACACCTTGTATTGACCCCAGCAGAACCGGATAATTCAGCCTTCACAATATTGACGAAAAACACCCAGATTGATACGCCCTTGTTACACTTAAAACACCCAAAAAATCGAATACCGACTTACTGGAACAAACTCTACGGCAGTTCACTTGCTTTGTCTGTTGTCGAAGCCTCTCGTACGCATGAAAACGGTCCCATTGTCATTATTGTGGAAGACGTCATTCATGCCGACGCATTAACAAAAGAAATCGAATTTTACAAAGATGAAAAACAAACCATTTTCCATCTGCCCGACTGGGAAACCCTGCCCTATGATATTTTTTCACCGCATCAGGATATCATAGCTGAACGACTAACCACCTTGCACGCATTACAACATATTCATAATGGTGATATCTTAATTATTCCATTAAATACACTGGCTCAAAGACTCGCACCAAAAAGTTATATACAAGGCAATGTTTTACGATTAAAAATAAATCAAAAATTAGAAATCGAGTCGTTTCGTCGTAGTCTGGAAGCCAGTGGTTACATCAACGTGACCGAAGTAATGGAACACGGGGAATTTGCCATTCGCGGTTCTATAATCGATCTGTTTCCTGCAAGCTCGACCATGCCTTATCGCATCGATCTGTTTGATGATGAAATCGAAACCATTCGTTGTTTTGATCCACAAAGCCAGCGTTCAGATAATAAAGTAGAAAGCGTTGAATTGTTGCCGGCACGTGAATTCCCAACCGATGAAACCGGTATCACAAAATTTCGTGAACGTTATCGTGAGATGTTATCCGGTGATCCATTAAATAGTCTCATATATAAAAGTGTCAGCGATGGCATTATGCCCGCTGGCATAGAATATTATTTACCGGTGTTTTATAACGAGGATGAATTAAATACCTTATTTGATTACCTGCCTAAATCTGCTCTATACATAGCTCAAGATGAACTTGAGCAACAATTAGACGTTTTTGAAGCCGAAGTCAATCAGCGTTATGAACAACGTCGACATGATATAGAGCGCCCTWTTCTGTCACCGGAATATCTCTACCAAACAACAACTGAGATTACAAAGTCATTAGAAAAAAATAACCTTATCTACACATCGAAAAATAAAAATATCGATGMGCAGTTCAATGCAAATGTAAAATCTCCGCCAGATTTGATATTACAAACCAGGCTAGACGATCCGTCTCTGGCATTACGCTCTTTTATTGACAGCCATAAAGGACGTWTATTATTTGTTGCAGAAACCAGCGGGCGGCGTGAAGTTTTAATCGAATTATTACGCAGCCATCACATTCACCCTAAAGTTTGTCAGACCTGGCAGGCATTTATTAGCAGTGAAGATAAAATCTGCATCACCGTATCTGAAATYACTCAAGGTCTGGTTTTACTAGACAGCRGCATCGCTGTTATTACTGAATCGCAGATTTACGGTCAACGCGCGATTCAAAAACGCCGTAGAAAAAAACGCGGCGCAGATAGCGATGCCATTGTACAAAAYTTAACGGACTTAACCCTCGGTGCGCCCGTTGTGCATATCGATCACGGYGTGGGACGCTACCTGGGTCTTGAAAAATTAAAAGGTGATGGTTATGACGCAGAATTCCTGTTATTAGAGTACGCCGGTAAAGAYAAATTATATGTCCCGGTCGCWTCACTTCATCTTATCAGTCGCTACACTGGTGCATCAGCTGAGAACGCACCGCTGCATCGACTCGGCTCTGAGCAATGGTCTAAAGCMCGYAAGAARGCAGCNWAAACWGGYTYGNTGRCRTKSMRRMAKAATTACTCGATATCCATGCACGTCGAGCTGCTGTACAAGGTCGCTCATACCCCATTGATGAAAATGAATACGCCAGCTTCTGCAACAGTTTTCCATTTGAAGAAACACCCGACCAGGAAACAACCATTAATGCGGTATTAGACGATTTACGTAGTCCACAACCCATGGATCGCGTGGTATGTGGTGATGTCGGTTTTGGTAAAACTGAAGTGGCAATGCGAGCCGCATTTGCTGTTGCCAATACCGGAAAACAAGTTGCCATACTCGTACCCACCACCTTATTAGCACAACAACATTTTCAGAACTTCACTGATCGCTTTGCAGACTGGCCGATAAAAGTAGCTTGTTTATCGCGTTTTAACACCGCTAAAAAACAAAAAGAAGTTCTAGACGATCTGGCAAACGGTAAGGTCGATATTGTCGTCGGCACGCATAAATTATTACAAAAAACCGTCAAGTATCATGATCTGGGATTAATCATCGTTGATGAAGAACACCGTTTTGGCGTCCGTCATAAAGAACACGTGAAATCACTGCGTGCTGAAATCGATATACTGACATTAACCGCCACCCCTATTCCACGTACATTAAATATGTCGCTGGCAGGTATCCGTGATTTATCGATTATATCGACGCCTCCATTACAAAGACATTCCATCAACACTTTTGTCTCGCAATGGAATGACTCTTTAATACAGGAAGCTTGCCAACGTGAACTAAAACGCGGCGGGCAAATTTACTTCTTACACAACGAAGTAAAAACCATCGAAAAAATTACACACGACCTACGCGGACTAGTACCGGATGCCCGTATTGAATTCGCCCACGGGCAAATGCCCGAAAAACAATTAGAACAGGTGATGCTGGATTTTTATCATCAGCGATTTAACATACTGGTTGCCACCACTATTATCGAGAGTGGTATTGATGTACCCACAGCCAATACCATTATTATAAATAAAGCCGATCGTTTAGGACTGGCGCAACTTCATCAGATAAGGGGCCGCGTCGGACGCTCACACCATCGTGCCTACGCTTACCTGTTAACACCGCCCGAATCGTTGATGACCGATGATGCAAAAAAACGTCTTGCCGCGATAGAATCGCTGGAAGATTTAGGTGTCGGATTCACACTGGCAACACACGATCTAGAAATTCGGGGCGCAGGCGAACTTCTGGGCGAAAACCAGAGCGGTCAGATATCCGAAGTGGGCTTCACCTTATACAGTGAATTACTAGAGAAAGCGGTGACCGCATTGAAACAGGGCAAAGTGCCTGACCCAGATGCACCATTGCATTCAGGTATAGAAATCGATTTAGGCCTGCCTGCCCTCATTCCAGACGATTACGTCTACGACATCCATCAACGCCTAATGTTATACAAACGTATCTCAAATGCACACAATCAAGATAAACTAGACGATATACGCGTAGAACTCATCGATCGTTTTGGTTTATTACCCGATTACCTTAAAAACCTGTTTACCGTGACAGAAATTAAATTAGTCGCACAGGACATCGGCATCAAAAAAATAGAAACAGTCGACAGTGGAATAAAATTTACCTTTGATGAAAAACCGAATATAGATCCGATGAAGTTGATAATGATGATACAGACGCAATCGAAGCTATATCACTTCGATGGTAAACAGACGTTTCGTATACTTGAAGTAAAAGAAAACATCGACGAGCGTGCTAAGCAGATTTATGATGTAATTGACACACTGTCTATTCGCGAAGCAGCCTAATACAAAAACTATACCTTAAATTGTCATCCTGAACGATAGTGAAGGATCTTAAATACTAGTAGGTTACGCCATACCACAGACAAGATCCTTCACTATCGTTCAGGATGACAGTAAGATAGAAATATAAATTCTTTATACGATACAGATAAACCATGAAAATACTCAACACGATCTTTTTAATAACAATTATAAATATAAGCGGACTGGGATTAACGCAAGCTGAGGAAGTTAATCCAGTTCCTGACCTAAAAGAATACGACGTAGAAATCATCATATTCGAAGATACTCATGCACGCTATCTAAGTAGTCAGAACTGGGATCAGGCAATACAAAATACAGATGAAATCAATACCGTAGAAAACCCAACCAACATAACTGAAATCAAAGAATATCCTGCTAATTTCAAATCAATAACACCATCCATTCTCACAGCGAAATACAAAAGAATATCAGCATCATCAGAATACAACGTTCTATTTTACGGCGCATGGAGACAGTCTGGTCTCGATAAAGACCGGGCATTTGAAATAGACATTAATGACCTGGAAAACGCCCACGTAAACCAGTCAGAAAATAGTCTCTCCGGCACGTTTAAACTTGTACTTGCACGCTTCCTCCATATCTACAACGAACTGGTGTACCATCGAAAACCAACATTAAATACAGAAAAAACGATTAAAACGACTACTGAAACTTCAGAAATCACTGACGAAATATACCCGCTTAAAAGCCACCGACGAATGCGCAGCAAAGAAATACACTACATAGACCATCCGCTAGTAGGCATATTGATACAAATTAATCCCGTAAAAAAGAAGGCCATAGAAAAGCTATAGGCAAAAGAATCGACACATAGACTATGCCGACTCAATCTAAAGGTAGTGTTCAAAAATCTGTGTCATTCCCGAATGCTTTTATCGGGAATTCAGTGATTGTAATACAGCAGCATTCCCAAATGAAACATTCGAGAATAACAAAAACTACCTAACAGGTAACCGGCGATCAACACCTGACCGTCGCCCTAGTACATCACTAAATCGCGTCGTGCCACGACGATCATCTCTTTCCCTTCGATCAGCAGAACGTCTTTCCGGCCCATTATAGTTATTATTGTCCGACCCCATTACAAAAAACCCCAATTGATTTCTGTTAAATACTTCACATAAATAGATAATAGATTAACTTTTAAATAATGCAGCATTATCCATGCCAAAAAATTCAAATGCTAAGAATATCAAAGATATAGTGCTTATATCGGATGATTACACTACAAACGAAAGATGCATTGTGTAAAAAAAACTGACTAAAAAAGTTAAAAATGAAAAGATTTATGACACATGTCATTTAGTTGATCTGATAAATGAACGAAGACGACTTAGGCACTCCTTCAATTATTTTAAGAAACACGTACGCGGCAAGCGAACGAAAAATACGAAACTTTATGTACTAATTTAAGACTGAAAACATATGTAGAATTTGTAGTACAAAATCACCTCTGAATAAAATTTAAGTATCAATCGGATGTTGTTCGTATGTTGTTTTTCTAAAAACTCTAGTTAACAATATCATTAGTACCATTATATATAGGAAATAGTTTGATAAAAGCCCACTTCCGCCACTCCCACTGTCAGAGTAACTAATACCGCTCCTAATCACAAGTTCACTATCTAGCACAGTACTGCCATCCCCTCTCCCACCATTTTTAATGAGTAGAATCACAAAGTTTTTTTCTATTTTATCTCCAGATGGTGACGTTAGTTTTGCATCCCCAAAAAAGGATGCCCCTGTTTCACCATTAAAATCAAATTTATACCAATGCGATGTGGGGTCATCCGATGTTGGGCCAAATATATAATAAGCAGAAGGCTCAACACCTTCAGGTAGCAAGACGCCGATTTCGATGATTTCACCAGAACCGACATTGTTAACTGTAAACTCGTGCACACCAGCCGACAGATTGACACCTTCCTGATTTTCATTAAAGATACTTGCATCAACTATCTGCATACCAACAAACGGTTTGCTCACATCAGAAACATATGTGATATATGTTCCATTAATATCTGGCAAAGAGGCTATGTGACTCTGTTGACTATCAAGAACATCGTCATTATTGCCATCCCCATTATTTGGTGCCGCATTTTCCACATCAATATCAACGCCATCATTTTCGGGGAGCGCAACAGCAAATATCGGTATTTCAAATGGACTTTCATCTGGATCATTTGTTTCTATAATAATAGCCGAGACATTACTACCAGCAATTTGCGGGAAATACAAAATATCAAGTATACAAAATTCATTTTGCTCCAAACCGCTAACTCCTAGGCAATCTCCACCAAGAGAAAATGCAGGGTTCCCCGAAGATGATAACTTAATTCTTATCAGATCAAGTTGTACCGATCCAAAGTTATTAATCACGATTGATTGCTTGTACGGCAATATATTTTGATTAAAAATTACGTCTTTCACACCAAAATCAATACTGGAGAGTGTACTAGTTATATCCGGCTCAGCTGCTTCGGAGCCACCTTCGCCAGTAAGTGTTATAGAATAACGAATACCTAAATTTGGAAAATCTATCTCAAAGCTATCTTCAAAAACACCTATTGTTTCTGGAGTAAATAACGCAATAAATGAACATCTCTGATCAGGTAATAATTGTTTATTAGAGCACTGATCACTAACAATTCTAAATGGCGTTGAGAGTGAACCCTGGATGTCGACCTCGCCAATTAAGATTGTGTTTACTCCTACGTTCTTAATAACAATTTCGGGTTGAAGATTTGACCCTGAAGTCACGATACCGTAATTAATATCAGGTGAAATAGACAATAATTCAATTACCGTTTTTATACTTATCAAGTCACTGTCTATGATGGGACCCGATGAAAAATTGACCAATGGGATAGAGCTAAAAGCGAAGTGGATGTCTGCACGGTCAAAAACAACCTCATTAGCAATACCATCAATAATATCCATTCCGCTTCCTAGTACTTCTGCGAAAACAGTAAACCCACCATTTTGAACATCAAGATTAGCGGAATTATCAGCCAGATTAAAGAACCACTCACTCGTAGCTGTATCAGGGCCCGTATCCGGTACTAATGTACAATTCGGTCCTTCTGGAAAACAAGGGTTTCCTGTAGCATCTTCAAAAAGAGCACCAATTTTTGCCATGGCCACCGTTCCGCGTAAATTTGATCTGCCGAATTCGTTTACAACAGCTACATCCTTAGGCACTTCCTGTAAACCGCCAGGGTAGGCATCACTTGCAGCATCATAAACAAACAAACCGTTATTTAAAGAACTATCAAAGGTAAAACCGCCACCTTGTACAATAAATCCCGATATACTGCGATGGATGAATAAATTAGCGTAATCACCATCACTCACATAATTACGGAAGTTTTGCACGGTTAAGGGTGCATCTTTTTCAAGTAATTTGATATACACACTGTTAATCTCGCCAGCCTGAGTGATGTCTATCTGTGTAATAAACCCAGAACGTGCTTGCAAGGCGTAGACTAGAGCCATCATTGAAAGACATATCGACAGACAATGTTTCAAACATCCATCACAATTCTTAAAAATTTTACAATATGAAAAAAACATAATTATTTTATACAAAACGATAACCTGCATTTAACTTAATAAGCTGTTGATTTATATGTATTTTAAAAAGGAAGAACCATTGCTTTAATACAACACTAAACGTTAGATTTGATATAAATTCAGTAAATTACTATAAACATAATAAATCATATTCAAAATAATACAATTGTCGGTAATTTTAACTACAGATATAACGAACTTAATAACGACACTATCATCATGTAAGACAATGTTTTATATGTACTTATTAGAAAATTCCTACAAATTACTTATCTTCACTACACGTCGGAATTCYTTACAAATTATACTGCTAATAAAAAACTAATACCGTTAAAAAATTTATCTATTTGATTTTACAGATATTATAATTATTGGCACCAACATTGCACATGTAACATTACAAATGCCACATTACTAAATTATCGTGGTATTTTCGTAAATAAGATAATCCTAATAATTAGGCTTATCCTATAAATTATAAATTTTGGAGATAAATATGAAAAAGACTTTACTAGCTACTAGTTTATTACTAGCTATGGGTACTGCAAATGCGGGCCTGTTGACACCAGGTGCATCGTACGACATTCGTGTTAATGTTGGCGTTGCTGGTGGTTCTTGTTTTGATTTTGGTAATTGTGATGTATCTGGCGCTTTCACCAAAGTTACAGACAATAATGTAAATGTAGTTGGCAATGGCTCAAGCATCGCTGGTGACGGATTTGCTGCTGTAATYAGTATTACTGCTAACCCATCTGGTGATGGTTTCACAGTAAACAGCTTCAATCAGGATGCATATGTCCTAACAGCTGGTGGTGACTTTGCCCTATTTGCTAATGATATCTCTGGTATGTCAGGTAGCCTGGATGCTGCTGGTAACATGACTTTTGATGCTACTGGTCGCTTAGGTATTGCTGCTGGGTTTGCTGGTAGCATCGGTGTTCAAGCATGGAACATTGATAATGCAGTAGACGGTGATGGCACTAATACTCAAGACATATGGACATCAGGCACTGCAACATCTAACGCAACAGGTGCAAACTCAGCATTCAGCATGACAGGTGTACCTATCACTGGTAGTGATGGCGCTGGCTTCACTGGTCAGTTGGTTACTGCTGGTAACATTGGTACTGGTTGGTTGTTCTTCGCAAATACACAGTACTCTGAGCGTTATGACCTTGATATCGTATTATCACCTCCAGCAGTAATACCCGTTCCTGCTGCTGTCTGGTTATTCGGTTCTGGTCTATTGGGTCTAGTCGGTGTTGCTCGCCGTCGTAAGGCATAAAGTCTGGGCATTTTTCATTTTAACGGGTAACAACCTTACTCGTTGAAACTGAAAGTACAAAAGAAGAGTCAGATTTTTCTGGCTCTTTTTTTATTTATTCAATTTTTATATCAAGTAAATCTTTGCATATAATACATAAATTAAATAACCCATTTCTGCTACGACTGCGGGAATCAGATAATACTATAGAGTTTTAATCATCAATGCAGTTGCCACTCACAAGCTTAACAGGGCTATAACTCTCCTCGAAGCTATAAAAAATGTCACTAAGGTTGAACTCATTGTAAAAGCCATTCTCAGTACGTTTACTGATGACCCTTGTTCTCTAAATTTTCTTGCAGTGCCTAAGCCATATGTAAAAATAATTCTACCAGAATAAGAAAAATACTGATACAGATAACCCAGTTGGCTCTTTCTTTCAGCTTGATCTGAATCGGACTTCCATTGTTCGATGAAGTCGTGAGGTATATAACACGTGTCCATTCGATTAAACGTGCCTTTTCATGCTGGCTACAGACTTTTGTGTCACATTTGATCGATGGAAAACTACGAACAACTTTTGGATCCGTTATATGATGGCTTTAATATCCGCTAAAGTTTAATAACTAACAAAATCATGAATAATAATATTAATCACCTATTAAAAAAAGCACAAACTCTCTTTGACAATGGGAAATATACCCCCTGTGAAAAGTTATTAAAAAAGATAAAACATATAGCACCTGACAACTCTCATATGCTCAATATATTTGGTGGTTTGGCACTCAGTAAAAAAGACTTTGCCAACGCTGAGAGATTCGTTCTAGCTGCCATAAAAAAAGACCCTAATAATTCTAAATATTATTATTCACTGGGTCTGATCTATAGTGAAACCCAACACCATGATCGAGCCATGAGCTGTTATCAAAAAGCTGTCTCAATATCCCCGGAATTTGTCGCCGCTCACACTAATCTAAGTATCGTATTCAGGACTAAAGGACAGTACGACAAGGCTGTTGAACACGCAAAAAAAGCCGTAGAACTTGCACCAAACAATGCTTTGGTAAACAATAATCTTGGCGTAGCCTATGAGTTTTTTGGCAACTTCTTACGAGCACAAGAATGTTACGAAAAAGCTGCAACCGTATCACCAGATTCAATTGATATCCTAACCAACTTGGCCTCGATTTACGGTGCCCATGATAATAAAGATAAAGCACGGGAGTGTTATCTAAAAATTCTAGCTCTTAAATCTAATCATGGTGATGCATACAGAGGCCTGGTGGGGCTAAAAAAATATGTAAATACAGATGATCCAGACGCACTCAGTATAAAAAAGTTAGCCAGTCAATCAAAATTATCTGATACTAATCGCACACATCTCTTTTTTGCCTTAGGTAAAATCTACGATGACTGTGGTGACTACGATAATGCTTTTAAAGCAATACGAAAAGGTAATGATATAGTCGACAAGCACACGAACTTAAACATGGCGACTCTCAGTACCTATGTTGACTCTCACGTTTCCACGTTTACCAATGATTTTTTTAACTCGCGCGCAGCTTTTGGTCGCTCTGAAACTATGCCAATATTTRWRCWGNRSRMKGCCKYGCTMMRRCANKWSRYKRKTTKAGGCTATACTGGCAAGCCATACTCATGTTTTCGGAGCAGGCGAACTAGACTGGTTTGATCAACTCGTTTCAGCATTACCCAACCTTACTGGAGATAAAATACAATATCCAGAATGCATAACCCAGCTAAATGCTGCAACTGTTTCTAATCTAGGAGACAAATATATTACATATTTAAAAATGCTATCTCAAAACTCACCGTATGTGATAAACAAACTTCCCGCTAATTTTCAACGTTTAGGAGTTATTCGTCTACTGTTTCCAAACGCTAAAATTATTCACTGTCGTCGAAATCCAATGGACACCTGTCTTTCGATCTATAGTAGATTCTTTCCAAACAACCTTCCCTGGTCATATAATCTGCATAAACTAGGTGAATATTACATAGAGTATGAAAGGTTAATGAAGCACTGGCATTCTGTCATACCTGATGATTTTATTTTCGACATTCAATATGAAGATTTAGTCGCCAATCAGAAAGTTGTTACTGAACACCTGCTCAATTTCATTGGGTTGCCGTGGGAAGATGGTTGCATGGACTATTATAAAAATAAACGAGGCGTAAGAACCGCTAGTAGTCAGCAGGTAAAACAACCTGTCTATAGTACATCGGTAGGACGCTGGAAACACTACGAAAAACACCTTGGCCCGCTCATGAAAGCAATGGATATGGATATGGATATGCATTAGTATGAGGTTTTAGCCGGTATGCTCAAATTGAGCGCTGAATGAGCCACGTCAATTCCATATACTATATTTACGCGATTTCGCTATCTTTCCTGAAGATCCAAATAATCATGAAAGGCTTTTCAGGCATAAGAAACATGGAATATATTTGAATTCACATTCTGAATATAGAATGTAAGTTATTTATAGTTACTGCGTCGTGGATAAAGATGCAGTTACCCCTTGTACATCAGCACCATTCTCATCATAAGCAGCGATACTAGATACTTGTATATTATTTACGCCCCCCACGATATAAAATTTGAAATGCTTAAGGTTTGGTGATTCATTGCCCGTTTGATGATCTTTGATCAAAATTACTTTTGTACTTAAGCCATCGTCATACCACAACATATTTTTAGATTCACTACGAGGATTCGATACAAATACTTTACCCGATCCACCGTTATCCATATCTGGATCGTGAGTAAATGTTACCTCAATCGCATAAGGAACCTCCTGTACTGCAGAAAACTCAACAATTTGGTGTGGAATACGCGCCAGAGAATCGAACTGATCATTACCCAAAGGCGCTATGTCCGTTGAAAATGAATTTACCTGACCTGCTCCGGGTATTACTTCAAATGTAGACGAGACTGTTTCACCCTGAGGATTTACAATATCTATTGTTACATTACCCACAGGCATTGAGGTAGGGATATCTAAAAAAACTACTGTTTGCCACCAATCTGGATCAAACCCTGTGGCAGTGTTAAGGAAGATTGAATTAGAAAGTGCATTTGAAGTTTGATTTATTCCTGTTACGTAAGACGTAACTAATCCTGACAAAGGATCAGGATACATGTTGATGCTACCTCGAATTGCAGAGTCACCTTGTAAGTAAGTTATGGAGCCACCACTGTCAGGTGTAAATGTCACTGTGATATTGTTTTTATCAAAGTTATGCTTCCAACCTGCGCCTAGCGCGACAGTATCTCCGGCACGAGCATACTCATGAAAGGTGCGTGTACCTGCACAACTTGTCGTAATGGCAACAAACAATACAAGTGACAATAGTTTTATTAATTTAACGTTAATTAATTTTTCTCCATATATTTCAATAATATTTTCAGGTTACTCGCTAATATCTAATATCATATACCGTATATATTTACTACGAAGCTATAAAAAATTTCGAAACAAACTTATTGAGTGAACATTGACACATAATTAACATATATTAAATTATCTAAAATTTAATGCCCAAGCTGGCTCCCAAAGAATATTGTTTCATAGCAATCGATGCGTTACTTCCTTCAACAATTGCGCCACCTTGACCAAATGCAGTCGGACCTTTAATAGTATTGTTTAGGGCATACATAAAATTGAAATCAAGTTGCCAGTCGGTTGCCAGCGCCCAGCCTGCGCCTACAGTAAAATGATGCTCTGGTGTTGCAGGTGCTAACATATTAAATAGAACTTGATCATTTTGTATAGGACTTTCACCATAGTTCCAACCAGTTCTCAAATCCCATTTTTCATTGATAGCCCAATTTGCACCGATTTTATATACAGTTTGATCTACCCAGCCAAAACCTAGACCACGTGAGCCACCTAGCCGACAGGAGACATCAGAAGCCAGACCTTCACATTCTGAAAAAAAGCTAGATGGGTTTGAAGCATCAGGCCCAGGATTACCTATCGACTTTACTTGACTCCATCTTATCCGTTGAATATCAAATGCAACCGTCACTGCAGGCGTAAAATCATAGGCGAATCCTATTGAATAGTTTTCAGGAATATCGAAATCACCTTGCTCAGCAAACAGGTTCCTATATTGGTTAAACTCATCCATCCAAACTCTTGATGAATAATTAATGCCAACCCTAAATGTATCGTCAGCAAATTTACTCAACCAGCCTAAACGATAACCGCCACCAAAAGAGTGGTCCCAGTTTTTCCCAGTTAAGAAACCTGGGCTAGATGTAAATCCTAAAGCATCAAAGTCTTCAAGGCCTTCCGCTCTAAAAAACTGAGCAGCTAAAACCAGTGAAGCGCCCCAGGTATGTGTTTCGCTCAGTTTGTATGCAAAGCTTGGTATAAATTGCATTTGAACTAATTCGACACCTGCTTCACGAGCCGCTGTCGAATCTAATGCATTAAATACCGTTGGAGGACAAGTACCAGGGGCAGTTGCATTCACTTGCGTACATGAGCTACTAGTCGAAGCCTGGTTATATTCTGTTTTCAGTCCTGCACCAATAAAAGCAAAACCCACAACCGAATTTTCGCCCCATTCGTAGGTTAGCCCCATCGACGGTATTAAAAATATATCATGGTTACTTCGCTCATCCGTAAAACCTAATGTGCTACTTTCGTGTTTTATTGCTCGAGGAGGAACAAATATTTCAGCACCCAACTGAAATTCATTAGTCGAATCAATCATTGTAGCCGGATTAAATGCGGCTGCCATTGCATTTCGATTATCTGCAACGCCCGTACCGCCCATCGCTCTTGATTGAGAACCGAAGCCTATTAAAAAATAACCGTTCGTTGCCTGAACCGTTGCGGGTACGCTAAGCCCTACTGTTAATGCACAAAATAGTACTTTTTTGAAACTGAACTTCATGAAATTCTCCCTTGAGAACATTATTTAGCAGGTGAAACAATCTTGACCTGAATGTATTTTTATTAAATTATTATTGTATTGCTTAGCTACGAATTATTCGATACTGACGAAAACCCACTATCGAAAACATAACCGCAATTAGACTCCATATACTTAAGGAGGAGCTACCCAATTTAGTACTTGTAATTTCTGTCGTTATCGGTGCTAATGATCCAGCCACACCACTAGGTCCAATGTTAAAATTCGCTGAGAAACCGATAAAAGAACCATCAATCATAGCGATACCGACAATACCATCACCATCACCGTCAATATTGACCCTTTCCCAGGTTCCTTCTTCATCAGGTGCAACACCTGCAGGTCCTCCAAACAATTTATTCTTATCTCCGGTCCCGCCCAGGCGATTCCATACAGTATTTAGCTCATATAAATTGAACACGTCAATGTTGGCAGTTACAGAGTAATCAAAGAGAATATGTGCCAGCACCTGCCCCGGTGCTACTGTAATAGTAATAAATTGCTGCGTTTGTATCACGTTACCATCAACTGTAGTCAAAGGACCGTTACAGGTTTCGGTACCACTTGCTTCAAACTGGCTCACGCTACAAGTTGTATCAAAAGTATAAGTACCAGGGCCAAACATACGTATATGATGGGCGAACCATGGTGAACCGAAGAACTCGTGACCATCCGGCGCAGTGACTGGATTCCCTAATGAACGCATAGTTGCAACCACATTGGTATCAGTCACACTCGTGTTAAATGTGCCGTCCCATTCAAATACAACGTCATTCGTTCCACCAAAAGTATTACCTACAGTATTTAACATGGTGAAATTTCCCAAATTAGGATCAGCGACATTAACCGTTGCAGTTATCACAACGGATGGAGTCGTGCCGTCAGTAGCTACATAGGTAAAAGTATCAAGACCTTCAAAACCTGAAGGTGGAGTATAAGTCAACGTTCCCGCATTGTTGGTTATGTTACCACCGTTAGCACTGCCTGAATCGACTGAGAATAATGATACAGTATCACCATCTGCATCTGTACATATTGGAACAGCGCCAGTGGTAGCTAACATCTCGGTGGCCACGTCAATATCCAGCGCCTCATCGCGAGCTGTAGTAAAACTAACATCATTACATGTGACGATATCGTTAATACTGTTGACCGTTACTAGTACATCAGCATTTGCAATGTTACCTACGCTGTCGAGAATGACATAATTAAACTGATCACTACCAAAGAAATTTGCTGCGGGTGTATAAGTAAGGTCATTACCAACGGCTGTAATACTGCCGCCCTGTTGAGAAATCAGGTCAAAAGATTGAACCGTAATAGTTGTATCTACTACGGCCGCATCAACTGTATCATTTAAAGTTGGGTCAATGACCAGAGCTATATCTTCATCAGTGACGACAGGATCATCATTCGCGGTTGGAGGCGGTGTGACAGGAAGGTTAATGGTTACTGTAACCGTATCCATGTTGCCCGCTATATCCGTAATCGTGTAATCGAATGTATCTGACGCACCCGGTACAGCTGCAGGAGTATAAGTAAGGATATTCCCACTCTCCACCAGCGTTCCATCAGCAGGCTGAGTAAATGAAAAAAATGATATTGTTTCTGCAGGATCGGCATGAATATCGTTAGCAAGTAGGTCCGTTGTTTTATTGATTGTCGATGAAACAGCAGGGGGGCGGGCCAGAAGATCTGCTACAGCTACTGGTTCAGCTGAAACTAAAACAAACTGAATATTATAAACTTCCGAATACGCCGTTCCTTCAAAAAACTGCCAAAATGTTCCTATATTACCGGCCGAAACTAAAATCGCATCAAGAATACCATCTGTATTAGCATCGCCAATGGCACGTCCTGTCAAAGTTAGGCCAACTGCTCCACCTGGCATAGATCCAGCACCTACAAGAAAATTAGTACTTGTACCGGTCACAAATGGATTATGTACATTAGTGGGAGGCGGCAGCTCAGCTAGAGTTGAATCATCCAAATTCCATGGTTGAATACCTATACTAAAGACAAAAGATGCGGCTACACCAACGCGACCATCTGGATTAAGTACCATATCACCCGCTGCTGTAATCGTACCAGTGCCAGTATTCATACCATCGGGGGGGGTCATACTCGTCTTAAACGTACCACCTGCTGTGTTTAGATATGGATCCATCTGCAATGAATCTATGGTGAATGTATTATTACCTAAGGCATCGGCCCTATCAGTAGTAATCACAAAAACACCTCCAAATCCGTCGATTACGCCATTACCCCCAGAAAGGAGTAATGCCGGGTTAGTATCAACATTGTCTGTAACTTTGGATGTACCGTTACATGTAAGCGTAGCATCACCAAAATCAAATGAGGAACATAGGCCGACACTAGTAGGATCGGTCTCAACAACAATATTTACATTATAAATTGCGCGCTGTCCGAGTGTTTCAGCCTCAGCGATCATTGTTGAGAAAAAGCATAACGCAGTAACGGATATTATGCGCGTTGCTTTTTTATTAAGCTTTTGTTTCCATTTGTACATTTTATTCACCTCGGGGTAATGATCGTTTGCAATAACAGGACACGCCATGATAAACAGTACAACTGGCAATATTTGTTTTTTGCTTCTTTTTATCGAAAATTTGGAATTTTTTATAATAGTTTTATAAATTTACATTAGAGCATGCTTCTATTCTCAGACGCACACTGCCAAACTTTTTTCATCAGGTCAACCAAATATAAATAAAAGCATGCACCTACGTGACATATTTAATAAAATATATATTTGTCACGAATCTAAAAAATCCTACATTTATATTTTTACAGTTTGCTCCCTGCAAATAATGGATAATAAAGAGACTAATGTGATGTAATTAAGCAATAAGCAAAGAGACTGACTTAAACAGAGCTTAATTATTACTGAATTCATAAACAATTAGATCAAAATATTTCTTTAAAAAATCTTATAAATCAAATACTTTACTGTAAGAATCGACTATCATGCACTAACAGAGCAACATCCGTGCCAGAAAATTATTTCTTATAATAAACAATATATTAGTAAACATTTTCATCTACTGTCTACCGAAATAATTAATATTCAATATATTTAGTCCTGCCTGGTAGCAACTGAGTAAATAAATCCGACATCTATGAAACATGTAAAAAACGCTTTTGGCTTTTAAAAAATTAATATAATCAATCATTTAGAAATACTTATAAAGACTTATAAAAACTAAAAGTAGACTGTCGAATATATTGACACAATAAGAATAATAAAATGTTATTAAGTTAAAGTTAAGGCAAGCCCAACAAATACATAAGCTTAGGAAAATAGCTAAGTAAAATTTTCCAACAGTTTTTACTAGTGAATTGGTACACGAAAAATTGTCGCTGGAAGGCTAAAGTCAGTTTTCAAAGCTATTAAGTATGCGTGATACTTCACTGACATTCTTCCAAGTTTGACCATCAAGTCTGAACTTTTTTATTCCATCGTAATTTTAAATGGCACTATTCGCCGCTGACTTTATACGGTAATATTCAATTTTTTGATCAAATCATAAAGCGTAGGACGACTCACACCTAATAGTTCCGCAGCTGGCGCAACTTTACCATTAACGTGAGATAACGCACGGAGAATTGCCTGTCGTTCGACCTTCTCACGAATATCACGCAAGTTAAAATTCATCGATTCTGAAGATGTTCTATCAAGCTCTAAATCCATAGAGGACAATTGCTTGCCATCTGTCATGATGACCGCACGTTTTATACGATTTTGTAATTCACGAACATTGCCTGGCCAGGAATATGCCTCCATCGAACTTAAAGCATCTTTTGTGAAGCCTCGCAACTTACGACCATGATCTTCGTTAAATTTTTCAAAAAAGAAGCGAGCCAGAATAATGATATCTCCTTCACGATCTCGCAAGGGTGGAATTTCTAAGGGTATTTCACTTATACGATAGAATAAATCTTCTCTGAATTGCCCCTGCTCTATCTTTTCACGTAGATTTTGATGGGTGGCACAAACCACACGAACATTAACCGGTATTGGCTCATGCCCGCCTACACGTTCAACAACTCGTTCCTGTAAAAAACGCAATAATTTCGCCTGTAAGGTAAAAGGCAAATCACCCATTTCATCGAGAAACAAGGTTCCTCCATTTGCATATTCGACTTTACCAATCGTTGTTTTATTCGCGCCAGTAAATGCACCTTTCTCATAACCGAATAATTCGCTTTCAAGCAGAGTCTCAGGTATTGCCGCACAGTTTATCGCGACAAAATTACCTTCATTGTTCGAGCCTAGTGTATGCAAACCTCTAGCACACAGTTCTTTACCGGTACCACTTTCACCTAATAAAAGAACCGTAGCATCAGAAGGCGCCACTTTTTCGACCGCTTTACAAACACTCTGCATTTGGGGACTGCACGCAATGACGCCAGCAAATGGCTCATGTATACCGCTAGATTGTAATCTAAGATTTTCATCTTCTAATTCTAATAAGCGAAATGCACGGTTCACAATTAAGCTAATAATTTCTGGCTCAAAGGGTTTACTATAAAAATCATAGGCACCTAAACCAATGGCTTTGACAGCATTCTCACGTTCTTCCTGGCCTGTCACAACAATGACTTTTATATTAGGGTCTATCTCCATGATTTGTTCTAGCGTTGCAAATCCCTCGCTAGGGTTATCTTCATGAGGAGGTAAACCCAGATCTAGCGTTACAACGGCAGGTTTGTTTTTTCTGACCTGCTCGATGGCAGATCCTCGGTCGTTAGCTAATAAAACATCGTAATTTTCAAAACACCAGCGTATCTGGCTTTGTAGTCCCGGATCATCTTCTACAACAAGTAATTTATTATTATTCATGTGTGCATTTTTACCATAATTTTTATCATTTGTCGAAATATTTAACACTGAATTTCTGATATTATTCAATGAGGTATTACTCTATAGCCCATCAATAAAATTATTCATTTTCGTCTTCTCCGAATGTTTGTATCGGAGGACCAGCGTCCTTAGGTAAGCTAAAATCACTGGATTCCCGACACAAGCATTCGGGAATGACGATAGCTCGAAGTTAGCGAGACAATAGCGTAGTAGTACAGTAATCTATAGTTACAAAATTTTATATAGCAGCAGGAATAGTCAGTCTAAAACATGTGCCAACATTTACCTCGCTCTTTACTTCTATCTGCCCGCCGATAGCCAGTATGATTTCTCTTGATTCATAAACACCTATACCCATTCCCTTTGAGCCTTTTGTCGTTTTAAACGGCTTAAATAAGTTATTTTGAATAAAGTCATTACTCATACCGCAACCAGTATCTTCAATTTCAATAACAACACCTTCGGTTGAACGTTTTTGAGAAATGGTCACTTTTCCTGCGTCATCAGTCGCATCCTGAGCATTTTGAACAAGATGACCAAGTATGGATAACAATTGATTTTTATCCGCTTTAACAATAAATGAGGATGATTCGCAACCTAGTATCGGTACGGGTTTACCTCCCGCTATTTGTCGATTGTGAACCAGTTCCTCTAACACGGATACAATATTAACTTTACTCGATTGACTGGTTGCCACTTTGCCACTTAACACTCCCATCATTTTATTCATTTTCATAACAGAGTTATTAATGGTTTTAAACACATCTTCCATAAACAAAGGATTATCTTTGTGTTTTTCAGCATTACTGGAGATTAATGAGAGTTGTGCAACTAAATTTTTAATATCATGAACCACATAGGTCGACACTTTATTAAAATTTTCAAATTGCCTGACTTCAGCAAGTGCTTCTGATGCATTCATCTGCTCCAGGAAAGCTGCGACCTGTCTGGCTGCTGTTTTTAATAGATCACTGTCTTCCCAGTTAAACGTTTTTTTACGTGCTGCCGAATGATCGAGCACTATAAAACCAATCAGTAAATCATTGTATATAAGCGGGACTATTAACCAGGGATCAACCTTTTTTACCCAATCGGGCAATTCGAGGTAACCTAATCGGTTATAGACTTCTGGCTGAGTAAGAAATTCATCAACACTGATGACGAACTCATGCTCCTCCATAAATTTAGGCAATGCAGTTTCTGCGGGTTCTCTATCCGTTATATGCTGCATTTCCCAGGTATCCACGCATGAAAAAAATCCATTATCTTCACGCAGCCATAACATACCTCCAGGGCTCTCGATAATTTGGGCAATTGATTTAATCGTATTGTGGTAAAGCTCCTTTTCTTCACTTGATACCGCAATAGTTCGAATAAAACGCAGCCATTCTTCACGATAATCGTATTTATATGGGTAGAAGTGCTTGTTCACAAGAACATAAAGTCGTGCACGTATGCGCCGGGATGACACGAAAAGCGCTAACAAAAGGACTGTTATGAATAAAAAGATTGCCTGTGCAACCAGGCCCCAGTTACCACCAAAATCACGGACGTAGTAACCGGCAATCCCCATGAACATTAAATAAATGCCACTGGCTAATAAAGTAGTGGTATGAAAAACAACGCGACGAGAAATAAATATTTCTGGTGACCATAGCGGGTCTCGGGAAATAGAGATACCAATTAATGGAATAGTAAGAGCATAAATAAAGCCCCTCGCCTGCCACAGGACATCATCGATTCGCTGGTATAACAAAGCATCTGAGTACATATAAAAATCATATAGGTACATGCCTAACAGGCCCAGGCACAAGTATTTAATCGCCCATTTTTGTTCTGTACGAGTATTACGGTAGACCTGCTCTATCAGTGCAATACCTATAATTGAAACCAGAAGGTTCAGTGCGATTAGATATTCAATATCACCCAGTATAAAAATATCACCAAATGCATAGCTCAAAAATTCCGGCACAGCCAATACAATGACGAAGAGCAGAACTGATAGTTTTATTTTTTTTATCGTTTTTTTCTTGAAACGATTGCTATATGAAAGGCACAATAACTGTACTAGAAGAAGCAACCACGACGTACCTTTTAAATATTCTATTATCGATACACGTATTGGAAAAGTTGAAACCAATGATTCATAAGCTAGAATAAACGCCCAAATGCAGTTCACACTTGCGGCAATTAATAATGCTTTTTTTGTAGAACCTTTATGTCTATCAGTTAGCAGAATTGCTAAAAATATAAGGAACGTGAAGGCGCTTATTGAATAACCAACTGCACCTATATTCATTTGAATAAACCCGTTATAAAAAACATTTATCCGTCCATTATGACTAGAATCATCCTGTCATCCTGAGCGAAGCCGAAGGATCTTATGCTTCTTATGCTAATCACATACTGATAAGATCTTTCGGCTTCGCTCAGGATGACAACACGCAAAGTGAACAACATCCACCATTCGTAACTATAATTCTTTTAATGCTGCTTCTGCCATTTCTTTTTGTTTAAATGCCTTATTACCTTCAAGACTTTTTTCAAGATAAATTTTTGCTTTTACTTTATCGCCAGCCATTTTATTCGCCATACCTAGATGATAATTAAATACATTAATTTTCGGCGCTTTTTCAACTACTTTAGATAATACTTCTACTGCTTTTTGAGTATCCCCTAGTTTGTAATACACCCAGCCAATCGTATCAAGGAAAACGGGGTGATTGCTTTCTTCAAGTTTAGTAATAAGGGTTTTAGCAGTTTTTAAGTCTGCGTCATTATCCCCATAGTCAGACAGCATAGACACCAAGTTATTTACGACCAACAGATTGTCAGGATATATTTCGTACAAATCCCTGTATACATCTAATGCTTTTACATAAGTCTCTTCTGTTTCATACAAACCAGCTAATTTCAATGCTATCTTCAGGCTACTTTTTATGCCTGATCTACCTTTTTCAAGAATTGACTTATCCGAAACTGAATCTTTTTTGATTTGATATATTTTTGAAAGCAATAAATACGGCTCTTCAATACTTGAGTTAATTGTGACGACCTCATTAAGCAATGAGGCTGCAGAATCAACTTTTTTATTGACCATATACACTTTTGCTAGCAATATTTTTAACTGAACATCATCTGTAGTGGACACTAATTCTGCTTTTATTCTCTTTTCGACAATATCAAACTTTTTTTCTTGCATCTGAATATTGGTTAATAAAACTAACAATTTCCTATTGTCTTTAACATTAAAATAACCTTTTTCTAATAACGAAATAGCACCTTCTTTATCATTATTCTGAATATAATAAGGGATAGCCTGCAAATAACCATTTGGTTTATCTGGATACAGATCTCTTAGCGTTTTAGCAATCTCATAAGATTTTTCTTGAGCATTGTTTTTATTATAAATTGCAGTTTTTAATGACAAACCCTCATAATCATTTTCTTTTAAATTATTATAGTCATTGATGATTTTTTCAGCCTGTTTAATATCACGAGTGACATGGTATTTTGCAAGTGTTAACAACGCATCAGCATTTGTTCTATTATTCTCATAAGCATTATTTAATATACTATTAACCTGCCCTTCATTATTTTCCTGCTGATAAACGGCTGCTAATAATAGAAACGCATTAATGTTCTCTGGCGTTTCTTTTGTGACAATACGTAAAGAGATTATAGCTTGCTCATAATCTTTATCACGTACGGCAAATCTAGCTCTTAGGAAATTCACCTGGGGATCATTAGGCGAAATTAATAACGCATCCTCAACCACTTTGGCCGCTTTATCAAATTCCTTATCATTAATATAAATCAAAGCTAGCGCTGTACGCGCAGTAATCCCTGTCGTTTCTTCTGAAAAATCACTGCTTGCATCTTTATAAACTTTAATAGCCGATTCCTTATCAGCATTCAAAACATATAACTCAGCCAGAGCTATTCTCAACTTTCCTAAGCTATTATTCTCAGACACATATAAATTCAATTCCTTTATTGCTTCATCCTCACCCTTTATAACTCTAATATATTTTATTAAGGTTAATAGTCTATTTTCATTTGCTGGATCATTTTCAATTGACTCACGAAGTGTTTTTTCTGCTTTAGTTTTATCATCTATCCTGGAATAAAAAGCAGCCAGGTTATTATAACTTGAAATGTTATTCGGATTTCTTTCTAAAAAACCTTTATACATCGATTCAGCACGTTCATAGTCTTTATTTGCGACAAGAATAGTTGCTAGTAATTTATTTAAATTTTCATTGTCTGGATTATTCTTTAATGCAGCATCTAACACCTTTATAGCTTCAGCTTCATTTTTGTCTCTAACATAGAGAGCAGCTAAAAATGCAACACTTTCAACATGGTAAGGATCCTGCTTAACAATACCTTTTGCTATTTTAATCGATTCATCTAGTTTCTTTTCTCTCAAAGCAATAGCTGCTTTCAATAATAAACCATCAGAATTATTTGGCTCTTTTGATAAAACAAAATCAACTTTTTCTTGCGCCTTGTCAAAATCATTCATTAACAAAAGATAGAAACGACCTAGTCTTGCATGGTTTTCCAACAACTCTGGCTTAAGCTCTTCTGCTTTTAAATAATTACCATAGGCTTTCCTGTATTCTTTTTGTTGCTCAAAAACTTTACCAAGCTGATGGTAGGCTTCACCATCTTTTGGATCAATCTGCAATACATTTTTAAGTTCTATTCTTGCTTTGTCAAAATTACCCGATGCAAATGAAGACTTAGCCTTTTCCAAATAAACGGCCTTTCTCTCTTCTGCGCCACCACAGGAGATTAACGTATAAGCAAAAAGTGTTAATAATAAAAGTTTGTATAATTTCATAGTATTGCCTTACGTAAATGTTTAATTTGAATTATAAAATAATTTTTTTGTTATATATTTTCAGGCTTGCAAGGTCCTTCGACAAGGCTCTTCAGCAAGTTTAAATCGACCTGAAATTCCAAAATCGTTTCTTTTGCTGTCATTCCCGAAAGTTTTATCGGGGGTCTAGGAGCTTAAACCTTCTGGATTCCCGATAAAAACTTTCGGGAATGACAGGCCACGCTTTTAAGCGATCACTTGTACCAACAAGGCTCAGAATGACTGCTATAACGAGAATGACAGTTAGACAATAATAGCATCATTGCCCAATATATCCTTCTCGAATCAAATATAAATAGATATCCTGAGCTGCCTGCATTGGGCTAACATTTTTTGTGTCGACCCTAATTTCAGGATTTTCTGGCACATCATAAGGATCACTTATCCCAGTAAATTCAGGAATTATGCCTTTTCTTGCCTTGGCGTATAAACCCTTTCTATCCCGGCTCTCACATTCTTCGATTGAAGTGGATACATGGATTTCTATAAATGAGCCGTATTCTTCAATTTTGCCACGCACTTCTCTTCGGATATCTTTATAGGGCGCGATGGGAGCACATATTGCCACGCCACGGTTTTTTGTGATTTCACTTGCCACATACCCTATTCTACGTACATTTGTATTTCTATCCTTACGTGAAAAGCCTAACTCACTGGATAGATTATGCCGTACGGCATCACCATCTAGTAACGTGACTGGCCGAGCCCCTTCTTCAATAAACTTGGCATATATTATTCTTGCCAGTGTTGATTTGCCCGAACCTGAGAAGCCGGTAAAAAACAAGGTTAAACCTTGCTTTGAACGTGAAGGATAGGCTTTTCGTAAGGCATTCAAAACCTCGGGGTAGCTCACCCACTTAGGGACTTCTTCTTGTTTTAAAAGTGAGTTCAAAACTCGGCTATTGGAAAATGATTCACTGCTGCATAAAGGTTGCCTGGTAGCTGTTCGAGTTATAAATCGTTCTTTATCCTCATCGTAACAAAGCTCCTCAATATTAATAATTTTAATCTCAATGTTATCTTTGTATTGTTCAAGATATTGTTGCGAAGAACCCGTTGGATAAAAACGTTTGCCCGAATCACGTACATTAGGTGGGCCAGCATGTTCTGGCCCAACAATATAATGAGAACAACCGTAATTTTGCCGAATAATGGCATTCATCAGCGCCTCACGAGGCCCAGCCATACGCATTGCCATGGGTATTAAAGCTAACTCAACTAAACTTTTAGGGTATTGTTGCAATATTGCTTCGTAACAATGCACACGACTGTAATAATGTAGATCACCTGGTTTAGCCATGCCCACAACAGGATGCAGTAATATATGTGCACCTGCTTGTTTTGCTGCGCGCATAGTCATTTCATAATGAACTGCATGCATAGGTTTACTGGTGTGGAAAGCAACAATCGAACGCCACCCTAGCTTTTCAAAATGCAGACGCAACTCTTTAGGTGTATAACGATGGCTTTCAAAATCATAGTGAAACGGACTCTGTACTGCATCAACTCGACCGCCAATATAAACATCACCCACTTCATTCATTAAATAATGAACACCAGGGTGTTCTATATCTGTTGTTGCATAAACTTGTTCGGCTTCGCTCTTTTTATCAGGTTCCCACATTGTTTCAACGGTGAGAATGGCTGGCATAAAACCTTCTATATCACGAAGCGCTATTTTATCACCAACGTTAATACTCTTAGCTTGTTCTTTAGACACATCAAGATAGTAAGGAAGTGGCCATGTAGTACCATCAGGTAGCGCTGTTTTATTTACAACAGACTCATATTCATTCTGGTTCATAAAACCAGTCAATGGTGACAGCGCACCGGTTATAAGAAGTTCGAGATCACACTGTTGGCGTTGACTAAGTGTTATTGCCTGATAATTTTCCGACTCAGTTTTTATATGTTCAGCACTAGCATCATTGAGCAATAAACCGACTAATGATCCCTTATAGGGAGAAATCAAATGATCCATTTTAATAGCGCTCTTATTTGTACCTGGCTTTATTTAATACTGTACCAAGAATATTAGTAACAGACATCAAATCTACCGCCTGTTCAAGTTCGACCTGCTTGGTCGTATCATCTTCAACAACGATTAACGCGCAGTCTACACAGGGAACAAAAGACACGGTATCAGCAACATTTAGAATAGGTGGCATATCAAAAATAACAATTCTTTTAGGATAACGATGCTTCAACTCTTCGACTAAAGAACACATCTTTGGTGAACCTAACATTTCTGTAGAATTCATTAATGGTTCACCACCAGGCAAAATCACAAAGTGATCGATATCACCCGGCCGGATTAAAACATCCGCTAAATCGACATCGCCTTTTAGATAATCACTTAGCCCTATTTCTGGTGATATACCAAAGTAATTATGCAGCTCTGGCTTTCGTAAGTTCCCATCGACAAGAAGCACAGTATATTCGATTTCTTTAGCCATACTGATACCAAGATTTATCGCTGTTGTTGTTTTTCCTTCATCTACCCCAACGCTGGTTATCGCTAAGGAACTCCATTGGTGCTCTTCCATACGCTGCATAACCTGAGTACTTAAAATTTTAAATGCATCAGCATAATCATTATGCTCCATTGCACTTAAAATTCTATTTTCACGTTGCAAATCAGTATGTCCCCCTACGGACTTCGTTCTTGTATATTCTATTGATTGTACATCCTGCACCTGACTGGCATCAGAGACGAAATTTTTTCCTTCTCTTTGCAATCTAGCTCGTTCTAATGCTTGTTGAATTTTTTCCATTAATCACTCACATAAATCTATTAATCATGCCATAAAAATGTCAATTTTTCGTAACACTCTAAACCAAAGAACATCTAATGGAGACACAACCATATGAATAAACAGCAATGCGAAAACAATAATTGCGGCAAATAAAATCACGACTCGCTTCTTAATACGTTTTGTCTTCATTGTATCGTGTAAATTCATTTCATATGGGATTACAGCCAATGGCAATGCCCCTAAAATATTCTGAATACTTTTACCTCCTCTGACTGATCCACTTATCGCATCCGCCACTAATGCAAATCCAAGACTACATGCAAGTGCTAAAACAACACCCAAAAAAACAATTGCCGCACGATTAGGACTAATTGGCTTTTCTGGGAAAACGGCCGGCTCAATCAATGTGAAACGTTCACCTTTGCTCTCTGATTCAAGCTGTTTAGCAATATCGGTTCTCATTTGCTTAGCTTTCGTTTCCTGATACCTCGCTACTGTATTAGCGTAATCCCTTTTTAATATCAGATACTCCCTTTCAACCTGTGGCGCCTCATACAAAGCCTTTTCAATTGACTCAATTTTTCTAACAATTTTTTTACGTTGCTCTCTAGCTGACTGAAGCTGGCTATTAACATCATTTAATAAAGAATTCTTTGAAATATAAAGCGGGTTATCTGGTCGTTCTTTATAAAATAATTCTTCAGGATTGATTTTTATCTCAGATAACTCATTATTCAATTTTTTTATTTTTCCCTTTAAAACAATAATATCAGGGTGCTCTTTGGTATATGTTTTCTTGCGTTGCGCAAGTTCAGCGTTCAATATTTTCAATTTTTCAGCAATAGCACTGGCACTATTAACTAAACCCGTCTCGTTCTTCAAAGAATCAATTTCACTTTTTAATTTGATGACATCGGGATGTTCATCAGAGTATCGTGATTTAGCAGAAACGTAAGTTGACTGCAAAACTTTTAACCTTTCAACTGAGCCAGGAACATCAGGGTTACCTGGATCCAGTGTTGCCAATTCTTCTGCCAGGTAAGAACTTTTATCAGACAAAACTAAAAGTCTTGTATCAACCGTTAACAACTCCGCCTCTTTTCTTTGCAAGGAACTCATATTCAATCCTTGCAGCTGAGGCAATGCGTCTGCATGCTTTTCTTTAAATTGTGCAGTTTTATATTCTAAATCATCTATCTGCTTGCCTAAACGCTCCAATTCTTCTTTAAAAAACTCAGATACGTCTTCTGCTTTTTGTGTACGACTTGTTATATTTTCACTTAGGTATAAGGACGTTAGTTCATTAGTGACACGTTGTACTTTTTTTGGCGACTCCCCGGAAAACGACAAAGAAAATGCTATGGTAGCAACTGATGGTCTGCCCGTCCGTGGATTAATAACATCAGCACTAAGAACATCTAATGAAACCTCTCGCCTCATTTGCTCAATTATCTCACCTGTCGTTTTAACTTTTCTAACATCTGAATATAAATCAAATTTATCAATTATTCTTAATAAATTCGTTCTGGTCATGACGCGCGCCTGGATTGACTGAATTGCCTCAGATGCAAAACTTGTCACAGTAGATTGCACCAACTCGGATGGAATTTCTTGCTGTTCAATCAAAATTGTAGAGCTGGACTTATATATAGCAGGCAACAATAAAGCAACTGAAATTGCAAAAAATACAATGATGGAAAAAACGAGTAGTATCGCCATTTTTCTCTTTCTTATAGCAATAATATAATCTTGCAAATCTTTAGTTTGTTCTTCTTCCATCTCTCTCAAATGCCTTAAAACTCAGTAATAAATAATAGCTTATCTTATATCAAAATGTTGAAATTGGGGGGAAGTTATAACTCACCCCAATGAAGATTGCATTAGAGTGAGGAGCCCTGTCATTACTCGTATCACTCTTAAACCTTCTTAACAAATATCGATATGATGCTTTAGCACTCCAGTTATGTGCCAAAGAGTATCTAGATTCGATCTGCAGTGTAAAAATATCTCTATCAATTGTACTTGAACCTGAACTGATAGACGTAATACTTGAAAAACTACTGCTTATGTCGTAACTCCATATCGTAGACAGTTTATCTTCATAACTAAAAACTATGCTGTCAGTCTCATCCAAACCGCCAAACGAATTTGTTGTGTTATTTCGGCTGATAGTCCCGTTAACGCTTCCCGTTTCTAATGATTTTGTTACCCCGGCGTTCAAAACTAAGCCTCGATTTTCAGCATCAATCTCCTGCCGAGCCTCAATAGTATTACCAAAAAAATCTATTATCTGTGTCAATTGACTCGTGGTATTTTGACGTGAAACACCAATTTGAAAATTGATTGATAAAGTTTCAGAAAAAGAGTGGACAACACCAACATTTGAAATAAACAGAAGGTAAGTTACTTGCTGGTCTTTACTTTCATAATCGATTGTTTGAAATGTAAATGACACAGAACCTAAAAGACTTAAGCGATACTGAAGTGACACCGAGCCAGATTGTGTTACATAAGGCGTAAAACTTGTACTTTCACTGTTTAAGAAACCCACATCACTATAGGTAAGAGATACCGACAGGGATGCCCTTTCTGTCAATAGTCGAGTATATGATGGTGAAACTGTTTGCGTCTTCCTTTCAATTTGTTTTCGCGCAATACCAATATCTTCTGTAGCAGAGTTCAAATTGCTAACCAGACTATGACCAATACTCAATGAAAAAATATTTCGTTGCGATTGATAGTTACCTGAAAGGCTGAAGAATTGGTCGTTGCTATCAAGAGTTTCACCAGAATACTTATTTAAATTTAAGCGTGCTGACAATCTAGTTTCCCAATTTTCATCCCTTATCAAACCTGTCAATGACGGCGTAATAGTTAGGCTAGATACACCCTCACTACTTCCTTCAACAAGAAATAAATTATCGTAATATCCTGCTCGAGCGCTTATTTCCGTATTTAATGCTTGCTCACTGGAGCAAACATTCCCTGCCTGAATAAACAGCAAGCAAACACTTAATAGACGACTAATAGAATAGAATTTATCCACTGAAAAACCAATAACATATCTAGAATTAATTTAGATCAGTTATGGAACCACAACCGTATCACCTGCTTTTAGAATGATATTCATATCTAAACGTTCACCACTAACCACTTCATCATAATCAAATAGCCTCACTTTAGCACCTGTCTTTGTACGACGAATTATTTTGATTTCATCAGAGTCGGCGAAAGGTGTTAGGCCACCTGCCATTGTTAATGCTTGTAATACATCCATATAACCGCTAGCAACAAACTCACCAGGACGATTGACTTTCCCAATCACATAAACTTTATTACTTCTTGATTGCTGTAAAGTTACTGTAATATTTGGATTTGGTATATATCGTTTTAGTTTATTCGCCAATGCGCTAGTCAATTCACTGGTTGTCAGACCACTTGCCCTAATTTCACCTGCCAGAGGAAAGGTAATCGCACCATCTGGAGCAACCAAAACATCTAACTGCATGTTTTCTTCTTTCCATACGGAAATTTTTAGCAAATCTCCCGCACCAATATGGTAGGGAGGGTAGATTGACTCCACCTCCGCTGGAGTTTCAGCATAAATACTTACCGAGGAAATAATCAAAAAGCCGTATATGATTGTCGTAAAAATTTTTGTTTTAATAAGCATTGTTTAATTTCTTATTTAAAAGTAGATGCATTCTGTTAATTATAGACGTTTATTTAGTGAAAATGCAGATTATAATGAGAGGGGGTATTTGCAATGTAATTCTATGGCACTGCAATTAAACCAACCCCCTATAGGCTATCAATGCCAGGGCCAAAGCAATCGCACCTGTACAACTGTTTAGATGCCCCTTCATATTTTGAATAACTAATTCACAAGCATAAAACAATATAATCATCTGCACTACAATCCAAACCAAACTAGATGCACCTTGATCAATGCCTGGCACCGCACTTACCACAACAGCCATAACTACCACCAGATAGTCAAGTGGCGTAACCTGGAACTGCTCTTTCACAATTAAGCGTGCATTGATAAAAGTCAAAATAGTAATTGAGATAAAAAATAAATACACCAAACTTATTTTGTCCAACAACCATACTGGCGGATAAGTTGATAGTAAATACACTGAAAATCCAATAGTAATAAACATTACTAATCGATATAAATTGTGGCCGAACCATTTAGAAGCCATGACAACCAGCAATAAAAACAGCGACGAAACTCCAAAATCAACCGGAACATCAACTGACATAATCGCCGCAGACACTACAAATAATGAAATACCGGTTTTAAGCATACGGTAAGGTATCGCAATAATTGTATCATTTTTACCAAAAACGCCAACAAGAAAATTGGGAAATTGGAACACTTCGTCATGAGCACACCAATTTATTTTCTCAGAAAAAATTAACAAAGCGAACGCCAAAAAACATGTACCAAAGTAAATAAGCATCAATAGTGCATCACTTTCATAAGGCAAAAAAATAGCACTAACTACTAACACAACCTGTAATGTGTAAATAATCATTACAGATTCATAATGATAAAAACCACGCGCCAGTAACCTGTGATGCAGATGGTCTTTTGCAGCTGTGACCAAGCTTGTCCCTCTATGCGCCCGCAACGCAAATACAACAATACTGTCGATGACGGGCAACCCTAGCAACAAAAGTGGGACAACAGGACTTATAGCAGAATTAAGATTTTGAGACATATAAACAACCAATGAACCCAGTATAAAACCAAGTGTTTGACTACCACTGTCCCCCATAAATACTCTTGCGGGGTGCGAATTAAAACGAAGAAACCCAAAAATCCCTCCAATGGTTGCAACGATAACTATTAGAACTTGCCCACCTTCAAATTGATAGGCCATATATGCCATAGCCAGCAAACTGAGAAGCGCTTCACCACCCGCCAAACCATCAAGCCCGTCTGACAGATTTAAAGCGTTTATCATCCCCACTATGGCAATAACCGTAAACGGTCGCCCTATAAGTTCAGATATTTCTTCACTCTCCATAAAGGGGAAATTAAAAACATATACATCTCCGTAATAAACAATAGTCAACGCAGCAACAATCTGGCCTATTAGCTTAACCACTGGGCTAAGCTCTCTAGCATCGTCCCATGCGCCAAAAATAAGCAACACTGAACAGCCGATTATCAATGATTGAACGAATGTGTCTTGCGATGCCCATATCAGGATAGGCACAATCAGTCCAATCACAATCCCTATTCCACCAACTCTGGGGATAACTTCTGTATGAACTTTTCTCGAATCAGGCTGATCTATCATGCCAATCGCTGGCGCCAGCCTGATCATTAGAGGAATTAGTATCATGCTTATCGACATAGCAACGATGCCAATAAGCATATACGAGCCCAAATCTGTTACAAGCATAGAACTTTAATCTGGCACGTATTCAGTGATTATCGGCGCAACATCAACTAAGAAAGCATGCAAACGATCATCCGCTATTTTTATATCTTGACCTGGCTGCAGCGTTGTTACCACACGCATCAAAGCACCATCGCTTCGATTCATTGTGACCGCATCATAAAACAAATACCATTTTAATAGGTATTCATGACTTAATACGCGCCCACGCTGCTGAAACCAATAATAAACAAGCTGCTTAATATCACCCTTTTGCGTTAACAGTCTTCTGACTACCAACGGCTTATCCGAAACAGTGACACCATCAATTAAATGATCAGTAATTGATTTTATTTCCCAACCGCCACCTGGTATACACGCTTTGGGAGAGTGTATAGAAGCACCTTTTCTTTGCGACTCATAGTATGCTGAGTAGAAGTTGACCGCATCACCTTCATTAGCACCAACGTAATCAGACATTGTGTAATCGGACAAATCCAGGACATCTATAACATTTTTTTCAAGCCTTAGAGCACGCCCTTTCCAGCCGTTTATTTCTAGTGGAAACTCTGCGAATTGTTTTCTTTCAGGAATAATCTCCACGCGATCAGGCAGTATTAAGGCAGCCGTCACGGCCACCGCTAAAAAAAACATTGAGGCAACAAATGGGACAGGGATTCTTCTGATTTTAACTTTTGCACTTTCTGGCGCGTCTTCGGGGAAATCAAGACCAAAAGCTTCGCGTAACGGCAATTTGTCTTTACCTATTTTTGCCAAAAGCCACATTTCCAAAATCAAAATACCAATACAACTCATGAATACCGCCCAACCTTCGAAGTCATGAAGAAAGCCTTCAGCCATCTCAATACCCCAGTATTCAACCATTACTCCTATCACCCCAATTCTTAAACTGTTCATCAAAATAGTAATTGGAATAGTCGATAAAAATAGCACTACTTTTTTCCAAAAAGCACCGGTAAAAAAATACGCCGTCATAAAGCCCAGCGTCATCAAAGGAAATAAATAATTCAATCCACTACAAGCCTCTACAACCTGTAGTTTATAAACACCTAAATCAATCACATTACCTTCAAGATAAACACTGATATCAAACAACCTAATTACAGCTACACCGATTTCTGATGATACAAGCTGCAATTTAGCCGACAAAGTATTAAATACAAAATTAGGTAACGGAATCATGAAAAATAGCATCATTAACGGTACTAAGATAATCGCAAATACTTTTTTCCCGGTCATTGACAAGACTAAACCAAAAAGAACAATAACAAAGGCATACTGAATAGCAGCATAGTGTGAAGCAAGCTCACCCACAATGCTAAATAAAAGACCAACAACACAAACAATAACACCAAGCCAGGAACCGTTAAATTCAAGTTTCTCTATAACGTCCTTTTTTTGCCAAATAAGAAACATG
Organism: Thiotrichaceae bacterium; assembly: GCA_002746365.1. Classification (GTDB taxonomy): domain Bacteria; phylum Pseudomonadota; class Gammaproteobacteria; order SZUA-229; family SZUA-229. The sequence continues at coordinate 68,206 of NVWZ01000002.1, forward strand.
ATAATAAAAGGAATCATATAGCCATGACCATACTCTTCCTTGGTGTTCCAAATGTTGACCATCTGGGACAAACCGTCGGCGAATATCAAATACAGCATTGCAATTACTACGACAACCAGAGAAAAGGTCAACCAATTTGCACGCCAAATAACTGTTTCATTTGTACTCATAAAATGCCTATTATTTCTACTCTATTAAACCGAAATCAACTCTTGATAAACCTGGAATGTTTTATCAAATACTACTTTCTCATCAAATTCACGCAGAACTAATTCTCTGCCCTTCTTACCCATCTGACTTCTCAATGACTCATCTTCCAACAATCTTCTTATTGCAGAAACCAAACCTGCAATGTCATTTGGTTCAACCAGCAAACCATTTTTTTCATTAATTACCACTTCACGACAACCCGGGACATTGGTTGCAACTAATGGCAATCCCGAAGCGGCTGATTCAATAAGCATTCTGGGAACACCCTCACCATATCGCGTTGGTAACACAACAACATCAACCTGCTTTAACATCGTCGACATATCGGCCACATGCCCGACAATATCAACCATACCTTCCTCACGCCACCACTTCAAGTCCGCCTCAGTGACAGATGCGGGATTACCCTCATCAGGCGACCCCGCTAATATGAACCTTGCTTTCAACYTGGACGCTTTAATCATCTTTGCAGCTTCCACATATTCCAACACGCCCTTATCCAATAACAGACGGGATGCCATTAAAACGATTGGCACTGCTGCAGGTTGTTTAGTATTTAAATGAAAAACCTCAGTGTTAACCCCCGACCCCTTTATTAATCTGAWATTAGCTGAATCTACAAGTTTTTCATTAGAAAATAATACCTGGTCATCAGGATTTTGTAATATCAACCGAGAGTTCTTACCCCCCATCGCAAATTTCAACAGTCTGCGCACAATAGGCTTAAGTACACTAGCCTGCAGACCAGAATTACTAAAAACGAAGCCTAAACCTGCGACTGCATTAACAATACACTTCACGTTGGCAATCCTTGCAGCAATAGACCCATATACGACTGACTTAATAGTAAAGTTGTGGATTAAATCAGGCTTTTCACTTTTCAAAATTTTAGCCAAGCGCCAAATAACACCAAGTTCAGTCAGTGGATTGGTGCTACGGCGGTTCATATCAAGGCTAACCCAACGAAAACCCTCGGCAGTTATTGCACTTACATATTCACCGTACGGAGAGACCATTACCACCTCAATACCGAAACCTGTCAGATACCGTGCCAGGGCAATTCTAAAGTTATATAAATACCAGTCTGAATTAGCAAAAAATATTACTTTCATCACATTCCTTAGACATGCATAGAGCCAGGCAGTAAAATTTCAAACAACGTTTGAATAAACAAAGGCTAGCAGCGACAAAAAGCCCCCCAACTCGCTTTATTACTATTTTAAAATCCATATCTCAAGCACCGAAAACACAAACATTACTACTTATAATAAATTCAAAACTCAATCATTACTAAAAAAGCCATCAATGGCGCATAATACAGACAAGAATCATGAAACCAATATCAATTATTCTTAGCAGTAAAAGAAAAACAGACAGATTGTCATCATTAAGACCCACAAACAACAACCACCCGTCTATTTTAGACTAAAATAACTATTGTTAGTGAGTTCACAGAAAATTTCCTGTCAGACGCACTGTGCATATAACCTACTTCTCCACTTAATAAATATGGCAAAGCTTTTTTTACCTAACTTGATGTTTTTATACGGGTTCGTCGCATGTGGGATTCCGCTTTCACGCGTAGAACTTGGCCCCATGCCTTTGTACTTCATCGATATAATTGCCTTTTTGGTACTGTTTATGGGACGAGGTCACATCGTTGTTATGTATCGTCGTCATCGTCGAATATCAGCAATTTTAGCTTTATTCATACTCACCTTACTGCCTACCTATTTTGGCGAGTTTATACGCATGAGTCCGCTAGAACCCACATACCTATTAGCACGGACAATACTTCACATTCTTGCCGTTTGGTCAGTTTCAGGCTTTCTAAGAGCAGAACTAAACCTTAAAAAGTTTTTACTGGGACTGGCATGTGGCGCTCTCTTTACCTCAACTGTTGCTACGCTTAATTCCTTACCCATAACAGGTCCACTAGTACGAGCTCACATTTTCACTATTTCATGGCTCAAACCTCAAAGAACCGGCGCTTATGAAATTTCTGCAGAAACGCGTATCAAGTTAGATGACGCAAAAGCTGAACGTGGAGACTCATTACTAGGCAAATCAAATGTAACTGGTTTTGTTCTTATCTCCGTTTTACCATTCCTAATTGGTGCAGTAAGAAATATAAAATACGGAGCCACATCAAAGCTAATTTTTAATGCGGCTATAATTCTGTCATTCTTTGCCTTGTTATTTACCTATAGTCGACTAACCTATCTCGCAATAGCCCTACTACTTTATGGTTACCTGCTCTTTGATCGACAGGTTTTTTCGAAACGATTTTTACCTTTAATTATACTCGCAAGCATCGTCATCGGTGCCGTAGGTGTTCAATCCGCTGTTTTTAAGTTTTCATTTATTGCCGATAAATTTGACCTGACAAATGAACAATACACCTATACAAATCAGGCGAGAATATTAGCTTACACATACCCATTTGAACTCATTTATAACGATCCAAGCTATGTACTCAGAGGCGCAGGCAGGTCATTTAAAAAACTAAGAGAAAAAGACTCAAGCGCTGGAATACTGCAGCTGGACGGTTCCTTATCAGCAGCAATGCATTCCGTTTTTGCAGCTTCAGTATTCTATAGAGGCTTTATAGCAATGATTGTTTTCTTTTACCTCTATTACGTATTGATAAAAACCAGCTACAAAGAAACGAAACGTTCAAAACGTGAAGCTAGCCCAACGCAGTGGATGATAATTGCCAGCACCATCTCTTTGATGAGTATAATACCGCCATGGGCATTTGATCATTTCATTGTCACTAAAATGAATTCCCATATGCACTTATTTCTTATTTTCGCATTGGTGATGACTTGCCTTGAATACGTTAAGTCAAACAATCAAAAACCCATGAAAAACAAAAGAAGAAAATCACCAACACAAGATATGCGAATTCTCAGAAGAGCGTCACACACTTAAATTCTAACGCTTATGTTTTACCAAAGCATAATAATACATTATTGAAAACATATGATACTAAATAAAAATTATTTAAATATTAATAAAGCTAGTCAATTTTTTACTTTTATTCTTCTACTTGTATTTACGCCACTAACTGAAGCGGCTGCTGTAACAAACGGGCAGTTCCCATTTGGCGTATTTGATAAATCAGACCCCTACGATAAATTTGATAAGAAACCATATCTTGTAGGCAGCAACGAATGGCTTACTTACAGGAAAGAATTCGTAAAAATACTATTGAAATACAATATCAACACAGTAATCAACACGCCATATAAAAACGACAAGCACGCTCGAACCGTACTTGATCACCTACATAAAAACCAAATAAATGTAATCTTTCAGCCCGGCAATCCATTTAACCGAAAAAACGATATTGCAACTCCAGGATATGCCGAAAATTCAATCTATCGTCATCCATCCATCATTGCTTACAAACTCTGGGATGAACCAAAAACTCAAAAAAAACTCGACAAGCTAAAAATTTGGTATTCATTAATAGAAAATCATTACGATAAACCTATTATCACAGCCATGATTGGCGAGCTAATGGGCGAATCAAAAACTGGAAAACAATTAAAAATAAAAGGTGGTGACAATGATATTTCTTTAACTGCCTGGCAACGGCTTGATTCAGAAATTCTTTTTGCACGCCATTATCCTTTGAGACGCACATATGACCTTATTAACTGGTATGACGATAAAATGAAAATGCCTTTCCATGAGTGGTGTGCTTACATGGAAACCGCTTATAAAGACAAGCCTTGGTGGTATATCCCCCCCTTATTCGGTAAGGGAAAAGAAAAATCTCACAAATCATACTGGAGATTTCCAACATCAAATGAAATTAACGTTCTCATTCATACAGCGCTAGCTAACGGCGCAAGAGGCATAATCGGCTGGGGTATACCAACTTATGATTATTCTCGAAAAAAAACAAGGAAGATGTTTATTGATGAATCCTTACAGCTTGAAACAGCAAGAGATGGTTCCATACCAATGGAGCAATACGGAAGGATTGGCGAACTTACTAAGACACATGCAAGCCTGTTACTTCGCCATAAACGATCGAACATTCAATTAATAGAAAGTAACGACAATGTTCTTAAAGTTCCGAGAGTAGATCCTGAAACATCGGACTTATATGTTTACACTGTAAATCTAAATACAGTGGAAAGTAAACAAACAAGCTTCATTATTTCAAAAAATAAAAATATAACGACAGCAGTAGATATATACAGCAATAAAAAACTGAACGTTGCAATCACCGAAGATGGGACTAAAGTTTCATATTTATTATCACCTGGCGAAGCCCTGTTCGTACAATTAAAATAATAAACATAAATCAATAACGATATATACGAGATGTTTTTTAATAGCCTTGAATGTTTTATTTTTCTAATCGTGGTTCTATTTGTTTACTATCAAGTAAACAGGCCCACACAGAATTTTTGATTACTTATTGCAAGCTACTACTTCTACTCCTGCTGAGATTGGAAATTTCTCAGTTTAATAATTATTTCAACTATTACGGATTATATTTGTGGTAGTTAGATGAGCAGGAGACTGTAAATAAAGCCGGCATCACAGTACTTAACTATACAAATCTACTAGAATCTAGCACTGAATTTTTCAAAGACACCTATCATTTAAACAGTAATGGTTCAACCACTTTCACAAAAAAATTACTGTCTGATATCGACTAACTCAGAAAAAAACGTCAACTTCTCCTTAGCATAATTGACTATTCTGCAAAACGTTTACGTAAACCACCACCCTTACACATACTTTTTATTCTAATTAATGGTGGTCTTTCAATGTAAATTTATAATAGATAAAATTATTGGCACAAAAATAATTGATTAGACTCTGTACATCTACGCTTCATACATGCACATTACTATTAACCTTATTAATAAATTCCAGGAGTGCTTCGCTAGAGCGATTCCAGTCAAAACGTTTTGCGTTTAAACGAGCAGAATGCATCATCATTCGTCGCAATTCATCGTTACTAAGAAGTTCGATAATTGCAGATGCGAGCTGATTAATATTACCCTTTTCAACAGCTCTTGCACACGATTCATCAATTGTGTCCAAATTTAAATCATAGGCCACAACTGGCAAACCTGCTGAGTTTGCTTCAATCCAAGTAATGCCAAATCCTTCCGTCATAGAGGGCGATGAAAATAGCCAGCCTTTCTCTAATAATTCACATTTACTCTCTTCGGAAAGAAACCCTAAAAATTCGACTGGCATACTCTCCGCCATCTTTTTAAGCATTTTGCCATCTGGTCCCTGCCCCCCTATAACCAGACGTGCTGATGGAATTTCTTCCAGCACCAACTTGAATGCAGTAATTAAATGATCAACCTTTTTACGCCCTGTATCCAGTGCGCCATAATATATAACTGTTGGGTCTGAATATTTTTTCGCATCAGGGTTTAATTTTAGCGGAGCAATGCCCGGCGGGATAATAACCACATCTGCTTTTGGCTTTACCCACTTGTTGTTCATTTCAGCTAAAGTCTTTCTACTAACCACTACAAACGGCGTTCTCCTGTAGATTAACGGTTGCATTATTTCTTCAAGAAAGCGGCCGATATATCCTTTTATTAAACCCTGACTAGTAATAAACGATTTTCCCTCAAAATGGTGCTTAATCGCAATAATTGACTTTGATTGCTCCAGAAAAATCGGCAGAAAAAGAGGGAACCCCATAAGATTCTCTATAACAATATCTACATCCGTAACCATCTCCCGTGTTTTTTTCAATAACGGAAGTATTCTATGCTTAGGCGTACCCACTCGAGTTATATTTATTCCACTGACTACTTCAACGTCAGGTAATAACTTATTATCAAGCAATTCTTGACTGCATAAAATTGTTACTTCATGCCCTTGATCAATCCATGGCGCGGCTATGTACTGCACGTAGTCTTGGGCACCGCCACGTCTTTCCTCATTTGTAGGCCCACGCAAAGAAACAATAAGGATATTCAAACAGGTGCGCTCCTTTTTATTACAGGATAGCCAAACATTGCCAATGTTGGAGCGACAAGAACGCTGCCTGAAAGCCACTGATTTTGGGTAAGGCTTTCTAAATAACGCGTATCCAACTTAACTTTTTTAAGCCCTTCACTGATAAAGCGCCGGTTACCCGAAAATTCATGGCTTTGTCTTATCGTTGAATCGAATAAACGAGACTCATCAAAAGTTTGATTACATAGGGCCATAACTCGCGACAGTTCCTTGGTGTAATTCATTACCAAATCTTCATAACGAATCATGATATAACCAGAATTATGGCCATAAATAGCCTTAATACCAAGATTCTTTTTCTGCCATTCTAATAATTTCTTATAATATTCTATATTAGACTTTCCTTTTTCTCTACCTGTTAAGAGATTACTATAGGAATAAGCGCGAGCATCACGCACAAGATGAACAATGACAATCCGGAAAAGTCTGGATTTTAATAAAAGTTTTAAACGATAGTGTCGCTTAGAGCTATCAACAATAATTTTTTTATTAGATACATCCTTAATCGCTGAGAACAACGAATAATTGTTTTCTTTAAATACCGGTAGGCAAGTATCTTTCAAATCTACAAGTGCATTTCCACTTTCAGCTTCAATTTTCTCTCTCACTGATCGCCAATAGCCACATTCATCTAGCTTTTCACCACATGAACATAACCGTTTATTACTTACTGCGCTTTCAAAGAAGTTTTTATAATTATAGACTTCTCCCGAACACACGATATCAGACTGGGTACCTAACATATTAGATAGTAGCGTACTGCCACTTCTACCCGACCCCATGATGTATATGATGTCTATTGGTTCTTTATTATTTATTTTATCTGCACACATATTCAAAACACTACTTTAGCCAATGACCTAAATCTCGCCCTATTAACTCCTGCGTTTTTAAAATATCATCTCTAAAATATTCAATTAATTTTTGTCGAGTCTCCGCATTCATTTCACTTGGCTTAACCGCTTTATTACGTAGAGCATGCACCATATTTACACCCCATCGTGGTATGAATGGACGTAGCAAACGATTTAATGTTCTATTAGTTGTCGCCTTATATATAAACGCACCAACCACACCTTTCGGCTTGCCACCACGATTATAAGCCGCGGGGGTTTTTTCAGGTTTTATAACTTCAATTTCAAGAAACTTATGAATATTGGCAATAACGTCAGCAGTATTATTCTTTACATCTTCAAACAGAACCAACATTAATTTATCTTTACCAAATAAATCAATATACCGTGTTAGTTGCGAAAAATATCGCCCCTGACTTAACCAAAATTCATTACCATCCATCCATTGCTCAAATGTTTGTTTTTTATCATGCCCCTTGCTTATCGACATCTCATAGTAAGAAAAAGCTCTATCTATCGGATTTCTAAGACTCGCCAATAATTTTGCATCTGGACAATATTTTTTAATAGAATAGGCAGAGTCTTCCAACGCTAGATAAGTAGGCGTTGCCTCCCCTACGATTTTTTCATCAGTAATATCATCAAATAAACGACCATATTCTTCCATACTCTGATATTTGCTTTTATGAGCACGTTTTGTCTCATAGAAACCAAAAAACTGCGCTTCCTTATCAGGGCTCATGTATATTTCTGGATGCTCTCTTAGGTAAAAATACAAAGATGAAGTTGCTGATCTGGCAGCGCCAATTATAAAAAAGTTAGGTAATACCATTTATATACTCATAATATTGCTAGATTATACTTTTATATTCGCGAATTACTGAACGCGCACATTTTTCCCATGTAAAGCCTTTAGCTCTAGCAAACCCTAACTCAGCAAGTTGTTGAGAAATTTCTTGAGAGTTTGCAATTTTACTCATTGCATCTCCTATTTCTTCAGCACTAGTAGGGCTTACAAGTAAGCTGGCCTCGCCTGCAACTTCTGGCATAGATGATAGATTAGAAGTAATCACAGGACAATTACAGGCCATTGCTTCAAGAATGGGAAGACCAAAACCCTCCATCAAAGAAACATATACAAAAGCTGACGCATTTCCATAAAGCGCACGTAACTGGTCATCTGAAACAAAACCAGGCCGATGAATACGGTTATTAAATTTCGAATTACTAATTTGATCTAACAAATGATGGTTATCCCAACCCAAACCGCCAGCTAAAACCAGGCTATGTGGAATTTCGTTAGCAATTGATTCATATGCAGCAAGCACGTTACCCAAATTCTTTCTTGGGTTAAGCGACCCCGTCCATAAAAAGAACGGCGTTCCTTCTGCAGGTAAGTCGTCAAGCTCTGACAAACAATCAACTGTTGGCTTAGCAAAAAAATAATCTGACACACCTTCTGGAATAACACATAAGCGGTCTCCAAGGTTATGTTTGGCAATTACCTCAATCTCATCAGCAGTCGCAGTAGATACAGCCATTATTTTATCAGCGCGTTTAATCGCTGACTTAATACCAGACATTCTCAACCAGGGCCGGCTCTTTGAAAAGTATTCAGGATGAGACAAAGGACCAAGATCATGAACAGTCACTATCCATGGCTTTTTAGTAGCAACAGGATAATCCATTTCAACAGTATGAATAACATTTGCATCCGATTGCCACTTTTCAATTTTCGGGTAACCTGCTAATGCCCATGACAAAACCAGATTTCGATGCTTCCATAAAGGCTGTATAAAACCTTGTTGCGATATCAATTTTTCAAGTTGCTCGCCATTAACTTTACATCGACTGGAAAATGGCACCAATTCAAGATTTGATTCCGCATTCAACAATGCTTCATATAATTCCCAAGCAACACGACTGAGACCGTAACGTGAGTCACTAGCAAATGCATCACTGTGATATAAGACTTTCATACGATTTAATTTTACAACACTTTCTCTATCTGTTGTTTAGCTCTTGCATAGATAGTGTTCCACGTTCTATCAGCTACAAAAGATTGCGCTTTCTTTTTTAAAATTTCCTTATTTTCAATAGCATTATTTATTGCTGCTGAAACCTCATTTTTATTCGACACTATAATTACCGGGGCATCCATATATGCGTATTCATTATGTGGTGTAGAAATTATTGGCAACCCTGCGGCTGCATATTCATATAATTTTAAGGGGTTCTGTCCCTTATATATTTCCTGACGTGACTGATCATATAACATGAGCCCTACATCAGCATGAAGTAGGTAAGCTGGTACCTGCTCAGGTGTCCGTGGACCCAACATATGAACATTATCGTGATCTGCTTTTAATTGATCGGCCCATTCAGCACCCGGCCCTATCATTACTAGACTTCCGCCTAATTCTTTGAGTTGTTTGGCTGCAACTGTAAACATCCCTGGGTCGCACTTGTTGATTACGCCAACCCAAACGGCTACAGGACCAGGAAGTTCAGCTATATCTTCAGGGATTGGTATATCACCTTCATAATTATCAGTAAACACTCCCTGACCCAGCACTGTTATTTTTTCTGAACTGATACCATGGTCTTTGATTATGTAGTTTTTCAATGTTTCACCTATGACCAACAAGTGATCAGCTTTCTCGTAATCAATTTTTTCAATTTGTTTGATCGAGCTACCTGAAAAAGCAGGGTAATAATCTACGACCTGAAATACCAGACGCGCATTAGGATAAATTGATTTGAGCGCTGAACTACCGGGGTTAGCAGTCCAAATAACATCAGGGGCGGAAAAACCTGAGCGACGATACAAGCTGCGAATCGAAGGCAAGCAGCTCTTATAAGCCAGATTAGCAGCCAATGGCGTTGTAAAGGGCCATGTTCCTGCAAATGGTACGATGCTTAAAGGTGTAAAAACCCAGGCATTAGCATCTAATCTTGGTCCTTGAGCCCATGATTGCCATCGCCCAGTACGTGCCAACAAATTTCCCATGTGTACTAATCCCTGCAAATAGGTAACATTGAACCCATCCTGCTGAAACAGTCTTGCATAAATATTAGTACTGCAGCGAATTTCAGACTGCCATGGGGTGCCACGATGAAATAAGATATTTGTCACTTCAAAACTCTACTTTAAATTTAATCGATTTAGATGGAGACTAACCAGGAATGGCGGCCAATCATTTTATTATTTTTGGTAGATTACATTTTCACCTTTATCCAGTTCTTTTTGGAAACCATGCTGCGTTAAAACATCATGTATTAATTTTGTACAACCAGGTGCGTACTTTTCGTGGAGTTCCAATATAACCATAGTAACATTAGCTAACCATTTCGAGTCACCAGAAAAAAGTTCTTTCTCAGCACCTTCTATATCAAGTTTGAGTATATCAATGTGACCAGTATCTTCGAGTATATCCATAACTGTAATCGCTTTTACACCATGCGAATCATCTGTACTTTCTTCGACACGGAACGACCAGGAGTCTGCATCCGGGTTTTCAATATTTAAATGTGTATTGTCACGCCATAACGCCGCTTGGTGCAGAGTGACGTTTTCCCTGGATGCAAGATTTTTCGCATATAACGCTGCATTCGATGGTTCAGGTTCAACGGCAATAATCTTAACATCCGGAAAACGATACAACATATAAATAGACGCATAACCAATGTGCGCTCCAGCATCAACAATAACTTTCGGTTCAAAGTCGATAGGGAAGTCATAATCTCCCTCAATAAAAACTTGCCAGAAAACATTTGCATCTGTCGTTTTTGGCCGCATTAGAACAGGTGAGCTACTCTGCGGTATTTTTACATTGATAACTCGATTATTACTTCCAGGCAGTCTTTTTAAAATTGCAATTTTTAAAAAAACTACTAACCCAGCAAGAATGCCAAATCTTTTTGTAAAATGTTTTATACTTTTAGTTAGTCGCGCAATTTTATTCGCCATCTGTAGCCACCAGGTCAAAACCCATCATGTTTAAAATAATTAATAAGAAGTAAGAAATAAAAAACTAGCAACCCACTCTTTACTTATCTGATTTATTCGCAGCGTCTGATTGCTGCCAAATTTTCATAAGCTCTTTTTCCAGTCCTTCACGCTTAATATGATTTTGCTTTTCCCACGCATATGCCCACCAGTTAAAAGAGCTCGAGAATGTGTACAAACAAAATAAAAGCCCTCGGGTGCCTTCACGAAACCCTCCATCGTAAAAATAGGATCGTAACGCTCTATATAAAGGATAAAACAATAAATGGTACCACTTAACCACAATACCTTTATCTAAAATTTCCTGCCCCGACATCTGCATATAGCGAACATTTTTCCCTACTCGTTCGACATAGTCCTCATCATTAAGGTGCCACATAAAAGCATTTAACTGGCCTGTTTTAGCATCCCTACCATCAACAACACATTGCTCGTGTATTTTATTTTGGAACCGATGAAAACCTTTTCTGCCAATTTGTGGGTTATTCCAATATTGCCAACCACCTCCACGCATCGGATGATGTAAAAAGAAATTCAAACGTTTATAACGAAGTCCATTTATAGAGTTATCACAAATTGCAATCAGTAGTTCTTTTGCCAATTCAGGTGTAACACGTTCATCAATATCCATATGCAGCAACCAATCTGATTCAGCAGCATCAATCCCCGCATTTCGCTGTCCTGAGAAGCCGCTATCTTTATCCATTTTCCTTTTGACAAGTTTCACCTTATCACCAGCAGCTTTAATTATATCTATTGTTGCGTCAGTAGACGCATCGTCAACTATAACAATTTCATCTACCCAGGGAAGCAAATTATCAAGAAAGCCTTTTACATCTACTTCTTCATTCTGTGAAATAGCTACTGCGGCAAGTGTAGGTCTATTTTCGTTGCTCATAACTTCCCGCATCAACCTTTGTTAAAAACCTGGGCTTGCTGAATAAACATATCTTGTAAATAGATAATTTGTTTATCCGCATCATGATCATGACAAACACGGGTACGTGCGTCATTACCCATTGTAGTGAGAATTTCAGGCGCATCATATATCTTCTTTAAAGCAGTAACAAAACCATCATAATCTTCAGCTGATTCCAATATAAAACCTTCTTTACCATCCGCTACCGCCTCACCTGCAGCGGGTAGTGGTGACAATATAACTGGTCGACTACACGCCATTGCTTCTAGCACAACATTCGGTAATCCATCGTGAAAAGAAGTATCTGCTAACAAAGCAAACAAATGGGCATTTTTCATGTATTCCCTAACCTTATCGTGCGAAACCCAGCCAGGCATATCAAGATAATCAGTAAAGTCTTCCTCTTTAGCTACGGCTTTTATTTCATTTTCCACTGTACCGCGACCCAGTATTGATAGCCTTATATCAAAGTCTTGTTTACGAGCTTTTGCACAAGCTCTTATTAGACGATCAAAACCTTTTGTTTTTGTAAGTCGCCCTGCCGTAATAATGTTAAGTGTTTTATCTAACAGAGGCATTGGCAACGGTTCAAAATTTCTTATATCAACACCATGGTAAACTAAATATGATTTTTTACGCGCCGCCTCGGGTAACTGCTTTAACAAATACTCCATTGCGCCTTTATTACAATACGTTGCAAAAGAAAGTGTTTTAAAAACTGGCGGGAAATGTCCGTTTTCATGCGCCACTTCGTGAGCATGAATGCTGACACTATAAGGTATATTAATTAACTGATTAACCAGGTATGCAACCTCGGTTGAATATGGCCAATGCACATGCAAATGAGTAATACCATCACGGCGTAATTGGTGCGCTAGTGCAATTGCTCGACATTTTCGCATTTGCTGATTAGGTTTACTGGTTGACCATTTCTGCATTTTTTTATTAATGCCAGAAAGGCGGAGCAAATCCCATGGCCTCATAACTGATGCAATTAAAACACTAATCTTGCTTAAGTAATTCGTTTTCACGGCCAGCTCTTTAGCCACTTCAGTTAGTTTTTCAGCATCATCCTCTGATGTTTGAACAAAGGAGTAGATATTGATATCTAAACCGTTATTTATTAACCGATCAATTTCATTTGAAACAAATGTTTCAGACAACTGAGGAAAATTTGCGACTAGATAGCCTAGTTTCATATTATTCATCTATCTCTAAGCAATTCCAACTTATCCACATCTTTAAATATATCAATGGGATCTTGTGGCAAAATCGCCAACTTAGTAAGTAAACCCTGATATTTGATTTTAATTCGTGAATCAGAAGGTTTTCCGTTACTGTCAACAGACTGGCAATAACCAAGCGACATTTTATGTAGTGTTAAAACTGCCTCACGACAGAGAGTGAGGGAATCTAAATACTTCTGCTCCTGTGTAATAGCGTAAAGCTTCGCAAGCCCGACAACAATATCAACATTAGCATCCAGATGATCAGCATCGCCACCTGGCACTTCTGGAAATAAACCATTCTGCCACTGATTATCTAGCCAAAAGTCAGCAATAGCCGTTGCCATTTTAAGAACGCGCTCTTGATCAACTTTGGCATCATGCATGTCACATAATAAATCTAAAGATGAAAAACCTGCCTTAATAGATGAGTTATAACCTTTTAGGGCAGGATCCAACATCAAATGCACATCACCCTTATTCCAGAAGTACTTCTCAAAGCCATCCAACCAGGCATACAGCGCGTCTCTCCATTGTTCATCATTCGTACGTTGAAAAAGCACCAAGATACTCCAAACAAGATTTGTATTATCTTTAAATAACCTTGCTCGTAACCTTGAACGACTAATAGCAATTTTATTAAGCATCGAAGATCTTGCGCATATGACACGCGAAAAGACACCGTGTTGTTTAAAATCAGGGGTATTAATCCAACCTCGCGCCGACCTTTCAGCAAGTTTTAAATAATCGCTGTTATCAGTAAAGCGATAGATATCTAACCATAACTCTATATAACCACCATTAAAAGGGCTTGCCGGTGCCAGCCAGGTTCGCCAGTCATTTAACCGAATGGGTTCATCTATAAGTAAATCACCCTGAAAAAAACAACGCTCAATAGTTCGGGCGCCCTTCTCAGACATTTCCAGTAATTCTTTATTACCACTTTGACGATACAAATCCAACAAACCTAATAACCAATCATGATTAAAGAACAGCTTAGTTCTGCCATTGCTTACATACAAACCATCTTTCAACCAATTTTTAGCAAGCTCAAGCTGACTAACTGAAAAATCATGCATGCCGTAGTGCCACAAAAAAGGCAGGATATCACCAAAATCTGAAACAACTGGCTCCGCGTCATCAGCACTACCATCGGCATTCATATTAGTAATCATGATTCCATGATCACCAAGATATGTTGAGGTAAAGTGTTCTTTAATTAAGGACACCCACGGTGGGCACACAGCTGCTGTTACTTCGTTATCATTCATTATAACTAGTAATAATAGTCTAAAATATGTAGACCGAAAGGTTTTAGGACACGTCTATCGAACTGAAATATAAAGTAACGAAATAGATCCTTAATGAGCCAGTACCAGATAAGTTTCACCCATAGATAACGTTGCTTCGGCAAATTCAATCCACTGGGTAAAGATAGATCAGGATTCAACCAGCCAGTATGTTGCGCATTGCCCTTAAACATTGGCCATGCGGGCCCTTTAGAGCTCGTTTGATAGATTAGGATTTTATCATTACTACAAACTAGTAACTCGTTAATTCCATCATTGCTGATATCTGCAAGAACAGGTGAACCCCGAATCATACCTTCTGTATCAACAGTCCATAAAATACTGCCTGTTTCACCACTCAGTATCACTAATTGGCCATTGTTAGAACCAACCACAACTTCAAACTTACCATCATTATCAAGGTCAGCTATAAGTGGTGTTGTGTAACTACGACAGATAGCATCACCTGTGAAATAAACATCTGTACCATTTAGCTTACATATATTCTTTTCATCGTGACGGCAATATTTCGTTGGCCCGAATTTATAACGCCAGATGATTTTTCCTGAGGCAGCATCGAGGGCGTAGCATGATGCATCAGCGAGACTGGTTATCACCACTTCAAGCCTGCCATCACCATTGATATCAGCAATAACAGGCGAACTGTCCAAACCGCCACCAACTTTTGTTTTCCAGCATACACTGCCATCATTGCCATGCAAGGCAAAAACTGAATTGTCACCAGCGCCACTAGTGTGTTCACCACCACCAATAAAAACTAGAGGTTTGCCATCTACTACGGCAAATGATGGTGAAGAATCTGGATCATATTTAAACTCACGAAACCACTTGAAAGTTCCAGTTTTGGCTGACATACAAAACACTCTTCTTGAGCGCATACCTGTAACAACCTCAAGCTCACCGTCGAGATCAACATCTGCGAGTAGTGGAGATGAAACGACCCCCTGTTTCGTTCCACGAAAAAACTCATGTTTGGGTAAATATTTATTCCAGTAGATACTGCCTGTTATTGCATTGATGCAAAAAAACCAGGCACCATAACCACCAACATAAAGAGTCTTAGTTTTATTATCAGCAGCAACAGTTGAGCGTATTGCTTTGCCGCAGCGGGTTTGCCATAGTACTTCGCCATTATCCAGGGTAAGCGCTCTAAGCAAGCCCTTTTCATCTCCAATGATAACAACAGTCAAATCTTCAGAGAGATCAATAAGGACAGGAGATGCTGTGATAGTAGCCAGGGCATTAAAACTCCACACCTTCTCGCCTGAAGAACCATCAAATGCAACTACGTTACCTTTCCTATCACATGCAACAATCACTGAATCAAATGTAGCGTATTTTGTCTTAATAGCAGGTGTTGACCATGTTTCACTACCAAGTTGTAGCGTATTTATCTCTGGCAACGGCATAGCTTCAATCATAGTTAAAAGTAATTTTCAATGAAAGCTGAGTAACTAATCGAATTTCAAAGACTGGCTAAAAACATCGTATAAGTTCTGAAATACAGCGTAACAGTAACCTAAACGTACATCAGTTTTATTTGAAAAAAAAAGGAACCGCTTTAACATTAAACAGCTAACTTACACAATTGCTATTGATAAATATTTTCAAATAAGTCATATCCAACTTCCAATATTTCAGCCAAAAATAAAGACTGACATTAACCACCTATTTTCTGGCCACTATCCATGTAACAGCTGGCCACACTTTCTCATTATATGTAGCTAATTTATTAATCGGATGCCAACTTGCCTCTGGTATACCCTGGAAGCGCAAGCCAAGCCAAATATAAGGCCATATAAATCTGTTACCCCATCCAGAACAGTCGATAATTTCACCAAATCCCTGACATAAGTACTTCAGCGCCGAAGGTGAAAACCTCCACAAATCTTCCGGCCCCCAATGAATTTGCTGTATAAAACACGTAGTATGTACAGCTATACCGCCTGGTTTTAGGACTCTAAGAGATTCATCAATAGCAAGCTGAGGGTTGCCATCAATATGCTCAAGAACTTGGTCGCTAATAATGAAGTCGAAACTCTCATCTGGAAAGTTTAGATCTAAAATATTGTATTCCGGATAATCAGCAATTGTAAGTTGCTCCTCGTTAAAGCCCATAACCTTACATAGTCTCTCTGACCCACTTATAGCAAGTACTTTTGAATCTTTTTCAATTACAACAGAATCAAAAACCTCACTTAAGTGTTTATACATATAATATCGCCATATATGCGGTCCACGGCGCATTCCTATCATGCTTAATTTAATAGGCGCCTGTATAATTATTCTTAAAATTTTTCCAACCATAATATATCCACTACACTTAAATTTATGATTCATCAGTACCAGTTAATTCGTCTGTTCTGATATTTTTTTTAAAAAAGTATTCCTTATTAAGAACAGAGTATATATTAATAAATATTACACTGTAGTAGGTATACAAATCTAAACACGAACTAGCATTTAAATGCTACCAAGCTACGTATAGATTAGTATATGTCTGATTCATACGAAAGTTATTTTCAAATAAAGAAACACATAATGTCTAAAATCACCACAATGTATTAATTATTTCGTTGAGCCTTCATACAATCAATATTTATAAAAAACATTTCTAATTTGGTAGCAAATAATTTCAATTTTTCTGAAGCCGGCGCTATAGATATCAACATATTACACATCTCCTTCCCTACTTTTTCACCATTAATCATTCCTAGCACTGTAAAATATAAGAGCGCGTCAACTAGCAAACCTAAGCTCATACCCAAATAACCCTGTATCTCATAGCTGACTTTATACGCTAGTATGCCAGCAATGACAGCAGCAACCAGTGAAGGAAAAATATTTGAAACTATCTTCGGCCTAATTAGCTTATGAACCTTAAATATCACAAGCGGAGTCGAGAGTAATATTGCAAGAACCATAGCTATTGCATATCCCATCAAATCAAGAGTATCCACAAGCGCCATCAAAATAACAACATGAAAAATAAAACGCAATAGATGAGTAATCAGTGGAGTTATAGCATCACCCGTGGCCTTTAACACCTGCAGATATGGCATAAGCAATGCAAATATTAAATACCCAAATGACATTACGTAAAGTATCGGTAACGTCGCACTCCATTTATTTGTAACCACCAGTTCGATAAATAGTTCTGCTTGCGAGAGAAGCATTGATAGCATAAAAAAAGACACTATGCTGCCTAACAACAGACTCTTTTCTACCAATCTTTGCAATTGCACCAGATCATCCTGAATTCTACCAAAAACCCGCAACTGTACCTGGCCTATAAGGATTAGTGGCTGATGAGCAAGTGCATCCAGCAGTTTTTTCGCAAAGTTAACTAAACCGACAGCTGCAGGCCCAAGAACAGTACCAACAACAATTGGAACAACAGCATTATTAGCAAGAGCCGTGAAACTCCCCATTTGAATAGGAACCCCAAACTTTAATATCTCTCTTGCTGTTTCACGATGAAATCCAAATGCCGGTCTCCACCAGGATATGTAATAAAGTATGACTACACCAGTCAGACCTCGTAACAAAGTCGCCACCACTAGCGACCATATACCATAACCCATTATCGCCATACCAATCGCAACTGAAAGATAGACAAGATATTCAGCCACTTCTGATATGGCAAGCAAATCATGCCGGAGTTGTCTTTGTAATAAAATTGACGGGATAGTTTTCAGTGAGGCAAGCAACAACGCAATACCAAGTACCCGTATTAACCAGGTATAGCTATCATCCAATTCATAATGATTTGCGATGTGAGGAGCAAACAACATAATCAACAACAGAGAAATCAACACAACACTCTGCTGTAGAGTAAAGGCTGTACGCAACTCTATCTCTGTCACGTTATCCTTTTTCCTTAGCAAGGCAGCAGATAAACCGAGACTGCTAACTGCCTCGAAAAATATAATAACAAAATTCGCAATTGCGAATATACCGAACATTTCTGGTGTTAGTATCCGAGCCAGCACCRGCATGCCTAAAAGCCCAAGCACACGTAGTACACCCTGCCTGACAAACAAGCTGGCAACACCCCTGACAGCCCGCTTTTTTACTTCGCCCTGAGGTATATCCTCTTCAACGCTCTCGTGCAGCTTTTTAGTTTTATCTTCTTCCTGCAAGGTGCATCCTTATACCAGAATCAATTATAGCCATGATATGTTGTATACCAGTCTACGAATTTTTCTATACCATCTTTCAATGGCGTCGCTGGTTTAAACCCAACTGCATCAACTAGCGCATCAATATTTGCATAGGTGGCAACAACGTCGCCGTCTTGCATGCCCATCATATTTTTTTCAGCTTTTTTGCCTACGGCATTTTCGATAGTTTCGATAAAGTCCATAAGCTGCACGACATCATTATTGCCTATGTTATAAACCCGGTAAGGTGCAAATGAAGTTGCAGGATCAGAATTGTTATTATCATAATCTGGGTTTGGTGTAGCCGTTTTATCAATAACCCTTACTACACCCTCAACAATATCATCAATGTAAGTAAAATCACGCTTCATTTCACCGTTGTTGAATACATTAATTGCTTCTCCACGAAGGATTGCCCCTGTAAATAATGATGGTGACATATCAGGTCTACCCCAAGGCCCATAAACCGTAAAAAAGCGCAACCCTGTCGTTGGAATATTATATAAATGGCTATAAGTATGCGCCATTAACTCGTTAGACTTTTTAGTTGCTGCGTATAAACTAACTTGATGATCAACATTGTCATGGACACTGAATGGCATGTTAGTATTTGCCCCATAAACACTAGAACTACTCGCATAGGCAAGATGTTCTACACCTGTTTGTCGACAACCTTCGAGTACGTTTACAAAACCTACCAGATTACTATCAACATAAGCATGGGGATTCTCTAGAGAATACCGAACTCCTGCTTGAGCTGCTGAATTAAATACACGCTGAAAACCGTGTGTCTCAAACAATGATTTCATAGCGTCTCGGTCAGCAAGATCCATTTCTATAAAAGTAAAGGTATCGAAACCCACTATTAATTTTAGGCGATCATGTTTTAGCTGCACATCATAATAATCGTTTAGATTATCAATACCAACAACTTCATCACCTCTTTCCAGTAAAGCTTTGGCGACACTCATGCCAATAAAACCTGCAGCACCTGTTACTAATATTTTCATTTAGTTACCTTATTTTTAGGGATGATATAAAACGATTAATTTTTTTCGTTTTGCATCAGTCCCTCACCCTGTCCTTCTCCCTTAGGAAGAAGGAATTTTATTTCGTTATATTTATTAGCGGCCTACACAATAGTATTTAAAGCCTTTTGCTTCGACCGTAGTTTTTTCATATACATTGCGAAGATCCACAAACACATCACCTTTCATCATATTTTTAACCCTATCTAGATCCAACGCACGATATTGATTCCACTCGGTCATCAATACTACTGCATCTGCATTTTTAAAAGTATCGTAGATTGAATCACAATAATTAATAGTATCTGGCAATAAATTCTTAGCTTCTTCGGCTCCTTCAGGGTCATGCGCTTGAATGATTGCCCCCTTATCGACTAAAGCTGGCAAAATTGCAAGTGATGGCGAATCACGCATATCATCCGTTTCAGGCTTAAAGGTTAAACCTAGTACCGCAATTGTCTTATCTGACTCTGAGCCACCGAGAGCTTCCCTGATTTTTGAAACCATTCTGGCTTTTTGTGAAGCATTAACTTCGACAACGGCTTCTACGATTCGACACGATGAACCATGTTCTTGTGCAATACGAATTAGTGCTAGCGTATCTTTAGGGAAACAAGAACCGCCATAACCTGGGCCCGCATGTAAAAATTTCTTACCAATACGCCCATCTAACCCCATACCTTTAGCAATTGAATGCACATCTGCTCCTACTTTTTCACACAATTGCGACATTTCATTAATGAAACTAATTTTTGTTGCCAAAAATGCATTTGCAGCATATTTAATTAATTCAGCACTTTCTAAGTTAGTTACATGAATCGGCGCTTCAATTAAATTGAGGGGTCTATACAGTTCACGTAATAATGCTTCAGCACGTTCTGACTCCACACCTAAAACTACTCTATCTGGTCGCATAAAATCGTCCAGTGCTGAGCCTTCTCTTAAAAATTCAGGATTCGATGCAACATCAAAATCTGCATCTGGATTAGCTTTGCTTATAACTCGATGAACTTGACGTGCAGTACCAACTGGAACGGTAGACTTATCTACAATTACTGTGTAGCCAGTTAAATATTCTGCAAGCTCTTCTGCCGCTGCATACACATATTTTAAATCTGCATGGCCATCGCCACGTCTTGTCGGCGTACCCACCGCAATAAACACTAAATCAGCTTCGCTGACTTTGTCTTTTAATTCCGTCGAGAAACCCAAGCGTCCAGCCTTAATGTTTTTAGCAACGAAATTGCCTAACCCAGGTTCATAAATCGGGATTTCCCCATTAAGAAGAGCGTTTATTTTACTCTCATCTTTATCTATACAAGTGACATTTGCACCAAATTCTGCAAAACATGCACCAGATACCAGTCCTACATAGCCTGAGCCAATCATTACTACATTCATATTTAATCCTAATTATTTCTATATATTGTAAAATTTACAAATTTTAATTTTATTGTTAAGCCCGTTTAAACCTCATTACTGGCTTTTTATTTTCTAATCAACATCGTGAGAATGGAAATTCTCGGTTGGTGCTCCTGCATATTTCAACGAATCAGTATCCATAACAATATGCATTACTCTAATATCCCCCTACCCACATAAGCGATAGCCGACGGATTTTATACCCTGCACTACCACAATGTAACAGCCTCAAAATTCTTGAGGCTGTTACTCAAAATGACAGCGAATACCAGTAGAGTTAAAGACTCTCACGCAAAAGTTTTAACCCCTGCTTTAAGTCTACCTCTGGACTCCATTGCAATTCAGCCATTGCTTTGTCAATAATAGCGTAGGACTCTTTAATATCACCGCGCCTTTCTTCACTATAGTTGACTTTAAAATCCATGTCATAGATATCACTCAACATCTTTAATAAATCGTTTAATGTAATCTTCTTAGCCATCGCGATATTAAAGTACTGACCAACCCCCGTCTTCGTCAATACTGCTTTAATATTAGCGTCAACGACATCCCCAACATACACAAAATCACGAACCTGTTCACCGTCACCAAAAATAGTTGGCACTTCTTTTTTTCTAAGTTTGTCCGTAAAAATAGATATTACGCCCGAATACGGTGACGATGGATCTTGCTTTGGCCCATAAACATTAAAATAACGTAAACAGACTGTTTCTAATCCATAAAGTTTTGTGTACATACCGCACGCAAATTCAGATGCCAATTTATCTACCGCATAAGGCGACAAGGTAACCGGGCACATGGTTTCGACTTTAGGTAATGTAGGTTCATCACCATACAATGCTGCACTTGAAGCAAACACAAATCGTTTTACATTATTATTTCTTGCCGCCTCCAATAAGTACAAGGTACCTTGATAATTAACCGCACTGCTTCCCACCGGATCATTGACTGTTTTAGGCACAGAAGCGACAGCGGCTTTATGAAATACCCAGTCAATTCCTTCCATGCATTGATTAACTATTTTTGCGTTACTTATGTCACCTTCGACAATGGTTAACGCTTTATCAGTAGGTAAATTACTTCTATGGCCTGTAGAAAAGTCGTCTAAAACGACTACCTCATGACCATCTGACAGTAATCGATCAACAATATGTGACCCTATAAAACCAGCTCCGCCCGTTACTAATGCTTTCATACCAAATGCTTTCATTATTTTTTATCTTCTCTTCCGTACACATCATCAAAACGTACTATGTCATCTTCACCAAGATAACTTCCTGTTTGAACTTCAATTAATTCTAAAGGAATTTTTCCAATATTCTCTAATCGATGCTTGGTGCCTAAAGGTATATAGGTTGATTCATTTTCAGAAAGAATAAAGACATCTTCTCCCTTAGTTACTTTTGCTGTGCCATTAACCACAATCCAATGTTCAGAACGATGATGATGTAACTGCAGCGATAATACTGCACCGGGATTAACTGTTATTCTTTTTGCCTGGAAACGATCTGAATGATCAATACTCTGATAACAACCCCAGGGTCTACAAACACGTTTATGCAAAGAAACTTCTTCTCTACCCTCAGTTGATAAGGAGTCCACTATTTCTTTAATATCCTGCACGTGATTTTTATTTGCCACAAGTAGCGCGTCATCGGTATCAACTATAATCAAATCTTCAACACCTAACGTGGTCACCAATTTATGCTCAGCACGCACATAACAACCTTTTGTTGCTACGCTCTTTGTATCACCAATCAAAATATTATTATCTTTGTCTTGTTGACCAATTTCATGAAGTGCTGACCATGATCCCACATCACTCCAACCGATATCTACGGGTATTACAACCGCATTGCTCACTTTCTCCATCACTGCGTAATCAATAGAATCACTTGGGCAACTTGCAAACTCGTCGGCTCCGACTCGAATAAAATCCATGTCTTTTTCTGCAACATCGACTGCAGCCTGGCAAGCAGTATAAATATGGGGGACAAATTCTTGTAATGCTTTTATATATTCGGTAGCTTTAAACATAAACATGCCACTGTTCCAATAGTAACCACCCTCTTCCAAATATTTTTTCGCTACATCTAATTCTGGTTTTTCGACAAATTGATCTATCTCTGACACTTCATTGGTAGCGACAGAACTTGCCGATTTTATGTAACCATAACCCGTTTCGGGTTTATCCGGAACAATACCAAAAGTAACGAACTGGCCATTATTTGTTTGCTGCAAACCTATTTTAATCGCATCATGAAATGCATCGACATTTTTAATATCGTGGTCTGCTGGCAATACAAGTAATACCGCATCCTCATTTGTTTGTACTGCATTAATTGCTGCAAGTGCGATAGCAGGCGCAGTATTTCGCCCAATTGGCTCCAGGATAATGGCACTCGTGCCGACACTTGTAGAACGTACCTGTTCGGCAACCATAAAACGATATTCTTCATTACAAATAACAACGGTAGGCTCTAAATCTTCCAAACCTTGCAAACGATTTATCGTGTCTTGCAGAAGCGAGGTCTCATTCAATAAGGGTAGAAGTTGTTTTGGGTGTAGCTTTCTGGATAATGGCCACAGGCGCGTGCCTGAGCCACCGGAAAGAACGACTGGCGTTATCATCTTAAATCCTGTTTTTAAAAATTAACTATTGCTTTATTAACTGTCTATTATAGAGGAGAAATATTACATTTATATGTAATAAGTTGCTTATGGTCAGATAAGAATGGCACTTACTTAAGCTGGAGTTTTCGTCATTGCGAGCGGTAGCGCGGCAATCTTCTAGTGTGTACTACCTGCCAGGAAGGGATTGCTTCGTACCTCGCAATGACGAAGTCACTGGAAGATAACTCATTTTCCGCTTAAGTTAAGTGCCATTCTGGTCAAATAAAGCTTTCATATATCCTTCGTCGCTATTTTATCGCTAAATCGCTTAAATGTGCATATTTAATCCTTGAACAAAGCTATATAAATAACTTTAATTATTTAAACTTTATGTGTTGATGTTTCGGCAAAACACTGTTGAAATAATGACATCAAATGTACCAAAACGCCTCTTTTTAGACTTTTACTGTCTATACTTTAGTTAATTTATTCCCATTACTTTCTTTCATCTCTGCGAATGAGATACTTATTTAAAACATGATAAAACAAAAACTTATAACAAATATTTCAGTTTGCTTGTCACTTCTAATCAGTTCCTACGCTTATGCTCAACAAGCGCCTACTTTCGAGTTACCCGGTGACAACAAAACCATAAATTTAGAAAAACTTAAGGGCAAAGTGGTCTATTTAGATTTCTGGGCCTCCTGGTGCGTTCCCTGCCGAAAGTCGTTTCCGTGGATGAATGATATGCATTCMAGGTATGGYGRYAAGGATTTTACYATTGTRGCTATCAACCTTGATACCTCAAAATCAGACGCACTTAAATTTTTGAAAARTGTWCCTGCARAATTCGACATTGCTTATGAYCCTGATGGCAACGTTGCAAGTAAATACAAGTTAAAAGTCATGCCCAGCTCMTATTTAATCGATAAGAGCGGCACACTCGTTTTCGCCCACCAAGGCTACCGAGAAGATGATTCAAATGAGATAGAAAAAAAGATACGAAAACTCATTAATTCTAAATAGACATWACYACTATGTACAAACTTTTTATTATTTTGACATGTTTACTATCGTCTGCTTGTTCAACTCTCTCCAATATGAGTGTTAGCGAAGAAGTRAAGCCMTGGGAAAAAGACATCCTTGCCAAACAAGAGATGCAATTCCCCCCNGAYAAAAYGTATTCATTTASCGATGATCACATTTTCTTCAGTAAAGAAGCATCAACWGGTGGTAACGGTGTTGGTGGYGGTGGCTGCGGCTGTAACTAAAACTGCAACTTAGGCAGAGAGATAAACATGAAATCAATCAAGAAYAAATTAACMGTCGCAACCTGCACGCTATTGTCACAACAWAGCRGTAMTGCWTTAGCAATAGAKAATGCATGGGAAATCGAYACCTCCTTTTTATATTACAGYGAAGCYGATGAYCGCGTTARTGTMGCTAAAWTTGTSGCMAAYGTTGGCGGCGATGTTTCCGACCRGGATCGCGTAACCATTCAACTTGTTCTAGACACGATGTCTGGYTCTACGCCTTCTGGCGCGGTAMAAACAAGCGGTGGWGGCAATACCGTMAGTGGTGCTTCTGGYGGAGGCGGYACTGGYRTTTCAGAYCCYAATGCTAGTGCCTTAGCTCAGTTTGAYGACACCCGTKCAGCAAGYAGCMTAAATTGGGYACACWTGTATGAAAAYAACTGGTCTGTCAATTATTCTGGRGCMGTATCAGTAGARAACGACTACCGCTCATTTAGCGSCGCGGCAACMGTCAGTAAAGAAACAGACAATAAAGACTACTTATTTTCTTTAGGTCTAGCTGCGACTCACGATGAAATATTTCGTGTTGGCGCAGGTGACACGCCTGTACCTTTGTCACAAATTGCTGAGAATGAAGTTGCGGGTGAAGCCGAAAGAGACACTATTGACCTTATTGCAGGTGTAACGAAAGTGATTAACCGCCGCACAGTAGGACAGGTTAACCTAGCTTACAGTGTTTCGAATGGCTATCATACTGATGCCTATAAAGTTTTCAGTGTTGTAGATAGAGCAACAAATTTGCCTATTGCTGATTCAAGTTTTTATGAAAGCAGGCCCGGTGAGAGAAAAAGAACTAGCATTACTTTCAAAATAAATCATCAGCTCTATCCTAGTAATAATACCATTCATGGATCCTATCGCTACTATACCGATGACTGGGATGTAGACTCACACACCTTTGATTTTAATTACCGGTTTAATTTTGCCAATACAAACTATTTGGAACCACGAATAAGATTATATACGCAGAGCCAGGCCAACTTCTATCAAAATCAGTTTTTCGTTGATGACGCAGGCGCAAGTGATCCTTCTGTAAACTTCCCTAAATACATCAGTGCCGACTACCGGTTGGATGATATGGTAAGCGTTACGCCGGGAATAAGGTATGGAAGAGAAATAGGCAATAATGGTCACTTACGTGCCAGAATAGAATATATGTATCAATCATTCAAACATTCTGAGTTCGATACGAATGAAGCAATCATATTGCAAATTTCTTATGGCAAACGCTTCTAATTTTAAATTGATAAGTCGTTACACTTAAGGGCACCTCTATTAATTGATTGCGCCCTCTGGCTTTAAGCCCAGTTCAGAATCAAGGCGTGCTTTTGAAGCCATGCTTTTGCATATCGAAAAAGTACAACGCAGAGTCTGGACTGGGCTTAAAGCCCCGCAGGGCGCGGCCTGAAGCATGCATCTGCGGCGTTATGTGCCTTGAAAATGGAATAACCATGTAGCTGCGGCTCATGCCTTGCAGCTACATGCTTCAGGTCACGCAGAGGGTGCAATCAATTAATAGAGGTGCCCTTAACTTTTTACTTTCTTAAAAGCAAAAAAACGCCGCATATTTTGCGGCGTTTTTTTGCATTACAAACCACTACTAAGCGTCAACTTGATGAAACATTGAATCAAATTTCGGCTTTGCAAGCGATAAGCATACTGTTAACTATTATAGACATGAAAATAGCATCCTTTATTGTCGTCATCTCCGAATGATTGTGTCGGAGATCCAGCCTCTTTAGGTGGTGTAGGATTACTAAATTATAGCCCACATCCATGTGGACTACCCTTCGGACCATGCGGCGCATGTTTAAATTCGTTGCAAACGAATTTGTCCTGATACAAAAACATTCGTGAATGACGATAGTCGATAGCTCGAAATTAACGCAATAGCTGCGATTTCATCAAACAGGTATAATCAAATCTGGCTCACCCGCTTGCGTTTCATCAATTGCTGGTACACCTGCAGGATTAAGCTCTTCATCAGCCGTTAGTAGCTCAGGATTCTGCACACCAAAATATGAGAAAACGGTTGAAGCAACAGACATTGGCTCAGTTTCATAACTACCCGGCGCTGGTTCAGTTACCTGATTATTAGTACCGCCCTGACCTACTCTCACCGTACGACCGACCACCTTACCCAACTCTCTAACGTTGTTTTCATTTGCGGCGCTAGTCACACCTGCACCACCAAATGTAAATAAATTTTGGTTATTGCCATGATCCCAGCCCTGGTTTCCATTTAAATTCACTCTTCTTCCAAAATCACCCGACATATTAATGACAATATTATTAGTTGTGCGCGGACCACCRCTATTTRAGACATTTGGAATYCCAAGCGTTTGYACTGCACCGGGCATCAATTGATCTGAATATTTAATATGCAACATTGCCGCCTTCATCACTTCAAATAAGTCATTCATGCGATTTCGATAATTATCAATACCATTATTATGATCATCCCAACCGCCTAGTCCACCACCTACAGAAATATATAATGAGCCTGGATTAATTAAAGCTAAAGTTACAGCTGCACGGATTCTAGATGTGTACTGATTTGTTGGATATTGAAGTGGTGCATTTAATGCCACGCCTACTGAATCTGCATCAACCTGCTCTGTTACTATAGGAAGCGYTGCATTATTTGCATCAGMAATAYYAKYAATGTTATCTTCCATAAACCCGCGCAAGTCAAAACTATTYCCRGCRSCAGCRTATCGAATTTTATTRTACTCATCWGCRGAAACTCTTGTGCCMGTTTGTAGCAAAAGRGCTTCAAGAGCAGCATTATTATTATTGCTATTTCTCGTATATGGGTTATTGAAATTTTGATCTAACGTTAAACCTCTGTATAACAAAGGTATTTGAAAATCAGGGTCTTGTTGAAAAGCTCGAGTATCCCCTTCAAAAGAAACAAAGGGTAATAATAAATCATTAACAAGATCTCCTAAAGGATTACCATCTGCCAGTACTGTTGTGTTTTCAAAGGTAGAGCGATGTTGAAAAAGAGTTGCAGCAAGTTTCGTACCAACACCAGCACTAGCCTCAATATCCAATGAACCTTTAAAACTTTGCAATAAGCTTTCTCGATGTGATCGTGTACCATCCAATCTCTTCATCAGTGTGCGGTAGACAGACATATAATTATTATCTACCATAAATTGCATCGCACGACCGCCAGCTCCATTATTATCCAAAAATGCGTTATTATTATTTGGCGTGCCACGCCAAAAACCATTTCTTGTGATAAAGCCATTGTCTGCAGTGCCGTCATCATCCAATGTCATAATTCGATTACCAAAAGCAGTAACATAGGAATTTTGAGAATTCGCTTCAATGCCATCAACAGGATCAAACATATTTGTAAGATTGCCGGACAATTCTGAAGGCCCWCCATACAAGTGAATATTAATGACTTGCGGCATCACTGCTGGCGCAACAACMGTTGCTCCTGAATAATCAACTGCAGCGCTAGCCGTTTTATACATCGAYAAWGGATTSATWGAAGAYGGYAATAATGCTGAACCACCTAATGCGGCAACGCTCTTTAGAAAAGTTCTTTTATTCATAATCATYCCTACCAGGGGTTACCTTTAATTTATAGCTTTGAAATAATAAAACTCAGGCAACCTTGAAATATAATCAAAAGTCACATCAGAAATGTCATTATGTCGGTTATTATTAGTGTTTGGTATAAAAGCCTGATCTCCATTAGTATCTAGCTGTACGTAACCAAGATTGTCGTAGATTTCAATTAAACCACTGATTTCTTCCGCGCTAGCCTTTCTATGCAATACATTTAAATATAAAAAATGCACATAATCTATTAAATCTAGTTGGGCAACTACATCGCGTAAATTTTCGTCTGCATCATCGCCATCGCCTATATAAATAAGACCCGGTATATCTAATCTACTACCATCATAACTAGTCTCGTTTAACAATAATTGCTCTCGAATCGCTTTATGATAATTTGCAAAACTTAAAGCATCGAGGGGCACGTCGGGTAGCCGACCTATTTTCAGCGACATTGACTGCCAACCTTTATTTCCTAAAAACAGAATATTCCCGCCTCCACTTCCTTCACCATTTGGATTTTCTGTACCAGAAGCCATAAATTCAAATATGCGTTTACCGATAGAACCTTGAGTTGCTTCCGGGCTCCACTTCAGCCTATCAAGTAGTGGCATTAAATTTTCTTCAAATGATTTTGGTCTTTCTGTATTTAATAAGTATTCTTTGGAAAAAAGCAGTGCGGTGAAAATCTCTTCGTAAGTTTCAGGGCCTGCATTTTTAACTGACTCGATTATATTTACACGGTCATCTCTAGAACGACCAGAAAAGAAATAATTTGTCAGAACTTCAATTGCGCGAGGTAAAATCAGTGGATGACCAGCGATAACATCATACAAATCACTACAAGTCGTAATGAAGAATGAATCAAGAATCAGTTGCGGTTCCGTATTAGGGGTGTTTGTAGTACTAATTACATAACCAGCACTATCATCCGTTAAATAAAAATCTTTACATGCAACACCACCTTTTACAGARTCTTCTTCKGTTTCAAATAACCCYAAGTATAGYTCATACCCTTCTAACGCATGATTTTCAGAGGAGCGTGAAACGCGCCATCTAGCTAACGATGGCAAATTTGAACGCACCATATCTCTTATAGAGCTGCCCTTTTTAAGTTCAGCCGTTAAAAAACGATTCATGTTTTGCGCATCAATAGTATCTGTACTTTCCATCTCAATTGCAGGGGAATACATGATGGTGTTACTTAAGAAATACGCCATCCACTGTATATAAAAATCACGACTTATTGGATATTCCTTGATACGCGCCAAAGGTATTTGCACCGCTTTTTCATTTTCATCGATATCAGAATCTTGATCAAATGAGTACTTTGCGTCTTCTTCGTTTGGGTTACCTTCTTCATCCAGCCCTTCGATTAATGTATTCACCTCTAATAGTTCATCATTAGATAAAGTGTTTTTTAACAACTGCCTAGTTTCATTCAAAAAATCATTACTTTTTGGTTGTAAAGTTGTTATTCCTTGATCTAAACTAAAAAAATCTTCAGCTGAAATACCACGAAAAAGTGTACCGTATATTTTGCTCGCAACCTGATATTGCTGCTCGGGTGGAAGCGCGTTAAATTCGTTTTGAGTCAGCGCCTCGGCAAAACCATTAATTTTCAGATCGTCGCTAGCGCCTTTGGGCAGACCGGGATCACAGCCTGTCAGGCCAATAGCCACCGCCATCGATGCCACGATAGTGAAATGCTTTATTGGGCGCCTCATGAAATGAGTGTATTTATTGGTTATTTGTTTCATCAAATTACATCCCGAAAAAAGATAAGTTAACGCATTGCATATTGGCAATGTGTTATTTGATTTATGTTTAGCTTGAATATTCTTTTACAGCCACGAGAACCATGTCTGACATTTGGTAATAGCACTATAGAGTACCTGTTATTGTGAATAATACACCAATTAAATCAAAACTGTCGATTTTTCGACAAAAGATTGAAATAATGCGATGAATGGTATTTTAATATAGGAAAATTATTTTTATACTAGCTATTCAATCAGTTAGGCCAATAGCACAGCTTCGATACTGTACTAAAATCTAGCTATTCACAGTGTCCCATTAACACGCCACGAGCCTGACCGAACCGTTATAGGTACAGATGAAACACAGAAAGGTTCGCTGATAAAGGGTTGACCTTATGTCGTTTTATCATCTTCAAAAGCAGTACACCTGTTTCTTCCATTATTTTTACTCTTATAGAGTGCTTCGTCAGCCTTCTCCATTACGTAACCCGCTTTATCACCTTCTCTGAACTCGGCTATACCCACTGAGGCAGATATTGGGCAATGGTGCCCATCATAATGAAAATTACAATCTTCTAATTGTTTACGCAATTTATCATTCAGTATGAGCGCAGTGTCTAATTCTGTGTCTGGCATCACTAAAACAAATTCTTCGCCACCAATTCTTGCAAACATGTCTACTTTTCTAATTCTTGATTCGATAATTTCACAAAACAACTTTAACACCCGGTCACCGACTCCATGGCCATAGTTATCATTAACCTTTTTAAAATGATCTATATCCCACATTGCAAGACACAGTGGTGATTTATGTCTTTTCCACCGATGCACTTCGACTGCGATCCTTTCCTCGTATGCCAATCTATTTGGCACACCTGTTAGTGGATCGCGTAATAATTGAATTTTACTTTCTTCTAATTGCTCCTTAAGACTATTGGACTCTTTTTGTGAATGCACAAGTTCATCAATAATTTGAGCATAACTCTGAGCTGAAATATGTTCTTTTTCGTCACTTTCGTGTTTGTATGCTTCAACGTATTTCTTTATATCTTTAAGTTTTTCAGCCACGTCTTTTTTAAGTTCTAACAAATCTGTCGATTGATCAACCGTTTGTTCAATACTTGAAATCCCTTTTTCCACAGACTCTGTCAACGTCATTGATCGTGATTCGGCTTCTTCGCTGCCTTTACGTAAGACATGAATAAATGATTCGATATCAGCAAGCTGCATATTAATTTTTGTTAAATAGGACTGCAGCTCCTGCTTTTCTTTCTGCATATTACCGATACTTCTATTGATAAGAAGAATCAAATTCTGAATTGCATTGGTCCAGGTATCTTTATTATTATCAGCACGATTTAATTTTTTTGATAGCTCTAACTGAGCTTTTTTGGCTTCATTAGGTAACGTTAATTGATTTACAATCTCTAATAAAATGTGATTAATATTGACACTTTCATCTTCAGCACCCTTACCAACATCACCCAGACCCATTTTATTATTACTTTTTACTTTATATAAATAATCGACTAAATCGATCGCAAGATCCTGTAATATTCTGGACGTATCATGACTATTTTTATCAAAAGTAAATTCCGTACTATCTGTAATATTCTCTATAAAATCATCAATTTGTTTATTGTGTTTGTTATTTGTCTCTGAAAAGTCTTTTATACAGGTAAGAATCTGGGAAGACATTTCATCATTTGGTATTTTATTATCAACTAAAGATTGCAGTCTCGATATATACTCATTTTTTACAAATTCACTGTCCAGGCTTTCGAGGCTATTTTTTAGATAAACATGAAAATTATCACCCTTACCCATTGAATACTTATAGTCTGCATGATTAATAATAACAAAGAGGTTATCTAACTCTTTATTCAACATAGTAAGATCAACATGTTCATCGACTGACACATTAATATTATCTAGTATAATATTGACTTGTTCATTATCTCCACGCGAAGCATGTGATAATCTGATAACCGTTTTCTTTAGTAGTTGTTGCAGATCCATTAAACGGGCTTGTTTGTCATTTAAAAGTCTCACTGACTTTTCATATATTTTCTTTATTTCATTATCAGG
Source organism: Thiotrichaceae bacterium (assembly GCA_002746365.1). Taxonomy (GTDB): domain Bacteria; phylum Pseudomonadota; class Gammaproteobacteria; order SZUA-229; family SZUA-229. The sequence continues at coordinate 100,712 of NVWZ01000002.1, forward strand.
TGAAGTATTCATAATTACTCACTATAAAGGACAGTTACACACACTTTCGTGCCACCATCCTGGTATTGGATTTTGTCAAAACTTATAGAATTAGCCATAGCGATACCACGACCATGACTATCGAATGCTCTTTCCGGACTTATTTCCATATATTGATGCCAGTCAAACCCGCTTCCCTGATCAGTAATAGTAAAAGTTATTTCACTACTTTTTCGCTCAAAATCTACTGTTGCATATTTATCTTTATATGAAGGCGAAGAAAGTCTATTAAGTATTTCACTCTCCCACCCACCATCTGCATTGAGCTTACTTTTCTCTTCATAGGTAATCCCTAGATTGCCGTGCTCAACTGCATTAGTAATTAATTCAGTTAACCCTAGAACGACTTTTTCAGAATTCGGGCAGGTATTAGCTAATAACAAAGCTAGCTTTCTTCCTTCTTCTAACGACTTAAAACTAAACGTTCCTTTATCCATTATTTCTAATGTCTGTGCCGATTGTTTTAAACTTGTTTGCATACGAACGTATAGTTCGTAATCCCTAATAGCTGTCGATACAATAGCTACCAGCGTTTGCTGATCATAGGGTTTAGAAAGGTAATAATGTGCGCCAGCTTTCAAACCTTCGAGCATATTCTCACGACCGGTTTTTGCTGTTTGCATAATGACAGGTATACGACTTAGTGCTTCATCTTCTTTAATCTTCTCCAGCACTTCTATGCCGTCGATGCCAGGCATCATACGATCCAGTAAAACTGCGCTGAATAACTGGGGCGATTTTTTTAAAACAGATAATGCTTTTTCACCTCTATCTACACACACAACATCGACATTTATTTCGCTTAAATATTCTTCTATTAAGTCGAGGTTAAATTGTTCATCATCAACAACAAGTACTTTAGGTATTAGATCAGACATGATTTTCTCAGCCACACCCGCTACTAATAATGGCTTCTACGTGATTACCTCTACCATGGTAATGTAGTGACTCACTCAATTCATATACTAACGAGATCCCCTCATTTATTTCTTTATTGTCTACTGTTTTATTAGTAATCTGGCTCATATAGTCAACATGATCAAAACCCTGGCCACTATCTTCAACACTCACAAGTAAAGCAGAGCCGCCATTATGCTCAACCTTTTTAAGCCCTATTCGAAGATATCCTGTATTTACAACATCATGTTTTACTTTAGAATGTTTATTCACGGACACTGAACAGCTAGACTCGTTACTAATCTGTATACCATGCTCTAATGCGTTTTCGCATAATGCGTTTAAAATTATTGAGAGTTTCGCTTCACTAATTTCCTGTCCAGATAATTTCTGTGCTTCATTTATCACTATAGGAACAGGATTAACATTGCGCAAGCTGGAACCGCTTAATTCCATATACCAACACCAACCCTCTTTTCTATTACTTGCAATTTGTACTGAATCGGTAAGACACGAATCATCAACTTCAGTTAAATACTGTGTGCACGGAATACAGGCAAGCGTCACGTCATCAACAGGCTTAATCTTCCCACAATAGTGGTTAAATTCCTGAACTATTGAGGAAAATATCGATGAAATATTTTTATTATTTTCTATACATTTCTCTAGTCTGCTTTCACCGAACATATCTCCTTCTGCATTCATTGCATCCGTTAATCCATCTGTATAAAGAATGAGTTGGTCATCTTGAGACAATGGAATAGTTTCTATATCAAACCGACTGGTCATAGTCTCATCAATGCCAAGTGGTATGTGCGTGGATTTTAATTTATGCTTGATGTCACCAGTCTTACTATCTCTTATGTAAACATCAGGCATGCCGCCATTCCAAATTTCAACAAACTTTAAATCCTTATTTATTTTCAAAATACTGCATGCCATAAACATGCTAATAGGTAGCAGTGTGTGTAATTTGTTGTTTATATTTTCAAGGATATCTGAAACTTCAAAACCTTTGTCTGTCATCGCACTAAATATGTCGGCAACAGGTAACGCCCCAATTGCTGCTGATAGCCCATGTCCAGTAAAATCTGCTAACAAAATATGCAGCCCACCATCTGCCCGCCTACCTGTCAAAAACAGATCACCACTAAAAATGCCTTTTGATCTACTCAATAATTTAATTTCTTCAAATTCAATACTTCGTTCGGATAATGCGTAAGATAAAATTTGTTTTGCTACCACTTGTTCATTTACGCTACTTTTATATAACTGTTTCAGTTCGCATACTTGCTCCATTGAAGTGATTCTGGCTTTTAGAGCGGTTGAGTTAAACGGTTTAATTATAAAATCATCACAACCTGAAGCAATACAGTCTGCCAGGATTGCTTCTTCATCAGATTCCGCCAGCACGATTATTGGAATAAAATGATCACCCGCATAAAACCGCAATGAATGGACAAGYTCATYACCRGGCATATYAATTGCACCTAAATCAAYCAGGATGTGRKTAATRTGTTTGTGTGYAAACAAATCAAATGCACGTTTAGAATCACTGGCAACGAGAAGATCAAAACCCGCCTCAGYTAAACCATCATCCACATCTGAAATGATTTCACTAGAATCACTAACAATAAGRATTGTGCCGCGGCTYTCCATTATTTKTCCATTGGTAGCCACTGCACCAAATGATTGATTCATGCGCCGGCCCCTACTCCTGTKTTCATTCCAGCTTCCGYATCGATTGATACCGGGTTAGAGTAATTTATGGTAAATAATTGTTCAAAATTTGCAACTTTTAAAATACTGTCAACCTGTTCACTCGGACGTTCAATAAAAACAGAACCACCACGACACTTCGCATGCTCTCTAAGTAATAACAGCATGCCTAATGCTGAACTATCCATATAACTGGCATCACACAAATTTACGTAGTATTCGACCCCTTCTTGTCCTGGGACTTGCCGATATGTATCTCTAAATTCCTGAGATACTTTATAATCAAATCGTCCTGATATATTGATATGAATTTTTTTGCCGTCGCTAGACATTTCCTGACTGACTGACATAATTTTGCCTCCAAAACATTGAATCGAGCTACTTGATTAATAGCGCCTTAAACAATATATCGGCAGCTCATTAAAATTCCTTAGAGTTAACGTGCAATAAAACGGTCTTATTTAGAATTAGAATAAACTGAAAATCCGTCTTAGTTATAGTATTTATTGATGATAATTTTATAGTTTATTTAATAGATTAGGAGAATTACTTAAGGGAGCCTCTATTAATTAGACAATAATTCGCCACTATTTTGTTAACTCATCATTCTGGCGAAGGCCGGAATACTTGTATCAGAAAATAGAAAATTTTCTGACTTAATACTGTTATCAACAATAGAAATTATCTATTCGTTTTTGTTGATGACGGATTGCATCCCTCGTCAATCGAATTGTATTTAGTCATACACTCTTTCGGTAAGGGGTGTATTTATGCGACATCTGAAACCTGTTGCGGCGACCTATTGCCGCCCGCTGAAGCATTGAACTTTTTTAACAGCGACATAAACTCCGCTGGATCAACCGGTTTACTAAAATAATAGCCCTGTATGTACTTACAATTTGCATCACACAAAAAATCGAGTTGTTCTTTGGTTTCCACCCCTTCCGAAACGACTGACATGCCCAAACTATTTACCATCGCTATAACAGCTTTAACCAGCTTTGCATCTTGCTCATTATTTAATACACCGCTGATGTAACTACGATCAATTTTTATTGATTCAAAATTGTAAYGTTGRAGATAGGATAGTGAAGCGTAACCTGTACCAAAATCATCAATCARTAATTTRATGCCCATATCTTCAATCATCTGCATACGTTCAGCAGAATCACTTGTCTCTTCAAGCAATAYYCCTTCGGTTARTTCTATTTGAATYGCTTCCGGTGGCAAATYATATTGATTTAACGCCTTGCTAACCGTATCAACTAACGATGAATCAGCCTGAAATTGCCTGGCAGATACATTAATCGTTACGCAGAAGTTATCCCATCCCGCTTTCCGCCATTGACTCACCTGCTCACACGCAGTGTTAACAACCCAGTCTCCTATRGAYAATATTAAACCGGTATCTTCAGCAATAGGRATRAAGTAATCAGGTGAAATCATACCCAAYTCTTTACTATGCCAACGCAATAAAGCTTCTGCTTTAATAATTTCACCACTTTCTGAATCAACAATAGGTTGATAAAACATAGTAAATTCATTACGTTCCAATGCATGCCTTAGTTCATTTTCTACATCCATGCGCATTTTGGCTTTTACGGTCATTTCTGGAGAATAGAAACAATAGGTATTCTTGCCATCATGTTTTGAACGATACATGGCTGCATCTGCATGGCGCATCAATTTATTACTGTCTTCTCCATCTCGCGGATAGACAGCAAAACCAAGACTGGGTGTRATATTTAATTCTTGCCCCTCTATAATAAAAGGTATCGAAAAACTTTTTAAAATACGCTCAGCGACATGTCGTACACCTAATTCATTTTGTACTACTTTATCACTGCYATCATCATCGAGTATAAGTAAAAAYTCATCTCCYCCCAAACGTGCGACAGTATCACTACCACGCGCACATTCAGTCARTCTGTTTGCTGCTTCGCGTAACAAATCATCRCCTGCAGCATGCCCGAAGGTATCATTAATATATTTAAAATKATCTAAATCAANKAAARCAAMANNAGSANNAASGWTMWGWYRYWWKSMWTTAACTAGTGTTTGTTGAAGTCGATCAGCGGCAAGACTTCTATTTGGCAACCCTGTCAATTCATCATAACTTGCTTGCTTTTGCAATCTATCTTCAGCAAGCATTCTTATCTCTATTTCTTTTTCTAAACGCTGGTTGGTTACCTTTAATTCAGCCGTTCGATTTCTTATTTCTTTTTCCAGACCTATTTGTGCCCGGCGAAGAAATTCAGCTGCTTGTTTCTGCATAAGCTGATTACTAATTCGTGCCCATAACACATCAAAGTCAATGGGTTTAGTAACATAATCATTTGCACCATAATCAAGCGCCTGTACGATTTCACGAGATGCATCTCGCGATGTAACAAGAACGATGGGGAGTTGTAACTTGGTATAGCTTTTTCGAAGTTCTTTTAAAACCGTTATACCATCTATATCAGGCATAACGACATCAAGCAATACCAGGTCAGGTGCTTTATTATTTACTGAATCTAACGCCTCTTTACCATTACATGCCTCAGTAACAAGCAAGCCACCAATCTCTAAAATTTCTCTTATCGCAGTACGAATTACTTTACTGTCATCAACTACCAGAACATCTAACGCATTTCCGGTAGAAATAACTTCATGTATTTCAGGTTCATAATTCATATCGATCATCTATCACATTCCATAAATATAGTTTTTATCAAAACAACAATTAGTGAAGCACACTATTCTGATACACACTGGTAATTGGGTTTTCAGTCTGACCACTAGCAAAATTTACAATAATGCCTGTCAGCGAATTATTATCAAACATTAGCCCTCGCTGTGAATCACGAATTTTCTCATCATGTGCTACGCATTCGATTACCAATAATTCATTCACGATTATGATTTCTTTTTGCCTGTCTTCTGCCAATCCAGCTGTAACTTCAGTTCTTTGTATTTGCAATTTAAAACCTTGTTTTGCTAATAAGTTAAACAGCGTCAATTGATAGATAGATTTAGGCAAGCCATGACTGAGTAAACTAGCTACGTATTCTGCCGCGCAAATTACACTCTCACTTATCGTTTCCACATCTATTATTTGACTATTTTCTAGTCGTAACGAGTAATCACTTTTTCCTTCATTCAATGTTTCGATTATTAAATTAGTCATAACTTACTCCAGTACAAAGACTTTAATATTTATCACACGACTAATATTGCAATTTATATTACTCGTGATTCCTATCGACACCGCGCGTCATAACTTTATTTGCCAATGACAAAAAATCGGCGTTATTGCAGCTCTACAGGTATAAAAGCAACTTGTATGCCAAGTAATAAATTGATTGGATATAAAATGAGCTGAATCCAACAACCACTGCATCCTGTTGTTTTCTATATATTTATTTAGAAGATTAAAGGTATAGGAGAAAATATTTTAGGGCAAACAACTGTATTTATGGGGTGAAATGGGTGACAATATTTTAACGTAGTAAAAACGGTGGCTAAAACGAGGAGACTCACTCAACCACATATATTCTGTGATTGACTATATACCGATGACTAGACTCAACGACTATGGGCTGAAAGTCCATAGGTTGTTTCAGAACGATTAAAAATCGTTCCCTATAATAATGCTACAAAGTTCAAGCTTATCAATAAGCATATTACTGTCATCTTGAACGATAGTGAAGAATCTTAACTTTAGCCTTCAAGATCCTTCACTATCGTTCAGGATAACAACATCACACTAAAGTCTTGTACTGCAAGTGCATAGTTTTTAACTAGCGTATTAGGATAATAAACATCACTTTCGAATACTTGATAACTTTTCACTCAATGCAGACTTAACAGAGGAATAAGCCCGGTGAACCTGGTCTATTAACTCACTATCGATTTGTCCGCATTCACAATTAGATTCCAGTTGTTCACATAAAGAGGAAAGACTAGTGGCACCCACATTGGTACTGGATGACTTTAATGCGTGTGAAATTTCTCTAATAGATTCAACATCTTCCTTTCGCGTTGCATCAGATAATGAATTTAATAAATTTGAGGATTGCTGAAGATACACATTAACGACTGTATCAAGTAGAACTGAACCATCTTTTTTCTTACGGGTGCTTAATCGATTAATAATGGTTTCATCGAGCACATGATGGTTAACTCGCTCAGGTAGCTCAGAAGAATACGATAATTGTGTCTCGTTGACAGACACTTCAACTGACGCAGTGTCAATATCTTTCTCAGAGGGCAACCACCTGTTTAACATAAGCTGAAGCGCCGACATACTAAATGGTTTACTAAGGAAATCATCCATACCACTTGCTAAACATCTATCTCTTGCGCCAGTGACGGCATGAGCCGTTAACGCGACGATAGGCGTTCGTGGTAGATTTAATTGTTTTTCAAGTTCCCTTAATTTCTCCGTTGCCGCAAAGCCATCCATAACGGGCATCTCACAATCCATCAATATCAATGCGTGTTGATGACTGTCAAATGTATCCACAGCTTGCAGGCCATTATTGACAACGTCAGTTTGTAATCCCATGCTTTCTAACATATCAATAGCAACTTCACAGTTAACTAAATTATCCTCAACCAGAAGAATTTTAGATTCGTTSTTTGCAKCTGAATACACTGYTGCRACTTCATTAATCWCATCAASATTAAYCACTTCACTTTGTTCACAAYACGGCAGTTCAACCCAGAAGCAGCACCCTTTACCATTGCTACTTTCAACACCAATCCGRCCTTKCATTAACTCGATTAACTGTTTGCATAAACTCAAACCGATACCGGTACCATCGATACCTAACTCCTCAGCACCTAAACGTGAAAACGGTCTAAATAGATCATCAAGTGAATACTCTGAAATACCGTAACCTGTATCAATAACAGAGATACGAACCGTCTTATTCGATTTTACTTCTAGAACAACAGTGACTGTACCACCGTGCTTATTATATTTRACCGCATTATCAAGCAAGTTAACTAGAATTTGCTTGATTCGATTAGTGTCAGMTAWCATRTGGATGGYWTGTGCAGGCAAATCAGTCASTATCGTTATATTTCTATTTATAGCTTTRCCTTCAACTAACTTTATGGATTCACTGATGACACTCTGACAGCATACTCCATCCAGCCTGACTTCWACACTGCCTGTTTCAATACGTGATAAATCAAGCACATCATTTACAATGGTCAGTAAATGTTTACCCGCCGCATCTACTTTTGCTGCTCTGTCAGTCTGTTTTACCGATAACGGTTCTTTTTTATCACGCATTAATAATTCATTCATACCCAATACGGCATTTAATGGTGTACGCAATTCATGGCTCATACGTGATAAAAATTCGGATTTTTCTTTGTTTGCTGATTTAGCCTCAGATGTTTGCAACTTAAGATCGACCTCACGTTGAAGAGTAATTTCATTTGATAACAACATATTAAATGTGTATTTATAAAATAAAATTGATGACCGAAATATATATATATAAAAAATAACCAACGCCAATAACATGCCATTATTATTGGGAAAATCAGATAAATGAATGGCATACATTAATGCAACAATTGGAAAGAATGCATAAACAGGTGTTGCCGACTTTACAAAACCCATTGTTGTATGCGCCATAGCAACAACGCCCAAGACGGCAATAATTAAAAGAATTTGACCGTCTAACTCAATAGCAGGAAAGACCGAAACCACCATTAAGAACCATGCCAGTGCAGTCAGAATAATGCCCAATAAATATAAAGCCTTTGCTTGCCTTACATCTACTTTATTTTCTTTCCTGTTTTTAAAATATTGCCGGTTAATGAATGCACGCAAAATTAAAATCACTGAAAAAATCATCATGTGACTACTCAATACCGGTAAATCCTTAACAGGTGACAGAAAAATAAACAATAATAAGGCAACTACAGCAAAAGTCGAAAACAGAGCAAATGGCTGATTATCATAGACCAGCTCAACCTGCTTAGCCGCAACACGAGCCAGTGTTTCCGCACTAAGGATATCATCAGTTTTTAAATCGGATGTCTCTACATTTTTTTGCATTTGATCTTCATCTTTAATGCTCGCCCTTGAAATAGTTGCTTTTCAGGCGAGCCATTCATTTATTAGTTGGCTACATTATCGGCAGAATTTAGATTACCTTAAGGGCGCAAGCAATTAATAGAGGCGCCCTTAAGGTAACAATAGTACATGCGTTATCACAAATGCAATATTTTACATAAAATGGTAGCGCTAGCCCGATATAGTACACATTTTTATGTGGTTATTTTCTAGCAAAAACAACACATAAAAGTCGGTGTTACTGAGCTTTTTGTTAAAGAAAAATCATCTAATGCCGACATTGGGTTATGAATTACATATTTAAGATAAATTTATCCGCTCAATACGTAATCTTCAAGAAGTTAAGTATCGAACAACCAGTAAAAAACCGTAATTATTTTACAAAAAAATATCTTGTTATTTAGGATTCATCGATGCAGAACCCACCCAGTTATATACAGCCTAACGATATCCCCATACTGGATGAAATCAGCTCATACGAACAACAGGAAATTATCAACAATATATTATTCATTGGTATGGAAAACATACCAATAGGTGAAAAACTTGACCGATCACTAAAAAGTATTGTAACCACACCCTGGATTAACCAAAACGTAGAATTGGGTATATTCGTTATTATTCCTGATACCAATACCATCGTATTAAAAGCACAGCACAACATGAAAAAGAGTACACGTTTAAAGTGTCTTGATCCCGAATATCGTAAACAAATTTGTCATGGTGCCATCAAGACAGGTCACAGCGGATACCACCCCAGTTTTATAAAGTCCGGCATACATAATGATATCGAAGCCGATTTTCGACCTTACTATAGTATCCCGGTAAAATCAGGGGATGCGGTATCAGCAGTATTGACGCTTTACCTTGAACCTGGTCATAAGCAGGATATTCGCGAAATTTTTTTTCTACGTACTGTCGCCAATGTACTGACCTTTGTAATGGAGCTCTATAAAACTGAACAGCAGGTGCATCAGTTAGTCCATTATGACCAACTGACAAAATTACCGAACAAGAGCTTAATCAAACAGCACATTACACGGGAAATCACCATATCAAAAAAATCTAATAAAAAAATTGCAATTATTTTTTTAGATTTAGATGGAATAAAACGCATAAATGAAAGCATGGGTCACACCCTGGGTGACGATATAATTAAAATAATAGCTAAGCGATTACAGCAATGTATTAGCTCTGATGATCTGGTCGGCAGGTGGGAAGGAGATGAGTTCGTCATCATATTATCCGATGTGAAATTAGCCGAAGAGGTTTTCAGTACGGTACAAAATATATTTCAGCGTTTTCTCGAACCCATATCTTTACTTCAACAAAAGCAGCTTGTTATCAGCACAAGTATTGGTATCAGCATTTACCCGGCTGATGGTAATAATACGATGACATTAGTGCAAAATGCAGACATGGCTATGCATATAGTTAAGAGTAAAGGCGGCAATGGCCACCGATTTTATACCGATGATATGAATGACGTTGTTACCGAACGCCTGGGGATAGAAACCGGTTTACGCGCAGCACTAGAACAGAATCAATTTGAACTGTATTACCAGCCCTTAGTTAATATTGAAACACAAAAAATCACTGGAGCAGAAGCACTTATACGCTGGAATCACCCGACAAAAGGACTGATACCACCCGATAAATTCATACCCGTGGCAGAAGATTCAGACTTAATTATTCCTATTGGTGAATGGGTTATTAATCAGGCCTGTGCACAATGTAAGCTATGGCGCCAACACGGCATAGATAATCTAAAAGTAAGTGTTAACGTTTCAGCCAGACAGTTTAGAGATAACACCCTGCCAAATACCGTGAAAGACGCACTTGAAAAAACAGGACTCAATCCTGCCGACCTCACTTTAGAGCTAACTGAAAGCTCCATTATGGAAGATGTTGAACAAACAATAGAAAATTTACACTTATTTAAAAAAATTGGCGTTAGTTTATCGATTGATGATTTTGGGACGGGCTATTCTTCACTCGCCTACCTAAAACGATTTCCGATCGATAAATTAAAAATCGACCGTTCGTTCGTTCAGAATGTAGACAATAACGCAGATGACAAATCCATCGTACGTTCAATTATCTCATTAGGTCACAATCTCAATCTCAGCATCATCGCAGAAGGTGTTGAAAAAATCGAACACATGAATCTGCTCGACTCCTTAGATTGCGAGGAATCACAAGGTTATTACATCAGCAGACCCCTACCGCTAAATCAATTCATTGAATTTGTTCTGTTATGGCAAAAGAGTAGTGCTGAATCAAGTTTCGACATTAAAAACACATAGTATTTGTTTAATTAGATAGTTTCTGTGTACAATCAGTGAATGTTAAGGACTCGAGTCCTTGAGACTAAATGATTTCAATAGGAACAAGTTGTGCCATACCAACACACTGCATTACGCATACCTAATATATTAATCATTGATGATGATGCGACCATTCGTCTTTTAATGCATGATGCATTAACCGATGAAGAATACAACATAACCGAAGCCAGTAATGGTATCGATGCACTCGAACAAATAGCAAAACAACGTCCTGCTCTGGTTTTACTGGATGTAAAAATGCCTGGGATAGATGGTTTTGATGTATGCGATGAAATTCGCAAGCTCTATGGCGACACGGATATATCTATTGTCATGGTAACCGGCATGGGTGATTCCGTATCAATTGAAAGAGCCTACAGCCTGGGTGCAACAGACTTTATCGTCAAACCCATTAACTGGGATACTTTCCCCTATCGTATTCAATATTTGATAAAAGCACGTGACGCTATAATAGAAACAAAATATAGAGAGCTTCACCTACAATATATCGAAAATATCTCTCGCATTCTCACACAAAATAAAACGCAGGAGGATATCGTACAAGAAGCGCTCTCAGCCTTGCTTACCATTTTTACTGCAGACCGTACATTTATTATCAAACCAGTATTACCTGCCAATAATACTCTCTACATCTACAGTGAAAAAACATCAGATAACGCAAAAAGCATTAAAGATATACAGAGCTCACTGTTTGATGCGTTAGGCAGTTACACTTTTCATCGAGCAAACCACTCTGAATATCCTGTTGTCACATTATTTAATGAAAACAACCCTGCGCCCAGCTATGACGCCACCATCAAACGACAAATGATAAAGGCACTTCATCTTCAAAAAAATCAAATATGGTACATCGTACTACAGCAGAATAGTTCACAAACAAACTGGTCAACACTTGATGAAGAAACTTTTTACAAAATAAGCCTACGCCTTACCGGTGTGTTCTCACGTTATCTTTTAACTGAACAACTTCATATCAGCGAACGACTATTAAAGCAGGCACAAAAGATTGGTCATCTTGGCAATTGGCACTGGGATGCTAAAACTAATCAATTGACCTGGTCAGACGAAATTTTTCATATCTACGGACACCCACCTGACAGATGGCAACCTGAATGTGATGATTTTTTTGAGATAGATTTCGAGGAAGATGTACAGCGTCTGAATCTTTTCAAAAACATACTCAACAATACAAATAAATCGTACCAACTGGACCACCGAATCACCAATACATCAAAAAATATACGATGGGTTCGCGAACAGGCATTAGGTACATACGATGAAAATGGGAAATTACTTGAAGTTAATGGCATTGTACAAGACATAACCGAGGCATATTTCAAGAAAGAACAAGAAGTTCACAATAATAAAATGGACGCAATCGGCCTGCTTACTAGTNGTGTTGCACATGATTTTGGCAACTTAATGACGGTAGCAAAAGGTAATCTCGATTTATTAAAAGAATCCATGACAAAGTCGRCTAATAGCAATAATGAAGATTTAGAACTCATCACCGATGCCTACTCTGCTGTAGAAGATAGTGTTGAATTAACTAAACAGTTATTGGCTTTTTCACGAAAAAAATCAATCGCGCCGATTGCTGTGAATATAGATGCTACTGTTAATAAATTTCGCAAATTATTCAATAATACTGTTGGTAACAATATTGAATTAACGATTAATATACAGGACAATCTATCGAATATACTTGTTGATCCGACACAATTTGAAAGTGCGCTATTAAACATCATCATCAATGCACGCAACGCTATGCCTAATGGCGGYAATCTTTCTGTCTGCGCCGAACAAATGRCGACACAAAGAACTCAGGAAATTATTCGCAATGAAGATAATGACTTAGGTGAACAATGTATTTGCATCTATGTAAAAGATGATGGCGTTGGTATGAGAAAAAAAGTACTCGATCGCGTAATTGARCCTTTCTATACTACAAGTAAAACATCGGGTACAGGCCTGGGCATGAGTATGGTCTATGGYTTCATCAAGCAATCCGGTGGTGAGTTAGTTATTCACAGYAAACCTGCGAAAGGCACRACCATCTATTTACAATTCCCACTTTACGAAAATTTGAAAATAGAAGAACCCATAGCAGAAAAAGTCWTTAAACTCGTTGAAACTGAAGCCACCATACTCATCGTAGAAGATCAGGCAGCWGTCAGACAATTTGCAGCACGTTGTTTAACACAACCTGGTATTAATATCTTACAGGCACAAGATGCCATTGAAGCACGTGAACTACTAAGCAAGCATGAAAACATTGATCTACTATTTACCGACGTACTGATGCCGGGTGATATGAACGGACACGAGCTAGCTGGTTGGGCAAATAAAAAWTAYCCRAATCTGAAAATATTATTAACCACGGCAATGGAAAACCGACCCAGTAGTGAACAACCCAAACGCAATCATGATTTTCAGATGCTAGCAAAACCTTATAATAAAAATGAACTAACAGAATCAATATCCAGATCATTAGAATAAACGTTTTTTTACAATTGTTTACAAATCAACGACATATCTTTACATTATATCCACTCCTAAACTCGCCATTTTTTTGTCATTAGCGCTATCATAAAAGTTATAAAAATGACACCAAAATAAATGTAACCAAATATACCGTAAGTTTTGCAGCCAGATATTTAACTGACACTGCACATACGTAAATACATAAAATATTTAAAACCGAGGGTTACTATTGTGGAAGATACAGTCATTAAAGATATTAAAGAATCGAGCTGCCAACGAAATAAATCACATCTAAARAAYTTAATTGGCAAAAGTGCAGARATGGRAAAAGTTCAGCAAGAAATATTACAGGTTGCCGATTGTAACGCAAATGTTCTTATMCTAGGCGAATCGGGCACWGGCAAAGAAGTCGTCGCCCGKAGYATTCACTGYCTCTCTAAYCGTTACAACAAAAATTTTGTTCCCATTAATTGTGGAGCGATTCCACCCGACTTACTTGAGTCAGAATTATTTGGTCATGAGAAAGGTGCGTTCACTGGCGCAATCACATCTCGACAAGGTCGTTTTTCAATGGCTGAAGGTGGCACCTTGTTTCTAGATGAAATTGGTGAAATGCCAATGGCAATGCAGGTCAAACTGCTTCGTGTTCTTGAGGAACGTGTTTTTGAACGTGTTGGTGGAACAGCAACAATCACTTCAAATGTGAGAATAGTCGCCGCCACAAATCGTAACCTGGAAGATATGGTTAAACAAGGTAAATTTCGAGAAGACCTCTACTTTCGGCTTGACGTATTCCCAATCAAACTCCCAGCTCTGAGAGATCGGATTATCGACCTACCCTTATTAACTGACTGTTTAATTAAACGATTAGAACATTCAAAACGCCATTCCGTTCACTTTAGTAAGAACGCACTCATCGCTATGTCGAAATACGACTGGCCAGGAAATGTACGTGAACTCGCTAACTTGATAGAACGCATGTCAATACAACATCCTAATGCGCTAGTTGAAGAAAACCAGTTGCCTGCACGCATAAGCATTGATTCGTCTTCAACAAATAAAGGTCTTGAACTACAGGACCTTAATCAAGTAGAAATGAAGTCTAACACTAGCGTTTCCATCGACAATAATGCAGCACAAGTCAATTTGACTGTAGAGGGATTTGATCTCAAAACTTACATCTCAAATATAGAAGTTAAAATTATTGAAGAAGCATTAAATAACTCAGGCGGCGTTATTGCTCATGCAGCAAAAATATTAGGGCTTCGCCGTACTACACTTGCAGAAAAAATGCGCAAGTATCACATTGAAAAACGCCCGGAACAAATGGGTTATGGTTCGTGCTAATCGATTAGGAATAATCTCATTCCCACGCTCCGGCGTGTGGGTACGGAATAACGATTAATCTAGATTTTAAAGTCAAAATACGAGTGTATGCACTCACACCTGCGTACGAATAAATTCACACCTATTTGAAAATATCAACACCATTAATTGATTTTTCATTATGTTTCTTCCTGTTGTAAAACCGGCGTAGCAGTCATTACTTCGTTCGTAAGCTCAAGGGTGATATCAAATTTAACACTCTCATGCTCATTACCTGGCGATTCTAATACCTGTTTTTTCGGCTCTTCAGAATAGTCCATCATAATTTCAACACGTCGATTATTTGCTCGACCATCCCAGGTATCATTTGAAGAGACTGGCTTTGTTTCAGCAAAAGCCGCAATTTTGAAACGCTTCCCACCAAGTGCATCAGCGCTAGACAACACATGAAGAACACTGACAGCTCTTGATGAAGAAAGCTCCCAATTTGATCGAAAACGATAGGTGTTAATAGGAACATTATCAGTATGCCCTGAAACAACGATTACACCATTAAAGTCACTAAACACGTTACTAATCTTGTCTACAATAGTTTTAAATGGTTTAATTATATTGGCACTTCCAGAGGGGAATGAGCCCTTTTCTCTTATTCGAAGAATGATTGTCTTCTCCGTTATTTCCATATCAACCATACCCTGGTTTATTTCTTCTTTCAGGGCTTCGCGAACCATTTCAGCATCTTGTAGAATTCGCGTCATCTGCTCAATCGCATCTTCACTCAGAGTTACATTAGTTTCATCTGTTGCGTTATAGGACAAATCATTCGCGCTTTTGGATTTTTGATCCATATTTTCCTGCCCTTCTTTAGAGGAATCTGTAAACACAGGATGCATCCTACTTTCATCTGTTGTCATCTGTCGGACTTCATTAATCGTGGTTTCTTGAGGACGTCCAGGGCTGAACTCTCGTGCAATAATATTGATACCTCTTGGTGTCTCTTTCGCTTTTATCTCGCGTTGCACACCAAACGCCTCTTTTAATGAGCCGGCTAATTCTTTATAAATAGCCTTATCCATTTCTGAAAATGAAAATAACAATACAAAAAATGCCAATAATAGTGACATTAAATCTGCAAACGTCATAACCCATGCGGGGATTCCGTCGGGACAGTTACATTCTTCTGCTTCTTCACTCACAATGACTCACTCACTACGCCGCTTTAGCTTTGTCATTTTCTTTGTCGTCATCTTTACCTTTACCTTTACCTTTACCTTTACCTGGTTTACCTGGCGTCAGATAAATACTAAGCAAGCCTTCTATCATTCGAGGATTTACCCCTTCCTGAATAGCACTGATACTCTCAAGTATCATCGATTTAGTTAAACGTTCTTCATTACTTCGCAATGCCAGCTTATCGGCAATTGGCAATGCAAAAACGGTGGCAATGACAGCCCCGTAAAGTGTGGTAAGCAAAGCAACAGCCATCGCAGGACCAATTGACTTTGGGTCACTCATGTTCGACATCATCTG
Source organism: Thiotrichaceae bacterium (assembly GCA_002746365.1). Lineage (GTDB taxonomy): Bacteria > Pseudomonadota > Gammaproteobacteria > SZUA-229 > SZUA-229. The sequence continues at coordinate 117,134 of NVWZ01000002.1, forward strand.
TACCAGACCAATTAAGGTTCCAATCATTCCCATTGCAGGAGCAACGTCACCCATTGCTTTAAAAATACCCAGACCCTTCTCATTACGTTCAATGGATAAACTAATTTCTTTTGATAGAATTTTATGGACAAGTTCTGGCGGGTTTCCATCGACCACCATGGTAATCCCCTTTGCTAAAAATTCATTTTTGACTTCTACATTCTCAAGACCCAGTAGACCGTCTTTCCTGGCAACGTTAGCTAATTCAATGCTCTGCTCCATTATCTCGGCTGGGTGTTGAATTTTATGGACAAACGCTTTCACTGCAACACCAAACGCACCAACCATATCACTAATTGAAAACTTCATTGTGACCACAGCGAAAGTACCGGCAACCACAATCATTATGCTCGGGCCATTAACAAACATGCCCATTTCACCGCCCATCATAATCGCTATTACGATACAACCCACCGCTGCGATAACTCCAATCAGTGTTGCTAGATCCACGTTTTCAGCCTCATTTGATTATTATTCATGTCACGTTTAGTGAAATAGTTGTTTTTATATAAATGACTCTTTATAAATCTCTGTTCTTGTCTTATTTAATCGGTCAAAATCGAATAATCTTTAGTGGGACAGGTAGAATAATTACAATTATTTCGATCTGCCAACCGTTCAAATTTTATACAAATAAAACAAGGCATTAGCTCATTTGTAAAGATTTGTAAAAAWGCAGTYATATTCCGACGAAGCGAGGGTAATCATTGTGTATTTGTGATATATATTAATAACTTAATAACGTATAGAATCTATAGATTCATTCTAATTCATGCAACACAATGGCTGTACAAATGTTGAAACCTTTATTCGTGAAAAGGGATTTATGAAAAAATCCAAAATACTGTACGTTGATGATGATCAACGACTCTGCCGTCTGGTACAACGCTATGTTGAAAAAAATGATTTTGACTTTGTCATGGCTCACGACGCGAACCAGGCACATAAAACACTGACTGAAAACAATGATATTTCGCTTATCCTGCTTGATATTATGCTGCCAGATCGAGATGGACTCACACTTGCACAGGAAATACGCAATCAATCCTCAACACCTATTATCTTTCTCAGCGCAAAAGCGGAAATTGATGATAAAGTGAACGGTCTGAAAGCTGGSGCTGACGACTACATAACTAAACCATTCGAAGAAAAAGAACTCATTGCCAGGATTCAAACCGTATTAAGACGAACTCAAGCGCAAGCGTCTTCCAACACTGGAAAAACTCACGCAAATTTTGAAGGTTGGAGTCTTAATCTTGTCAATCAGCAATTGCATTCGCCTAATGGTGAAAATGTAGAAATTACCAGCACCGAATATCGTCTGTTATCAACCTTAATTAGCCGACCTAACGTCACCATACACCGCGAAGAAATACTTAATATTCTATCAGGTCGTGAATGGTCACCGCTGGACAGGTCCGCAGACATGGCTATTTCAAAGCTACGTAAAAAGCTGACCTTATCCAAAGAAGATTCAGTACTGATACGCACTATTCGAAACAAAGGTTACCAGTTAATTGCAGAAGTCGATTACACCGACACACACTAAAAACAGGTTCTACTCTACTAAATAGAACATAACTCATATGAAGCGCCGGTACGCTTCGCCAATATCACACGTTCTAACACCTTAGATCGATTGATAAACCCCGATGCCTTGGCAACAGAATAAGTCACTTCATAAATTTCAATACTGTCACAATTGTCACTAAAACTCATATTGAGTTTTGCTTGTTGCATAACATGTATAAATTCATCATTTGCAACAGTGGTAACGGATGACAATACTGCCGTACCAAAATTATTATCGATGGTAAACGTCCACAGATATTCAATGATTAACTTAACATCCTCTGCCGTCATATTAAGTAAAGTAATACGTCCTTTATATGTGTCATTCACACCATTACGATCCAGGACATTGGCTTTCAGAATACGTTGTAGAAAAATAAACTCAGGTGTAGCTGGGTCCATTCGTGTAAATTGCCGATAGAGAGTTGTTTCTGTTACATCTACCAGTTGTTTATAGGACGTCTGCAGCACAGCTGCCTGCTCTGACCAGAGCATCGCTTCTGTGGAGTCATCGCTAGTTAATTCAAAAATAGGCTGTCCGCTTCTACTAGCAAGGGGTAACAGATCAATGTTCTTAACGTGACTAGTCACGTAATAGTCATCACTTACAGACTGTTCCTGATAAAAACCTTCAGGCGTGCGCTTATCGAAGTACAGAGCGCCAACAATAACCAAATCTTCCGATTGGCTAGCGCTGACTTTATCTAAATTATTGCCATCATTACCACCACTGCAAGCGGATAATAAGAGCGCTATAAGACCACCACACAGAATGCGATTGAACTGCAAAACTATGGGATGATTTGGACATTTAGTTTTGCTGCTCATAACCTGACTGCCTCCTATTGAGCGGGTTAATCCAAGATATCGGCATTAATGACAATATCTTTAACCGTATAGAGACCGTTCGTCGGATGATAAATTGTAACTGCGATTAAAAAAGGGTGACTAGAAATTCCAGGTACCTCCCCCCCGGTCGGTACTTCGAACCTGATTAGCCACCCAAACTGCAAAAAGTGATAATGAAAAGTGAAGCCTGTAATTTATACAGCAACAACTATAATTACTACTTCACCTTAGAGTATTCGGTAGTAAATGAAATTTCTTTAGCGTAATAAGGACATAAACATGGAAACATTAAAAATGTTTAAACCACCGAGGCACAAAGATTTTTCTTGGTATACAGCGTCGAATGACAATGTTAAGAGCACCCCTATTGCTTGTGCAGCTCAGGTTTTTGACTTTGTTAGAAAAATAAATAGACCATCAACATTCTTTATATAAATAAAGTGACTGCTGGTGAGATAGTACCTGAAGTGTTAGCTCTGAATTACTAAATATTACAGCCATGAAGCCAGTACACCGTGTTATCGTCGTCTACTTATTCAAGTGTTGCTAAATCCGATTTCTATTAGTAAGTTTTTAATTATACGTCGCATGATAGAAAAATTATCTGCAACCAGTACGCTCATACTTTTGTCCGAACATCATCTTTTAATTTTTCTAACATATCTATAATTTATCATGTTCACTTTCTTTTTCATCAACCCAGTCACTCATCCTCGAACGCAACCTCACTAAAGCCTGACTATGAATCTGACAGACTCGGCCTTCTGTAATACCAAGAATCTCACCAATTTCTCGTAGATTAAAGTCTTCATCGTAATACAGAGCCACAACCATTTTTTCTCTTTCTGGTAAATGACTAATCTTTTCAGCTAATCCACATTTGAAACTTTCTTGCAAAATATTCTTATAAGGCCCATTAAATTCACTTGCTTTATATTCATCCTGACACCCACCAGAAAGTGCAATGTCTTCATAACTTAATACCTGACAACCTGCAGCATCTTTTATCATGTTGTAATATTCATCGGTCGAGATACCTAATACTTCAGCTACATCACTGGCTTTCGCATCACGCCCTTTTTCTTTTTCAACTTGATTCATTGCTTCGGTTAATTGTCGTGATTTTTTGTAGACCGATCGCGGAGTCCAGTCACCTCGCCGAACTTCATCTATCATCGCACCCTGAATTCTTATTCTTGCGTAGGTTTCAAAACTTGCGCCTTTCGTAGCATCAAAGCCCTTTAATGCTTCAAACAAGCCAATCATTCCAGCTTGAACCATATCGTCAAGTTGAATGTTAGAAGGTAATCTTGAAATCATGTGATACGCAATCCGTTTTACAAATGGAGAGTGCTCGGTCATCAGCGCATCATAATTAGGCCTTTCTTCTGAAATTGCACCGACATCTTCATAACTCGAAAGCATATTCATCCGCATGCCTCCTGTTGTGGAATAACAGTATTAAGCGATGTTGCCTGGGTTATATTAGTCACCACCATTTCTAATTGAATGATACGTTCGACAAAAAACTTTAATTCACCAGATGAGTGTCCCTCTGATGACAGGGTATCTACTGGCCAATTATTAATTTGACGACTTATTCGTTTGAATGCTAACGCAGATGGACTACGCGGGAATGCTTCTACCACTGCTCGTTGATGCTGCACTGACTTCCTTAATTTTTCATCGTATGGAACAGTGCCTAAAAAACTCAGGATAACATCAAGAAATCGATCGGTTGCTTTAGTTAATTTTTTAAATAACGCACTGCCTTCACTAGCGTTATTCGCCATATTTGCCAATACATGAAAACGATTTACATTATGTTTTCGACTCATCACCTTCATAAAAGCATAAGCATCAGTAATAGACGCCGGCTCATCATGTACAACGACAACGACATCCTGTGATGCTTTACAAAAATTGGTTACCGTATCAGAAAGACCAGCGCCGGTATCTACTATTAACACATCAATTGCGTGGCCTAAATCACTAAATGCATTAATCAAACCCATCTGTTGTGATGGCGTTAGGTTAGCCATTTCATTGATACCGGATGATGCCGGTATGATTTTAATATTTTCTGGGCCATCGACAATGATTTCTTCCAGTGTTCGCTCGCCGCTAATGACATGCGAAAGGTCGTACTCTGTAGTCAGCCCAAGTAATACATCGATATTAGCGAGACCTAGATCACCATCCAGTACCATTACTTCTTTACCTTGCTTAGCCATAGCTAAAGCTAGATTGATTGATACATTGGTTTTACCCACACCGCCTTTACCACTGCTAATCGCAATAATTTTAAGGGGTCTGGGATGAATGATTCTACGTAGGTTGTCAGCCTGATCAGTTGAAGAGAAGACGTCCATATTAGATAATTGCATTTGTAACCATCCCACCAAACGAATACGCCAGCTCTTCTGAAGATGGCGGTTTATTAGTTTGTCGCATTAATTTCACAGCTTCTTTAACCAGTAACTGCCCTCTTGCCTGATGTAAATTATCAGGAACTTTTTGACCATCACAGACAAAATGCAGTGGCAAATCATGCTGTATAAGAACTGACATCACCTCCCCTAAGCTGGCAGCCTCATCTATTTTTGTTAACATACAACCACTGAGTTTTAATTTTTTGAAAGATCGAATGACTTCATCTTGTAGATTCAATTGCCCTGTAGCAGAAAGAACTAGATAGTTTTTTATATTCATTCCTGTTAAATTTAGCGTCATTAATTGCTCACCTAAGCGGATATCTTTTTGACATATTCCCGCTGTGTCAATTAATGTTAATTGATGTTCACTGCCTTCAGTTTTTACTCTGGCTTCTTTTAATAAGCATTTAAGCTCTGCTGCATCCGTTGCAACATGCACGGGTACTCCCAAAATTCTCCCATAAGTTCTAAGTTGTTCATGCGCACCAATTCGATAATTATCAGTGGTTATTAAAGTTATCCCACGTCGGCCGTGTTTAAGTGCAAAACGTGCGGCTAATTTAGCGATAGTTGTAGTTTTTCCTACGCCAGTTGGTCCAATTAATGAAATAACTCCGCCATTTGTCAGTATGTCTTCATCGTCGATAGGAACTAATTTCGCTAAAATTTTTAGAGACTCTAACCAACTGTGTTTAGTGAGACCTTGATTCGCTGTGCGTTTAGCAATACTCTGACTAAGTTTTGAACTTAGTCCCAGTGACATTAATTGCTTTAATAAATTGGCATATAAAGGTTTAACTCTTCCTGTTTCACCCCAGGCAAATTGCATCAGTGGCGCTTCCATAATATTTCTTAATCCTTTAAGTTCATCCTGAATTTTATTTAATGTTGAAGCGTCTTGTTTTTTTTCAAGTTTATTCTCATTAAATTCGCTTGAATAATTTGATTCAGTAAACAATGAATCGTTATATGTTTGTTTATTTAGATGTGCGTCATTGTGTCCAGCTAGTTCAGTCTTATTAACATGCGGTGACAAACTTTCAGGATTACCTAACGAAGAACTAACCATCGCATCTTCGTAATCTAATGCAGCAATAATTTCCACACCACCCTGTACGCGTCGATTAGATAAAATAACAGCATCCGGTCCCTGATCTTCACGTAACTCTCGTAATGCCTGACGTGAATCTGCGGCAAAATATCGTTTCATTTTCATGACAACCACCCTCTCATCATTATGTATTTATTCTGTTTCATTAGTACCATCTTCCCACCTCCAACATACCGAACATAAATCCTGCTAACCATAAAACACTGACAACGAACATAAACGTAATGGTTTTCACTGCCTGGTATAAGCTAAATCGTTTTGTCGTTACTGTTATCATTCTTAAGCTGCCTGAGCTGTCTGCCCGCCGACTGCAGCGACAATTTTAATATTCTTACTATCGGGTACTTCGTTATAAGCCAGCACATGCAGGTTAGGTGCAAGACTTCTCAACATCCTTGCTAACGTTGATCGTATTGCGGGAGAAACCAATAAAACGGCTGCTTTGTTATCCAGCTCTTGATTCTGTACGCATACATTTAGTTCTTTAATCATCTTTTCTGCTAGTCCTGGTTCTATTCCCAAACCTATTTCAGGTGAGCTTTGTATAGACTGTTGCAATATCTGTTCCAACTCTGGATTTAGTGTTATAACAGCCATTTCTTGCTCCAAACCGTTGATGTGTTGGTATATTTGACGAGAAAGCGCACCGCGTACAGCAGCGGTAAGCACGTCAGAGTTTTGGCTATTGACAGCTGCTTCCGCCAAAGTTTCGGCAATAGTTCGCATATCACGAATAGGGATGCCTTCAAACAAAATGTTTTGCAATACTTTTAATACCGCACCCAGTGGCAATATCTTTGGTACTAAATCTTCAACCAGTTTGGGGGATTTCTTTGCTAACATATCAAGCAGATGTTGCACTTCTTCATGACCTAACAATTCGTGAGCATGATGCTGAAGCATATGACTCATGTGTGTTGCAATCACTGTACTGCAATCAACCACGGTGTAACCTAATGTCTGCGCTTCTTCTTTCATGGAGGTGTCGATCCACACTGCATCCAGGCCAAATGTTGGGTCTTTGGTCTGGATTCCACTTAACTCTCCAAAAACCTGCCCAGGGTTAATTGCCATATCTTTTTCAGGGTAGACTTCACCCTCACCGACAGGCACACCCATTAATATGATGCGATAACTATTAGGTGTTAAATCCAGATTATCTCTGATATGAACCGCCTGAATAAGAAATCCCAGATCTTGTGAAAGTTTCTTACGTACACCTTTAATACGCGACATCATCTGGCCGCCCTGATTCTTGTCGACCATGGGAATCAGGCGGTAACCAACTTCTAAACCGATGACATCAACAACAGGAACATCATCCCAGCTTAAATCTTTAAATTGTGGTTCCTCATCAGTTTCGACTTCTTCTGGAATAACAACCTGCTGGCTCTTCTCAATTTTTTTCTGAATGCTATATGCGATTGCTGCGCAAACAATGCCCAGGGTAATAAATACAAAATGAGGCATGCCCGGCACTATTCCCAAACCACCTAAAATTGCAGCCGCTATAGCTATCGGTTTTGGCCTGTCAAACAACTGACCAATTACCTGCTGCCCCATATCTTTAGCAGCTGAGGCTCGTGTCACAGCAATTGCCGCTGCAGTCGACAATATTAAAGAAGGAATCTGTGCAACCAAACCATCACCGATGGTCAATAAGGTATAGTATTCAGCAGCCTGAGAAAAAGTTAGGCCATGCTGAATCATGCCGATTCCCAGACCAAATATCAGATTAATAAACAAGATGAGAATAGCGGCAATGGCATCACCGCGGATAAACTTACTTGCGCCGTCCATGGAACCATAAAAGTCCGCTTCACCGGAAATTTCTTGCCGTCTTTCTCGTGCCTGATCCTGATCGATTAAACCTGAATTTAAATCAGCATCAACTGCCATTTGTTTTCCAGGCATCGCATCCAGAGTAAAACGTGCATTTACTTCTGATATTCTTCCTGCACCTTTTGTAACCACTACAAAATTGATAATTGTTAATACAGAGAAAACAACGATACCGACCGCATAGCTACCACCGACAACAAATTCCCCAAAGGACTTAATTACATTTCCGGCTGCGCCTGTACCAGTATGACCATCCAGTAATACCACACGAGTCGATGCCACATTAAGTGCTAACCGTAGTAATGTGGCAGCAAGTAAAACCGTAGGAAAAACGCTGAAGTCCAGTGGGCGTATGGTATAAATAACAACGAGTAATACGACCAGTGATAAAGCGATGTTAAAGGTAAAGAACAGATCCAGCATAATAGGAGGCAAAGGTAAAACCATCATCGCCAACATGGCAACCAATAAGAACGGTATACCTAAACCACTTAATGTGAACTTAAAATTGCCTTGTTGCGCTGTACCTTCAATCATTTTTAGTTACCTTATTAATGTATGCTATCTTCGTCATCGGGTTTTAAAACATCACGTAATTCTTCTGGTATCGGAAAGTCATTCGGACTATCCGGTGGGATATCACCGTTGTTTAAAGAAACTTTAAGTTGAAAAACATAAGACAGAACGGTTGCCACTGCCACATACAAACCACCGGGAATTTCCTGATCTATTTCAGTACTGGCAAAAATAGCGCGCGCTAACGGAGGTGCAGAAACTATCGTGACATTATTTTGTTCCGCTACTGTACGAATTTGATAGGCGATAAAATCTGCTCCTTTTGCTACAACAACTGGTGCTTTCATATCAAATTGATCGTATTTTAAGGCAACAGCATAATGTGTCGGGTTGGTAATAATGACATCCGCATCAGGTACCGATTCCATCATCCTACGTTGAGATAGTTCTTGTTGTAACGCTCGAATACGACCTTTTACTTCAGGACGACCGTCTGTGTCTTTGTTCTCATCTTTCACTTCCTGCTTGGTCATCTTTAGTTCTTTATTGTGTTGCCATAACTGGAATGGCGCGTCGAGTGCAGCAATAATAATTAATACACTACTACTCGCCAAAAATGTCCAACCACAAAGACTGGCTACATGAGCCAAAGCAACCTGTACAGATTGATCACCTAATGTAATCAATTCATCTATTAGCGACCAGATAATGTAACCAGAAACAGCTGCCACCAGTAAAAACTTTGCCAGCACTTTTACCAGTTCAACCAGTCCTTTTAATGCAAAAACTCTTCCTAAGCCTTTAATCGGGTCAAGTTTTTCTAATTTAAAACTAATGGCTTTTAAACTAAATGACCAACCACCCAGGCCTAACGGTGTCAGCATAGTAACCACAACCAGTAATACAAAAAGTGGCGTGAAAAGTAGCAAACAATCTAAAGCCGTTTCACCAAGAATACGAACAATGCCGTCTGCATTGATCTCCTGAGCATTTTTAAGTGAAAGCCCTTTCTTTAAAACTTCACTCAACCCTAACAACATGCTCTCACCCATTAATAGGAACCCCCCTGCGGATGCCATTAACAGTGTCATGCTATTTAATTCTTTCGAACGAGGTACCTGGCCTTTGTCGCGACTTTCGAGTAATTTTTTAGGCGTCGCCTGTTCGGTACGTTCTTGTCCGGTATCCTTTGACATAACAAATTCGTTTTAAGCCGTAGCCAAAAAATTATTGATGAGCTCGGTAGCCTGCATCATTAATCGAGAGAGGTGAGAAGTAATAGTGGGCAAAGTTAAAATAATAAATGAAAGGCCGACCATAATCATAACTGGGAAGCCAACGGCAAATATATTGAGTTGAGGCGCTGCACGAGTGGTCACACCAAATGCAAGATTGACTAGWAGCAATGCAGCAACAGCGGGTAGTGCAACAAGCATTCCACCGGCGAACATATCACTACCCCAATTCACTAATTGCCAAAACCCATCACGTGAAGGCACCATCATACCTACCGGTATATTTTCAAAACTTTTTGCAATCATATCAATCAGGACAAGATGTCCATTCAAAGCAAGAAAGACCAAGGTCACCATAATTAGAAATGCCTGACTGATGACCGGYACTTGYACACCATTCTGTGGATCTATAATTGAAGCAAAGCCAAGGCCCATCGCCATTGCAATACTTTGACCGGCAATAACAAAGGCTGAAAATACCAGTTGAATAATAAATCCCATAGCAATGCCAATAAGCACCTGATGCACACTTATAATTAATGCATCTGCACTGATTAAATCAACAGCTGGCGGTGCAGGCAACACAGGCACCAATACCCATGCAATTAAAAAAGCTAAAATGACACGAATTCGAACGGGGACACTTCGTGCAGAGAAAATAGGTGCAGCAGCGAACATCGCACCAATACGCATAAACGGCCACAATAATGTGGCTAGCCATGTCGTTAATTCAGCACTTGTAAATGTCATGGCATCACTATTCGTTGATTAATTCAGGGATACGTTGAATTAAATCAGTGGTAAAGTCGGTCAGTACCGTTAACATCCAGGGACCCGCAATAAGCAAAGCAAGAGCAAGCACCATAAGCTTAGGAATAAAAGTTAAAGTCATCTCTTGAATTTGGGTTGCCGCTTGAATCATTCCGACAAAAAGACCAACAGCTAAAGCAGAYAACAACATTGGTGCAGAGATTAAGGCGATMACCCATAATGCATCACGACCAAYATCCAGTACCATTTCAGGTGTCATAATCGCATCTCCTGACTATGTTAAACATAAAAGCTCGCCGCCATTGTGCCCATAATTAATGACCAACCATCAATTAAAACAAACAACATCAATTTAAAAGGCAACGATATAATCATTGGTGACAACATCATCATACCCATCGACATTAAAACACTGGCTACAACAATATCGATAACCAAAAATGGTATAAAAATTAAAAAACCAATTTGAAATGCCGTTTTTAGTTCACTAGTAACAAACGAAGGYAATAATAATGAAAACGGAACTTTTAAATTAGGGTCAAGCTTTCCATATCCTCCTATTTCAGCAAACATGGCCAGATCAGCCTCTCGTGTTTGATTTAGCATAAAGTGGTAAAACGGTTCGGATGCTTTTTCAAATGCCACTTCAGAACTTATTTCTTCATCAAGGTAGGGTTTAACGCCTTCTTTATAAGCACGATCAAATACGGGTGACATAATAAAAAAAGTTAAAAACAATGCCAAACCAAGAAGAATTTGATTGGATGGTGTTTGAGCAGTACCAATCGCCTGACGCAAAATAGAAAGGACTATAATGATGCGTGTAAAGGATGTAGTCATAATTAAAGCCGCAGGCAACAAACTCAACACTGTCATTAAGGCCAGAATTTGTATCGTGACCGTATATGTTTCACCGCCGTTAGCAGTTGGTGTAACAGTCAAAGCTGATAAGCCTTGTGCTGACAACACATCAAATACTGGTACAATCAATAAAACCAGACCTGTTAGTATTTGTGATTTTTTCACTTAACGTCTGCCCCGTTCATTATCATTATTGGGTGCAACCTTATTTTTAAGTGAGGAATTAATCATTGTAGAAAGTTTTTCTGAAAAACTACCGGTCGTTGATGATGTTGAGTCAGTATCTATATCAACAATCGGTTCATCAAACACATAAATCGTATCAACTCTACCCGGTGCTACACCAACTAATATTTGTTTATTTCCTGCCTGTAATAAAACAACACGTTCACGTGCACTCATGTTAATTCCATCAATAATCTTTAAGCTTCCTTCTGAAGACGACTGTAGTTTATGCATACGTTTAGCCAGCCATGAAAGCGCAACAATACAAATTATGACGATGACTAAACCAAATATTAACTGAAGTAAATAGCCACCACTTATGGCCTCTGTTTTAAATGATTGCAGTGATTTATCTTCTTCTGACAATACTTGCAGCGGAATCATACCGAGCAGGGAAATGGTATGTCGTATTTTGATATTAATTTTATTCATTTATATTATATCTATTCAAATAGGTAGAATGACTTATCTAAGTTTCTTATCTAAGCTTCTTAACGCGTTCAGCAGGGCTAATTACATCAGTTAATCGAATACCAAATTTTTCATTAACCACAACTACTTCGCCGTGGGCGATTAATGTCCCATTAATCAAAACATCTAACGGTTCACCTGCAAGACGGTCTAATTCAACGACAGACCCCTGATTTAACTGCAGAAGATTATTAATTGGTAATTCAGTCCGCCCTATTTCCATAGACAGCGTTACTGGTATATCTAAAATAACATCCAGGTTAGTGTTTTCTGTTGTGGTCAATTGTCCGGAACTTTCACCATGGCTACTTAAATCTTTAAAAGCAGCTTTTTCATAGCCTTCTTCTGAATTTGAATCGTCTGTAATTGATTCACCTTTTTGTGTTGTCTGCTTTTCCATAGCCGCACCCCGCTCATCCCCAGCGCCGGCTTCATCTGTTTTATTTTCAGAAATAACTTCACTCATAACTTTTTCCTCTTACCGTAACTCTTTTGAATAATCGGGCCTGATAATAGGGCTCACGAACTGAACTGAATTTTTACCGTTTGAATTGCCAAGAACACCACGGAAAATAGGCGTTTTTGCAGCACGAATCGTAACCACGTCAGGCATGTCTATTGGAATAACATCACCTTCGTTAAGATCAAGCACTTCCGCTAATGTCAGTTTTATTTCTGACATTAAACAATCTATTTCAACTGGCGCTTGTTTAAGTTCCTCTTTAAGCGAATTCGTCCACCTGTTATCAACATCGACCTGATCTGTTTGCATACCGGTGTCCAGTAATTCACGTATCGGTTCCAACATTGAATAAGGCATAACTACGTGAAATTCTCCACCGCCACCTTCAAGATCTAATTTAAATTTTGTTACTACGACTACTTCTGTTGGACTAACGATATTGGCAAACTGCGGGTTTATCTCGGAGTTCATATAATTAAAGTGCAACTCTAAAACCGGCTTCCATGATTTTTCTAAATCATTAAACAATAAATCCAATAACAATTGCACAACACGATTTTCTGTTGGTGTAAATTCGCGACCTTCAATTCGTGTATGGTAGCGACCATCACCACCAAAAAAGTTATCCACTGTTGCAAAAACAAGATTCGGATCAATAACAAATAATCCTGTTCCGCGTAAAGGCTCTATACCGACAAGGTTTATGCTGGTTGGCATAAACAAACCGCGAACATACTCTGAAAATTTAATCATATTGACACCAACAACATTCACCTCAACAGAACGACGTAACATATTAGACATGCTGATTCGTAAATAACGTATGAACCGTTCATTAATCATATCCAGTGTTGGCATACGCCCACGAATAATTCGATCCTGGCTACCTAGTTCATAACTAACTGCTTCACCGATATTAGCTGCCTTGTCACCTTCCGTTGTAACATCCCCATCTTCTACGCCATTTAGTAACGTATCGATTTCGTCTTGTGATAATATTTCATCAGCCATGACTATTCCTATTGAATGACAAATGAAGTGAAGTAAGCTGCTTCAAACAATTCAACCAGATCTTCTTCACCAGTTACCTTCTTTAAGGTAGTGTTGATGTCGACAATAATCTCATCCAATAATTTCTGTTTACCTTCGCGGGTAGACATCGTCTCGTATGATTGGTTATCGAATAACATGAGTAAGCTACTGCGAACAGCAGGAGAATGATCTTCTACCTGTTTGATGATGTCTTTATTACGAGCCATCACTTCAATTGAGAACTGCATGAATCTTGCACTGCGCTGATCACGGAAACTGACGACAAATTTAGGATCCATCGAATGGTATTGTGCTGGTTCCAGGGGAATCTCTTCTGCTACTTCTTCTTCCTCCTCTGGCTCTTCAATAGACGCTTCATCATCACCATCCTGTCCCATAACAAAATATAATGTACCGCCGACAACAGCAGCACTTAGTAGCACTGCCGCTACAACAGCAATAATAATGATTTTCATATTGCCTGATTTTACTGGTGCAACTTCTTCTGTTACTTCCTCTTCGTCAATCATCTGGTATGCCCTTTTGTCTTAATACATTGATATGTATTTATAAGAGCAAGAGACGTGCCAATGATTTATATCATCGTATCTTATTGTTATTTAATGATATATTGTTAGCCAGAACAGGAGTGTTAGATTTTTGACAAGGGCTTTTATGTAGGTGACGGAATTCTGCCTGATGAGCATGGTAAGAATGTAGGTGTGAGGCATAGGGATAAAGCCGAATAAATTCTCACGCAGGTGTCAATGTTTTAATTCGTCATGCGAATAAATTCACACCTACATAGAACGTATCAATGTGGTAAGGCTTTTAAATTTTTGTTTCTGATATCGCTAGATAAAATAATCGACCATGCTAGACGAAGTCGTTTTCTGCATGATAACTTTGTCCATCACACTCTCCTGTTCAACATGAAGAAGATGACGACTAATTTTATCCATGCTCTGGTTTTCAGTCTGTTGTTCACGCTGTTCAGCAAATGACTGATGAGAAATATTAGAATCCGATAAATTCAATCCGTCATTTTCTAACATTTCACGTAATTTTGGCATTGTCATTTCCATGGCTTCTCTTACTGCGGCATGACGACTGGATAATGCGACATTAATTTGGTCATCTTTTATCTCCAATCTAACTTCAACAGGTCCTAAATTCGCTGGGTTTAATCGTATTTCTGCTGTTTTAATGTTTTGATTCGCCATCCAGACAATTTGATTACCCAATGCTTTCGACCAGCCAGGACTGCTAAACGGTTCATTTATCCCACTAAGTAGTGGTGTGGTCTGAATACTTAGTGGCGAAGAATTTGCAGATTGTGTTAATGGCAAAGTGACGGTATCCATTCGTGAGGTAACAGATGAAGCATCTAACCGTTGTGAAAGCGACCCCTGAATTTCAGTTAATATATTTAATTGTTGTGCCGGTAAACCGGTCTGTGTTGAATTTTTTAACAACTCAGAAAACATTTTTTTATCTAGACTTAAATTTTGTTTATCCAGGTCCAATTGAGGTGATTCCAGTTTTTCATTATTCGAAATAGCTAATCCAGAATTCACTTTGGCTGTTTCACCTTTTAGCATGGCAGGTAGTACATTCTGCAAGATTGGTGCGGAATGCATAGATGTAGCTAATTGACTGGTTTTAACCTCGCCTTTTACCAGACTATCAATCGGTAAAGGTTCAATTGAATCAGCAGTATTAACAGAAATATGACTTGATAATATCTGCGCATTGTTTTGTGAAGCTATATGTTTATCAGGTAAATTCAATGTATTTGATGCCTGATTTGAATGATTCATTACCGTTTCGATAATTTCGGATAACAATATGGGGCCATCATTTGCCACTTTTTCACCGGTGTTAGCTAAATTCGGTAAAAAATTGCCGCCTTCATCTGTATTCGAATCGCGATTATCGGTGTCGGTTTGCTCATTAACTTTTGATAAGGATTCTGAAAACGAATGATCGTTATCGATTGAATCAGCAGAGTCACCGCCACCATCATCACGTATTCCACTCGCTATAGGGCTTTGGGCAGCACTATGTGAATTTCCTGCAGCAATAGCTGGTGAAGAACCTGTATTCGCCACATTAATTGTATCGTTCATATAAGCACTCATGTTTTATTAATGTTAAAAATTTAACTATTTTTTCGATTGATTACTGTAAACAAAGCAAGACTTGTGCCAGAAGCATTGCATATTATAAATCACAGCTGCACCGTAACTTTATGAAACATTAAATCAAAGCCTGACTTAACAACCTACAAGCTTGCTGTTAAACATTTAAGACAAAAAAATAGAATTATTCATTGCCGTCATCTCCGAATGCTTGTATCGGAGATCCAGCGTCCTTAGATACTATAAAGTCACTGGATTCCCGACACAAGCATTCGGGAATGACCATAGATCGAAGTCAACGGAAGAGATGACAGTTTTTGAGAGGGTATAATATAAAACGATTTTTACTTACGGACAGAAACACCTGGCTGGCTTTCTAATTCACGTTGTTCGCGTTTATCCTGTTGCTTACTTTCATTCAGTTGCCTTTTCTCAACAACCTTATTAACCATTTTGCTACGATTTCTTTTATCTAACCATTTGGATTTACTTTGGTCACAGTCTGTACGACCATTCGTGACTAGCTGCTGTTGTTGCTTGATGGCATCATCTAATCGATGCAAAAACAGGGTATAATCCTGGAACTGTATAACTGACATGCCATTAGCGCCGGCACTGTTGAAGGTATTAATGTATTCGTTACGATAACTGATTAATTCATTTAACTGATTTTCCTGCTGTTTCAACGCACGTAATACGTTGCCATGATTTCGCGCCGCGCCGCGTTCATTCTGTTTTGCTAAATTGGCTATCGGCTGCAATTTCTTAGAACTTTTCATTACTTTTGCTAACTCTCAAATAATAATATTAATTTTATTTTCTATCTCCGTGTGTGTAATAGGTTTCCCGTGTTATTCCATCACCGGATTCATCACCACCCACCATCGTATTTTCTCTTCTTTCCCTATCTTCAATTTCTTGTTTTTCCAATGCATCTTTCAATTGTTGGTAATGTTCATTTTTTTTCGTCCAGACACCTTTTAACTTTTCATAAGTTTCATTACTTATATCTGCTTTGTACTGTCGTGTTTCAACAACAGAGTCAAGATATTGCATTAATAACTGACATTCACGTACCTGTACAACCGACAAACCAGAAGACTTAGCCGTTTTCAGACCATTTAAACATTCATCGCGATAAGCAATACATGTATCCAGTTGCGATTGTTGTTCTTTTGCCTTTTCTTCATCACTCACCATTTCATTAAATGCTTTCACTTCTTGACGATGTGCTTTAGCTGTGAGACTGCGTGTTTCTTTTAAATCTGACATCATTATTATCCTTTACATATCCTGGCGGGGAATAAGACTTTCTAGTGCATTCACGCTGTCTTCAAATGAATAAGCATCGTCGGTATCTTGTTGCAAGAATTGTAAAAATGCATCGTTGTAATTTATCGCTTCGTCTATATCCGGTTCGCTGCCATATTGATAAGCACCGACACTAATAAGGTCACGATTTCTCTGATAGATAGAATGTAATTTTTTAAATCGTGAGGCGGCAGCTTTGTGCTGTTCTGTTATTACATCATTCATAATACGGCTAACGGATGCCTCGATGTCGATGGCTGGAAAATGCCCTTCTTCGGCGATTTGTCTGGACAACATAATATGCCCATCTAATACGGCACGTGCTGAATCAACGATAGGATCATTGGTATCATCACCTTCAGCTAGTACCGTATAAAATGCCGTTATCGACCCCCCTTTTTCACCATTATTTCCTGCACGTTCGACTAATTGAGGTAATTTTGCAAAAACGGAAGGTGGATAACCTTTCGTAGCCGGCGGTTCACCAATGGCCAATGCAATTTCTCTTTGTGCCTGCGCGAAACGTGTCAACGAATCCATCAGTAGTAACACGTTTAAACCTTTGTCACGAAAATATTCTGCAACTGTTGTGGCTAACCAGGCACCATGCATACGCATAAGCGGCGGACTATCAGCGGGGCTAGCCACGACTACAGAGCGTGCCATACCCTGTTCACCTAAAATATTGTCTACAAATTCTTTTACTTCCCTGCCACGCTCACCAATCAATCCGACAATAACAACATCGGCGTCGGTAAAACGAGTCATCATACCTAACAGCACACTTTTACCGACGCCACTACCGGCGAACAATCCAATTCTTTGCCCTCGACCGACGGTTATTAACGAATTAATCGCCGTTACGCCTACATCTAATGGTTCTTTAATTGACCAACGTGCTAAAGGATTACCCGGTTTTCCAGCCAGAGGCAGGCTATGCGTGTAATTAATGGGCCCTTTACCATCAAGAGGTTTTCCAGCTGCATCGATTACACGACCGAGTAATTCATCACCCACTTTTGCTTTGTACATGCCTTTTCCTGGAATAACAGGCGCATCGGGGACCAACCCTCGACTATCGCCTGTTGGCATTAGGTATAACCGTTCACCAGAAAAACCAACCACTTCTGCTTCAACATCACCTTCAGTCGATTTCACCAAACAACGCGCACCTACCGCTGCATGACAACCTACTGTTTCTAATGTCAAGCCAACCATTCTGTTTAGTTTTCCCTCTACTACCATCGGTACATCGTTGGCAGCGCGTGATTTATATTTCTCTAAAATCTCACACCAGATAGGACTACGGCGATATKCAACGTTTTTGTTTGTGYTATTTGTATTATTATTMGAATTCATTTTTATCGTTGATCCTGTTCTCGATCACCACCCATAATATTTGCTATAACCGAATTCAGACGATTTTCAACTGTTGCGTCAATTCTTGATGTATTGGTTTTTACACGACATCCACCRCGAGTTAACAGTGGATCTTCAACMATTCGCCAGAGTGTTTCTTTTCCTGGTTGCATCATTGCGCCTCTAATCAGATCTGCATCTTCAGGATTCAATTCGAGTACGACATCACCTGTTGCATCAGGTAGTGCATTTAGCGCTTCTTTTATGACTGCGACCACTTCACCAGGYGAGGTTTTTATTTCACGGCGCACCATCTGTTTAACGACGAGCATACAAAGCTGAACCATTTCATCGACAAGTTGRTCATCTAAATCAGGCAACGGCATTGCCAGTGTTGCCATCAAAGATTGCAGRTATTGTGTTTGTTCACGTATTTCTTTCTGTCCTTTTTCCAGTCCTTCCATATATCCTTTGGCATAACTTTTCTCATAAGCTTGCTGACGAATTTTTTGTTGTTGCGTGTTRTGTGTATTTTTTTCTGCATCTGATAATTTATAATCAAATACATCCTCTTCTGACAAATYCAGTACCGGGGSRCGCCAGGGCTGACAATCCTTACGCTCTTTACAGCTAATAATTTTAGACATACTCTTCATCTCCCTTACCGCCTAACGATATCTCACCTGAATCCGATAATCGTTTGGCAACAGATAACACTTCCATCTGTGCGTCTTCGACATCTTTTAATTTAACGGGACCTTTTGCCTCTAGATCTTCGCGCATCATATCTGCTGCGCGTGAAGACATATTGCCAAATATTTTTTCTTTCATGGTATCGTCTGCGCCTTTCAGTGCAACGATTAATTGCTCAGACTCAACATCACGCAATATCGCTTGCATGCCCTTATCGTCGACTTCAAGTAAATTCTCAAAGACAAACATTTGCCCCTGAATGGCTTCAGCAAGATCTTTATCTGTTTCAGTAATCGTTTCAGTAATGGCCGCTTCTGATGCACCATCCATAAAATTAAGAATATCTGCCGCTGTTTTAACACCACCTACTCCAGAGTTTTGTACATTATTACTACCGGAAAACTGGTTTTCTAAAACTTCATTCAATTCCTGCAATGCTGCTGGTGGTACACCATCTAAAGTAGCGATACGCATTAACACATCTGAACGGGCACGCTCAGGTAAATGATGTAATATTTCTGCAGCATGATCACTTTCAAGATACGAAAGCACGATTGCAATAATTTGTGGATGTTCGTTTTTAACCACTTCTGCAACCGCGCGTGGGTCCATCCATTTTAGTGATTCAAGACCTTTTGAATTTTTTCCAACAAGAATACGATCAATAATACCGCCGGCCTTATCTTCACCGAGTGCATTGTTGAGCATGTTTTTAATGTATTCATCAGAATCAACACCTACGCCTGATTGAGCATTGGCTGTATCGACAAATTGTGCAACGACTGATTCGACTTTTTCATTTGATACATTACTTAGCGAAGACATCACCAGGCCTAATTTCTGCACATCTCTGGGTGCCATATGCTTCAACACTTCCGCCGCATTTTTCTCACCGAGGCTCATCATAAATATGGCCGCACGTTCTGGCCCCGATACGCCTGCCAAATTATCTTCTGTCGTTGCCAGTGCAGTATCATCAGCCATCTGCTTCTACCCATGTATTAAGGACTTGTGCAGCACGTTTTGGATCTTCATTTACGATGCCACTTGCCCTATCCAATAACTGTTGAGCATTTGGTTGTTGCCCGGGTGGCAACGATGCTCCTCCTGCACTTTGATTACTTAAAGTCACTCGATCATTCCCTGCTTCAGAAGCAGGTACGTATTCACCTGAAGGTAATGCGGCGAGTGCAGCGGCATTATTTTCACCCTGTTTAGCCAGATTGCTCAGTATCGGACGTAAAACACCAAAGACCATAAACAGTACGAACAACCCACCTAATGCTTGTTTTACAACATTAAACACCCATGGCTGCTGCCAAATAGGTATTTCAGGCAGGGGTTCAACGACTTCCGGTAATTTAAATTGTGTATTAACAACATTTAATGTATCGCCACGTTGCTCATTTAAACCAACCGCTTCTTTAACCAGTGCGGTGACATATTGAATTTCTTTTTCACTGAGTGGTTCTTTTGTTATTTTTCCTTTTTTGTCAACAATCGTACGATAATCAACAATAACGGCAACCGATAAACGTTTTAGTGTTGTAGGTGATTGGCGAACATGACTGATGGTTCTGTCCAGTTCGTAATTTCTAAGTGTGCGTGATGAGTTATTTCCATTCACCGCATCCGTTTGTGCAGCAGTGATATCCGTGTTGCCTCCAGCAGGGGGTTGATTGGTTAATGCACCAGGAATACCAGATGGCCCTTGTTTACTGCTATTGGCTTCAAACAACTGTTCACTGCGAACTGCGCTTTTTTCAGGTGAATAACTTTCTTTTGTTTCTTCCTGAGAGGTGAAATCAACTTCAGCAACGACTTGCGCTCTTACACCTTCCACGCCAACAATGGGACTAATCATTTCGATAATACGCCTGGAAAAACGATCTTCCAGTTTACGGGTGTAATCAAACTGGCTGCCGCTCGACATTATTCCTGATTCTCCAATGTTACTGCTCAACAAACGACCTTTGTCATCAACCACGGTAACGGATTCAGAATCTAGCCCCGGTACACTTGAAGCAACAATGTTGATAATACCTGAGGTCTGAACATCATTGAGAGTACGCCCAGGGTATAGATTAAGTACCACAGAAGCAGATGGACTATTACTTTTGCGTGCAAACGCTGATTGTTTCGGAATGGCTAGATGAACGCGTGCACTTTGCACCATGATTAACTTAGCGATTGATTGTGCCAACTCGCCTTCAAGTGCACGTTGATACCGAGCTTGTAATAGAAAACGATTACTGCCTAAACCCTGATCTTTATCCAGTAATTCGTAGCCTTCGTCACTGCTACCAGAAAAACCTGAATTAGCAAGTTTCATTCTAGCTTCATGAATTTTATCTGATGGCACCATAATGCCGCCACTGGATGGTTCCAGCTGATACATAATGCCAGATGTATTGAGCACCGAAGTCACTTCGGATAAACCTTTGGCTGTTAAATTTCCATACAACATACTGTAATTCGGTGTTTGCGACCACATCGCAACGGTAACACCAAGCGCGACGCTAATAGCAAGGCCAACCATTAAACCTAATTGGCGTAATGCCGGTAAGGAGCCAAATCCTTGTGCCTGCACTGCTACATTATCTGCTGTTATTATTGCCATTAGTCACCAACTTTGCGTATTCTATTATTCGTAATTGTTTTTAATTATTTCTAAAATGCGAATCAAACCTGCATTCGCATCACTTCTTTGTATGCAGATACCAGATTGTTTCGAACTTGTGTCATTGCTTGAAATGAAACACTTGCCTTTTGAATGGCTACCATCACTTCACCTAAATTCACATTGGGATCACCCATTTCAAAAGCCGTCGATAATTTACTTGATGCTTTTTGTGTTTCATTGACTTTATTTACAGAGTCTTTTAATAATTGTGAAAAATCTAGTTTTGCAACATCAGTGCCGGCATCGAACGGCGTTTTAGTCTCAACAGCGGATGCCATATCGCGCATCTGTTGAAGTAATTGGTTGATTTCTAAGCTACTCATATCGCTCACCTGTGGCTTGTTTGCTTATCTCTGTTATATCTATCGGCTTATAACGCTAAAACTTATGCCGGTATAGCCACGCCTGCATCACGCATTCTGGCTAGTTTGTAGCGTAATGTACGTGGACTTATTCCCAGCTTCTCTGCTACTTCTTTTCTCGTGGTTCTTGCATTTAATGCTGAGATAATCAGATCCTGCTCACGCGCCTTTAAATCACCGTTTAATCCTGATTCAATCACTTGATCAATGGATTCATCGGTATTGGATTTGTAGTGTGTTGTTTCTTCAAACTGAATATCACAATCATCGATGATATTGCCTGTTTTTAGAATTAAGGCACGTTGTATAACATTATCAAGTTCGCGAATATTACCAGGCCAGTTATGCGCTTTTAGTTCGCGTTGCGCTGAGATAGAAAAATAATTTTTCTTACCTTTCTGGCTTGTCGCCATAGTATAAGAATGGGCATTCAACATTTTATTTGCCAGCGGTAAAATATCGTCCTTACGCTCATTCAGCGGCAAAATATTTAATGGAAATACATTTAGACGGTAAAAAAGATCCTCTCTAAACTGGCCGTCTACGACTGTCTGATGTAAGTCTCTGTTAGTTGTCGCTAGAATGCGCACATCTAATTTGATAACTTTACTGCTACCTAAACGTTCAACTTCTTTTTCTTGAAGAACACGTAATAGTTTTGCCTGTAACCCTAAATCCATTTCGGTGATTTCATCGAGCAATAATGTTCCACCCTGCGCCTGTTCGAATTTTCCAGCTTTTGCCTGGTGAGCACCTGTATAAGCGCCCTTTTCATACCCAAATAACACAGACTCCAGCATGTTCTCTGGTATAGCTGCGCAGTTAATTGCAATAAAGGGACCATTGGCTCTTGCAGAATGTTCGTGTATGAATCGTGACACAACTTCTTTACCGACACCCGATTCCCCTGTAATCATCACCGTTGCCTCTGAAGCAGCCACTTTTCTAGCAACCTGAGATAACTGAACGCTTTTTTTATCGACGGCAATCAGACCTGAATCAACACCAACTGATGGCAAAATAAAACGTTCGATCATTTCGATTAGCGCATTGTGTTCAAACGGTTTAACCAGATAATCAGCAGCGCCATCGTGCATAGAATGAACGGCATTTTCAATAGTGCCATATGCCGTCATCAAAATGACTGGCATATCCGAATAGATCTCTTTACATTTATTCAGTAATTCATGACCATCCATTGGCTTCATCTGAACATCTGATAACACAAGATCAACTTTCTTATTCTTCTTTAATATATCTAAAGCATGAAAACCATCTTCAGCTGTAATGACGTTATAATTTTCCATACTGAGTGTTTTTGCCAGCGCTTCGCGTAATGCAGCGTCATCATCAACGACAAGGATAGTTTTATCATTCATATTTAAAAATTCTTGTGSCATCGAATTCTGCATCAATRTTTCATTATTAGATTTTATATTTACCTGATTCATAGTACTACCTCACGTGTATCATTATCTTTTTCTGTTAGTAACAGATTAGAGTTTTTCGTATTTTTCTTATTGCTGATGATGTTACTTGGCAATAATCCGGAAATTTCAGAACGAGGGAACACAAGGGTAAAACAACTGCCTGACCCCTGTTCAGACTGGACAAGAAGCGCACCACCATAGCGATTAATAGTGGCATTAACGACAGCAAGACCTAAACCTGTTCCTGTTGATTTCGTTGTGAAAAATGGCTGCAATATCTTTTCAGTTACGTCTTTTGACATACCACAGCCGTTATCACTTATGTTTATTTCAAACTGATTTTTATTGTTCAACAATGCTTCGACTGTTACGCAAAATATTTCATCGATATCTCTTTCTATATAAGCATCAATCGCATTATCTATAATATTTTGAATAGAGCTTAATATCACATCGCTATTCGCCTGGATAATGACATTTTTTAAATTATTATTCACCGTCATTAGACCACGCTCTATTCTGTCGTCTAATTCAAATGACTTTTTCAACTGATTCATAAATTCATAAGTATTTATGTACTCTGATTTGACAACATCACCTTTCGCAAACAGCAACATCTCTGAAACCATTCTTTCCAGATGCAATAATCTCTCTTTAGCTTTATCAGCAAAGTCGATCCTTTCATTTTTATGGTTAAGCGGATGGTTTATTGTTGTGATATATAACAAGGCAGATGATAAAGGTGTGCGAATCTGGTGTGCGAGCCCAGCTATCATTTCACCTAATGCACTTAACCGCTGTTGTTGATTTATTTTGTTCTGCAAATTTCGGTTTTCAGTAATATCAGAGATAAGAATTAATTTACCTACCTCTGATGCGTGGTTTTCACTTCTTAATGGCCGTGCGGAGACATTGACCCAACGCCCATCTTTCAAACGTAATTCATCATCTTCATTTAGTAGTGAAGACTGGGCGATATCTTTCCAAATTGAACCAATAAGGCTGTTTGCAATGCCGGAGAGCATCGAACTGGCAACCGGGTTAACCTGTGTTATGCAATCATTTTTATCGAGTACGATGATGCCAGCTGGCAACACATCTAACAGTCCTTCTAATCGTGACGCCAAAATTTCTTTTTCTGCCAGTTGCTTAAGACGTTCGCTTCGAGCCTCTGCCAACTCTAATGTAAGACGAGTGACATGATTTTCGAGATCGGTATAGGCGTCTGTTAATTTTTCAGAAAACTGATTAAATAATTTAAAAGCCTGCTCAAGCTGCACATTATTCAGCACTTCGCCGGTATATTGCTCACTTGCCACATTCTGATTAATCATGGTTATTGACTCGTTTGTATTGTTCACAATAGACATACAGCAAAGACCGTGCCGATTATTTAATAAGCAATAACTTCAATACCTTATGAAAGGTAATTTTCTACGCGCCAAACTTTCGTCAGTCTTTACAAGTATCGGAGACGGCATTATGGCGTTGGCAAATCATGTGATAACAAGCCTAAAGAAAAGGTTGTTTCTGTCGATATTTAAGGCAGGAGCTGGGTAAAATTATGTCGTTATATTCTTTAGACAAATTAATTAATGAAACACGTCGACTGGCTGCGGAATTTAAACGCACCACCGGCACTATGCTGCCCGTATCAGGTGAGATTGCCAGATATGATGTATCAACTCATCTAAAACTTACACTTAATGACGATCCCAATTGTGGTCACGATGCTATAGGGTTACTTGAAAGAGCAGGAATAAAATACTTAATTAAGAGTCGTGTTGTTGGTGATACTGTTAAATCAGGACATCGTATCGGACAACTCAATCTAAATGGAAACTGGGACATCATCGTACTCTCACTAATGAACAATGATTTTGAACCGATGGAAATGTACCAACTCAAACGCGCCGACGTGATAGACGTCCTGGCTAACGCTAATAAAAAACGTGGGAAACGGGGCGCAATATCTATTGCAAAATTTAAAATCATAGGCGATTTAATCTGGACTAGAGAAAATGGTACAGAAGATACAAAGCCACATACGATTAGCAAAGAAGCGCGTTATTAATTTTTAACTCACTCTTTTCTAATATAAAAAACTGAACGGTAGACGCGAAAAAAAAGATAATTATTGTTGGTGTATACGAACAATGTAGGCGTGAATTTATTCGCACGACGAACGTATACTTTGATACCTGCGTGCGAATAAATTCACACCTACACGGTTTAGCAATCAGAAAATGAGCATGCCGTGTTTCCATAGTTATAAGTCTCCACACCCAACCATGTTATGTAAACGTTTTTCAAATAACTTATTCGACATATCCCTATACCCCACCCCTACGGGGCTAACGTGATAAATTGTTCCAGACAATTTATTCATACCTATATTATCAACCTAATATTTAACCCATATTTTGAGCATAAGCATCAATGACCTGGCGGCCTTTATTAATGGATTCTGTCTGGTCCCGCGCTTTGTCTCTGGCTTTTGATGTCATTGCCTCGATTTGCCGATTAAGAACCAGGATTTCAAGAATCTGTTCATTATTATTAGCTCTTTCATCCGTAGTTGACGGATTAGAATAGATTTTTTTAATTAATTCGCTACGTTTCTCTTCAATGTTAAAAACGTTTTCCCAGTTACCCGATTCAGCTTCTTGTAACATGGTTTGGCTGTAATCTATAACGCCTTTTAATTGTTGGTGTTTATAGTTCATGTAACCCTTCCTGTGTATTAAATATGATTAAGAAACAACGCTTAGATCAGGCGACGGGTTTATTCTTAATTCGACAGGAATCAATTCCCAACCCGACTTTATCTCRCGTAATAACGCTGCAACTTCATCCAGGATAAAAACATCA
Organism: Thiotrichaceae bacterium; assembly: GCA_002746365.1. Lineage (GTDB taxonomy): Bacteria > Pseudomonadota > Gammaproteobacteria > SZUA-229 > SZUA-229. The sequence goes on from NVWZ01000002.1 coordinate 143,406, forward strand.
CTAGTTACGTTAGCTTTCACTAACTGTCTCTCTATATACTCGTAGACATTATCCAGATTCATTGCAATATCACCACCAGCATCCTTATCTAAACTCGCTTTCAAAMCACCAATTATTGCGATAATTTGTCCAGTGATTTCACCCTTCTTTACAATGTCTTTACGTATCATCAAGCCTTTAACCGTTGCAATTTTACCAAGCGCACCTTCTAACAACATGGATACCAGACGATGAGGGTCTGCATCGGTCACTCCACCAACTCGGTTCACCTGATTATAAGCAGAGATATTATTCCCAATAGACGTATTACTCANTTTTTCCACTCCTATTTTTTCTCATTAATTATCTATTTAATTTGTTTGTAAAATACACTAGTAAAGTACCATTTGATAATAACCAAGCAATATAGATGCCAATTATGAGTACTCACTCAATAAGCTAATATCAGAACCTTCGACAAGCCTGCGTGCAACTTTCACTGCTTCTTCATTTGGGATTTGTCGTACCACTTCATTTGTCACTGAATCAATTACTGTAATTACGGTCTGCCCGCTGTCATTATCAATACTAAAATGAAGTTCTCGTTTAATTTCCTTAATATGTTCATTGAGACTGTGCACGGCTTTTTCGATTTCATCTGCACCTATGTCTCGCTGCTTTTCTTTATAGTCAGGTTCAGTTATTGCCACTCCGGCAGGAAAATTATTGCCATAGGACGGTAAGTCACGTGTAGCTAATGTTTTTTTTATTGATAAGAATTTTTCGGCAGTTGAGCTTTTATTAACTGCAAATAATTTAACATCATCATTAATTATGTTCGCCATAATGCGCCACCTGTATATAAATACTCAAATAGTTCTTAGGACTAAAGATTTTTGAACATCTGTAAGCATTTAATCAATAATTACCGCTTATGTTCTAGTAATCGGCAAAATGATGACCAACTTTAACGTTATCACTAATAATAAAAATAAAGTCTTAGGCGATTATATCTATGCGGATGGATTCAGAATTAAATTGAATTATTATACGGAAGGATATATTCAAACAACGTATTTGAGCAAGCAGTATCCTACTCATACACCCTTTTTATTTATCGTGTATTTATTATCGATTTATAGACGGTAAATTAGCTAGTTGTTGCGTTAAAAACGAACCGGTTGACTGCAATTGAGCAACCAGGATATCCATCGCTGTAAACTGCGCATTTAATCTCGCTTCTAATGCTTCCATTCGACGGTCTAATCTATCACGTTTGTCATCGATACCATCAAGCCTGCTCTGCAATCCCTCGGTACGTGAATTAATAATGCCATCATCATCGACATATCCAGATACCGCATTACCAAATGTTTGTGCCAGACCATTTGCCGATGAAAAGAACTGTTTTACATCGATTAGATCATTACTTAAGCGTTCATCAAGTACCGTATCGTCAATAATTAAACTACCCTTTTCACCAATCGTTATTCCTAATTCATACAAGTTAGAAAACACAGCACCTGTTACATTTGTAGACAATGCCTGGCGCAGGCTATTTTGTATTCCTCTGACTACCGAGTCACCGTTTAGCGGACCTGAAACCGATGTCGACTGGTCAAAATTAGATAAACCCCTCATCACACCCACAAGGCTATTGTAATTATTTACAAAACTTTTGATATCATCCTTAATACTGTTAGTATCTGCTTTAACTGACAGAGTTTCTACCGCACCCGGGTTAGCACTCTGCACGTTAAATGTAATACCCGTAATAACATCAGAAAATGTATTACTGTCGCGTGTGACTGTCTGTGTATCAACTCGTATAATGRCATCAGATGCTGCCTGTAAGGTAACTAAATTAGCCGTATTTAACTGAGTCAGGTCAAAACCATCCAGTGCATTATCATCAGTTGCTACCACATCAATCGTTRCATTCGAGCCTGTTTCACTAGAGCTCAGAATCAACTGCGTTCCGGAGTCAACTGTAATAATCGARGCGGTGACACCGGGATTATCAATAGCAGAATTGATAGCATCACGAATCCCTTCCAAAGAACGGTTAGTACCATCAATTGTCAGCTGAAAAGTGTTTGCACCTAGCGTAATATCCAGTGTGCCAGTACCAACTATCTCAGCACTACTGGCAAAATCGGCGGACTTTAGTTTTTCTGCTTGCGCCAACTGCAGTACTTCTATATCGTAATTTCCCGCCACAGCGGTCTCACCTGCAGAAGCTGTAAATATAGCCTTATCGCTGGAGGTTGCAGTTGAAACCTGGAAAGTACTTACATCTTCGATTTTTTCGACGCTTAATTGAAAAGCAGAAAGCGCTGATTTAAGCGTACCAAAAGCCGACAGCTCAGAACCGAACTCTATTTCCTGAGAATTTAGACGCGCATTGGTGGGTTCGGCTTCAGACGCCACCAATTGAGAAACAAGTCCATTAATATCAAGACCTGAACCGATTCCACTGGCAACTATTGGCATTTTTTATTCCTCACTCAATCATTTAAATTTACGAATAAATCTACTAATTTACGATTCACACAAATATTCTATATCTATCACGTTCTTCATTTTAGGGCACCTCTATTAATTAATTGTGCCCTTTACTTAAACAACAAAAACTCTGGCAGTTTTACCACTGCCAGAGTCTGTCAAAATATCCTTTTGGCTATGGTCAGGAAAAAATAATATTCTTGCCTGACCGCCACCTTTATTTAACGAAGTAAACTCAATACGTTCTGAGGTATCTGGTTAGCCTGCGCTAACATCGCTGTACCAGCCTGTTGCAGAATCTGGTTCTTGGTCAGATTTGCAGTTTCCAGAGCAAAATCAGCATCAAGAATACGTCCACGCGCCGCACTTGTGTTTTCTGAGTTAATCGCCAGGTTATTAACAACACTTTCAAAACGTGTTTGTATTGCACCTAGATCAGCACGTGCGGTGTTTACTGCAGTTAATGCCGAATCCATGTACTGAATAGCTAAATTAGCACCACCTGCAGTACTAAGGTCTAGCGTATCAAAACCGACGGTAGCCACTGTTGTATTAGCCGCACCCGCGAAGCCAGTGATTGCAACGGCAGCAGTAGCAGCAGTAGCCGTGGTGAAATCATGATCAGATGTTAACTCCACTACTGTAGGGGCAGCAGAATCAATCGTAGCAAAAACACCGGTTTCGCCAGATTTTTCATTAATTGCAGCAGCAACTGCTGTAGCGTTTGTAGCTGCAGTAGCACCCGTTGTAAAGTCATTAAGTGCAATAGCGTTACCGGCAGCATTAGTAATTGTAAAATCAGTACCAGTTACTAATGTTGCAGCATTAGCAGTTGAAGCAATACCTGATTGTGTTGCAATATCCGTTGTACCTAAAGCCGAAGACTTCGCATCCACGATACCAGAGACAGCAATTGTTTCACCCGCATTCGCACCTACCTGAAAGGTTTGATTGGTAAAACTACCATCAAGTAATTTAACACCATTGAAATTAGTTTGAGTTGCTACGCGATCTACCTCACTTTTCAATTGTTGCGCTTCAGCATTTAATGCTGCACGATCTGAATCGCTGTTTGTTGCGTTAGCTGATTGTACAGCCAGTTCACGAATACGTTGTAGCGCGTCACTTACACTATCAAGTGATCCTTCAGCTGTTTGAGCCAGTGAAACACCATCACTTGCATTACGCATAGCTACGTTCATACCACGAATTTGTGTTGTCATTCTTTCAGAAATAGCAAGACCAGCAGCATCATCTTTTGCACTGTTAATGCGTAAGCCAGATGATAAGCGCTCTAGTGATGTAGCCAGATTCATTGATGAAGAGGATAAGTTTCGCTGCGCATTTAGAGAGGCAACGTTTGTATTAATTGTTAAAGCCATGTCTGTTCTCCTGGAACGAGCAGATATACGACCAACATGGTGTATTTACTGCTTCTGACCTCTTTAACGACAAGACAACAGAAAACTTTAATACATAGTTAACTATTTTTATAATAATTTTCACATAAAAGCGTTTTTGTTTCTCAGGCAGGCCTGCTGGGCTGTTTGAGCTCAATAGTCCATGAAAATAAATTATTGTTTTACACTTAATCTCTGTAAAAGCCCTGAATATACTCCAGGCAGAATGATTGTTATATCGAATATTACAGATACCATCAATACTTTTACAAATTGGGGTGATTACGTTAGACATAATGATTGAATGCAGTGCATCGCTCATTCAACTATTTGGCGTATATACTTCGAGGCTTTATAGTCCTTTTTGAAATCGTGCGGACTTATCGCTGTCAGATCATCATCTTGAACCGCACAATCAGTCATGCTCAACGTCTTTTTTAATAGATGTAAATGTTTTTCATAATGTTGCCAGTTATTGATCGATGATTTATAAACACCATATTTAAGTTGCACGGGATTTTCCATATTCACATGGCGTTTTGTATTATAGAAATCAAGACATTGTTCTTGCCATTCAAGACCAGCATAAGCAATCACTTCTCTGCAAATAGTTTCAGTGTCATTTATCAACGTTTCATAATTGATGGTATGAATATTAACGGGTAAAACTTTTTGCCAATGTGCCATCAAACGCTCGTACTGCTGGTAATACAATGCTGTTTCTTTGAGATCAAGGGAATAATCATGTTCATCCGATAAGTTCTGAAAGAAACATGAAAGACAGACATCTATTGGATTCCGACGACAATCGATAATCCGTGCATTTGGAAACAGTAGTGCAATCAATCCCAAATTAGTGAAATTTAACTGCATTTTATTAGTAATGACCTGTGGAATTTTATGGTCATTTTTCATTGCCAGGTTATTTAAGTTACTGAGATAGAATTGTGCCAGGTCATTTAAAGAATCCGTTGTTATATAGTTAATAGACAGCATCGTATGCTTATCATTTTCATTGGAAACAAGCAGTTTATTTGCAAAATCATCGATTAATACTGAACTACCAGCCGTGTACACATCGGTATGACTTGCCAGTATCTGCTCGACAAGCGCTTCCCCCGAATGAGGCAAACCCACAATAAACACCGGTTGACTGGATGGATTTAATTCAGTTGATGAAAATTTATCGAATAGATCCAAGGAAAACGTATCGATAATACTGGAGACATGTTTTGTATACTCAGCCAGGTTGAATCGTTTAGCCTTACACATATTGGCTACAGAATAATTTGCAAAAGCTTCATCATATAACGCGTAACCATCATATATATCGCCCAGTGAGAAGTACAAACTACAACGATTCACCAGGGGTAGATTATTACGATCCAGGACAGTCTCGACTAAATCGAGCTCATCTTTGGTGATGGATTTAGCATCTAGCTGTGCAATCCCATGCAGGTTACGCGGATCTTCAGGCGCTAGATAAAACGCATGCCTATAATACTTCAGGGCAAGATCGAATTGACTCTGGCGTAAATTTAATCGTGCCAGTTCACCATATATAACACTATTATTCTGATCTAGCTCTAACATATCAAAATATTGCACAATCGCATCATCATATCGAGACATGCGTGTATACACGAGTGCGAGATTGTTATTAACCGTCATATTTCGAGGCTCTATCTCACAAGCACTGGTTAAAAATTCCACCGCCAGAGTGAGCATACCTATCTGCATTGCAATCAAACCCAGGCCATTTAATGCTTGAATATTATCCGGCTCCGATCTGAGTACCTGTTGATAAAGAAAATTCGCCTGTTCTAGATGATTTCTGTCGTAATTATCATGTGCATCCGTAATTAGATTTAAAATACTCTCATTCTTACTGTTGCCACACTTGTTAGATGATGACTCACGTTTAAATTTTCTATTTCTCATACTGATACCCTTACCTAACCTTTTACGCGGTTAAATTTATAAATAATTWAATAATGACAAACTTTTAATCCTTACAAAACTTTGCTGTGACGCCTGTAACGCCAGCAGTTGTTGTTCAAACTGGCTGACTGCCCCTGCATAGTCAAGATCCTCAAGGCTGGACTTGTTTGCCTGTAATACCAGATTAAAACTGGCATTGGTGTTTCTTTGCCCATCAATAGTATTCATTCGTGCTCCAATAGATGTGCGTGTATTCAAAACTTCACCTAGCGCAGAATCCAGTCTGTCAAGTGTTGTCGCTGACGGCGCATTGGCTTCAAGGTCTACTGCAAAGTCATAGAGAACCGAAAACATATCACTCTTACCGCCGACGCCATCATCTACCTTCATGAAAACATCRAAACCGGAGTCACCGACAGCTACCTGCCTTTTTGCACCTATCTGTAAGTTTCTCTGYCCCTGATCACCGGCATAGGTGAAACCACCTGACCCATCATCAGTAAAAGGTATTGTATTCGTATTAAATCCTGAGAAAAGATATTCACCACTTGCATCTTTRCTGTTTGCAATTTGTACCAATGCATCAATGTTAAGACGAACTTCACTCGCCATTGCCTGTCGATCCTGTGCGCTGTATATATCATTATTCGCCTGAACAGAAAGCTCTCTGACGCGTTGTAATACATCACCAACTTCTGTCAATAGTGACTCTTCAAATGCCAGTCTTGTTTCAGCAAAATCAGCATTCCTTTGATATTGATCAGTCGTCTTTATTACTTGATTAAGGTCGAGGATGCGTATTGCCGCAGTTGGATCTTCACTCGGTGTAAGTACCCTTTTTCCAGTAGAAATCTGTAGCTGTGTTTTTGCGAGCTCAGTTTGCTTACTCAACATTGCGTTAACAGCCTGTTGATAAATTTGTGATGAAGACAAACGCATGATTATCTYCTAACCGCATTCAGCACGACATCAAATAACTCATTAGCTACCGATATGAGCTGTGCTGCTGCTTGATAGGCTTGTTGATAACGAATTAAATTGGCTGCTTCTTCATCGAGATTGACTCCCGAAACTGATTCACGAGCGGATGCGGCCTGCTCTAGTACACGGCTTTGCGTCAGGCTACTTAATTCAGCCTGTTGGGTTGCCGTACCCACATCGGAAACCAGCGAGCTATAACTGTCATTAATACTGGCGGTTCCATTAGCCATTACTTTTAAGCTAGCAAGATCAGCCATTATCAGTGCGTTACGATTATCACCCACCCCGCCAGTATTATATTCACTACTAAATTCATCACCTGCAACAGGCGCACCGGTAATTCGCAGATCGTAACCATTATTTATGCCGCCGGGCGTTGGGAACACATCACCACCTGTTGCCGGGTTATAGGCGATGCCTGCTTCTAAAATTACCGGTGCGGTAGGGTTGGTATTGTCGTAGACATCATAACTATTGGCTGCCGTAAATCGAATTAATACAGGGGGGGACAACTGACCAGCCGTGGTTTGAAATGCGGCGCTATTAATATCAGTCACAACACCGGCACTTATTGTGCCCGTACCGGTATTCGTATTTGCAGATAAACTTCGTATTGGCGCAGCGGCGGCTATTTGTCGACTATTCGCTAACACCATCTGCATGTCAACAGCACCGTTTCGAGTTGGTCGAATGAGATAGGTATCACCTATAGCGGGGGCGGCTGTAATTTCTAAACTGATGCCTTCTGCAATGAAAGGATCACCTGTTGTCCCGGTTCCTGTCATCGTTACAACCTGATTGGTACCACTACGCATTAGTTGCCAGGCACCACCACTAAATTGTAATTTATAATCACTGTTGGTTAGTTGTGATACATCATCAAAAGCAACCTGAACATTACCGGCTGCACCGGCTATTGTCTGAACTTGCGGTTGACCATAATTAAAAATATCGTTTCCTAATAAACCATCAATATCCATACCGGCATTTTGCTGTTCATTGATAAATTGACCCAGACCAATTGCCGTCAAACCCAAACTGTTAGCCGCTGGATCTAGCATGCGATCACGAAAATTGACTGTGCCGCCTAGTTTTCCACCCGATATTTGTTCAGTAATAGGAACTAAGGTACCGCCATTACCTCTGATCCCAATACCTAATTGATTGGGATCACCCGCAACGATAAATGTTTCCAGCGTGGTTGCTCGACTGCCAACGACAAGTACCTGTCCACTGCCCGCCAATACATTTAAGGAGCCATCATCCTGACGTAATGTTTTAACCGAAACCAGTTCAGATAAATCACGTATTAATAGATTACGTTGATCGAGTAAACTATTTGCCGGTTGTCCACCAGAGCGACCTTCCTGTAGAACTATTTTTTCGTTTATATCCGCTATCGCGGCACTCAATCGATTTATGTCTGTAACATTACCTTTAATCTCACTATTGACCTGTTCACGAACATTTTGAAACCAGGATGCCAACTCATTAAACTGCCCCGATAAGTTTTCCGCTTCATTAAGTAAAACTTCACGTGCTGCTGTCGATGTGGGTGAATTTGAAACATCCTGCATYGCATTAAAAAATCGTTGRATTGAATTTGYAACACCTGTRTCGSTATCGGCAACGACATTATCGAGTTGTGTCGCAAGAGCATAAAARGCTTCGAATTCWGCCGCAGAAGAAGTACTACCACGAAGGTTGGTTTCTATAAAAKCATTGAAWGAACGTGTGATACTRACCGCTTGCACGCCAGYACCGGCAAAACCGGAACCGCTAATTTGCGGCGCACGAGTAGMTAGCTCTACYGCTTGYYTACTGTAACCTTCAGTATTAACGTTAGAAATATTAYTTCCAATGGTRTTAAGTGATTGTTGAAAAACTTGAAGYCCTGAAACACCGATACCCAGTAAACTGCTTGCCATAATCTCTACTCCTTACTTCCATCATGTTCATGTTGAATCARTAATGAACGGTTAATCTGATTWCGTATCAGTTCGAGATTATTAACAGCYGMMTCAGGTTGAAGRSTTTCACTATTTGCACTTACCGGACCCGATATCTGTTTTTCTATCATSGCAGCMARRCCATTACCATTGGCMCTGCTGTTATGAGCAATTTCTAATGTTATCTGTTTATCATACATATCCTGATAAAATCGAGTTTGATCCGAATCAGCAGAGTCACCAATTGACTGTGCTTCTCTCATTGACTTGAGTACCATCTGAAAAAACATGGCTTCTATTTGACTAGCCACCTTTTTAGTTGTCTCAGTTTTTTTATTAACATCACTCTGATCAGAGGCTTCAGCCTTTAAACGTGCCAACGCATTAAAGTCTGTATACATTGCTGCATCCGATACTTTATACCCAATATCCATGCTTAGATCACCACCAGTTCTGCATGCAGCGCACCTGCCATCTTCAAAGCTTCTAGAATTGCGACCAGGTCGCCCGGCGCTGCACCCACTTTGTTTACTGCTCGTACAATATCATTGAGGTCAACACCCGGATCAAATACAAACATTCGATTGTCTTCTGATACCACGTCAATCTGTGAATCGGCRAYCACTTCGGTTGTACCATTTTGTGAAAAGGAATTAGGCTGACTGACWTCRCTACTTTCCTGAATCGTCACCACTAGATTACCGTGAGAAACAGCTGCTTCTGATACGCGTACTGCGCTACTAATTACCACGGTTCCAGTTCTAGAATTGATAATGACACGGGCAGCMGCTTCACCCGGCGCAACCTTTATATTTTCAATTATTGACAGGAATGCAATCTTGTCTTCCGGTGATTGTGGTGCTAATACTTCAATTGAAATAGGGTCAATCGCTTTCGCTGTACCCGSACCAAACAKKGTATTTATCGAATCAGACATTCTACTGGCAGTGGTAAAATCTGCAGTGAATAAATTCAAAAWAAGYTTATTGGTATAACCTAATGAATTATTGATAGTACGTTCTACAATGGCACCTTTAGGAACACGACCAACGCTTGGAACATTGATTGTRATACTAGAACCATCAGAACCTTCAACCCCTAAACCACCAACCAGTAAGGARCCTTGTGCAACMGCATAAACTTTWCCGTCAGCACCTTTTAACGGTGACATTAATAATGTTCCGCCGCGCAAACTTTTAGCATTGCCTACAGAAGAAGCGGTTACATCAATTTTTTGTCCCTTTTTGATAAAGGGAGGCAATGTTGCGTGTAAAATCACAGCAGCAACATTTTTTGGTTTAGGGTTAACACCGGGTGGAAGAACAATGCCTAATTGCGACAACATATTTTTTAAACTTTGCGCAGTAAAGGAAACCTGGCCGACTGAATCACCACTACCATCTAGCCCTACAACTAAACCATAACCAATAAGCTGGTTATCTCGCATACCTTGAACAGAAGACAGGTCTTTTATACGTGCGGCGTTCACTGATGACGTAAATGCACAGATTATAAATAACAGTAGAATACTGTTAATTTGTTTTTTAATATAAATCATCAGAACGGCATCCATGGACTATTAAAAAATTTCGCCAACCAGCCTTGTTCATTCGCATTAGCCAAAGAACCATCACCACTATATTGAATTTCTGCATTAGCTACGCGTATTGAAGATATGGTGTTGTCAGGACCAATATCACTGGGCCTAACGATGCCACGCAAACGAATATACTCTTCACCCTGGTTTATGTTAATCCACTTTTCACCCTGTACAACTAAATTACCATTAGCCAGTACTTCAACGACAGTAACGGTAACGCTGCCAGTTAATGAATTACTCTGAGTACTTTCTGCTTCACCCGTAAAGTCATATTTGGAACTAATTTGCGTATCTAATAATTGTCGATCGTTATAGGTAACAGGTGCGCCGAGGAAATTAAGTGCAGTAATGGTATTATCKGATTCTTTTGAMGTGTCTGTATCTGCTGATTTTTTAGCRTCTGTCTTTTCGGCTAAGGTAACAGTCAACATATCKCCTACACGACGAGGYTTAATRTCTTCATGTAATAACCAGGCAGATTCCATTTGATAAATAGAATCGGTATGCTGCRTCGGACCATARTGACTAACTGGYCKGGCTGGYGCATATTCWGCATCACCTCTTTTAGGRGAAGCACAGCCCGATGASATAATGAYAAATAAYGTTATGATTATTAAATGTTTCATATTTTTAATTACATATTATTAGTAGCGTACTGCAACATTTGATCGGCTGTYGARATSGCTTTTGAATTCATTTCATACGCCCTTTGGGTTTCGATCATATTAACCAGTTCYTCAACTGTATTAACATTTGAGCCTTCAACCGATGATTGAATAAGCGTACCCAAACCGGTTAAACCGGGAACACCTGTTTGTGGTGAACCACTGGCRCCTGACTCAAGAAAAAGATTATTACCAATAGGCTGTARACCRGTTGGGTTCACAAAGTCKGCTAATTGAAGGCTACCAATTTCTGATGGTGTYGCCTGKCCTTGTGAAAYAAYRGAAACAATGCCRTCAGAACTAATCGAAACGTTAATTGCATCATCAGGAATGGTAATKGCCGGTTCRATTTGATAWCCCATTGAKGTAACAAGTTGKCCTGATGAATCTTTTTGCAGTGARCCATCACGKGTATAGCCSGTTGCACCATCGGGTAACAACACCTGGATAAAACCTCTACCCTGAATGGCAATATCCAATGGGTTGCCTGTTTGAAYRATGCTRCCCTGAGAAAATAATTTTTCAGTTGCGACCGTTCTGACACCGGTTCCKATATTTAAACCCGATGGCATTTSTGTATYTGCTGACGATGAYGARCCWACCTGAACAATGTTCTGATAGATCAAATCGGCAAATACTGCTCTATCACGTTTGAATCCGGTGGTGCTTGCGTTTGCCAGATTATTAGAAATCGTAGCCATGCGCGTTTGCTGCGCTTCAAGACCTGTTTTTGCAATCCACAATGCTGAACTCATAATCGTTTCCTCTATTAACTCATTTTCATGATTGTTGCGGAAGCCTGGTCGACATTTTCCGCAGTACTCATTATTTTTATCTGTGTTTCGTACTGACGTGAAAGCTCTATCATTCTTACCATCGCACCAATGGTATTGACGTTACTTGATTCAAGTGAAGCAGAAACCACACCGACTGAACCATCTTCCTGCGCAGCTTTTCCATTACGCATATGCATTAGGCCATCGGTGCCTTTTTCAATTTGATCATTATCCGGGTTAACCAGTTTGATACGATCAATAATGGCTAAAGTGCTAGCTGATTGACCTAAAGGCTGGATAGAAATAGTGCCATCTCCGCCGATTTGTAATTTACTGTGTGCTGGTATAGAGATAGGACCGCCATTACCAAGTACAGCAAAACCGGCACCATTAGTTACTCGACCAGCGCTATCAATACGTAAATCACCAGCACGGGTATAAGCTTCACTACCATCTGCTGCCTGCACTGCAAACCAGCCTTTTCCATTGACGGCAACGTCAAGATCACGCCCCGTACTAATGATACTTCCCGGGCTAAAATCAACACCCTCTGCACTGGTTGTTGCATAGACACGACTAGCCTGACCGGGCCCATATACAGGTTGACTTAGGCTGGATTGAAAATCAGCTCTAAAACCTGTGGTGCTGGCATTGGCTAAATTATTCGTATTGATAGCCTGTGCTTTCATGGTTTCTTTGGCACCACTCATTGCAACAAATAACATACGATCCATAATTCTGTCCTGTCTCTACTCGGTTTTAATTATTTAACACGCTTACTATCTACTATTACTATCTACGATCTTTATCTAAGGTTAATAACAGTTTGCGTTACCGCATCTTCAGCTTGTATGGTCTGCGCATTAGCCTGGAAATTTCGTTGCGCGATTATCATATTGACCAGTTGCGCGGTTAGATCAACATTCGATTCTTCTAGCGCATTGGATTGAATCAAACCTAAACCCGCTGTTCCTGGTTCACTAATAACCGGGGAACCTGATGAAAAGGACTCAATCCAACCGGAACTACCAATAGGTTTTAATCCCTGAACGTTGGCAAAATTTGCAAGTACTACCTGAGSTACCGTTTGCGACTGTCCATTGCTGTATCGGGCAAAAACAATACCTGTATCATCGACATCAACACCCAATAGTTGTCCTGCAGTAAAACCATCTTGCTGCAAACTAGTCACTGCAAAATCACTGCCGTATTGTGTGCTGTCAGTAATATCTATCTCAAAAGYCTGHCCCGCTGTCGCACCRCCACCKGGATTAAACGTTACAGGAATARSTGMGGGTGAATTAAATGAGCCATCGGTATTGAAAAATAYGCTTGATGTATCTTCAAGGTTTCCATCAATGAGTGTTCGCACACTCCACTCATTAGGATTGGTYRYTGGATCCAACTTACTAAAATAAAGCGCCAGTGTATGGTCATTACCTAAACTGTCATAAATAGTTGTRGTCGTAGAAGAGTTATAACCAGAAGTATCAGGCACACCCGCAATCATCAACCAACTAGAATCTGTTTCTGCTTCACGGGCATCAAAATTCAACCCTCCAACCAGAGAGGCWGTAGGGTTAGCATTGACATAAGCATTACTTAATTGCAAAGGTGCGACAGCYCCTGTTATAGTYCCGTTRCTRTCMGCCTGCCTYGCCATAATAGAAAGTCCATTATTGTTAACGACGTTTCCATCAGAATCTAATTTGAAATTACCGGCGCGAGAGTAAACGGTTTCACCATTTCCTTCTAGCTGAAAGAAGCCTTTACCACTTATTGCCAGGTCAAGTGGATTCTCTGTAAAGGCAATATTTCCCTGAGTAAATTSMKSWGCYKTARKMYKYWMWTYWMSRMCCKSWYCTAYMSWWNNAAATAMRWYKRRARWKYMTKSACRKSWTKTKTKMMWACCSSWTKTWRCYSWRTTTGCAATATTATTACCGATAATATTTAAATCAGTTGATGCCGCTTTAATTCCACTTAATGCTGTACTGAATGACATTTTAATCTCCTACTTTGTTTATTTAGTTTTATTTATTTAGCTTTATTAATTTAGATCCGCATATATTTAAATACACGTAAATTGTAATTCACTATTTAATTTTTAATACATCGCTAAGTGACACCGATTGTCCACTTGCTAAATTTAATAAAGTGCCTGCTTGCGAACCATCTGAACTTTTATTGATATTGATGCTGTCGATGCGATAATCCAGCGCGACTTCGACAGCTTGTTGTTGTCCATTAATTAGAGCTTCTGCCGTTACCAGATAATTACCTGCTTCAACCGCACTGCCATCGTCGGCAATACCATCCCATTTAAATTGCATTTCTCCTCCATTATTACTGCCTAATGGTAAAGTCTTAATCTGCTCACCATTTGTGCTATATATTTTAAGTGTCACTTCACTAGCACGATCAGTAAGGTTCAACTGACCACTTATCGAACCACCTGACGATAGATAACCTTGATCACTTGTTAACAATACAGTTCGACCAACCAGGTTTGCAGCTTGAAGCGATTGATCTGAAGTAAGCTTATTTGCCAGGCCATCAAAAGATTTTTGCAACTCATTAATTCCGTTAACCACAGAAGACTGAGTTAGCTGAGTCATAAACTGACCTGGATCCATTGGTTTAGTTGGATCTTGATTTTTCACCTGCGCGACTAACAACTCAATAAAGTCGCCCTGACTTAACTCATTAGGTTTATCCTGCTCAATATTATTTACTGAGGCAGGATTGATACTGGTGAAATCACTATTAATACTTAAATCAGGCATTATTCACTCCAGAAATAATCATTTTTTTATCGACCCATGTTTAATGTCTTAATCAACATTTGTTTAGTTGTATTAAATACTTCAACATTATTTTGATACGAACGTGAAGCCGCCATCATATTTGCCATCTCTTCAATCGAATTAACATTGGATTTAAATATATAACCCTTTTCATTCGCCAAAGGATGATCGGGTTGATATTCTTTTCTTGCCGTAGCATTACTTTCAACCACACCCGCGACACGTACTGATGGTGTCGAATGATTGCTCACACCACTACCATCACCATTCAACGCGTCCATAACAGCCTGAAAAACAGGTTGTCGTGAACGATACACGCCCGCTTCCGTACTACTCACCACATCAGCATTAGCCAGGTTACTGGCAACGGTATTTAGTCGCACAGACTGTGCACTCATAGAAGAGCCGGCAATGTCAAAAACGTTATATAAACCCATAGTATTATCCTGTTACTTATCTTATCTACTAGCCCTGTCTATTCGCCTTTAAGTGCAGAGAGCATGCCTCTAAATTTTCCTTCAAGAAAAGTTAGACTGGCCTGATAACGAATTGCATTTTCTGAAAAGGCGGTTTTCTCAAGATCACCATCAACCGTATTACCATCAAGAGAAGACTGATTGGGAACACGATAGAGCACCTCTGCACTACCGTTACCCATCTCGTTTTGAATATGTTTTGAATTGGTTGTTGCAACAGAACCTGTAAATTGATTATTGATGTTCATTAAGGCGGATTTAAAATCAATATCTCTGGCTTTATATCCTGGGGTATCTGCATTTGCGATATTAGACGCCAGCAACACGGTACGCTGCATCCTGACAGACAGTGCTTGCTGGTGAATTCCTAGAGCGGAATCAAATGATATCGGCATGTTTTACTCCAACTTTAATTTTTCTTAATTTATCTGGTGCAATGGATGTGCCAACTATTTTAAAAAACACGATGGGTATGATGGGATATGCAAAAAACCGTAATAGGCTGGCATAAAAGAAGCGATGTAAGATTAAAATAATTAATTGCAAGTATTACAATTATTTTAAAGTGACAGAAAAATACGCACAAAGCGGCAATGTATTTCCACTTTATGGCAAAGAACTGTCACCACTAACGAATTTATAAATTCATTAGTGGTGAATAATGAAAGATTTAAAATTTATCGTTATTATATTAAGGGCACCTCTATTAGTTGCTTGTGTCCTCTGGCTTTACGACCCGTTTAGAATCAAGGCGTGATTTTGAAGCCAGGCCCGCAGTGGTTAATACACAGGCCTGTCAAAAAAGCGCAACGCAGAGTCTGGGCGGGTCACAAAACCCCGTAGGGCGCGGCCTGAAGCGTGCATCTGCTGCGTTGTGAACCTTGAGAATGGAATAACCATTCTGCTGCGGCTCACGCCTTGCAGCTACACGCTTCAGGTCACGCAGAGGACATAAGCAATTATAGAGGTGCCCTTAATGTAAAGTTCTTACTTTATATTTTGCAAATTTTCCTTATAATTAATCATGGATATGAAAGCATTTCAATGAGATTAGTATGGTGATTTATGGTTCAACATAATACCCTYGCAGARCGWATTCYCGACATCGCACTKGAWCAGGCTGAAAACAGCAGTTGGGAGTCTGTTAATTTACACACCGTCGCGAAAACACTGRRTATRTCTCTGCATGAGATAAAAAGTGTCTACCCRCAAAAAGATGATCTSGTCGAAGCCTGGTTCGACCGKGCTGACAAAACYGTACTCTCTGAAAAAGCRACWGASGAATTYAGCGCCCAGGCTGGGCACGAACGKATTCATCAATTAATGATGTCATGGTTTTTATCRATGAGCGCTCATCGMAAAGTAACCAGACAAATGCTGTGTTACAAATTGGAACCMGGACATATTCACCTTCAARYSCYAGGCATCATGCGTATTAGTCGAACAGTACAATGGTTTAGAGAAGCCGCGTTATTAAAAACCAAAGATATTCATCGAATCATTGARGAGATTTTATTAACACGTATTTACCTCGTTAGTTTTACGCGCTGGTTATTTGATGATTCGAAAAATTGTTCAGCTACCGACCGTTATCTGCAGAACTCATTAAAACGGCTTCGATCATTAAATTGAAACCTTTAAATTATCTCGTTTGATCCTGCGTAGGAATGCATCGCGTTTAGAGGGGTTGCAAGTTTTCTGTACGCGTCACATACGCTGCAGTATTAAAATTGTAACGCAAAAATATCATTATTCAACAGTAAAAAACCCATGCCGTTTCACTGCGAAGATATTGGCGCTGATTGTACCAGCACGCCAAATTTTCGCGCCTGTGACATAAGGCTTTCCACGCTAATACTACGTGCTGGGCTGACAGGAATACCGGCAACACGCAGTGCCCGAGCAGTCCAGACATTGCAGGTGTTAAAAATATGATAGCTCTCGTTAGATGGATAGAAACGGCTGTTGCCGTAGAGCCCGGGACCAAGTGATGTGATGTTGCCAGCGGTATCGCGAACAAAACTTGCAGCAAGCATGCGGGTGAGATGCTCAAACCCGATGGAGCTCAATTCAACCCTGATCATTTCGCTGTTGGGAAAATTAACCGCTACCGCATTATTAAACCCCACAACATGCAGCACACTGGCGCTAGGCAGTAAAGCCGCCTTGAGGTAGATGCCGAAGTGCGGGTCTACCGTCTGGTAGAAATCCAGATCGCCCCAACCTATCTCCAGATAACGTGTATTAGGAAAAATAGCTACGTCTGACCAGATGCTGCTTGCAATATCGACGCGCTGCAGCACTATCCCTGCATGCCAGCCATGATTCACTAGATAAATTGTTTTTTTCGCAACAGTATCCACCGCCAGTGTGTCTTTTACTGGCGTTGCACAAGCCGCGCCGGTGATCGCGAGAAACAGGATGAAAAGCCGAACTATATTTATACCAATGGTTTTGTTCATTGCCAGCCCGTATACAATACTAGATTGTACAACACCTAAGATAGCAACAACAATGCAGAGTTTTCTAAAACTGATTAACGACGACAGGTCTATAATAGCCAGATATAACTCAAGTTTCGGATTTCGTTTCTTAATCCTTGCCAAGTACGGTAACGTGGTGACGGAACACCACAGTAACGCCTCAAAGAGCTGGTCTGTCAGCATCCATATACTTGAACGTATGAATAAGTTACAGTTAAAGGCACCTCTATTAATTAAAAATGCGCGGTGGAGTTTTATGTGGGGATGTTAAATATTTAAATTATGTATTCCAAACGGAAATATTTATACGTGAACTAAAGAGCGTTTATTTGCAAAACCCTGCGTTTGTCCTGACTGATCATACACTTCAGAATTTGATGAAGCATCTGGTACGATACCATGTAAGATATCCAGGGCATGACGTGACTGTCTGGATACCACTTCGACGATACTACCATTGACACGATTTTTTAATCGACACTTCTCTGCCACATCGACAAGCTCATCCCACAAACCCATTAACTGCTTATCACCATTAAATTGATAATGTTTATTTTTTTCWTTGTCATCAAATACGGTMACSCCWTSRGCTGWYGCCARYATTTTTTCRCGYWCAYGWGTSGCRKWYTCAAGYTGYYGAATTTTKTCCTGYTTRTTACGCACGACATCTTCAAGTGTCGCTGTGTGATGTTCAGCGAGTGCTTCATATTCCTGATTTAAAGACTGTAAAAGCGAATGTGCACAATCTACCTCTGATTGCAAAACCTGCTTCACGACTTGCTTCTGATTTAATGTCGAACTCATAATTTAATACCCTATATGTCATTATTTATTACGGGACTATAAATTAACCCTTTCTATRCTTTCTGCTGTCAGTTATTTATCAGATGTCAAAATGCTCTCAAATTTCATCATTTTTTCAGCTACTTGTTCAGCATCTACTTTAAATGAGCCATCTGCAATCGCCTTTTTCATCTGTTCCACACGTTGCATATCGACAACAGAACTTGTTTCAACCGTATGATTTAACTTGCCGAGTGAAACCGCATTATCAGAGAGACTTATGGTATCTGCAGTCGATGACTGRCCCGTTTCTGAATTAACGGGCTGTTTATGAACTTGCTGTTTMACCTGGCTTTCATTAGGTGGCCCATGTATTTTATTGGGAATTATCCCATTGATATCTATAGACATAATATTTCTCCTATCACTTTTTTCTTTAGTTACGTATTTAGTAACGACCGCTATTTACAAAACTTTAATTTAAATCAATTAAATATCAACCTTTACTTCGCCATTGACTGTAATCACACCTTCAAGTTTTTTACGTGATTTAAGATTCATCACCTGAATGCGTTCACCTGCAGCACCGTGAGCCAATGCTTTGCCCTCCATACGCACCTGCATACGACCCAAACGAGCCAGTATGGTTACTTTTTGACCACGACTAATAATTCGTGGCTTTTTTAGCATTGAGGGTGTTAGTACGGTACCTGCATCAATTCGCTTTTTAATTTTCATCCCTGCGCTACTGGCAATTTCTTCGATATAACCGTATGGAAGATTAGCCAGGTCATGTTTTTCTATTTTAAGATCACTGGCAGAAAGAATATCCCCCTTGTGTAACTGTGTTTTTGCGACTAACACGTCACCAAATACACTGATTGTTACGGGAAGATGTAATGACCATGGTTTAGTACCCGTACATTTTATGCCGACGGTTGCTTTGCCAATTCTACGACTGCCTTTTCGCAAAAACGCTTGAAGTCTTTTGTTACATTTTTTAAGCTTTAATCTCGAATCTAGCTTTCCTACTGTTACAGTCGCCTGATTATTATGTTTCGATAAAACATGAGCACTAAGAAATGTTTCGGCTGCTTTATAAATACTGGTATGGCTCTGATACGCCGCAGCATGAGATACAGATGAAAATAAAATAAGTGACACACCATAAAAAAGTAAATATTTATTTAAATGATTGATATATAGACTAAACATAAATATTACCCATTGCTCACTTTTTTAATCCAGCCACCTTTCATACCATATTCTTCTTCCGCAATAATCACAAACAATTCAGCTTGACTAAATCGGGTAAAACCACCGACACTTAGCCTATATATCAACTGGCCATTAATCATGACTTCATCTATTAAAGGCTTTAGAGAATCTGCTTTTAGTTGCGTGACGATTTCGTCTACCTTATTTTTATTACTCAGCGCTGCAAGATTAACTTTCCAGGATGTTTTCATCTGCTTTTCAGATGTGGTAATTTTAATATTATTATTTATAACGGTTAAAGGTTCATTTTCACTAAACTGAATTTTGAGATCATTATTCGCCTTATCCAGCTGCATGTTTAGAACCTGTATTTCATCTTCAAGTGTACTGACTATCTCATCTAGTATAACGACATGACTTATATTTTCTATTTCCTGATTTTCAGATTTAGTATTTGAATTAATTAACAGTAACTGGTTTTTCATTGATAAAAGTTCTGCATTCAATTGTATTATTGTGGCTGATTCATTATTGTACGCTGCTATTGCACCTTGCTCACCTTCGTCATAAGCAATCAATAACGCTTCAATTTTATTCGCTCTATCATCCATCTTATACATAAAAAACATACTACATACAGTCAAAGATAATATCACCAGGTATAAAACCCATGATTTCTTTTTATCACTCAAACTATTGTAAAAATTATCCTGTTCCAGCAATGACTCTGTTGAAAACACATCTTTCTCTCGCTGGTCATTAGATGGCGGCACATTGAATTTTTGTTTAGCTTCCGTTTTTAATTGAACTAAATTATCACGTTTTTTGGTTTCCGAATAGGCAGGCCCTTCATCTTGAATCTGTGATAAAACACTACTTATATTTTTATTACTGGCATCAAGTGACGCTGCAGCTGCAACATCTGAATATTTTTTTTCTTGCATATTCATTAGTTCTACTCTGTAGTTAAACCGCTTCCTGTCGTTGAATCATAATAAATACGATCTTTACCTAATATTTTTGCGTGAAAAATGGCTTTACCTGCTCGATCAATTAATTTATCTGCCGTATCACCATGGGTTACTGTTACTACACCTGCACTCAAGGTAAAAAAGATATCATCATTATCATATTTGCAAGCTGAATTGAGTACGGCATCTTTAATCCTTTGCGCAACAATCATGGCTTCGGCTTTTTCAGTGTTTGGTAGGAAGACTAAAAATTCATCACCGCCATTACGATATACCACATCACTTCCCCTAGCTCTGCCTTCTATACGTCTAGCTACATCGAGCAACACTACGTCGCCGGCTTTTCTCCCATAGGTATCATTTATTTTTTCGAAATCATCCAGATCAAACATCAATAACGAAAACGGTTTTTTGTAACGCCGTGCTCGCTCAATTTCAAGATTTACAACATCGTGGTAGTAACTGCCATTTCTCAGACCCGTTAATTCATCACGTTGCGCCAATTTTATTGCCTGTTGATATCGCAATGCATTTCGTAAAGGTAAACTTAGACCTGCCAGCATCACCTCTATAAGATCAAGTTCATTACCTGAAAATTTTGTGTCACGTGTAATTTTGATGCGACCTAAAGAAAAACCGTCATATTTAAGCATGTATTCACAACGATGCTTACCGGTGCTACCGTTAACAAGTGTTGTTTGAGTTGATTCGTCTTCGTACTCAATACTGTCACATGCAATCGTTGCACGTAATTCATTTATAAAGGTGTCGAATAACTGATAAAAGTCTAAAAATTCATGTAATCGATTATTGAATTCAGCCAAACCTTCTTCACTTAAAACATCCTTTGCCAGATATTGTTCATTGGTATGACTGTCCGACACAGTCTGGTTTAATGTTAAATGGGTATTGTTCATTTTTTTGCCTCTACTTTTCGTCTTCTTACTATCACTCAAAGCAATATCTGTGCCAAATAATTAACTTATTAATAATCAATGGTTTATTGGGGGCGCATTTTAAATGGCAATATTTTGTCGCAGAAAAAGACTGAGAAAATTTAAAGTTTATGATGTAAATGACAGTTTATTGTCAAACGACAGACAGTAGGATGAGGTGATAGCACAAATATACGTTATTGATGAAGGATACGTAATCTTTTAGACGTTTAAAAAAACTAACACCGTTAATAATTTATTCGACGTTCATTGCGCTTCTGATTCCAGAGCTAAGTCTTAATTACAGATTCTTGATGGTGAGTATTTTCGTTTGCAGGTTGTTGTCGAGGCAATGTAAAAGTAAAGATAGCGCCGCCCTCACCCAAACTATTGACGGCTGAAATTGAACCATTATGACCTTCAATTATTTCCTTGCTGATTGTTAGGCCTAAACCAGTCCCCCCCGCACCCGTTTCAGTCGTAGAAGATTGGACAAATTTTTCAAAAACAGTTTCCAGCTCTGCCTCAGGAATACCGGCACCCTGATTGACAATAGAAATGGAAATAGCCGGGATATTCACCTTATTSTCATCKTCATTGCTTTCATATAAAACCGACTCTTCAAAATAGATCATCACACTCATATTATCCGGTGTAAATTTAATCGCATTGGATAGCAAATTCCGGATAACCTGATCAATTTTTTCATTATCAAACTCTGCTATTGTGCTCATACTAGCCGGTTCGATATCCACTGTTAATGATCGTTCCATGAATAGTGGCGATAGCTCTTCTACTACAACATCTATTGAAGCCTGTAAGTTATTTACCTGAAAATTATAATCCATTCGCCCCGCTTCCAGCTTTGACAGATCAAGTAAATCATTGAGTAAATAGAGTAAACGTTGGCCACTTTCATTAATTCGTAAGAAATATCCCGAGATTTTTTCATTCGTTGCAGAATTAACTTTACTGCCACCAAGACTGGAAAAACCAAGAATTGCATGCATAGGTGTACGTAGTTCATGGGACATATTAGCCAAAAATTCTGATTTGGCATGATTGGCAGATTCAGCTTTTTCTCTTTGCACAATCAGCTCTTCTTCATGTTCATGTGACTGCACTTGCAATAACAGCATCTGCTTAAAGCTAGTACAAATACTTCGTGCATTCTTAAGAAGGAATAGTGTCAGTGCACCTAAGGCCACTTCTATGAATAATAAATCGGATTCAACAATATAGCTTTGTTGTGTCAAAGCAACCATTAGTGGCGCAAGCACCAGCAAAACGAAAATAACAGCAAATTTACATTTATAGGACAGTGTTGTCGTCGAAGCTGTAGCTGTTATCACTAACACCAGCATCACGATCATCAAACTTTGTCCGTTCACCACAGGTATTAGAATAACACCAAGACTACCCCAACAAAGCCCCGATAGAATAGTTCCAATTAAAATATGGAAATCAGCAATCACATAATTGACTTTATTTATCTTTTTAGCACTCCGAAAATAGGCGAAAGCATAGAGGCGAAAGACGTCTACAAGTAGAATAGTTACTATCCAGTAAGTAAATAACGATGACTCAACCTGTGACCGAAGAAAGTAATAGAGAAGCATTGCACCGAACGACATAGTAATTATGGAGTAAACACGATTAGAATTAATTAAATCAATCTGTGCGTGTCCGACCTCTATCATAAGATCTGAATGTCCGTCTCTAATTTGGTTATTGGTATACACTAATTAATCCTACTCACCATTAATGCATCCACTGAGTTAAAACTCGAGTACCACAAAAATGTAAAAAGTTATGCTCACATCAGTCATTTATAGCAGATTTTTATCAATTTTCTACTAATTAAATCTCGGAGATAAATCATAACATTTCCTACGATATTTTGATCACTGCCTTATAATAGAATGTATCCTTACCTGATTGTTGTGTACTGATTATTAGGCTTGTAGTGGTCAAGTAAATTTGACCAAAGTTTTAGAGTTTTCCCAATAATAATATTCTGCTTCGTTTGGAGATAGCCATTATTAAGACGGTGCGGCCTTACCTGACTGTAATAGCCAATGATATAATCCAGCACAATCTATTTTTCTCAGACTTTATCAGCGGCTCCTTAAATTAATTTAAGGTTGGCTAGCAATGGTGCGTGGTCAGACAAACGGCTCCAGGGTTTTCCATACAAACATGTGCAATCGACCACATCAAAACCGCGGTAATAAATTCGATCCATCGATAATATCGGTAACCAGGCGGGGAAAGTTCGTGCGTAATTACCTTTGGTATTTTTAAAAACCTCTTTAATACCTAGCTCTTGATGTAAATATCGTTCCGCACGACCACGCCAATCATTAAAATCGCCCGCAATAATTAGCGCCTCATCAAATGGCACATGGGCATTAATGCGTTTACTCAGTGTTGCGAGCTGGCGCTCTCTTTCGAGTTCGAATAAACCCATGTGAACACAAATAATATGAATTCTCTCTTCGCTTTCTGGCACCTGAATCACGCCATGCAAAAGACTACGGCTAGCTGAGCGCATGATGGAAATATCAATATTTTCCCATTCAATAAAAGGATATTTACTTAAGATAGCGTTGCCATGATGGCCTGATTTGTAAATTGCATTTTTCCCATAGGCATGATGCTGCCATACTTCATCCGCAAGAAATTCAAACTGACTGTTATTGTGCCAGTCATCAAAGCGGTTCCTGGATATA
The DNA here is from genome assembly GCA_002746365.1 of Thiotrichaceae bacterium. GTDB lineage: Bacteria > Pseudomonadota > Gammaproteobacteria > SZUA-229 > SZUA-229. The sequence continues at coordinate 167,604 of NVWZ01000002.1, forward strand.
TCACGCTCACCCTGAATCTCCTGTAGAAAAACCACATCAGCATCAATATGCTGCAATAAATTTTTTATATCATGCAGGATAAAGCGAAGATTGCTGGTGCTGAATCCCTTGTGAATATTGTAAGTTAGAACATTTATTGAAGTATCAGCCATTGGGTTGTTAAATTATCTTTTAATTGCCAAAGTATACGTATCGAAGTAAAGGTATCAAAATAAAGTATGGTCTGCCGATTAAATAAGGACTAATGCATATTGAGGCATAGAATGAACGTTGAATTATTACATCTTCTACTACTGATTATAATAGCAAATGGTGCTCCAATATTAATTCGTGAACTATTAAATGGCGATTATGACCTCGCCGTCGATTTTGGAAAGAAACTGCCCGACAATAAACCCATATTTGGTGCCTCAAAAACCTGGCGAGGCATTTTTTCCGCATTGTTTGCTACAACGATGGCGGCATGGCTGTTAGGTTACTTGCCAGAAACAGGTTTGTTAATTGCCACTTATGCTATTTTAGGCGACCTGATATCCAGCTTTATAAAGCGCCAGCTAGCAATGGCACCCAGTAGTAAGGCACCTTTGCTTGACCAGATACCTGAGTCTTTTCTCCCCGCTTTAATGTTGATGGAAACCTTCAGGCTGACTACTTCATCAGTAATACTGCTGGTATTGATCTTTGTCATAACAGAATTACTGCTTTCACATATGCTTTACAAATGGGGTATACGTAAAAGACCCTATTAATAGTTTTAGGTAACAACGCATGCGTCTTGCAAAAAACGATATTGTTAACATTCCTAACTCGGTCAGCTTTCTAAGAATATTGATGGCACCGTTGTTATTCTACTTTGCGTTTACGCAACAACCGCACTGGTTTATTGGTGTATTACTATTTGCCGAGTTTACCGATGTACTTGATGGTTTTTTGGCGAGAAAACTTCAGCAAATAACTGATATGGGTTCACACCTTGATAGCTGGGGTGATTTCATAATCTATTCAACCATTGCTGTCTGTGCCTGGATATTATGGCCAGATATTTTGCAACGTGAAATTGTTTACTTTACTTTCATCGTACTAAGTTTCACGTTACCGGCTCTTATCGGTTTTATCAAATTTCGTCGCTTTACCAGCTACCATACCTGGAGTGTAAAATTTGCGGTTGTCATAACCGTTACTGGTTACATATTACTGTTTACCGGACTGTCTGAATGGCCTTTTAGGGTAGCTGCATTGTTTTGCCTGTATGCAGCTGCTGAAGAAATTGCTATTACATTACTGATTCGACGTGAACATGTTGATGTCAGATCATTATTGCAGGCATTAAAATATCGTCGAGAGAACAAATAATCAGGTTAAACTCAGCGTAATAAAACAATATGAACATATTATTGTGAAAACTATTCCACAAAGAGATAAATCTGTTCAGCGCATAATATTGATAGAAGGCCTGGCAAACCTAATTGTGCTTATTGCAAAAGTTGGAGTGGGATTAACCACTGGATCATTAGCCATACTGGGTGATGCAATACATTCATTAACAGATTTTATTAACAACATCATAGCATGGGTAGTAATCAAATTATCGTGCTCACCGCCAGATCGTGAACATCCTTATGGACACCGTAAATTTGAAACTTTAGCGGTTTTTTTTCTGGCCTCACTATTGGTAGTGCTTTCATTTGAACTTGCGTTACATGCCATTAATAAAGACGATTATGTGACAGGCAGTTCTGCCTGGGAACTCGGTATTATGCTGACAGTATTAGGCGTAAATATCTCGTTAGCTTCATGGCAGCGCATGTGGGCACGCCGTTTACAATCAGATATATTGTTTGCCGATGCAAGCCATACCTTTGCGGATGTACTAACAACTATAGTCGTTATCATCGGCTGGCAGTTATCTTCTATGGGCTATTTGTGGTTAGACAGGGCTTGCGCACTAGCTGTTGCCGCCCTTGTTTTATATCTGGCCTACAATTTATTCAAAAGAGCCGCRCCTATCCTTGTCGATCAATTTGCTGTGGATCCCGAATTGCTTTCTAATTCCATAAAAAAAGTCGCTGGYGTGTGTGAAGTTAAAAGAGTCCGYTCACGCTGGATCGGTACGGACAAAGCCATTGATCTAATAATTTCCGTCGACCATAATYTATCRACTTACGATTCGCATAAAATCGCAACCACCATTGARTTACTTATTGAAAAAGAATTTGGCGTGTCTGATATATCCATACATGTAGAACCTTTTGATGGATAGCATGTTATTAAACTCAASGACTATGSACTRAAAGTCCATAGGTTGCCTCAGAACGATTNAAWTYTTTTTTGCTATAAAAAGGTGGYAGCACTTTYAGAACCAGCAGCATTANTYTTRTCGCTGTCATCCTGAACGATAGTGAAGGATCTTAAATGCCGGTGTATAAGATCCTTCACTATCGTTCAGGATGACAAAATCAATGACTAAAGTCTTGCACTGAAAGTGCATAGTTTTTACTAGCGACCCGGGACAATAAAAAACCAGTTACAAATTTTAATTCAGCACTCACTCGTTTAAGGGCACCTCTATTAATTGCTTGTGCCCTCTGGCTTTACGACCAGTTCAGAATCAAGACGTGCTTTTGAAGCCAGGCCCGCAGTTGTTAATACACGGGCCTGTCAAAAAAGCGCAACGCAGAGTCTGGACTGGTCGTAAAGCCCCGCAGGGCGCGGCCTGAAGCATGTATCTGCTGCGTTATGAACCTTGAGAATGGAATAACCATTCCGCTGCGGCTCACGCCTTGCAGCTACACGCTTCAGGTCACGCAGAGGACATAAGCAATTAATAGAGGTGCCCTTAAGCATTATCAACAATGGCGATTAATTTTATTTATTAATTTACCCACATTCAGTGGCTCTTCGGTAGACACAGAAATTGCGTTACCTGCTTCATTTTTTTGTAACATTTTCCAGTTTGCAAGCTGGTGCTGAAGCACTGCAAGATCYGCATCAGAAACATCATTTTTTCTTTCCRCAATACGTWKYCGCAATACTTCAGACGATGCTGTYACTTCTACTATTACATAGGGAACATKTAAACGTTGCGCGAGTTTTTGAAACGGTTCACGTTGTTCATATTTAAGAAATACCGCATCAACGATTACACTGTAACCCGCTTTGATAACCTGCTCGRCCAGTTCAAGCAGTTTTTCGTAGGTTTGTTGCGATGCCCTTGTTGAGTAAACACCAGTATTAATTTCACTGATGGCGCTTTCGGTTATAGCAATATTAAATAATCGTTTACGTTCAACATCAGAACGAATACGTATAGCGCCTAACTCATCAAGTAATTGTTTAGATACTGTACTTTTGCCCGATGCCGATGTRCCACGCATGATTATYAGTTTCGGCGTTGATTGCTGCGTATAAGTACTAGCYAGCTCAAGGTATAATTCAAACTCTGCGAGYGATTGCGCCCTCTCCTGCTTGCTAATATTCTTTTGTTCGAAAAATAACGARTCAACTTTGGCACGTACCAWTGCACGATAGCAAAGATAGAATGGCAAAACGGACAGACCAAAATAATCACCCGTAATTTCAATATAAGTATTCAAAAAACGATTGGCCAGTTGATTTTGTTTTCTAACCTGTAAATCCATAACCAAAAAAGCGATTTCACTGATTACATCAATCCAGCGTAACTGTGGACTAAACTCAATACAGTCGAATGCCAYCGGCCCWCCRTCCAGCCAAACCAGATTACGCATATGCATATCACCGTGGCACTCWCGAACAAAACCTTTAGYCTTGCGCTGTTTAAATAWGGRTTCAAGYTTTTTAAACTCCGCCACATTCCASYTTTGCAGCGCAKTCAATGTGTTKGCGTACAATGTTGTATCAATATGSTCSTTTATCTGAGTAAAGTTTTCTTCAACCGGGCTATAGACTGCATCATTATTACCATAATCCATAGCATCATCTGCCACCTGTATCGTCTGATGAAAATCAGCGACCATCAAAGCAATTTTTTCCATCTGTTCTGCGTCAATCTCACTGGCAGATAGCATATGATCAAGTTGAGCTGATTGCGGAAACTGTCGCATTTTCACTGCATACTCAAATGCCTCACCGTTGGTTGTGATAACTGGCTTTTCAAATGTGCCCGTGATAGAAACAACATCAAGATAAATAGCAGAGGCTAATCGGCTAWTCAGTCGTAGCTCCTGCTCACAGAAYATACGTCGTTTTTCTAATGTRGAAAAATCGAGAAAACCAAAATTAACAGRTTTTTTTATTTTGTAGGCRAAATCACCTGTGAGTACTACCCAGGAAATGTGCGTCTCTATAAGTTCGAGAGTTTTAACTGGATGGTCATAAACCTCGGGACTCAACATTTTTGAAATATCAAAACTCATAATTTTCAAAAGACCCTGTTAAAAATACCAATAAGTAAAAAGCAGGTGCGAATTTATTCACACATACAAAACAATAACTTAACTACTGACTTTTGACTTTTGACTCTAACGCCTTTAAATAATTACCTTTTTATCATTAAAGACGATTCTACCCCGAATAAAAAATATGTAATACTTCGAACAAGCTTATCGTTTTATTAACTTTACTAAATTGCGATAAGTCAATTGTATAACTCACTATTAAAAAGTTACTCCAGACATATTAAAACCAGATAATGGTCGCAGATATTGACCTACCTCAACAACATACTCCCCTACTTATTCGACAATAGAAGCTGAGGTTTTTTATCATAAATATTGATTGTTTCATGGCGAACATTTGGTTCTACGAAACCACCCTATTTTAGTACCTCACAATAGCAGGGGATTTTATTATGAGCAATTTTAAAGTCTTAAGACAACAAATGGTCGATTATCAACTGACTGCACGTGGTTTGCATGACCAGACTGTTCTTGATGCCGTGAATAATGTGTCTCGTGAAGAATTCGTACCGACTGAGCTGGTGGAGTTCGCCTATCAGGACACGCCTTTACCGATTGCCGCCAGTCAGACGATTTCGCAACCTTATATTGTTGCATTGATGACCGCCGCACTGGATCTAAAAGCCGAAGACCGTGTGCTTGAAGTAGGCACAGGCTCCGGTTATGCCGCCGCAATACTGGCTGAAATTGCCAGTAAGGTATACACCATCGAGCGGCATAAAATTCTGGCTGATTCAGCTCGCAACAGGTTAGTACAGCTCGGCTATAAGAACACTTATGTGCTACATGGCGATGGTAGCCTGGGCTGGCCGGATTACGCACCTTTTGATGCTATTGTAGTAGCGGCTGGCGGGCCGGAAGTTCCTATCACATTAAAAGAACAACTGGCCATTGGCGGACGATTAGTTATTCCTGTTGGTACTTCCCTGCGCAGTCAGCATTTACTAAAAGTAACCCGTGTTAGTGAAAATGAATATGTTGAAGAAGATCTTGGCAGCGTACGTTTTGTACCGCTGATTGGAGCGGCAGGTTGGGAGGATGAAACCAGCCAGCAAGTCTCTCAGACTGAAAAAAAAACAGCCGCCACACTGCCTGAACTTATCTATGATTCAAGTGAGCATTTTTCCGATATTGATTCAGCAAACCTTGATGGCTTGCTTGATCGTATTGGTGATTGCCGACTGGTATTACTGGGAGAAGCTTCACATGGTACGCGCGAGTTTTATGACATGCGCGCACGCATTAGCAAACAGCTAATTGAAAAAAAAGGTTTTAATATCATCGCGGTTGAAGCCGACTGGCCGGACGCTGCAAGCATCGATCATTATATCCGCGGTACTAGCCACGACCCCATGGTTGAAAACAAACCCTTTACTCGTTTCCCAACATGGATGTGGGCAAATCATTCTGTATCGGAATTTACACACTGGTTAAAAGACTATAACCAGCAGTTTAATGTCGTTGAAGATGCTGTCGGATTTTATGGCCTGGATCTCTACAGCATGTACAGCTCGATGGAAGCTGTGCTCAATTATTTACAGGATATTGATCCGGAGACCGCAGAACTTGCACGGTTACGTTATGGCTGTCTGATGCCGTGGGCTGATGATCCCTCGTTATATAGTCGCGTTGTACTATCTAACAAATACCGTGAATGTGAATTCGAAGTGCTTGCTGTATTACAGGAYTTTCTCAAACAACGTGAACACTATACACAGGCAGATGGGCAGCGATTTTTTAGTACAGAACAGAACGCGCGACTGGTAACTAATGCCGAACGTTATTATCGCACCATGTACTACGCCGGTAATAATTCATGGAATCAACGTGATCAGCACATGTTCGAAACCTTAAAAGAAATTCTGGATTACCGTGGTGAAAAATCTAAAGCGATTGTCTGGGAACATAACTCGCACATTGGTGATGCGCGTGCAACACAGATGAGCGCGCGTGGTGAGTTTAATATCGGCCAACGTGTACGAGAAACTTTTGGCGATAACGCTTACCTGATTGGTTTTGGCACCGATCACGGTACGGTAGCAGCCGCCTCCGAATGGGGTGGGCCGATGGAAGTCAAACAGGTACAGCCTTCACATATAGACAGTTATGAACGTCAGTGCCACGATGTTAAAACCGATAACTTCCTGTTACCACTGCGTAAGCCGATACAGGAAATAACACGTAAAAAACTACTAGCCGAGCGTCTGGAACGTGCCATCGGTGTAATCTACCATCCTGAAACCGAGCTGCAGAGCCATTATTTTTACGCCTCACTGCCACGTCAGTTTGATGAATATATCTGGTTTGATGAAACCCGGGCAGTAGAGCCATTGACTAAAGTAACGGCAAAAGGCTTACCGGATACCTTCCCGTTTGGCCTGTAATAAAAATTCAATCATTAATAAAAACCAGTCATGAAGCAGAATCTGAGCCCTGATTCCATTATGCATGCATTTGCCGATGCTACTGGACTAACGGGCACATCTCATAAACAGCGTCGTTATCTGTGGACGGATGCCTTTGCTGTTTGTAATTATCTGGAACTGTACAGACAAACCGATAAACAGGAATATCTGCAACTGGCGATAAAGTTGGTTAATCAAGTGCATCATACCCTTGGAAAAAACCGTGAAAATGATAATTGGCTCAGTGGTCTGAGTGATGAAGAAGCGCGTCTCCATCCAACGTTGGGCGGTTTAAGAATTGGTAAATCGTTGAATGAACGTCAGGCAAATGAGCCTTTTGATGATCGTCTTGAATGGGAACGTGATGGACAATATTTTCATTACCTGACGAAATGGATGCATGCACTCAATTGTCTCAGCCGAGTAACTCGCAACGCAATTTATAATCAATGGGCGATGGAACTTGCTCAGGTGTCTCACGCTGCATTTACCTATACCCCAGACAATAGTGATGTAAAAAAAATGTTCTGGAAAATGAGCATTGATCTCTCCCATCCACTGGTTGATTCAATGGGGCAACATGATCCACTCGACGGTTTGATTACCTATCAGGAACTGGAAGCCAGCGCAAAACTGTTTMCTNWMAMKWSAAAWWAWATKASTYTCAAAGTAGAAATTGAAGAATTAATTGCAACCTGTTCAGGACACAACTGGGCAACCTCAGACTCTTTAGGCATGGGTGGACTGCTTACCGATGCCTACAGACTGGTTCAGTTAATTTTCTCAGATCAACTGCATGAAACGTCTAAACTGGAACTATTACTGCGAGATATTGATCTTAGTCTGCAGGCATTTATCAAACATAACTCGTTAACCTTACTTGCGAAAAATCGTCTGGCATTTCGTGAGCTGGGACTAGCCATTGGCTTATATGCAATACCTAAAATGCAGTCAGCCATTCAACAACACCCGGAAAAATTCACTCATCTCACGCAGGTAAATTCCTCATTAACCAATCTTCTTCGTTTTTATTCTCTCTACGATTTCATCAAAAACTTCTGGTTGCAACCAGAGCATCGTTTAGTTGATACCTGGTTAGAACATGCTGATATTAATAACGTCATGCTGGCTACCTGCCTGGCACCAGATAGTTACCTGGAAATTTAAAAATGGCTAACAAACATTTTAACTATTTAGCTTTTGCTGCATATTCTCCACCAATAAACGATTACTTATAAAATTATTTACACATACTTTTAACATACCTGAATTCAAGTAATAAGTGCACAACCGCTTAATTCAACGACGAAGCGCACTACCCGCATTAAATGCTCTGTGAGTTCGACATGGCAAATCACCATTACTTTCACTTTGAAATTTTTCTGACTGACACATATCTCTTTAAAACTGACGAAATCAAGCACTTTTCAGACAAGCTATTGTTATACTATTTGCCAGTCTTAATGGAGTATCCCTATGACACAGCTTAAACAAAGCGTTCATGAGTCATTAAATAAAGACATCGCGTTTCACGTCCACGGTCTCACTAAAGTGTACCAGATGGGTGAGGTGCAGGTGCATGCACTGCGTGGTGTTGATCTTGATTTATATAATGGTGAATTCACCGTTTTGCTGGGAGCTTCCGGTAGCGGTAAATCCACGCTGCTGAATATTCTTGGTGGCCTGGATACGCCGACCGATGGCCATGTAATCTATGGCACAGGCGAAAACAGTCGTGATTTAACCCGTGCAAGTGAAAGTGAGCTGACTCAATACCGTCGCTACCATGTCGGTTTCGTGTTTCAGTTTTATAATCTGATTCCCAGTCTTACCGCGCGTGAAAACATTGCGGTTGTAACTGAAATTGCTAAAGCCCCGATGCAACCAGAAGAAGCTTTGCAACTGGTCGGACTGGCTGATCGCATGGATCATTTTCCCGCTCAGCTTTCCGGTGGCGAACAACAGCGCGTTGCCATTGCCCGTGCCATTGCCAAAAAACCTGATGTGTTATTGTGCGACGAACCAACGGGCGCACTCGATTCCAAAACCGGCATCGTGGTATTGGAAGTGCTACAACGGGTTAATCAGGAACTGGGCACCACCACTGCGGTAATCACGCATAATGCCGGTATTGCACAAATGGCAGATCGGGTGATTCGCTTAACTGATGGCCGTATCAGCGAGAGGCATGTCAATGAGACTAAACTCGCCCCTGGCGAACTCCGATGGTGACAACATGATAAAAGCCACATCATGAAAACCGCAGCATGAAAGCCATCGACAAAAAACTCTGGCGCGAACTGTGGGCTATGCGCATGCAGGCATTGGCGATTGCCATGGTTATTGTCGGCGGTGTTGGTATTTTCATCATGTCGCTGAGTACACTCGACTCATTGTATGATACCCGCGAAAACTATTACCGCGATCATCACTTTGCCGAGGTGTTTGCCACACTCAAACGCGCACCGCTGTCACTGGTACAACGTATTGAAGAAATTCCCGGCGTTAATAAAGTTGAAACGCGCGTGGTTGCTTACGTAAATCTCGATGTCACTGGCTTTGACGATCCCGTCAGTGGCCATCTATTGTCGCTACCCGATAATAGTCGCGGTCTGTTAAACCAGATTTATCTGCGCGAAGGTCGCTTGCTTGAACCTGGCCACGACAATGAAGTGATACTCAGCGAGGAATTTGCGCGCGCCCATAACCTGCAACCTGGCGACAAACTGCGCGCCACCATTAATGGTCGGCGCAAAGCACTCACCGTCGTCGGCCACGCGTTGTCTCCAGAATATATTTATCAAATCGCACCCGGTGCCATGTTTCCTGATTATCAGCGTTATGGTGTGTTGTGGATGGCGCGCAAACCACTGGCAACGGCTTACGATATGGACGGTGCCTTTAATAATGTCTCGCTCACGCTAAGCAAGGGCGGCAATGCGCAGGATATTATTGATCGCCTGGATGAACTGCTAAAACCTTACGGTGGCATCGGTGCTTATGCCCGTAAAGATCAACTCTCCAATCGTTTTTTGACTGAAGAACTCAAACAACAAAAAACCATTGCTACTGTATTCCCGATTATTTTTTTTGGCGTAGCAGCGTTTTTACTCAACGTCGTTACCAGTCGCCTTATCAGTCTGCAACGCGAACAAATCGCTGTGCTCAAAGCATTTGGTTACAGTAATTTTGCTGTGGGCTGGCATTACACCAAACTGGTGCTGATGATTGTCTGCTTTGGCATCGTCGGTGGCATCGGTGTCGGCATCTGGATGGGCAAAGGCATGAGCAACATCTATATGGAATTTTACAGCCTGCCATTTATGATCTATGTCCTTAAACCACAGGTGATTATTGCCGCTACCGTGGTCAGTATGGGCGTTGCCATTCTCGGTACATTGTATGCCGTGCGCGGTGCCGCCCGACTGCCACCCGCACAGGCCATGCGCGCGGAAACCCCTGCAATCTATCACGCAACCCTGCTCGGACGCCTGGGTTTACAACGCTGGTTTTCGCAACCGACACGTATGATTTTGCGCCATATTGAACGCCGCCCACTAAAGTCGCTGTTAACAATGCTCGGTATCAGCATGGCCTGCGGTACCATGATGGTCGGTGGGTTTCAGAAAGGCGCCATCAAGGAAATGGTAGAGGTACAATTTGGTTTGAGCCAGCGCAGTGACCTCACTGCGATATTTACCGAGCCGAGCTCGCAGCGTTCACTCTATTCTTTACGTAGTTTACAAGGCGTAGAACATGTTGAAGGCTTTCGCGCAGTGCCAGCGAAGTTGCAGTTTGAACACCGCTCTTACCGCACTTCGGTACAGGGTGTTCAAGCTGATGGCGAGCTTATGCGGCTGCTCGATACCGAACTGAAAGTCATCAAGCTGCCACCACAGGGTGTTATTCTTACCGATTATCTGGCGGAACTACTGCATATTCAGCCGGGTGATATGCTCACCATCGAAGTGTTAGAAGGCAATCGGCCGACTATTCAGGTGCCGGTAGTGGGTCTTGCCAAAGAGTATCTCGGGGTTAATGCCTACATGCAACGCGAAACGTTAAATCGACTACTAAAAGAAGACAATGCCATCTCCGGTGCCTGGTTAAAAGTGGATAAGCATTATCAGCGTGAGGTTTATGCCGAACTCAAGGATATGCCGCGCATTGCTGGTGTAGTTGAACAAAAGTCAGCGATTAAGTCCTTCTATAAGACCATGGACGAAACCATATTATTCTTTACCTTTATCACCACCCTGCTCGGCAGCAGTATTGCCTTTGGTGTCATCTACAACAGCATGCGTATTGCGCTGTCTGAGCGCAACCGTGAACTGGCCAGCTTACGCGTACTGGGTTTTCAACGCGGAGAAGTCGCTTATATTTTACTGGGCGAAATGGCTCTGCTAACACTGGTTGCCATTCCACTGGGTCTGCTCATTGGTTATGGCCTGTGTGCTTATCTGGCGTTCCAGTTCGACAGCGATCTGTATCGCATTCCACTGGTGCTTGGTAAGAATGTTTATGCTTTTGCTACCATGGTGGTGATTGTTTCATCCCTTATTTCCGCCTTGATGATCTGGCGTAACCTGGCCCATCTCGATATGGTCGCCGTACTCAAATCCAAGGAGTAAATCGATGCACATCTCTCTAAAACAACTCCCGCTGCGACAACATCCGGCCATCACCATCATAGCCGTGCTAATTATTGTATTACTGATATGGGGCTACTGGCCACAGGCCATTTTAGTTGAAACCGTTGCCGTCAAACGTGCGCCGTTAATGGTCGCTATTGAAGAAGAAGGCCGTACTCGAGTGATTGATCGTTACATCATCTCTGCGCCGGTGGATGGCGTGGCCTGCCGAGTGCAACTGAATGTTGGCGACCCTGTAGAACGCAATCAGATACTATTGGGTATTACACCGCTGGAATCGCAGGTGCTGGATCCGCGTAGCCGTGCCCAGGCGAAAGCGCAAGTGGCCGTTGCTGAATCCGCCCTGCGTGCAGCAGAAGAACAAGCTAATGCAGCTACAGCAGCCGCACACCTGGCCGAAATCGAACTCAAGCGTCTGCAACAACTGGTTGAAAAAGGCGTAATTTCACGCGATGCCTTCGACAAAGCCAGCACCGAAGTACAGACCAGCGCTGCCGAAAAACGCTCGGCCTATTTCAATATTGAGGTGACCCGACATGAACTGGAATCAGCCCGCACCGTACTTGAATACACCGCTGGCAGCAACGGTGAAATCACCGAACGGGTGCCAGTGCGCTCCCCGATTACCGGCAAAATACTCAAATTGGTGCGTGAATGTGAAGGCCCGGTGCGCACTGGTGAGCCGTTGCTCGAAGTTGGTGACCCGTCCGCACTGGAAGTAGAAGTGGATGTACTCTCCGCTGATGCCGTAAAAATCAAACCGGGGATGAAAGTTTTGTTTGATCGTTGGGGTGGTGAACAACCGCTGCAAGGTATTGTGCGTGTTATCGAACCCGCTGGTTTTACCAAAATTTCCGCTCTGGGTGTGGAAGAACAGCGGGTCTTGATCATCTCCGACTTCACCTCACCAGCCGAGCAATGGCAACGTCTGGGTGATGGTTACCGAGTGGAAGCACAATTTATACTTTGGCATGAAGATAATGTTTTACAGGTACCGGCTAGCAGCCTGTTTCGTTATCGAGAAGGCTGGGCGGTTTTTGTCATCGAAGACAAAAACGCAAAACGCCGCATAGTAAAAGTCGGACAACGTAACGGCTTAACCGCACAGATACTTGATGGCGTGAAAGAAGGTGAAACGGTTATTAATCATCCCAGTAACGATATCGAGGATGGCGTACGCATCGAACCGCGTTCGAACTAATGCTTCTGCATTGGACAGAGTGACAAACAGCTCCTTTCGACGATACTGTCAACTTAAGTCATCCTGTATACACATCAAGCATGAATACATATAAACGCTCACTGCTGTCCCATTAACTTATGAGAGAGATGAATGGCAATCTGTATTCAACAATAGCTATAACTATTTCTCGTTAAAAAATTGTGTAACTGGCAGTGCTTGCGTTCATTGTAACCCTTTAGAACGTCAAACTCTCACCGCTACCGGGTATATTTGCTTGCCAGCCTTCATCAGCAAGACGTTTTTGCAGCGTAAGCTTTGCTTCAGCTTCACCGTGTATAAGAAAAAGTTTTGGCCGAGGATTTTCAAAATGACTTATCCATTCGATAAGTTGTGACTGACTGGCGTGTGCAGAAAAACCACCCAAAGTATGAATTGCTGCATTAACAATAATTTTATCGCCTCCTAATCGAAAAACTTTTGCGCCATCGACCAATGCTCGACCCGGCGTACCGTTCGCCTGATAACCCACGATGATGACATGTGCATTGCGTCGCCATAAATTATGTTTGAAGTGGTGACGTATGCGACCACCTGTACACATACCACTACCAGCTATAATAATAGCGCCTGCTTCGAGCTTATTTAATGACATCGATTCTTCAGTGGAAGTCGAATAACGCAGCACGGGTAAGAAGGTATGCAAGCTACTCGATTTTCCTTGTCGCATGGCTGCGACATCTTCACTGTTATACACATTCTGGTATCGATGATAAACTTCTGTTACCGCGATAGCCATGGGGCTGTCTAAGTAAACCGCCTGTTGGCGCAACTTACCCTTCTGATATAACTCGCCAAGGCGAAATATTATTTCTTGCGTACGACCAACAGCAAATGACGGAATTAAAATATTACCACCATTCTCCGAAGCGTCAACAATAATATTTTCAAATTCTTCTAAGGTTTCATTCATCGGCCGATGATTGCGATCACCATAGGTAGATTCAAGCAATAACACATCTGCCTGTTCAACAATTTCAGGGTCGCGTAATAAAGCGGCACAACTGTTACCAAGATCACCGGAAAAAACTAATTTCTTCTCAGTACCGTTTTCAGTAATAAATATTTCGACAATTGCAGAACCTAAAATATGACCGGCATCGCGGAAACAGACTTCAACGCCCTCAACTATTTCGCGACGGTGAGCATAAGTTGAACCATCACATAGTTCCAGRGCAGCTTCCACGTCTTCCATGGTATATATGGGTTCTATTTCTTTTTTTCCTGCTCGACGTCTGCGCTTATTCTCCCACTCTGTATCACGCTGCTGTAAAAACGCGGCATCTTTAAGCATGATTTCTAACAGCTCGTAGGTAGGTTTTGTCATGTACAATGCGCCATGGTAACCGTCTGCGACTAACTTRGGCAATCGTCCTGAATGATCGAGATGTGCATGCGACAAAACTACAGCATCAATTTTCTTTACATCGAATAAAAACGGTTTTTTATTGGCTTTTTCTTCTTCACGGCGTCCTTGAAAAAGTCCGCAGTCTAATAAAATTGTTTTGYCACCYGTTTCTAAAATATAAGAAGARCCWGTAACACCTTTTGTTGCGCCGTAGAATGTTAATTTTGCCATTGTGACCTCAGGTWATTTTYGCCCGTCTAATTACATTGATAGATTTATTTTCTACTGGTAAMCATCTGTTCGCAATACAATTCGCTCGCTGCTTCGTATAACCTGGCAATAACTTGATCTATGCAAAGTTAWTYGTCTRCTTAAGGGCAYATCTATTAATTGCTTGTACCCTTRAGCTCATATTATCAMGCAACAAACTACTGCTTTTGTTGATTCTCAATATTTACTTCATCCTGTTTTATCTCAACAGCATTCTCYGTCTGCTTGATTTCTAATTCACTCTCAGTTTCGGGTGYTCTTACTTCGGCGATCATTGATAACTCATTGAGGTAACGCATCGCTTTAACCATTTGCCTGGGCATGCGTCGGATYCGACTATTCTGCTCCAGAATATCAATCATCACGGGGATTGCTATACGCAACTCYGCACCCGCATTCAGTAAATCGACTTTTACATCGTCATATGCAAGCTGGATTTTTTCCAGCTGTAATTCACAGTCAGAAAAAGAAAAGCCATCGTCTTCGGGGTTCGCTATTTTTATCAGGTTAACAACCTCTTCACGATAACGAGAAAGACCTTCCATTATTTTTTCATCGGTAACCACATCGAGTTCTGCCTGCATTCTGGCAATTTCCAGGGCTTGATTTGCACATGACAATAAGTGCTGCTCTGTCCGCAATACTTTAGCCAGTTGTTCAGATATGTCTTTACTCAACATGCCTCTTTCTAACTGCGTGATGAATGAAGCGACTTCACTGGAGAGTTTACGCACGATGATAAAATCTCTTCGAATACGCATACTCGGCTCGAATTTACTACTGATTGATTCGAGAGACATGCGTCTTACTACCGTTGTTATGCGTGACAATTCTAAAGCCAATGCATTCACCGCAAGCAAGGGCGTTACAGCAACAGTCTTATCCAGGTATCTCGGACGCGCTTCGATTTCTTCTTGCGTAACAAATAGTTTATCTAGAAAAACAACCATGCGGCGATTAAATGGAAACATCAATATCACACCTAATATATTAAAGGTGGTGTGAAATAAGGCTAATGTCACAGCTGGAACTGTTTCTAATCCCTGCAGTTTCTCGGTGTTTTGTACTATCCAGAATAACAACGGCAGTAACAACAGTGCGACTATTCCAGTGCCGACATTAAAAACAATATGTGCAGCGGCTACCCTTTTAGCATTTGAGGTGGCGCCAATAACAGCAATAGCTGCTGTCGATGTCGTTCCTACATTCGCGCCGATAACCATCGCTGCTGCAGCATAAAGTCCGACAACACCGCCAGTAGCTGCCGTTAAAGTAATAGCGATGGCTGCGCTTGAGGATTGAGTCAGTACTGTCATCATGAAACCRATAGCGACAAAAAGCAGYACRCCCCAAATACCKTCTACAGTAAATTTATTCAGATCAATGGTTATTGCCAGGCTATCAAAGGCTTCTCTAAGCACATCAATGCCAATAAAGAACAAACCAAATCCAGCCAGTGCCAAACCAAAGTTCGCACGYCTACTCTCGCCGCCGGTTAAACGCAGCAACATACCAATGCCGATAATCGGCAGGGCAAACGCTTCGATATTTATTTTAAAACCGACAATAGCTACTATCCATGCGGTCATGGTGGTGCCAATATTCGAACCGTAAATTATACCTAAGGACTTATGCATACTAATAAGCCCAGCATTTACAAAACCGATGGTAGCAACGGTGACGGCRCTTGATGATTGCACGATGGCGGTAATCATTAAACCGGTAAGMACGCCGTGAGCRGGTGAACGCGTCCATTTACCAAGCAAGCCACGCAAAGCATGACCAGCAGCAGACTTAAGTCCGTCGGTAATCATATTAACCGCCAACATAAACAGGCCGAGACCACCTGCCAACATACCTGCAATTATTAAACCTTGTTGCATTATTATTTCCACAGTATCTGCGGTAGTCACCGCTCTAAAAYACTACTCNTTTTTTTCTGACTTTATGGATAAATTCTGCATATAGATAACCAGAGAGTCAAGGTCATCAACTGATAACGATCTATAAGTTTGTTTCCTTTTGTATATGCGATCAGGTAATTCATTTTGTAAATAATCCGCGCCGATGATGTAATCACGTAAAGTTTCTGCCGAATACCTGTCTCCAACATTATCTAACGGGTTACGTGGATTACCTTTACCGGCAATGGAGTGACAACCTTCACATCCATTAGATGTAAATTCAGGCGTTGTTTTAGTAATTCGATTTCCTCTCTAAAGATCACATCTTACCAGCATTTATTACCATAGATTAACCACAGCGGTCATGGTGAGCTAGCGCGACGAAAACGTGCAGTTAGTAAAAATTGCATTCCCATCATCGCCACGCCAGCGAAACCTAAGGCCATAGAAAAGCCCCACCAGAACCCCGAGCCGGGAGGAACCTCGTCAAATATCAATAACAATAATGGCGCCAATATCAAGAGCAGATAAAGGCTAATCCAAAATATCGCTGTCTGAAATGCTTTCATAATAAAAACTAATTCATGCCCGCCATCGGGCTTGCTGCTGCCCTGCTTSCAATGCTGTWTGAATCGAAATCAATTCCATAATATTATCRAGGTTAACGATACCAACCAATCTCCCCGCTTCATTCACGGTGAGCAAACTACACTGGCAACTCTGTAATCGCTGCATCACTTTTTCCAGTGAYTCRTGTATTTCTGCACTTTGTACTGTAGTTTGCATACAGTCACTCACTCGTGTGTGTTCACCATGCTCCTGCAAACCTTTKAGCAAGTCAGTCTGCGTAAGTACGCCRACTGCATTCTTGCCCTGCATCACTGGAAAATCTTTTTGGCTACCAGTCAGYGTTAGTTGTATTGCACGACTTAGATGTTCATCAGGTGACAATRCTTCRAAGTCRGTCAACATSGCCTTACCTRCTGTAATACCTGAAAGAGTCGTTTTAACYTGTTCGAGACCGGCTTCTGCCGCCGCGCCTATCCAGACAAACAATGCAATAAAAATCAAAAACGGGTTGTACAGTAAGCCTAATAATCCCATACAAAGCGCAAAGCCTTGACCGACTTTAGCGGCTATCTGGGTAGCTCGGTTATGATTCATCCRCATGGCCARTGCRGCACGTAACACACGTCCGCCATCCATTGGGAATGCGGGTACGAGATTAAACACCGCAAGTATGATATTAATCAGCAGCAAACGCTCTATGAATGAACCACTAGTCAGAGTAAGCGGTTCATGTGAAACCAGGGCACTGTTGATTGAAAGCAAGAACCAGAGTCCGATTGCAATCACCAGGTTAACCGCCGGGCCTGCCAGTGCAACTAATATTTCCTGTTTAGGATCTTCTGGCATACGTTCCATCGCCGCCATACCGCCGATAGGTAACAGCGTGATATGTAAGGTTCGAATACCATAGCGCCTCGCTGTCAGTGCATGACCAAATTCATGCAGGACAACACAGGCAAACAGTGCCAGGATAAAACTGATACCGTTGACAACCGCTTCAATA
Organism: Thiotrichaceae bacterium; assembly: GCA_002746365.1. Classification (GTDB taxonomy): domain Bacteria; phylum Pseudomonadota; class Gammaproteobacteria; order SZUA-229; family SZUA-229. Next base: position 185,432 of record NVWZ01000002.1, read on the forward strand.
GTGCCAGATAGCTGCCAGTAACTCAGACCGATCCACAGGATGAGGATAAAAAAAGTCGCATGCACATAAACATCTATGCCGGCAAGACGAATCAGTTTGAAGGACCATTTCATTGTTCTCTTACCCCCCGTTTTCACCACCATAAAAATGGGGATGTATTTCAACCTTTGTATGTCATTACTGACTACTATATCTATTTTTTCATCTCTTTTCACTCCATCTAACACAGCTAAAAATAATACAGGAGATGAAACAGGTAGAATACGTAATCTTCATAAATTTACTTATAGTTGTGTACGAAGTAGCGCATCACGTATTTGCATATAGGCAATGAGARATTCAAACATCATTCGCCAAAATAGTTCCATGAACAAGAAGAAAGATATAAAAAACGCGACCAGCTTAGTCTGCTGTTTTTTATTTAACGACTGCCATATTATTTCCTTTCCATTGCTATATGCGCCATCAATGAAATTATATTTTTGTATAGCCACTTAACTAAGAACCATGTACCGAGTGAATTGATGGCACAGCCATATAGCTGTGACTGATAACTCCCAGTAGGTAGCGATAACATTTATATGTCTTCATGCTTAAAGAGTATACCGGTATGAGTTAAGTTGACAGTACCCACCTGACAATAGAAACAAAAAAGCAGCGACCAACTGAGTTGATAACTGCTTGATGTTGTTACACTTATATGGTGCGCCTGAAGGGATTATCGCCCACTTCCCTGTGGGCGACCCCCAGGGCTCCCGTTGGTCGTGAAAAATCGTTCCTGACGATTTTTTCGAACCGGATGGCGAACAATTCTTTTCAAAACAGCGGACAATAAAAAAGCCCCACCAAAAACGGGTGGGGCTTTTTTATTGTATGGTGCGCCTGAAGGGATTCGAACCCCTGACCGCTCGGTTCGTAGCCGAGTACTCTATCCAGCTGAGCTACAGGCGCATTATTTGTCGCTAATGCTGCGAGGACGCATTATCTAGGTTTCTAGTGGTTGCGTCAATGTAAAATGGCTAGCACTTTGTTCATGTTGAACATTATTTTTTCCCAACCAAGAGATTATTCGGGCTATCCTGCGCTACAAATTACTTCCTGTAATTTGCCGTCCCGGCTGGCTATCGCCATTCAATTTTGATCCAGTCAAAATTAGTCACCCCTGCGGGGCCATCCGCAAACTGCGCGGATGTTAAAAATCGTTCCCGACGATTTTTTCGAACAAGGGTTCTTATCAAATCCTCGTTATCCTCAATATTCTTTTATATGCACCAGAAAACACTGGTGCATATAAAAGAATATGGCGGAGAAAGAGGGATTCGAACCCTCGATAGAGCTATAAACCCTATACACCCTTAGCAGGGGCGCGCCTTCAGCCGCTCGGCCATTTCTCCGTTGATTTTCTAAATTCAACTTTTTATTGTGACGCTTTTACAAGCCCTACAATAAAAAAGACAGATATGCATTTGCACATCGGGTGCGAAGCATACCTGCCTTCTGTTTACAGGTAAAGTATTTTAAACAAGCTTATTTAATTTATCTTTAAGCTTCCCCTGTTTCAGACTGTTCTGCCTTGATACGTTCGTAAATTTCTTCACGATGTACCGCGACTTCTTTAGGTGCATTGATGCCAATTCTTACCTGGTTACCTTTTACGCCTAATACTGTAACGGTAACTTCGTCACCGATCATTAATGTTTCGCCTACACGACGGGTTAGTATCAACATAATCCTCTCTCCATGTTGTATTGCTGAAAATAAGAGAACAGAACAGCGCGAGAGTTCCAATTCCTTACCATTTGCCCTTCACTTTATACACATAAGGGCGCTGTGTTGATAATCTCTTATTTTACAGATTTTTTAGGTGTCCGTCACTATCTAAACCGAATGCTTCGTGTAGCGAACGCACACCTAATTCCAGATATTTTTCGTCAACAACCACGGAAATCTTAATTTCAGATGTAGAAATCATAAGAATATTGATGTTTTCATTTGCTAGAGTCGCAAACATAGTATTTGCAATACCGGCGTGAGAACGCATACCCACACCGACTAGTGAGATTTTGACAATCGCATCATCACCTTTTAATTTTTTTGCGCCTAAATCAGCACATACGCCCTTAAGCAAGTCGTGAGCCGCTTGATAATCGTTGCGATGGACGGTAAAGGTAAAATCAGTAAAACCATCTTCCGACGTGTTTTGCACGATCATGTCGATTTCTATATTGGCGTCTGTTACCGGGCCTAATATTTTTGAAGCCACACCGGGTTGGTCGGGTACGCCTTTGATTGTAAGCTGAGCTTCATCGCGATTGAACGCGATACCTGAAATTAATGCTTGTTCCACGCCATCATCCTCCAGTGCAATAAGTGTACCCTCACCTTCTTCGAAGGATGACAGCACACGTAATGGGACATTATATTTACCTGCAAACTCCACTGCGCGGATCTGCAATACTTTTGAACCTAAGCTGGCCATTTCCAACATTTCTTCAAATGTAATTCGGTCAAGTTTTCTCGCTTTAGGCTCTACCCTGGGATCGGTTGTGTAAACGCCACTCACGTCGGTATAAATCTGACATTCATCAGCTTCTAGCGCGGCAGCAATGGCGACCGCTGTGGTATCTGAACCACCACGACCCAATGTGGTGATGTTGCCGTTTTCATCGACACCCTGAAATCCCGCCACCACAACCACTCGATTGGCATCCAGATCAGCCTTCATGTTTTCACATTGAATATTTTTTATGCGCGCCTTGCCGTGTGCATCGTCTGTTACCATACGAATTTGTGCACCGGTATATGATCGGGCATCACAGCCGCGATCCAGTAATGCCATGGTCAACAGCGCAATGGTAACTTGTTCGCCCGTTGAAACCAATACGTCCAGCTCACGAGCGTGTTTGTTTTCACTCATCTCGTTAGCAAGCGCAATTAATTTATTGGTTTCACCGCTCATGGCTGATACCGCAACGACTACTTTGTTACCATTTTTTACACATGCCGCGACTTTATCAGCGACGTTGCCGATTTTTTCGATAGTACCTATCGAAGTGCCACCGTATTTTTGAACGATCAGGGACATAATTAAAGACTGGTATTAGTACAAAAGCGGAGTATATAAGTTATGGCTAATTCTTGCAATGAATCAATAGTTTAGCGCGTAGAAAAAAAGTCAAAAGATTTAATAGCGATTCACCACAGAGGCACAGAGGGCACAGAGGAAAAGCTATTATTGTTAAMCGCGCCKMMGGCGCGRTTAACAATATAAAYCTCTGTGTTCTCTGTGCCTCTGTGGTGAAAAATGTTTTCAATTTTATAACTGACTTTGCAACCATTTCTTCGCCGCATCTAGCGCTTGTGGAATGCCAGCAGGATTCGAACCCCCTGCCTGCGCCATATCGGGACGACCGCCGCCTTTGCCGCCGACTTCTGCTGCTGCGATGTTAACTAACTCACCCGCTTTTATTGTCTTGATTAAATCTTTGGTTACACCGGCGATTAATTTCACTTTGCCGTCTTCTTCACTGGCAAGAACAATGGCGGCTGAGCCTAGTTTATTTTTCAGCTGATCGAGTGTGTCGCGTAAGGCATTACTGTCTGCGCCATCGAGGTGTGCGGTTAATATTTTCACCCCGCCAATATCTTCAGCCTGGCTGGATAAATCGCTGCCCGCTTGCGATGCCATCTTGCTTTTTAACTGGCCGAGTTGTTTTTCCTGATCTTTTAACTTCTGGATTATCTGCTCAACTTTGCCATTRATTTCATCACGGCTGCTCTTAAGCAMATGCGCCAGGKTATCTAACTGTTGGTCTTTTTCARAGACCYAGTTGTCTGCGCCTTCGCCTGTCACCGCTTCGATACGACGAACACCTGAGGCGATACCCGTTTCCAGTGTGATTTTAAAGAAGCCGATATCACCTACACGTTCAACATGTACACCACCACATAGCTCTGTGGAGAACGATTTATCATCACGACGTTCACCCATAGAAACAACGCGCACAACATCAGCGTACTTTTCGCCAAACAAGGCCATTGCACCCGAGGCTTTAGCCGCTTCCAGTTCCATTTCATCGGCGAGTGCTTTGCTGTTACCCCGAATTTGTGCGTTGACGATTTTTTCGATGGCTTTCAGTTGTTCGGGTTTAACCGGTTCGAAGTGCGAGAAATCAAAACGTAATTTTTCTGCATCAACCAACGAACCTTTCTGTGAAACATGGTCACCGAGTACTTGTTGCAGTGCAGCATGCATCAAATGTGTCGCAGAGTGATTTCGACTGACTGCATATCGATTTTCTAAATCAAATTCTGCTGAAAGTATATCGCCTTTTTTAATGGTGCCGTTTTGCAGTTCGCCGATATGCAAAATACTGCTGCCCTGTTTTTGTGTATCTTTAACCAGAAACTGTGCCGTTGGCGAGGTGAGCAAACCCGTGTCGCCTACCTGTCCACCTGACTCACCATAAAAAGGCGATTCATCTAAAACAACCATACCCTGCTGACCTTGTTCCAAAGTATCAACCGCATCCGCACCCTTAAATAACTCTAGTACGGTAGCGTTTTGTTTAGTTTGTTCATAACCGGTAAAAACACTATTACTTTCGACTTGAATATCCTTGTTGTAATCAACACCAAATTGGCTGGCACTGCGGCCGCGTTCGCGCTGTGCTTCCATACACGCTTCAAAACCCGCTTCGTCGATTTCAAGTTKACGTTCACGCGCGATATCTGCGGTTAAATCGACGGGGAAACCATAMGTATCATAAAGTTTAAAAAGYGTTTCGCCGGTGATTTTTTTATCTTTTAGCTTGCTTATATCYTGTTCCAGTATTTTCATACCGTGATCRAGCGTTTCRGCAAAACGTTGTTCTTCTAATTTTAWAAYTCGTTCGACATTCGCCTGTGCTTTTACCAGTTCAGGATAGGCYTCACCCATCACTTCAACTAARGGCTGCACCAACTTRCTGAAAAACAATCCATCCATTCCCAGYTGATGACCGTGACGRCAGGCGCGACGAATRATACGACGCAGAACATAACCCCGCCCTTCATTAGAAGGCATTACTTCATCAACRCAAAGAAAGGCACAGGAGCGAATGTGATCGGCAATGACACGTAAYGATTTATTTTCCAGATYSYTRGTATTCGTTTCTTTCGCYGCRGCTTTTATCAAATGCTGAAAAATATCGATRTCRTAATTGTTATGCACACCTTGAAGGATGGCCGCTAATCGCTCCAGYCCCATACCGGTATCRACAGACGGTGCGGGYAGCTTATGCATTTCACCGTCGGCACTGCGATTGTATTGCATAAATACCAGATTCCAGATTTCGATGTAACGRTCGCCGTCCTCTTCCGGTGTACCYGGTGGCCCACCCCAGATATCGGCACCRTGATCATAGAAAATTTCGGTACATGGACCACATGGACCGGTATCACCCATTGCCCAAAAATTATCGCTCTGGTATTTTTTACCGGGTTTATCGCCGATACGGCTGAATCGCTCGGCACTGATACCGACTGTTTTAAGCCAGATATCTTCTGCTTCACTATCGTCCGCGTAAACCGTTACCCAGAGTTTCTCCGCGGGCAAGCCGACGACTTCTGTCAAAAATTCCCAGGCGTATTTGATAGCATCTTCTTTAAAGTAATCGCCAAAGCTGAAGTTACCCAGCATTTCAAAAAATGTATGGTGACGTGCGGTGTAACCGACGTTTTCCAAATCGTTATGTTTGCCACCGGCACGGACACAACGCTGGCTGGAGGTGGCTCGCGTATAAGTGCGTTTATCACGGCCTAAAAAGACATCTTTAAATTGCACCATACCGGCGTTGGTGAATAATAATGTGGGGTCATTTGCCGGCACCAGTGAACTGCTTGATACCACCTCATGGCCTTTTTCTTTAAAGAAGGTGAGAAAGGCATGTCTTACTTCTGAGCTGGTTTTCAGCGCGGGTATATTCATGATAAATTACTTTAATTATATATTATAACTAATTGTTATTATTGACAATGATGAATGATATTTCTTTATATATCATATCCAGGGCAAACCCTCGGTACTGCATAAAGCGAATCCGTTTTGCTTTTTCGCTATAGTCCTCTACGGCTGTATTTCTGTATTTTTTTTCATACATTTTTACTAAGGTCTGCCGCCAGTTTTCTTCACTTGCATACAGGTATGTTTCGACGATGCTTTCTTTAACGCCACGCTCATTCAGTTCATTGGCAATACGAATGGGGCCAAATCCCTTTTGCTGGCGCATACGAATATACGCTTCAGCATATCGCTCATCCGATAACCAGTCACCCTGTTGTAACTCAACTAATGCCTGCTCGACTTCAGCTTCATCAAAATCACGCTGCAACAGTTTAGCGCGAATTTCATGGGTTGAATGTTCACGACGTGAGAGTAACCTGACTGCAACAGATTTTGCGCTCAAGATAAATACCCAAAAAACTTATTATAAATAATAAAAGCTCCCGCTATACGGGAGCTTTTAACAACCATGTAGGGTGAATGAGCACACCTACATAAACCTCGTTCCCACGCAGGAGCGTGGGAACGAGTCAATAACCAGACCTGTCATCCTGAGCCAGAGCGAAGGATGACCAAACCGTATGAACTATGCCTCTTCTAGTGCTTCTTCAACCGCACCTAATTCAGCTTCACTTTCATCAGCCGAAGGTTTAACCAACAACTTATCACGTAGTGTTTGCTCGATAGTATCAGCAATATCAGGATTGTCTTTCAGAAATTTACGCACTTTCTCTTTACCCTGACCAATCTTATCGCCATTGTAGCTATACCAGGCACCGGCTTTTTCGATCAACTTATGCTCGACACCCAGGTCGATTAGCTCACCTTCGCGGGAAATACCTTCTCCATAAAGAATCTCGAAGAATGCTAGCTTGAACGGGGGCGCCACTTTGTTTTTAACCACTTTAACCTTAGTCTCGTTACCCACAATTTCATCGCCTTTTTTGATGGCTCCGATACGGCGAATATCTAAACGTACTGATGAGTAGAATTTAAGTGCGTTCCCGCCGGTTGTGGTTTCAGGACTACCGAACATAACACCGATTTTCATGCGAATCTGATTAATGAATATAACCAGTGTATTCGAGCGTTTGATATTACCGGTTAATTTACGCAACGCCTGTGACATCAAACGTGCCTGCAAACCCATGTGTGAATCACCCATGTCGCCTTCAATTTCAGCTTTGGGTGTTAATGCAGCAACCGAATCGATGACAACAATATCAACCGCACCTGAGCGGACTAACATATCGGTAATTTCTAATGCCTGCTCACCGGTATCCGGTTGTGAAACCAGTAATTCATCTATATCTACACCCAGTTTTCCCGCATAGAGAGGGTCTAGTGCGTGCTCAGCATCAACAAAAGCAGCGGTGCCCCCTGCTTTTTGCATTTCAGCAATAACGTGCAGCGTTAAGGTTGTTTTGCCGGATGATTCCGGGCCGTAAATCTCAACGACGCGACCTTTTGGCAAACCCCCTATACCCAGCGCTATGTCCAGATTAATCGAGCCAGTTGAAACCGTTTCTATATTAGGTATGGCGCCTTCATCACCCATACGCATGACAGATCCTTTGCCGAATTGACGTTCAATTTGAGATAAAGCGGCAGCCAGTGCTTTTTTACGATTGTCGTCCATTAAAAACTCCTCGATAGTATTTGTTGTTAGTAAGTAGATATTTGAAAAGGTCGGTTGAATACAGAAAAGACCGGCAAAATATTGCTGTGACGGATGAATTTAAAAATTGCGTGGTCACCCGTGAGCAAGTTTTTAAATCTCCGGGCGCAGCCAGAGCTAGCGTAGATTTCTGTGTTCGACTGTTTTTCTCAGATCTTGTGATTATCACACAGAAATTTGCCCTCAGATAGTCCTCTGCTGTTTAAAAACCAAGATTTTTAAAAAAAATTTTTAGATTGCCAATAAGACATAAATTCCCTTACATAAATTTTATTTATGCCTATATAAAATTTACTTGCCAAAGTTTTTTTCAAGGCGTATCGTTAATAGATGAATCGCCATACAGCCGCTCTAAATGTGGGGTTTAACGATTCTGGGTCGGTTGCGTCAAAAACAATAAAAACAGGCAGTAAATAGAGAGCTTTGCACGATGTAGATTTTTCGTCAGGGCAAGGCAAAAATTGTCGAAAAAGCGCAGCTTACACAGAGTTTGACACTACGTGCCCCCGCATTTTGAGACCTTTTTTAACGCTGCCATGACGGAAAAGATGCTTCGTGCAAAGCTCTCAGATAACAATAATAATTTAACGGGTTCAAATATTAAATTAGGAGCGAGTCATTATGATGTTAGAAGTAAACGGCACAAGTGTCGAAACCGATATACAGGGTTTTTTGCAACACGAAGAAGAATGGAGTGAAAATTTTGCTAAAGAGCAAGCCCAGAAAGATAGCATCCAGCTATTTAATGACCACTGGGAGCTGATTTATTATTTTCGCGAATATCATGATGCGAATATGATCAGCCCTACCATGCATACACTAGTAAAAGAACTCGGTGGTAAAAACAAGTCACATCATGAACAAAAAGCGTATGAGAAGCATATTTATAGCTTGTTTCATACCGATCCCGTACATGAGATTTGCAAACTAGCCGGTTTACCTCTGCCTCCACCTGATACATAAACTACGCCCTGCCACATAGAGCAGAGACAAGGGCATGCCTTGTCTCTGCGATAGATGATGTAGAATAACCCCAGGCACTACTCACATCACTATAGATATAACACCCATGCCAGACACACATCTTGTATCCATCATCGAATCTTCAGGCCATCCTAATTTTACTGCGCTGTATGAATCACTCGGTATCAAAGAAAAGAAGTTAAATTCCATGCGTAAAGCGATAGCCGGCTTAAAGAAACAACAGCCGGACTTTATCGTTGCCGAATTTTTTTATGGCTACGGCAACAATTATGCAGGGGTGAATATCAGTAATCTGGATGTTTTATTGTACAGCCTACAGAAGTATTCAGCACAGACTAAGGTGATTGTTCTAGTGGAGAAAAACGAATACAAGCATGTTGATAAATTAAATAATATCATTAAGTTGCATAATGTTCTTAAATATCCAGTTAATGAAAAACAGATACAGAAATCGTTATCTTCGTAAAAATAGCATCGAAAAAAAACAACATCATTCCAATATTCTCATTCCCATGTTCCAGCAGAGGAGCGAGAATAACCTGCTAATCACAAGCCAACAAATCCAGCAAACAAGTCAGCGCCTGCTTAACCGAAGCCAACCGCACCTGCTCGCGTCCACCCTCAAAATTAAACGACTCGGCGAATAGGGATTCATCGTGCTTTCCCCAGCTCAACCAAACCAATCCAACTGGCTTATCCTCACTGCCTCCGTCCGGGCCTGCAATACCACTGATACTGACAGCAACACTTGCCTGGGTACGTAAAAACAATCCCTCCGACATTTCCCGTACCGTTTCAGCGCTGACAGCCCCAAATGTTTCTAGAGCATCTTCACTGACACCTAGTAAGCTCTGCTTGGCTTCGTTACTGTAACTTACGACGGAACAACTAAACCAGGCCGAGCTACCCGGAATATCGGTGATTATCTTCGCCAGCCAACCTCCGGTACACGATTCAGCTGCAGCCAGTGTCATGCTTTTGGCCGTCATGCATTGACCTAATTGCACAGCCAGTTTTGTTAATTCTTGTTCAGACGATTGCATCGCGAATTCTCAAAAAATAATTATCATACTTTATCGGACAGCATGCCATCACACCAGTAAATCTTGTACACTTATGCCCTATGAGCACAGCCACAGCAAATAATAAAACCACCGAAACCACTCACACACCGATGATGCAGCAGTATTTGCGCATCAAGGCCGATCACCCGAACACCTTATTGTTCTATCGTATGGGGGATTTCTACGAGCTATTTTATGACGATGCCAAAAAGGCCGCTAAAATTCTCGATATCACGCTGACCGCTCGCGGCAAATCGGGCGGTCAGCCGATTCCAATGGCGGGTATTCCGTATCATGCCGCCGATAATTATTTAGCTCGCCTGATTAAACGTGGCGAATCGGTCGCCATTTGTGAGCAGACCAGTAAACCGGGCGAAACCAAAGGCCCCGTCAATCGTGAAGTCATGCGAATCGTCACCCCTGGCACGGTAACGGAAGAAGCCTTGCTGGATGAGCGTAAAGATAATTTACTGATATGTATTCACCAGAAAAATGATGTTTTTGGTCTGGCCTCACTCAATATTACCTCTGGACGATTTAATGTCTGCGAAATAAAACACAAAGCTCAACTTTACGCCGAGCTGGAACGCCTGCAAGCCGTCGAGGTTTTATTGTCTGAAGATGCGGCCTTGCATGAAGAACTCTCCGTGACACTGAGTAGCACGACCAGTCTGCGTCAGCAACCGCCCTGGTGGTTTGATTTTGATAGTGCCAACCGTCTGCTCAACGATCAGTTCGGCACCAAAGACCTGTCAGGATTTGGCTGCGAAGACCTCACGACTGCGGTTATGGCTGCCGGCTGTTTGTTGCAATATACACAGGACACACAACGCGCGGCTTTACCGCATATTTCTGGATTACATGTTGAAAATGCCGATGAYGTCATCGTACTGGATGCCGCAAGTCGRCGTAACCTTGAAATAGAAATTAATCTATCCGGTGGCACTGAAAACACACTGGCTTCGGTTATCGACCGGACCACGACCAGCATGGGTAGCCGCTGCTTACGACGCTGGTTACACTCRCCGCTGCGCGRTCATGACTTGCTGACACAACGCCATCAGGCAATCGGTGAGTTACTCGATAATCAGCTCACCACTGACATCCAGTTCTGTTTGAACTCGATTGGTGACATCGAACGCATAATGAGTCGGCTGGCGCTTTTRACCACTCGCCCTCGTGATCTGGAAACACTCAAAAATTCACTCGCGGTGTTACCCGAGTTACAGGGTTTATTGCAGCAATGTCATGCACCATTCATCAAAAAYTTRTCAGCGAATATTACAACGCATCCGCAAACYGTTGAACTGCTCAGYCGTGCCATTTGTGAAAATCCGCCGGTACTCACTCGCGAYGGTGGATTTATTGCAGCCGGTTACAATAAYGAACTGGACGAACTACGCGCACTAAGCAAAAACGCCAATGCTTTCCTCGAAGAGCTGGAAGTTCGTGAACGCGAAGAAACGGGTATTAAAACACTTAAGGTTAATTATAATCGCGTACACGGTTTCTAYATYGAAATTAGTCGCCTGCAATCAGACAATGTACCGGCRCACTACACGCGCAAACAAACATTAAAAACCACAGAGCGTTTTATCACAGAAGAATTAAAACAGTATGAAGATAAAGTRCTCAGCGCCAAAGAACGTGCRTTAGCCTTAGAAAAATCAATATACGATGATTTATTACARRCACTCCAGACATTTTTACAACCGTTAAAAACTTGCGCAACAGGCATTGCRGAATTAGACAGYATTTGCTGCTTAAGTGARCGCGCACAGACACTGGATTATCGTTGCCCGACATTAACYAACAAGCCYGGYATCAATATCAAACAAGGTCGGCACGCCGTAGTCGAACGCGTTGTTAATGAACACTTTGTTCCAAACGACACGCTACTCAGCGACAAGAAACGCATGAGCATYATCACCGGACCCAACATGGGCGGTAAATCAACMTACATGCGACAAACGGCACTCATCGTTTTACTGGCATATATCGGCAGTTATGTTCCCGCTGAAAGTGCAGCCATCGGACCCATCGATCGAATCTATACCCGTATCGGTGCCTCTGATGATTTAGCCAGCGGACGCTCTACCTTTATGGTAGAAATGACTGAAGCGGCAAATATTCTTAACAATGCGACTGAATACTCACTAGTATTAATGGATGAAATTGGTCGTGGCACCAGCACATTTGATGGTTTATCTTTAGCCTGGGCATGCGCATATCATTTGAGTACAATTAACAAATCTTATACCTTATTCGCCACACACTATTTTGAAATTACCGCACTACCTGATGAGATACGCGGCATTAATAATATTCATATCAATGCGATTGAACATGGCGACAAGATTGTCTTTCTTCATAGCGTTAAACCCGGACCGGCCAATCAAAGTTATGGTCTGCAAGTTGCACAGTTAGCCGGTGTACCGACAGACGTCATCAAACTCGCAAAATCAAAATTAACGGAACTGGAAAATCAGAGTGTCAGCAATCATCAGGAATCCGGTCAGTTTGAGATGTTTAGCGACCGGATACATCCTGTGGTTGAAAAATTACAGGATTTGAATGTCGATGAATTAAGCCCGCGAGAGGCGTTAGATGTACTTTACACTCTCAAAAAAGATAGTAAAACTACCCCACTATGAAATTCAATGTTAGTGTACATAAATGAACAATAGCAAGATGAAATTTAACACCATAGGCATCATCACAAAGCCTCATGCAGAACCAGTTAGACAAACACTGCAATCTTTATTCGACTTTTTAAAAAAGAAAAATTGCGCCATCGTACTCGATGAACAAATTCCTGACACAATTAATTGCTATGACTTCAAGCAGGCTAGCCGTGAAGACATCGGCAAAACTTGCGACCTTGTCATCGTTGTTGGTGGTGATGGTACTATTCTTAATGCCGTACGTTCACTGGTACATGCCAGTGTGCCCCTACTCGGCATCAATGTTGGGCGCTTAGGTTTCCTTGCTGACATCTCTCCAGACGAACTCGAAACTTCACTTGATGATATTCTTAATGGTTCGTACAGAGAAGAACAACGTATCCTGCTTGAGATGCAGGTACATAGAGATGGTAAAGTAATATTTGAAGCGGACGCCTTCAATGATGTTGTTGTGCATATTCGTGATGTCGCCCGGATGATTGAATTTGAAACTCGAATTGATAACGAGTTTGTCAATCACCAACGAGCCGATGGCATTGTGGTTTCAACCCCCACTGGTTCGACAGCGTATGCGCTTTCATCCGGCGGCCCCATATTACATGCCACCTTAGATGCCATTACTCTGGTACCCATTTCACCTCACACATTAAGTAGTCGACCCTTAGTCGTTAACGCAGATTCACATATCGACATTCTAATCTGTAACACCAAAGAAGGCATTGCACAAGCCACCTGCGACGGACACCTTTCGACTGATGTACATGTAGGYGACCATATAAAAGTAAAACGTAAATCAGACAAAATTACATTACTGCACCCTAAACAACACAATTATTTTGAAATTTTACGCGCCAAATTACATTGGAGTGARCATAGTTGAATATCKGTAGGTGCAAATTTATTTACACAGCAGAGCCTGACTCGACCACCTGCGTGCGAATAAATTCACAGCTACACCTAACAACTAATCTATTATGCTAAAACATTTATACATCAGAAACTTTGCCATCATAGATGAACTGGAACTAGACTTCAGCCCAGGCATGACAGCACTGACCGGTGAAACCGGTGCAGGAAAATCTATATTACTGGGTGCGTTAAATTTAGTGCTGGGTGATCGCGCAGATAACGACAGCATTAAGCAAAACAGTGAATTTGCTGAGATTGTTGCCGAGTTTGACATTGATAAACTGGATGCCGTTTCCTCGTGGCTAGTTTCACAAGAATTAAACACAGATAATGAATGCATATTGCGTCGTCGAATTGCTAAAGATGGGCGTTCACGTGCCTATATAAATAGCACCCCAGTCAATTTACAGATTATTCGTGAATTAGCCGAAATGCTTATCGATATTCATGGCCAACATGAACATCAGTCGATGRTGAAAAATTCAGTACAACGCCAACTACTGGATGACTATGCTAACCACTCCACTTTATTAAAAACAGTCAGTGATACTTATGTCGAACTCAAACTGACTGAAGACCAATTAAATCATTTACAACAAAGCAGCAACGAACAAAATGATCGACTGGCTTTACTGCGTTTTCAAACCAAAGAATTAGACACGCTAGCAGTAGAGGAAAATGAATACCAAACCCTGAACCGCCAGCACAAACGCATGGCAAATGCGGAAAAACTTCACAGCACAGTCGAACAGGCAATCTACCTGCTAAGTGAAGACGAAACTTCAAATGTACAATCGGCTGTCTCTCATATTATTGCATCGCTCTCTGACATCAATGAACTCGACAACCGTCTTTTGCCTGCCTCAGAGATGCTAACCGAAGCACTAGTACAAATCGATGAAAGCGTAACTCTACTACAGGGCTACGGTGAGAACATCGACATTGATCCGTCTCAATTAACACAAACGGAAGAGCGTATACAAAACATTCTGGATTCAGCACGCAAACATCGCGTTGAACCTGAAACGCTTCATACCTTACATGCCGAACTGCAAAAAGAACTGGATGATATCGATCATGTCGATGAACGTCTGGATCAACTGGCACAACAACAAAAAGAATTAGAAAAAAAATACGTAACGGCCTGCGAAAAGTTGACTGCAAGTCGGCAGAAATTCGCAACCAGGCTGAACAAAAAAATAACGCAATCCATGCAGACATTAGGTATGGCAGAAGGTGAGTTTAAAATATCAATCTCCCCTTCTACCCATAAACGTTCCGCACACGGTCTCGACCAGATTGAGTTTATGGTTACTGCCAATGCCGGACAGGCTCTAAAACCCATTGCTCGTGTCGCTTCCGGTGGTGAACTGGCTCGCATTAGTCTGGCAATTCAAATGATTATTGCAAACAGCAGTAAGATTCCTTCTTTAATTTTTGATGAAGTTGACAGTGGTGTTGGCGGTGGCATTGCCGAAATTGTCGGTCAACACCTACGCGCTTTAGGCAATACTAATCAGGTTATTTGCATTACCCACTTACCTCAGGTCGCTTCGCAGGCACATCAACATTTACGCGTTGAAAAACAGACTCAGAAAAAACAAACCACCAGTCAAGTTGTTACTCTAGATAAAGAACAACGTCGTCAGGAAATTGCTCGCATGTTAAGCGGTGTTGAAATCACCGATCAATCGCTGGCTCATGCCGATGAAATGATTGAGCGCGCGCAGGAAGTTTAGTTCTTTTAGGTTAGCTTCTGCTAACGGCCATGAGCGGACTTTTAAAAAAATCTTGTCCGCGAAGAACGCAAAAAAAACCACAAATAAAATATTGTTTCTTTTGCTTTTTTCGCGTTCTTTGCGTTATTCGCGGACTAACCGTTTTTAATCTTTTAGATGTCGGCTAAGAGTCGAGAACCGACTACCGGCAATATAAAAATAATCCGAATGTATATAACTTCTTTTACAGGCGCGCTGTCACACAACACAAAAGAATATCTTAAGTGGGACCACTCAATAATTCAGCCAGTTGATAACTGACTTGAGGTATTTTTTTACATTTATGACCCGGACAGTATCACCGAATCATTTAAACACTAGCAAGGAGAGACGTCTTCCGCTTGAAAGCCTTTATCGCTTTTTACAACAGTAAACTCTACAGTTTGACCATCAGCTAACGATTTGTAACCATCACCACGAATTTGATTGAAGTGTACAAATACATCTTCACCATCTTTTCTTTCAATAAAACCAAATCCTTTAGAATTATTAAACCACTTTACGGTACCCGTTTCACGATCTGCCATTACAGCTCCATACGTTCATTTAATTGGAGCGCTAATTGTATATCAGCATCCTTACAGAAAACAATACAATTATTAATATTTTTTAAATTAGAATATTACTGTAAGTTAATGTTGTTTATAGTGTTATTTTTTAAATCAGGCACAAAAAAAGCGYAGTAGAAAGACTATTTCTACTGCGCTTTTTATTTAATAAAACRTTATATCTGCGTATTACTCTGTGTTTCTATACGTGAAATTAACTGCGAAGATTTTTCTAAATTTGAAAATAGCTCACTATAGTTATCATGCATCCAGGAAGAAAAAGCACGCTTGTCTGCTTTGCCCATTAACTCGGCCAATGCATCCAGGTTTTCACCTTGACCTTCAGCCGCTTCTTTTTGAATCGATGCCAGTCGTACATCAACAAATTGATTTAACGTAATATCWGGCGTKAYCGTATCAAGCGTACCGCTRGTRCTTGATGTAACATCCGTAATRGTGCAACCACCTAAAGATAACGCWGYGACTACAATAATACTGCTCATTAGTTTTARAGTCRTGGATTTAAAAATCATGTGATTATTTTTCATAGTTTCTCCTGATGGMCGACCCCGYAATAGCCGACTCTGAAATAGTGATRATATWMAATATAGAATAGTATAGTTTTATTGCTTTAGTGTATCTGCAGTACCTAAAATTAACAGAACGTCAGTGYCATTYAATNGAATAAATTAATCGTCTRACATCTGTGYGTCTTTCTGACCCAGTGTTATTTGATTACCCTCAGGATCAGAAATATGGCACTCAAGTATCTTATACGGGGTGATTGAAATATCAGCATTTATATTATATTTTGCTTTAATTAAATGCGACATCTCTTTGATATTACTAACATAGAAATACAATACAATATTCGGCTGTGATGCTTTATCCGATGAGAACGATAGTGCGGTAACACGTTGTAACATAAGTGTCGTATTGCCATTCATTAGATGAACCCATTGCAATTCACCCTCTGCTTCACGTTTTTTTACGATAACAAATTGCAATGCCTGCTGATAAAAATTCAGTGTCATGTCGATTGATCGGCAATTGAGAATGGGAATACCGCTTAAGATGCTCATTTGAAATTCACCAAAGACTTAATCAGGGGTTCCTAGATTCCCTAGTATTTAATCAGTGCCGAACCCCAGGTAAAACCGCCACCAAAAGCTTCAAGCAATATCATGTCACCCCGTTTAATTCTGCCATCTCGGACGGCCGTATCAAGTGCTAACGGAACAGAAGCGGCAGACGTATTGCCATGCTTATTGACTGTTACAACAACATGATCCATGGACATTTTTAATTTTTTAGCCGTGGCATTTATAATACGAATATTTGCCTGGTGTGGCACCAGCCAGTCGATATCCTTCTTTTCCATATTATTATGAGCCAGTGTTTCATCAACGATTCGCCCCAGCGTATTAACTGCCATTTTGAAGACTTCGTTGCCTTTCATCTGAATGCCACCAGCGCCTTCCAGTATTTTATCCATACCCGTTGATATGCCGTAATTAACCGTTAATAAACTTTCGTATGCACCATCCGCATGAAGATGCGTTGACAAGATGCCCGGCTCATCACTCTGCTCTAAAACAACTGCACCCGCACCATCGCCAAATAAAACACAGGTATTACGATCAGCCCAGTCTACGACTCGAGATAAGGTTTCGGCGCCGATAACTAATGCACATTTCGTGGCACCAGAACGGAAAAATTTATCGGCAATTCCCAGGGCATAAACAAAACCTGTACACACTGCCTGCACATCAAATGCAGCACAACCATGTATATCGAGTCGCTGTTGTAACAAACAAGCTGTACTGGGAAAAACCCGATCAGCCGTTGTCGTTCCGACAATAATCAAATCGATATCGTCTTTAGTTACACCCGCTGCTTCCATCGCTTTAAGTGCTGCCTGTTCAGCCAGATCAACGGTATATTCACCCTTGGCTGCGATATGGCGCTGTTCGATACCTGTGCGTGAACGTATCCACTCATCGGTGGTGTCGACCGTTTTTTCAAGGTCAGCATTGGTTACAATATWTTCAGGTAAATAACTGCCGGTTCCGGCTATTCTCGCGTAACTCACGATTCTGACTCCAGTTGTTTTTCGTCTATCATTACCGCCTGAGATTCAGCAGCAGCTCGATCAGACTCATATTTTTTTAATATGGGTTCCATGCATTTATGGATATGAGCAGGAACAGATTTCTCTGCTTCCAGCAATGCRATTTCGATGGCATTGGCATAACTTAACACATCAGCACTACCGTGACTTTTTATCACAATACCGGTTAAACCCAGCATAGATGCACCATTATACATTCGCGGATCGACACGTTTTTTAAATCGGTTAAGCACTGGCATAGCAATTAAGCCGGCCATCATTGAAAATATTGATGWTTTAAATTCATCACGCATCATGGCTGATATCATTTTGGCGACACCTTCCATTGTTTTTAGTGAGACATTACCAACAAAACCGTCACATACAACAACGTCTACTTTATCTGTATAGATGTCATCACCTTCGATGTACCCGATATAATTAAACGGCCCATTTTGCAATAACTTGTTGGCTGCTTTAACCTGCGCATTACCTTTGCTATCTTCAGAGCCAATGTTCAACAAACCAACTTTGGGCTGGGCCGTACTATCAATAACTTCAGCCAGTACAGAACCCATCACCGCAAATTGAAAAAGCTGTTCAGCCGTACTATCCACATTGGCACCTAAATCCAGCATTTGTGTATGTCCGCCATACGATGGAATGGTTGTACAAATAGCAGGACGTTCGATACCGGGTATGGTTTTTARTACAAATTTAGCGGTYGCCATTAAAGCTCCCGTATTACCGGCACTCACCACCGCTTTTGCACGCCCTTGTTTGACCATATTGATCGCCACGCGCATTGAAGARTCTTTTTTCTTACGCACAGCATGTCGCGGATCYTCATGCATTTCGACAACCTGAGAGGCATGCTGGATTTGAAAATGCTCATCGAGATGAAGATTATGYTGTTTAGCGCAGTCGCGYAAACGTCTCTCRTCACCGACAAGAATAATATTTATATTGTTGTACTTTTTTACTACATGAACTGCAGCAGGGATAACAACTTCAGGGCCGAAGTCACCACCCATGGCATCTAACGCAATCGTTGCCGTACTACTGGTTATCGTACTGCTGGTTATCGTACTACTAGTTGCCGTTTTATTAGTYGCCATACTATATTACAAACCATCAATCACCACTTATTTGCAAACATTCACAAGYAGTGATTGATGACTGATWATACTAATCGTCGAACGCTTCGCCAGTGTTTACAACTTTACGGCCTTTATAGTAGCCGTCAGCTGTGATGTGATGACGGTGATGCGTTTCACCTGATGTTGGATCAACTGATAATGTTGCACCGACTAGTGCATCATGTGAACGACGCATGCCGCGTTTTGAACGTGATTTTCTACTCTTTTGAACTGCCACGGAATTCTCCTAAACTGTATTTAGCAAATAAATAATTTGCACTAAAAAATTAATTAATCTTGTCGCCTTTGCAAGACTTCTGCATGGCTTTCAAAGCTGCAAACGGATTGGACGCCTCTTTCTCTGCTTCTCTTTCAGTTAGCACTGCTGCTTTCATCGCCTCGTTCTTTGTCGCCATAAAATCAGAACAGACTTCTTCATGCACCGTTACCATCGGTAAACATAACAACAGCTCATCTTCAATTAGATCAACCAGAGACTGTTCATCTCCTTCAATCAGATAAGGTTCTAACTCATCGGGCAATTGATCAAACTCTTCCTCGTTATGAAYGAGCGCAAACTTGAAGTTGCCTGAAACGGTYGTTTCTACCWGYTCCARACATCGTTGRCATTCTGTYACCAACTTTGCCGAAACCGACCCTCTTAAACAGGMRTAACCAACACAATCACCAAACTCAAGCTTTACCGTRACATCACCCTCTTTACTCGCCAGCGTTTCACTTAAACGTGTCAATTTTGATATCGGGTARAYACCYTCGATTGTCCGATTAAGTTCAACTTGCCGCACAAAATTTAAYGATTCTGACAACATRTCTGRCAATTGCGTCTGCATAATCCGCCTATATTACAGTAATTTGCTTTCTCTGTACATAATCARGCAACTTTTATTCATCCTTTTCCCTTACTTTTCAACGGCTTCAAYCASCTTCMAAATGCAAGAAAATGCAAAAATGGTATAAATTGTATAAAATACAGRATTCATCTACCGTTATCTTTATGACAATCAGATACTTCCATAATTCACGATACTCAATATGAAACTTGTACTTGCCTCTACTTCCCCCTTCAGAAAAGCCATTCTGGAKAAATTACACCTGGATTTTGAGTGTGACTCACCCGATATCGACGAAACCCCACTGGAAAATGAAGAYGTAGAATCGATGGTGGTTCGACTGGCAATAGAAAAAGCRCGCATTATTGCTARTCGACACAATAATGCGTTAATCATTGGCTCTGATCAGAGYGCCGTACTGGACGGTAAAAAGTTAAAYAAACCCGGTAATTTTGATAATGCKTTTAAACARCTGACACGCGCATCCGGGCAAAAAATTGTGTTTCAAACAGGTTTATGTCTACTCAATTCAGCAAGCGGTAATATTCAAAGCATCTGTGTACCCTACAGCGTCGTTTTCAAAACATTAACCCCGACAATGATTAAGAATTATCTTCATAAAGAAGAACCCTATAACTGTGCTGGCAGTTTTAAATCAGAGGCTTTAGGCATCGCGCTTTTTAAGCGCTTTGAAGGCAGCGATCCGAATGCTTTGATTGGATTACCTTTGATTGAGCTGGTTAACTTTCTTGGCAATGAAGGCATTTCGATTCTGGATTAGTTTATTGTCTCAGCACGTAGGTTGGGGTGACGGTAACAAAGTATTTGTTCTTCCTTTGCGTACTCTGCGCCTCCGCGAGATACACTTCTTTATGTCCGTTCCTGGCCCGCACATAGACAAAATAACAATATTTCTCGCAGAGGCGCAGAGAATACAGAAAAGTCAGAATTATATATATCATATTCATTTTCAGGGGGCCTAAGGCACCTCTAGATAAATTGTTGCAGTAATAATAAACAACATAGGCTAATAATGCCGGCGATGACATCATCGAACATGATTCCAAAACCGCCGTGGACATTTTTATCAAACCACGATATCGGCCAGGGTTTAGCTGCATCAAAAAACCTGAATAAAATAAATCCTGCAATCATCCAGTACCAACCATGCGGCACTATCGACATAGTAATTAAAAAACCGGCMACTTCATCATAGACGATGCCAGAGTGATCGTGGACGTTTAACTTTTTTGCTGCATACCCACATATCCACGAACCCGTTATAAGAACAAAAGCCGTCACTAYAAAATAGAYAARCTGWGAYTGTTGCTGCAGAAAATARACYAACGGCACYGTTAATAAGGTGCCAGCCGTACCCGGTGCTTTAGGTGCTAAACCACTACCTAACCCCATCGCAATAAATACRAYGGGGTYTTTTAATTCATAAATATTTATTTTTCTATTTTTATTYGACATTAGCTATTTTTAAAAATGCATAAAYCCYGTTTTTTCAAATTCAACTTTTTGMCCATTATYTARTATTGTTATTGCATCCGTRCTGGTTATTTCGCCTATACAACTCAGCCGAAGTTGATGTTTTTTTGCCAGMRCTTTAATCTCTTTTTGATAATCATCGCTARCGAYAAAACAYAGCTCATAATCATCACCTCGTGTTAACACCATGGRCCAGTCAATTTTATTATTATTATAATTTTCAAAATAGTACATCGCASTGGTAGACAACGGTATGTCAGACAGATTTATATCGGCWCCACAATGRCTGGCTCTAATAATRTGCCCCAGGTCWGAAACCAGTCCATCGGAWATATCAATTGCACATTTTGAGTATAAACTTARTTCTTCTGCAAATCTYACTCTCGCCATTGGCCGATTGAGCTTTTCAATGCAGGGTTGAAGGTTTTCATTAACCAAATCATTTAACACCRCRTCTAACCCTATCGCCGCATCACCCAGGCTTCCGGTAACAAATATTTTATCACCCACTTTGGCCTTATCTCKTCGCATAATAGACTCTGCATCACTCAAACCCATTGCCTGAATCGTGATAGACAGTGAACCTTTGGTGGTGTCACCACCAATAAGACWGATATTAAACTCGGAAATAACRGCTTTAATCTGATTAGAAAAATGCTGTAACCAGAGATCATTTACATCAGGTATGGTGATAGCCAGACTAAGCCAGGCTGGTGTTGCGCCCATCGCAGCAAGATCGCTTAAATTAACCATAATGGCTTTAWWNNCAATAWYWTYTRMWRANNNTTGCTTWKKSAARYSYWYGCMKTCMATMWKYKWWTYKRWTSTMWSWWRYRGYWSMWKRCMTTSTKRWACRYTSRYMAKMSCSMARWSSTYTYCMMSKKMMARYWWYWMAKCMWCMMSAATATTATCAAAGGTGAAATATTTTTTTATGACATCAAACTCAGAGTCGCTCATAAAAATTCCCGGCGATATAATTATTATTTTCCATCTCGACCAGAGAACGTTCTAAAAGCTCGTTGTATAAAATCAATTCCTCTGACCGAAATGACAGCTGCAAGTGAATACATCCAGGGAGCCTCTGATTAATTTAAAACTAATTTTCTTTCACTTCAACATGTCTTATTTCTTTTGCAACTTTATCCAGAACTGCATTGACAAATGTATGACTGTTTTCAGCACAAAATTCTTTTGTAATCGATACAGCTTCATTTAAAACCACACGATAAGGCACATCAAAACGATTGATAAATTCATAGGTTGCTAAGCGGAGAATTGCGCGCTCTACGGGATCGACTGACTCAACGCTGCGCGACATATTTTTTTCAAGAAAAGGATCAAGTTCGCTAATCGAGGAAGCGACACCGCTTACCATTTCTGAAAAAAAATCGGGATCCAGTTTCGACATATTGTTATCTTCGAAAAACTGTTGTTTGATATCCGTGATGCTGTCAGCCGTCATTTGCCATTGGTATATTGCCTGCATAGCAAGACGCCGAGATTTGCCTCTCGCTTTTGCCAGACCTTTTTTAGAATCCGATTTATTGATACCAGATTTACTTACATCTGGTTTATTTATATCTGACATAATTATACGAAGCCAATATTTCGAAGGATTAAATGTTTTATCAACCTAACTCGCTAAATATATTTACCATTTCAATGGCAGCGGCTGCGGCTTCTGAACCTTTGTTACCGGCTTTCGTTCCAGCGCGCTCGATGGTTTGCTCTATATTTTCTGTCGTTAAAATACCATTAATCACGGGCAAACCATGGTCTAGCGCTATTGCAGACAACCCTTTTGCCGACTCATTTGCGACAATATCAAAATGGGGTGTTGAACCGCGGATAACTGCGCCTAGTGCGATAATGGCGCTGTAATTACCAGACTGCGCCAGGTTTTGTACTGTAACGGGTATTTCAAATGCACCCGGTACACGCACCACCGTTATATCTGACGCGGGAACACCCTGCCTTAAAAGCGTGTCCATTGCACCTGCAAGCAAACTTTCTACGATATAACCATTAAAACGTGCGACAACTATAGCAAAACGTCCTTCTTTATATTGCAGGCTGCCTTCAATAAATTTACTTTCACTCATAACTTTCTCACTAAAATATTCTTAATTTATTTTTAATAATAATCAGTAGATACCGATTAGTAGATAACGATTATTCTTGTTCGCCACCTATTTTTCGTCACCCGCAACATAACCCACCACTTCCAGACCAAAACCAGCCAAACCATGAATAACTTTTGGTGCAGTCATCAATTTCATCTTTTTCACACCCAAATCCATCAATATCTGCGCGCCTACGCCATCCGTTCTTAAATCTGTGGGTTGTTTTGTTTTTACCACAGCAGGTAAATCATTATCGGAATGTTCAGCCATCCATTGAAGGATAGTTGCATCTTCATCCGGCAAACTCAACACCACAACCACACCCTGCTTTGATTTTTTAACTTGTTTGAGCGCATCCTGCAATGGCCATGATTTTATATCTAATGAACCCAATGCATCTGTTAATGCATTTCTCATATGAACGCGTACCGTTACGATTTCATTAGAATTCATTTCACCATCGACATGAAGCAGTGCATAGTGAATTAATGAATCAAGGCTGTTTCGATAAGCATATAATTTAAAATCACCATTCTCAGAAGGAAAATCACATTCAGCAATTCTTTCAACTGTTTTTTCGTTTTTTAATCGATAACTAATTAAGTCTTCAATGGTACCGATTTTTAAATCATGTTCTTTAGCAAATGTTTCCAGGTCCGGGCGACGCGCCATTGTGCCATCTTCATTTAATATTTCAACGATCATCGAGCTCGGTTCCAAACCCGCCAGCTCAGCTAGATCACAGCCCGCTTCTGTATGCCCGGCACGAGTCAACACGCCACCGGGTTGCGCTTTCAATGGAAATATGTGGCCAGGCTGAACAATATCATTTGGCGTCGCATCCGATTTAACGGCAGCTAAAATGGTTATCGCTCTATCACTCGCAGAAATACCGGTGGTTACACCTTCTGCCGCTTCGATGGACATGGTGAAGTTGGTGCTTTCAATCGCATCGCTACCAATTATCATTAAAGGAAGATTGAGCTGCTCACAACGTTGCTGTGTCAACGTCATGCAAATCAAGCCACGACCATAACGTGCCATAAAATTCACATCGTCAGCCGTGACTGCACTAGACGCCATCAACAAATCGCCTTCATTCTCACGATCTTCATCATCCATAATAACCACCATTTTACCCTGGCGAATATCTTCGATAATTTCTTCTGTTGTATTTAACTTCATAATAATTTTTTGTGACTTAATATGAGAACACTCAATTTACAAAACCCGCTTTAGCTAACGACTCTAAAGTAACACCACTGCTCGGATCACCTTCATTTTTCAATAACAATCTTTCCAGGTAACGTGCAATCAAATCTACTTCGAGATTGACCATGGTGCCTGGTCTATAATTTTTAATTATCGTTTGTTGCTGGGTATGAGGAACGATATTTATTTCAAAATCAGTATTGGTTATTTTATTTACGGTCAAACTAGTACCATCGATACAGATGGATCCTTTCATCGCGATATAATGCTTTAGTTCATCGGGTGATTTAATTATTATCTGAATTGAACGTGATACCTCTTTGATGGATACCACCTCACCCAGACCATCAACATGACCACTCACCAGGTGTCCTCCTAGTCTTGTCGTGGGCAACAATGCCTTTTCCAGATTAACCTCACTTGCCACTGCAAGATCTTTCAAACTGGTCAATGTCATGGTCTCGTTAGATACATCGGCAACAAAACTCTGTTTATCGAATTCAACTGCAGTTAAACAAACGCCATTTACAGCAATACTGTCACCCAGTTGTACATCATCCATATCTAATGACCCTACACCGACATGCAATCGCATATCACCGCCAACAGGTTTAATATTTTGGATGCGCCCGACCGCTTCGATTATTCCAGTAAACATAATTCAATTATTTCTTTTTTGACTTTGTTTTCGAAGTCTTTTTTCTGCTTGATTTAGGATTCTGTAAAGCAATGACATAACTGGATAAAGGCATAGATGAAGCATTATTAAATTCTGCACCCGCTGCCACACCGACATGCGCGATTTCTTTTGCGGTAGCGGCTTTATCATAAACAGCAAACATGGCACCTAACGCATATTCTGCACCAGAACCTATCGCCCAGAATTTTTTGTACTGGGTTACTTCTCTGAGAGAATGTATGCCAAAAATCCCGAAAGGATTAGCAATCAGTGCATCAATCTGAGTCGATTCATACGGGTCGTCGTCTTCATCTTTAGCATTCAAAAAATAATTTTCTTTTAATAACGGATGTAAAGCACGAAAACTTTCAAATATTGAAATTCGTGAAGACAGGTCGATTTCGATTTTTTTATCTACATTTTTTTTATCTACAGCTTCTTTATCTATTATTCCTTTACTGGCGAAGACACTTTCCAAAACCAGTTGATGGGCCGCACTACCGACAATACCGAGGTAATTTTCATCATGGCGTAAAATTTTATCGTGCGCGGCATCGTACTTTGAACTCAGTTTTAAATCGCCAAAACTGGTCAGACTGTCTGCTGCGATACAGACTTTTCCTGCTTTAATTGCAACAACAACGGTTGACATTAATAACCTCTTATTTTAAATAATTTCAACCCGCCAGTTAATCAGCGTGACAGGGTTGCATCGTAATACGAATATCATTACCAATAGAACGCACATCTTTTAATTTCAATGCAATTCTATCTTCCATTTTTTCTAATCCAGACAGGTGAAATAGTCCCTTTGCATCATCACCCATTATGTGTGATGCCATATAAATAATGATTTCATCAACGAGGTCATTTTTTAAAAGAGCACCACATAAAACCGAACCGGCTTCTACATGTAACAGATTTATTTCACTTTTTGCCAGATCCTTCATTAACATCTGAAGATCTATTTTGCCATCCAGCGACACGTTGTTTACGATTATATAGGGGTAGTCGTTTTTGTTAACCACATTCATTGTGGTATATACAACRCACTCACCGCCACTATCGCCTTCCCTGTTAATAATTTTTGCTGTATCGGGTATTTTTAACTGGCTATCCAGCACRATACGCTTTGGCTGCTTAATTGTTTCGACACCCAGTTCCTGGGCAGACATTCTGACGTTCATCGATGGGTCATCAGCCAGCACCGTACCGATACCTGTTAGTACCGCTGAACTCTCTGCACGTAAACGTTGCACATCATCACGAGAAGCATCACTGCTAATCCACTTACTTTCACCTGACGCCATTGCTGTACGACCATCCAGACTCATAGCCAGTTTGATTCGCACARATGGACGCCCTGTTTCCATACGTTTTATAAATCCAGGATTTAACTCTCGCGCCTGCGATTCCAGCAAACCACTCTCGACTTCAATGCCTGCGTCCTGTAATTTTTTTAAACCCTTTCCGGCAACGAGTGGGTTGGGATCCTGCATTGCAGCTATCACTTTTCTTACGCCAGCTTTTATCAATGCGTCTGCACACGGTGGTGTTTTTCCGGTATGACTACAAGGTTCCAGAGTAACAAAAACGGTGGCACCTYTAGCCTGRCTTCCGGCTTGYGCTAACGCATTTATTTCTGCATGCGATTCGCCGGCTCGTTTATGCCAGCCTTCACCCGCTATCTGTCCATCTTTTACAATGACACAACCGACTCGCGGATTGGGCTCTGTACTATAGCGCCCTTTGTTTGCAAGTCGTATCGCTTGCTGCATGTATTCAACGCTACTGGTCATAATGGCCGTTCAAAATCAAAAGTTGCTTAATCGACGAAGCAGAAAAAACGGCATAAAGGTTAATGCTTTTTCTTTGTCGCTTTGGTTTGCTCTAATTTCTCTATGGCATCACGAAATGCATTGATGTCACTAAAGTCGAGATAAACAGATGCAAAACGGATATATGCCACTTGATCCAACGCCAGTAATTCTTCCATAACCAAATTTCCGATTATGGCTGAATTAATTTCACGCTCACCGGCCGCCAGCAATTGATGTTTWATACGGTTTAAAGCATCATCAATTTGTTCTGTATTAACCGGTCGTTTTTCCAATGCCCGCATAACACCCGCTGCTAACTTATCTTCTTTAAATGGCATACGACTACCATCCTGCTTAACGATACGCGGCATATTCAGCTCAGCGCCTTCGTATGTAGTAAAACGCTCAGTACATGACACACATTCACGACGACGACGAACCTGGTCACCATCATTGGTGAGTCGTGAATCGATGACGCGTGTATCTGGCGCTGAACAGAATGGGCAATACATTATTTTTTTGTTAAACCCTGTTATTGTTTACTTTCAATTAAATTAATTTTCATACACAGGCAATCGTTTACAAATTGCGGTTACTTTTTCACGAACGTCAGCCACTACTGCAGAATCAGATTTATCATTCTCGATGCTGTCAATAATATCGCACATCCAGGTAGCGAGATCAGTCGCATCCTGCTCACTAAAACCACGAGTGGTTATCGCTGGCGTGCCAACGCGGATACCACTGGTGACAAAAGGCGATTGCGGATCATTCGGCACTGCATTTTTATTCACGGTTATATGCGCTTTGCCCAATTCGGCTTCAACCACTTTACCGGTTAATGATTTTGGCGTGAGATCCCACAGGAACAGATGATTGTCTGTGCCACCCGAGACCACTTTGTAACCACGTTCTAAAACAACTTTTGCCATTGCCCGTGCATTAACGATAACCTGCTTCTGATAGATGGCAAACTCAGGCTCCTGCGCTTCTTTAAATGCAACCGCTTTGGCTGC
The DNA here is from genome assembly GCA_002746365.1 of Thiotrichaceae bacterium. Classification (GTDB taxonomy): domain Bacteria; phylum Pseudomonadota; class Gammaproteobacteria; order SZUA-229; family SZUA-229. The sequence goes on from NVWZ01000002.1 coordinate 213,564, forward strand.
GATGACATGCATCAATGGCCCACCTTGCGTACCTGGAAAAATAGCAGAGTTTAATTTCTTGGAAATTCCTTCATTCTTCAGCAGTGACTTTTCACCCGCAAGGATAATTCCGCCGCGAGGACCACGCAATGTTTTATGCGTTGTTGACGTCACTACATCAGCCACACCAACAGGGTTAGGATACAAACCAGCTGCAACCAATCCAGCCACATGCGCCATATCAACAAAAAGGTAGGCACCACAAGAATCAGCAATAGCACGAAAACGATCCCAGTCCATCACTCGTGAATAAGCTGAAAAACCAGCAACAATCATTTTAGGTTTGTGTTCATCAGCAAGACGTTGTACTTCATCGTAATCGACGACACCGGTTTCTTTAACTACACCGTATTGAATGGCATGATAAATTTTTCCAGAAAAACTCACGTGAGAACCGTGCGTAAGGTGACCGCCATCAGCCAATGACATACCTAGAATCGTATCACCCGGTTTACACAACGCCATGTAAACCGCTGCATTGGCCTGTGAACCAGAATGCGGTTGCACATTGGCATACTCGGCGCCAAATAATTGTTTCACACGTTCGATAGCAAGCTGCTCGGCTACGTCAACATTTTCACAACCACCATAATAACGACGTGCAGGGTAACCTTCTGCATATTTATTGGTTAACACCGAACCTTGTGCCTGCAAAACGCGCTGACTCGCGTAGTTTTCTGAGGCGATTAGTTCAATGTGCTGTTCCTGACGATTTACCTCATGCTGCATGGCAGACCATAACGCTTCATCATAACCTTCAATCGTTGTATCTTTGGAAAACATCCCAACTCCTAAATATCTATTGCGACGGCTGTCGCTGCCCATTATTTATAAAATGGAGGGTTTAAAAATGGCGCAATCTTATCAAATAAGCAGTGTTGCTGTATATCAATAACTTACTGATAATTATAAATAAAGCAGTAGGAATATTAATTTAGGCGAATGAGAAATTCGCCCAGAAGGGGTAAATCTGGCAATCCCGCGTGTGAGTTAAAAAAAACACGGCCAGTTAAGTAACGCTATTTATTGGTTATTCTATTAATAATCAATAAGATACCGCGCCCACATACAATGCGGACGTGGTCATTAAATCAATAACCAAAAGCCCCTTTGGCTTTATCCATATCAACGGAATCTTTTGCCTTATTTTTATCGACTGAATCAGCAGCCGACTTGTAATCCACACCATCTGAACTGACTGAACCCTTGAGTTTCTCCTTATCAACTGAATCAGATGCAAAGCGCAAGACTTTAGTAATTGATTTTGTCATCCTGAACGATAGTGAAGGATCTTAAATGCCGGTGTATAAGATCCTTCACTATCGTTCAGGATAACAATGATAAAAATAATGCTGCTGGTTCTGAAAGTGCTGCCACCTTCTTATAGTAAAAAAGATTTTAATCGTTCTGAGGCAACCTATGGACNTTTTAGCCCATAGTCGTTGAGTTAGTATTTATCTAATTTGACAAACGGTATACTTGAAGACAAATATAGCGTTATACTGGTTGCTCGCTTCGAATTCAAAGGAAAGAGTTCCATGAATAAAGAATTAGCCGCTGTTCGAAAGGTCATTGCAAGTTATGCATTGGTTCACTGCGCAAATGAGATTCCTGAATCCTATTACGAAGCGATGATAAAAACCTGGCGCGATATGAATCTGCAGGGTTATAACTGGAGCCAGGATAACGCAGCGGCCGCTTTACTCTTTGCTGCAATCATTGATGGTATTGTCCACATCAGTCAACTAACACCGAAAGGTTACAAAGCAATAGTCTGGGCTGAAACCTATATGAGAAAWCTTGACGCAAAAGCCGCTTAGTCGTAACTAAAAGTAATGCCCGTACTGCTCCACGTTATTTAAATGATACACATACGCAGTTAAATCTTCCTTTGCACTTTCTTTTGTAACAAAAGGCCCCCGTTCAACACCTTCTCTTGTCACATAAAACCACTCGCCATTTTGTTGCACAAAACGGTCTACCTGAAAATACACCTGACTAATCTTGTTGTCATTCTTTCTTACCATGAGCTTTCCTCAAATAAATACTAATCAGAGACTCCCTAACTCATAAGACGAGGCCAGGTACAAGAAGTTTCATATTTAAAGATTTGCAAAACAAATACTAACCATTTACAGCATTCCAATTCATAAGTATTTATGCGTATAATTCAGACTTTATAATTTCATCAAAGAAAATTATGGCTCAATACGTTTTCACCATGAATGGTCTTGGCAAAGTCGTTCCTCCTAAAAAAATCATCCTCGAAGATATTTATTTAAATTTTTTTCCGGGCGCAAAAATCGGTGTACTGGGTTACAACGGCTCAGGTAAATCAACATTGCTGCGAATTATGGCAGGCGTTGATACAGACTTTATCGGTGAAGCGCGTCCCGCCTCTGATTTACGTATAGGTTATCTGCAACAAGAACCTCAACTTGATGAAAGCAAGGATGTACGCGGCAATGTCGAGGAAGGTTTAAGTGTCATTATTGATGCACAGAAACAACTTGAACAAGTCTATGCTGCGTATGCAGAACCCGATGCAGATTTTGACGCACTGGCAACGGAACAGGCAAAACTTGAAAATTTAATTCAAGCTGCTGATGCACATAATTTGGAAAACAAGCTGGAAATGGCTGCTGATGCGTTACGCCTGCCGCCATGGGATGCTGATGTAAGCACACTGTCTGGTGGTGAACGTCGTCGTGTGGCGCTATGCCGCTTGCTTTTATCTTCGCCTGACATGCTGATTCTTGATGAACCGACCAACCATCTCGATGCTGAATCTGTTGCCTGGCTTGAACGTTTTCTAAAAGAATATGCCGGTACCGTCGTTGCGGTCACTCACGATCGTTACTTTTTGGATAATGTGGCGGGTTGGATACTCGAACTGGATCGCGGTCGCGGCATACCCTGGGAAGGCAACTATTCATCCTGGCTAGAACAAAAAGAACAACGTCTTGCCAGTGAAGAGAAAAAAGAAGCCGGACGTCAAAAGACCATTAAAGCTGAACTGGAGTGGGTGCGCTCAAACCCTAAAGCGCGTCAGGCAAAAAGCAAAGCTCGAATGCAACGTTTTGAAGAACTCTCCTCTGCCGATTTCCAAAAACGTTCAGAGACCCAGTCACTCTATATACCACCGGGTCCTCGACTAGGTGAACTGGTCATTGAAGCCAATAATATAAGCAAAAAGTTTGGCGATAAATTACTTTACGATGACCTGAGTTTTAGTTTACCGCGTGGTGGCATTGTCGGCATTATCGGTGCGAACGGTGCAGGTAAAACCACTCTATTTCGCTTAATTACCGGAGAAGAAACACCTGATTCCGGAACATTTAAAACAGGCGAAACGGTAGAAATTGCCTATGTTGACCAGTCACGTGACAGCCTGACTGACTCCAATACGGTATGGGGTGAAATATCGGATGGCTTAGACAACATCACAATCGGAAACTACTCTGTACCGTCTCGCGGTTATGTCAGTCGTTTTAATTTCAAAGGTGAAGACCAGCAAAAATTCATCAAAGATCTGTCGGGAGGAGAACGCAATCGAGTACATCTAGCCAAGTTATTAAAAAGTGGCGGCAATCTACTGCTGCTCGATGAACCGACAAATGATCTTGATGTTGAAACATTACGCGCACTCGAAGAAGCCGTGCTTAATTTTCCCGGTTGCGTCGTGGTCATCTCACATGATCGCTGGTTCCTTGATCGTATAGCCACACACATTCTGGCATTTGAAGGCGACAGCAAAGCCACCTGGTATGAGGGCAACTATACTGAATACCAAGCGGATCGTGTTAAACGGCTAGGTGAAGAAGCCGCCATTAACCCCCACCGAATTAAATTTAAAAATATTAAATAACTCAAGAAAAACACACAGTATTTGAACAAAACGTGGTGAGTGTGAATAGATTTTTTGGGACGATTTATCACGTAAGTTCCGCAGAGGTGAGGCATAGGGAGATGCCGAATAATTTATTGACGCAGCAGAGTTAACATATACGTTCGTCGTGCGAATAAATTCACACCTACACTTAATGGCACTTCTATTAATTGCTTGTGCCCTCTGGCTTTACGACCCGTTCAGAATCAAGGCGTGCTTTTGAAACCATGCCCACAGTTGTTAATACACAAGCCTGTCGAAGTTGATATGAGAGCACCTATTCAGCAACATTAAAAGCTAAACGAAAAACTTAAAACAACGCTAATGAAAATGAATAGTTTTTGAGATCGCCTGGCTGGTTCGACAGAATTTGAATGGGTCACTTTAGTTTGGGCGCGTTAGTTTGAATGCCTGATTTATGGCAACGCGTAGGGCAATGCGATTAAGTTTAGCGTCAGCCCGCTGAGGTTTTTAGCGAATAGAAACCTTCGATTACACTAAATCCATAGGCAAACTGAACTTTATCAAGCGGTTCACTATAACAAATCCGCCCTAATACTTCTTGAGAGTAACCATTGGGGAAACGGAGTAGCACTTGCACGCGATCTTCAAGGTCAAAACTGAAATCTGATAAAAAACGAAAGCCACCTTTTCCGATGTTTTCGATATAAAATGATTTATGAGAAAGCTGGTTTTGCACCTCTCCATTGATAATCAAAACCTGTATACAATATCCGTCGGCTGATGCTCGTTCCTGATCTCTTGTCATCTTCATTCAATATTCAATATAAGTTACTGTTTAGTATAGTAAGGAAATGAAAATATGCGGCGTACTAGCTGACACAACCGATGAACGGTAGGTTTTTTGCATAAGGATATAAAAATTGAACCGCAGAGACGTACTGGCACAGAGAAATATTAATACAATATAAGGACATCACCTTACCGACATACTTTTAGCCGGTATCCATGTCTAAGGTCAGCGCAAGCCTGATAGATGGTTCCCGGCTAAAAACATACCGGAATGACGTCATCTATGCGCCCAAATAACAATCAGCTTTCGTCAGCGACTCGGCGATAATGTTTTTGACTTAATGAATACCCGTCCTATCCCATTCCACTATTATTTCTTATTATTGTTTAACTCTCTTAATCGATCCAGCTTTTGCTTTATCTTAGCTTCCAAGCCACGGTCAACGGGCTGATAGTACTCTCTCTCCCCCATCGCTTCAGGAAAATAGGTCTCACCGGCAGCAAAGGCATTTTCTTCTTCGTGTGCGTAACGGTAATCTTTACCGTAACCAATATCTTTCATYAGTTKRGTWGGKGCATTTCTNNAATGTKCNNTGGWACAKMTAATGAAGCTGAATTTTGTGCATCAGCCATGGCTTGTTTATACGCCACATAGACCGCATTACTCTTGGCGGTGGAAGCGAGATAGACAATGGCTAGCTCAAAAATATGCAGTTCGCTGTGGAGGTTGTTATAACCATCGTATTGGCTTATTTGATGGCATCTTAATTAAAGAAAACCATATTAACGCTGCAGGATCTATTGATAATGCCGTACAACAAGCTCGAAACTTACATCCAGGTATAGAGATTCAAGTCGAAGTCGAAAATTTCGATGAGCTTCAACAAGCCTTAGCAGCCAACGCTGATATCATTATGCTTGATAACTTCGGAACAACTGACTTAATAAAAGCAGTTTCGATGAATCAGGGCAAAGCTAAATTAGAAGCTTCTGGTGGTATTACTCTAAACAATGTTCGTGAGATTGCAAAGACCGGTGTTGACCGCATTTCAATTGGTGCAATCACCAAAGACATTCAAGCGATTGATTTATCAATGCGCTTTATTTGATCTCAAAAAAACGCAAAGTGCATGGCACTCTGCGGTGCCTTTATTTTGGCCTGAGTCAGTTTGTTAATTACTCTATACCAATCAGAACCATCTGGACCGCGAATATCAAACTCATAAAAATAAAGCCGGAGCACATAACATGCTCCGGCTTTGATTTAGATCAACTTGATCTTGCTTGGCTTACATTGAAATTTTAAAGCCAATCCAACCAGCTCGTGGTGCACCTGCTCCTACAAAACGTGGATCGTCAAAATCCAGTCCAGGAGCTTCATCACCTTCACCATAAAGGCCAAATGTTTCGTATTCTGTATCAAATACGTTATCTACCTTAGCAAAGAACTCAACGTGTTTATTAACGTTATAGCGACCATGTAAATTCATGATTGCATAACCACCAATTTTGGCATTGTTATTAGCTTCATCACCACGATAATGCTGGCTAGAGCGATAAGCAGCATCAAAACCTAAAGATAA